>CAYSHK010000067.1:0-8840 GCA_964430935.1 uncultured Rhizobiaceae bacterium
CGGCGGCTGCGCGGACTGGTGCGGCGGAGGCGGGCGGAGGGGCGGCTCTGGATGACGCCGCCGGGCCGCCGCAGGCCGCCCGCGGTGGCCACCATCCGCCACGGGGCGCAGGAGATGATGGAACATCCAGATGTGGCCGCCGCCTGGGCGGCCTTTTTCGTGGCCGCGACGACGCTCGCGGCGAGTGCATGGAAGGAGGTGACGGAATGGGTGTCCGCTCTGTTCTGAAAGGCGTTTCGCGAAGGGTCCGCGGCTGGCGGACGCTGATGTTCTCTCTGACGGTCGCCGGTGTGGGCGTGGCCGAGGCGACGGACTGGACGCGGCTCGTGCCCGACGGTCCGGACAAGGGCTGGTGGCTGTTCTGGATCGGCATGGCCGTCGCCTGGCTGCGCGTCGTCACCACCGGACCGGTGGGCGGCGGGGACGCGGCATGAGCGCCGACGGCGGCACGGGAGGATGGCATCTGGACAGACGGGTGCCCGTGGCCCTGATCATCGCCATCGTGACCCAAACCATTGGTATAGTATGGTGGGCCGCAACCATTTCCGCGAGAGTCGATGGCCTCGAGGGACGCATATCCGGTATGACGGGATATGCGTCCCGCCTCGCAAGACTGGAGGAGCGGCAGCTCGCCGTTGCCGGACGCCTGGACCGCATCGAGGAGCTGCAGAGGAGAATCGATGCGAAGATCGATCGATTGCTTATGAACCGGGGGAGAGAACCATGAGCGTCACAGCGCCCGCCTATGTCTACAGGTGCCGGATCGAGAAGCCGGAGGACGTCTACGACGGCGATACGGTCACGGTCACCATCGACCTGGGGTTCCACATCGATTTCGGGGAACTGACCCTGCGGCTGTACGGCATCGACGCGCCAGAAATGCGCGGGCCGGAAAAGGTGGAGGGCCGCAAGAGCAGGGACTGGCTGCGGGCGCGGCTCGCGGACCGGGAGTTCATCGTCCAGACGATCCGCGACAGAAAGGGCAAATATGGCCGATATCTCGCGATCATCTGGGTTGACGGCGTCAATGTGAATGACGAGATGGTGCAGTTGGGGCTTGCGGAAAAATACGAAGAGCGCAGACGCAAGTAGAAGGTTTCGTCTAGAGTTCGGCGCAACTGGGAATGGTGATTGTGGCATCAACATTCATGTCAGGTTCAGACATGCATCGATAGGATGCCGGCATGATGGATGTATTCTGATGTGCAGGCATTCGGGCATAACGGGGCTGCTGGGCATGCTGCTGGCCGTTTTCGCGACTCCCGCGGAGGCCGGCATGCGGTTCATGGACCAGATGGCCGTGACGGGTGCTCCCCATGTGGAGCACGCGGTCCTTTCCGCATCCCGCGACCGACACCACGTCCGTCCGGGCCTGACGCGGGTGCAGTTCTACCAGACGCCGTATCCCCGCAGACCGCGCCTCATCCCCAGAAGGAAACCGCCTCCCGCCTTCCGCCCTCCGCGCAGGGTGCCGCGGGACGGAACCGCCGGCAAGGGCCGGCGCATCTCGCCGTCCCAGGCGCTGCGCAAGGCGCTGCGCATCTCGCCGGGCAGCATGGGACTGGGGGTGGAGCTGCTGCCGGGCGCGCCACCGGTCTACGCGGTGAAGCTGAAAACGGGATCCCGCATTCACCGTGTGCTTGTTGACGCCCTGAGCGGGCGTGTGCTGAAATGATTCCGGAAACATCGCATGGACGAGGATCACATGCGCCTGCTCGTGGTCGAAGACGATCCGGACCTCAACCGTCAGCTCGTCGAAGCCCTGAAGGACGCCGGCTACGCCGTGGATTCGGCGATGGACGGGGAGGAAGGACACTTTCTGGGCGACACGGAACCCTATGACGCGGTCATTCTGGACCTGGGTCTGCCGGTCATGGACGGTGTCACGGTGCTCGAGAAATGGAGACGCGACGGCAGGAACATGCCGGTGCTGATCCTCACGGCGCGCGACCGCTGGAGCGACAAGGTGGCGGGATTCGACGCCGGCGCCGACGACTACGTCGCCAAGCCGTTCCACATGGAGGAGGTGCTCGCGCGCATCCGCGCCCTGCTGCGACGGGCTTCGGGGCATGCTTCATCGGAGATCACCTGCGGCCCGCTCGTTCTGGACACGCGCGCCGCTCGCGTGTCGCTGAACGGCATGCCCGTGAAGCTCACCTCCCTGGAATACCGGCTTCTGGCCTATCTCATGCACCACAAGGGCAAGGTCATCTCCCGCACCGAACTGATCGAGCACCTGTACGATCAGGATTTCGACAGGGATTCCAACACCATCGAGGTCTTCATAGGCCGTCTCCGCAAGAAGATCGGCAAGGACATGCTGCATACCGTCCGCGGGCTGGGGTACTACATCGGCGAGCCCGACGAGGAAAATGGCAAGACGGAACGGCCCGACAAGCGCGGCTGACGCGACGGGAACCGGCACGAGACGGGCAGGAGCCACGTGAAAACGGGATTCACCAGAAATTCGCTGGCCTCCAGACTGGTGCTCTCGGCGGTGATCGTCGCGATAGTCCTGCTGCTGCTGGCCGGAGGGCTGCTGTTCTACCTCTTCAAGGTCACCGTGGAGCGCAATTTCGATGCGCGACTGGAGGCGGTCATGAACGGCCTTCTCGCCAACCTGGAGGTGGACGAGAACGGGCGCCCCTACATGCGCGGACAACTGGCCGATCCGCGATTCCAGCTCCCCGTATCGGGCTGGTACTGGCGGGTGGTGCCGGTGAACGGAAACGGGGAGGGGCTGTCCTCGCAGTCGCTGCTCGACATCCGGCTGGAAGTCCCCGGAAACTTGCGGATGCACCGCGACGCCAACGGCGTGGCGCACTTCTACATGCGCGGTCCAGAAGGAGTGCGCCTGAGGGCGCTGGAACAGGAATATACGCTTTTCGGGAACAGGAACCGGTATTCCGTCCTCGTGGCCGGAAACTTCGATGAGCTGAGGGCCGAGATGTCGGCCTTCACGCGGGCGCTGGTCATCATCCTTCTTCTGCTGGGATCCGCCCTGGTGCTGGCGCTCTTCGTGCAGGTGAGATACGGCCTGCGGCCGCTGGGCGTGCTGCATGACGAGCTGGCCGAAATCAGGGAGGGCAAGCGGGAGAGGCTGGAAGGGGAATATCCCGCGGAGATCGAACCCGTCGCGCAGGAACTGAACCTGCTCATCAGGGCGAACAGGGAAGTGGTGGAACGGGCCCGCACGCAGGTCGGAAACCTCGCCCATGCGCTCAAGACACCTCTCAGTGTACTGACGAACGAGGCGCGTCTGGAAAAGGGGAGGCTGGCCGGGAAAGTGCTTCAGCAGGCCCGTATCATGCGGGATCAGGTCGACATCTATCTCGATCGCGCCCGCCGGGCGGCGCATGCCACGGGATTCGGGGCCGTGACCGGGGTCCGGGAGGTGGTGGAGGCCATCGTCCGTACGCTCAAGCGCATCCACCGGGACAGCGGGATAGAGGTGGAGATCGACTGCGCCGGCGACATCCGCTTCCGCGGCGAGAGGCAGGATCTGGAGGAGATGGTGGGCAACCTGCTCGACAACGCCTTCAAGTACGCCCGACGCCGCATCCGCGTGGAATGCGCCGTGGAGCAGAAAGGGCGGCACCATCGCCAATGGGCCGTCCTGTCCGTCGAGGACGACGGTCCCGGACTCCCGGAAGAGGATCACGAGAAGGCGCTGCGCAGGGGACAGAGGCTGGACGAGACGAAACCGGGATCCGGACTGGGACTCTCCATCGTGCACGAAACGGCATCAATGTATCACGGCGAGCTGACGCTCGGGCGATCCGGCCTCGGAGGGCTGCGGGCCGTCCTGCGCCTGCCCGCCGCCGGCCCGAAACCCGGGAAAAGGTTGAGACAAGCTTGACCATGCAAGGATGGCGGACAGGGAAACCGTCCTTTGACGGCGCAAACGGTCGGAAAAAGGTCGAAGGAGTGATGAAAATCATTGATTCCGGCGACAAGGGATTATAGATAAACGTACATAGCAATGGGGCAGGGCTGCCTTGATACGGGGGCTGTCAGCCAGAACGGATTTACGGATTGATCGGGCGGAAGCCTGCATATTGCCCCCGGTCGCGGGCGGTACGCCTGATCATTGGAGCGGGTCCCGGAAGGGATCCGCTCCTTTTTTTGTGATCCGGCAAGGACTTCCATGAACGAAGAGTAATGCGCTAGCCCATTGCGGAGGGTTCGGGAATGAAATAGGTTTCTTGACCGTCGGAAGAGGGCTCCGGGACGGGATGCCGGATGGCCGGGAAAGTCGGATAACGAAAGCACAGGGCGCGGAAAAGCGGAATGACGGATAGCAGTTTGTTCTGGATCTGGAGCGCCATCCTGCTGGTGGCGGTTCTCGTGGCCCTGATCGTTCCCTTCCTGCGCCGTCCACGCAAGGCGCTCGCCCGGGCGGAGTACGACCTGGCAATCTACAAGGATCAGTTGCGAGAGCTGGAGGAAGACGAGGCCTCCGGCCTGATCACCGGTGCGGAGGCGGAGGCCGCGCGCAACGAGATCGCAAGACGGATTCTGGCCGCCGACGCGGCCCGCAAGAAGGCCGAGCACGAACTGCGGACGGGCGAGGGAGGCACCGAGAAGGCGGTCGCCCTGGCCGCCGCGCTGATTCTGGTTCCGGCGCTGGCCTTCGGCCTCTATCTCGAGAAGGGCAGACCCGGCATGCCGGACATGCCCATCGCCGAAAGGATGCGGCTCGCCGCCGAGCACAACGACATCAACGCGCTCGTCAAGCGGGTCGAGGACCGTCTGGCGAAGAAGCCGGACGACATCCAGGGCTGGCTCGTTCTCGCGCCCGTCTATGCCCGGATGGGCAAGTACGACAAGGCGGTGAATGCGTGGAAGAACGTCGTCCGCCTGAGCGAAAAACCGGATCCGGATTTCTACAATTCCCTCGGCGAGGCGCTGGTCTACGCCAACCGGGGCAGAGTCGTGCCCGAGGCGCGGCAGGCCTTCGAGAAGGCTCTGAAGCTGGCGCCCGGCAATCCGATGAGCCGTTATTTCCTCGCCCAGGCCAAGCTGCAGGATGGAAACAAGGATCAGGCCCTGGCGGACCTGAAGGGCATATTGAAGGATCTTCCGGCGAACTTCGCCGGACGGCCGCTCATCGAGAGTCAGATCGCCCGCCTCGAAGGGCGGGCCCCGGCGGCAATGCGGCCGGGAGGAGCCGGGGGCGCCGCCACGGGCGCGGGCGGCCCGAGCGCCGAACAGGTGCGCGAGCGCATGAAGCGCATGGCCGACATGTCTCCGGAAGAGCGCCAGCAGATGATCCGCAACATGGTGGAGGGACTGGAGCAGAAGCTCCGGGACGATCCGGGCAATCTCGACGGCTGGCTGCGACTGATCCGCGCCCGTGCCGTGCTCGGGGAAAAGGACAGGGCGCAACGGGCCTACGAAGAGGCGCGCAAGACCTTCGCCGGCAGGGCGGACGCCATTGCGGCACTGGACGCCGCCGCCCGAGGGCAGGGGCTGAAGGTCGCGTCGCAGGCGGATGCGGCGGCGCCGGCCGCCAAGGGGTCGGACATGCCGGCGGACGGTGGTCCCAGTGCGGCGCAGGTGCGCGAGCGCATGAAGCGCATGGCGGAGATGCCTCCGGAGGCGCGCCAGCAGATGATCCGCAACATGGTGGAGGGACTGGAGCAGAAGCTCCGGGACAACCCGGACGATCCCGGCGGCTGGATGCGTCTGATCCGCGCCTGGAGCGTGCTCGGAGAGAAGGACAAGGCGAAGGCCGCGCTGGAGAGGGCGCGCAAGGCCATGGCCGGCAACGGCCGGGCCCTGGACGCCATAAACCAGCTGGCGAAAAAGCTGTCGTTGTAACTTGACCGGCATCCACCCGTACGCGGAACATGGATCCCGCCGGTGAGCCGCAGGCGAACGAAGGAGAAAAGGCCATGACCCGCAAGCAGCAGCGCACGGTTCTGATCGTCTCCGCCCTGGCCTTCCTGGGCGTGGCGGTGGGGCTCATCCTGTATGCCCTGCGGGATACGATCGTCTTCTTCTACACGCCGTCGGAAGTCGTGGAGAAGCACATCCAGCCGGGAACCCGCCTGAGACTCGGCGGCCTCGTGGAAAAGGGGTCGATCGTCAAGGGCGACGGAGGAGTGATCCATTTCGCCATCACCGACACGGACAAGGTGATGAAGGTCACGTTCAAGGGGGTTCTGCCGGATCTGTTCAGGGAAGGGCAGGGCGTCGTGGCCGAGGGCGTGCTCAATCCCGACGGTACCTTCCGGGCCGATACCGTTCTCGCCAAGCACGACGAGAACTACATGCCGCGCGAGGTGGCCGACGCCCTGAAGAAGAAGGGATACTGGCAGCATGCGGATGACGGGGCGCAGCAGAAGGAGATGACGCAATGATCGTCGAACTCGGCCATTTCGCCCTCGTTCTCGCCTTCGCCGTAGCCGTCTACCAGACCGTGGTGCCGCTGTACGGCGCGATGCGCGGGTCGTCCCGGCTCATGAACGTCGCCGCTCCGGCGGCGGCCGTTCAGTTCGTCCTGGTGATGATCGCCTTCGCCGCGCTGATATGGGCCTATGTCAACTCCGACTTCTCAGTGGTCAACGTCTGGGCCAACTCCCATACGGCGAAGCCGCTGCTCTACAAGGTCACGGGCGTGTGGAGCAACCATGAGGGGTCGATGCTGCTGTGGGTGTGGATCCTCGCACTCTTCGGGCTGGCCATCGCCGTTTTCTCCGGCAATCTGCCGCAGTCGCTGAAGGCCCGCGTGCTGGGCGTCCAGGGCTCCATATCCGTGGCCTTCCTGCTGTACATCGTCACGGTGTCCAATCCCTTCGAGCGCATCCCCCCGGACCGGGTTCCCATGCAGGGCAGGGGCATCAATCCGATCCTCCAGGATCCGGCGCTGGCCTTCCATCCGCCACTTCTCTATGCCGGATACGTGGGCTTCTCCGTGGCCTTCTCGTTCGCCCTCGCGGCCCTCATGGAAGGCAAGGTGGATGCCGCCTGGGCCCGCTGGGTGCGGCCCTGGACCCTGGCGGCATGGATGTTCCTGACCGCGGGCATCGCCCTGGGCTCCTGGTGGGCCTACTACGAGCTGGGCTGGGGCGGCTGGTGGTTCTGGGATCCGGTCGAGAACGCCTCCCTCATGCCATGGCTGGCGGGAGTCGCCCTGCTGCATTCCGCGATCGTGGTCGAGAAGCGCAACGCCCTCAAGATCTGGACCATCCTTCTGGCCATCGTCGCCTTCTCGCTTTCGCTCATCGGCACCTTCCTCGTGCGCTCCGGCGTTCTGTCCTCCGTGCATGCCTTTGCCGTCGATCCCGAGCGCGGCGTCTTCATCCTGATGATCCTTCTGTTCTTCATCGGCGGTTCGTTCGTGCTCTACGCGGCGCGGGCCGGCAGCCTGAAGACCGGCGGGCTGTTCGCGCCGGTATCCCGCGAGGGTGCGCTGGTGGTCAACAATCTCCTGATGTCGGCGGCGGCCGCGGCGGTGTTCATCGGTACCCTGTTCCCCCTTGTCTACGAGGCGGTGACGGGCGGAGGAAAGATCACGGTGGGCGCGCCCTACTTCAATTTCACCTTCGGAATTCTGATGATCCCGCTTCTGGTTCTCATACCCGTGGGGCCGATGCTGTCCTGGAAGCGGGCGGACCTGGGAGCGGCCATGAAGCGCCTGTGGGTGGCGGCGGCCGCCTCCCTGATCGTGGTGCCGCTGATCATCCTTTTCGCGAAGGGGTCCGTCCTGGCCGCGCTCGGCATCGCGATCGGCACGTGGATCATCGCCGGCTCCATCGAGGAGCTGGCTCAACGGATCAAACTGTTCAAATGCCCTCTGGGCACCTCGTTGCGGCGGTTGTGGAACATCCCGGGGCAGGCTCTCGGCATGACCCTGGCCCATGTGGGCATGGGTTTCGTCATGCTGGGCATCGTCGTCTCCTCCACCTGGAAGGAGGAGGTGATCACTTCTCTGAAGGCCGGAGAGGCCGTGCGGATCGCCGGATACGAAGTGAAGTTCCTCGACGAAAGGCAGGAGACGGGTCCGGACTATGTTGCCGAACAGGCGCATTTCGACGTTCTGGAGAACGGCAGGAAGATCGCCACGCTCTATTCCGAAAAACGCACCTTCGTGGCCCGTCGCGGCATGCCGACGACGGAGGTCGGGCTGTTGCATTTCTTCAGTGGTGATCTCTACGTGGCCATCGGCGACCGGGACAACCGCGGACGCGTCGTGCGGATCTACTTCCATCCGTTCATCTGGATGATGTGGCTGGGCGGCATCCTGATGTTCCTCGGTGGTTTCGTGTCCCTGATGGACCGCCGTTTCCGCGTCGGCGTGCCGAAGACGGCGCGGGACCGGCTTGCGGCCCAGCCGGCCGAATGACAGGGGAGGAAAGAGCCATGCGCAAGTTCCTGTCCCTCTTTCTGGCGGTCGCGGCGTTCGTGCTGCTTTCGCAGGGCGGCGCCCGCGCGGTGGAGCCGTCGGAGATGCTGGACGATCCGAAGCTCGAGGCCCGCGCGCGCGCGCTGTCGAAGAATCTCCGCTGTCTCGTCTGTCAGAACGAGAGCATCGACGAGTCGAATGCCGATCTGGCGAAGGATCTGCGCATTCTTCTCCGCGAACGTCTCAAGGCGGGCGACACGGACGAGGAGGCCGTGCAGTACCTCGTGGACCGCTACGGCGAATACGTGCTCCTGAAGCCGCGGTTCGCGCCCCATACGCTGGTCCTGTGGATCGGTCCGTTTCTCGTGCTTTTCATCGGCGCGTACGCGCTGTGGCGCGCCCGCAGGAAGGTGGCCGCCGCTCCGGCCGCGAAGAAGGTCGAGGCGGACCTCTCCGAGGAGGAGCGCAAACGCCTGGAAGAGCTTCTGAA
>CAYSHK010000068.1:0-40393 GCA_964430935.1 uncultured Rhizobiaceae bacterium
GATCGTGGACGACGACACCCGGATCCGCGAGCTTCTGGGCAACTACCTGCGCCGCAACGGTTTCCGCGTCAGCACGGCCGCGAACGCCGCGGACGCGCGGCGGAAGATGGCCTCCCTTCTCTTCGACGCGGTGGTGCTGGACATCATGATGCCCGGCGAATCCGGCCTCTCCCTCACCGAGAGTCTGCGGGCGGAGGGCGGTGACGTGCCCATCCTCCTGCTCTCGGCGCTGGCGGAGACGGACGACCGGATCCGCGGTCTCGCCGCCGGCAGCGACGACTACATGGCCAAGCCATTCGAACCGCAGGAGCTGCTGCTGCGATTGCGGGCCCTGCTGCGCCGTCGCGGGATCTCCGGTGATGGCGGCGGAGACTCCGTCGTCCGTTTCGGTCCCTGCGAGTTCGACACCCGCAGCGGCGAGTTGCGCTGCGATGGCGAGCTGGTGCGGCTCACCGGGCGGGAGCGGGAGATCCTGCGGCTTCTTGCGGCCCGCCCCGGAGAGCCGGTGTCGCGCGAGGAGCTGACGCCGCCGGGCGGTGGGGAGAGCACGCGGGCGGTGGACGTGCAGATCAATCGTCTGCGCCGGAAGATCGAGAAGGACCCCTCCAATCCCGTTCTGCTCCGGACGATCCGTGGCGAGGGCTACGTGCTCGCCGCCGACGGTGCGCGGAGGCGGACATGAGCGCGCCGCGGCGGGACACGATGCCCCATGGTGCCGCCGGCGTCGACCGGGGGCCGGAGCGGCGGACGCTGTGGTGGCGTTTCAACAGGTTTCTCGAACGCCATCTTCCCGAGGACCTCTACCGTCGTTCCATGATCATCGTGATCGCCCCGATGATCCTGCTGCAGACCATCATGGCCGGCGTCTTCCTGGAGCGTCACTGGGAGCGCGTGACGAAGACGCTTTCCAAATCCCTCGGGCGGGAAATCGGCTTCATCGTCACGCTCTACGACACCGGGCCGAAAACGGCGGCCGCCGTGAAGCGCCTGGAGAGGATGGCGAACGACCGTCTGGAGATCCACATGGAGGTGGAGAGGGGCACCCTGCCGCCGCCCATGCCCAAGCCGCGCTTCTCCATCCTCCACTACCGCCTGTCGAAATACGTGAACCGCTACGCGCCGGGCAAGCCCTTCTGGCTGGATACCTCCGGCGAGGACGGCCGCGTGGACATCCGCGTCCAGGTGGACGAGGGGCTGATCTTCCGTTTCACGCCGCCCATGAGCCGCGCCTATGCCTCCTCGACGTACATCTTCCTGCTGTGGCTGGCGGGGGCGACGCTCATCCTGCTGCTGGTGGCGGTGATCTTCCTGCACAAGCAGATCAAGCCGATCCTGCGGCTTGCGGAGGCCGCGCAGGCCTTCGGCAAGGGCCGCGACGTGCCGGATTTCGAGCCGCGCGGGGCGGCCGAGATCCGGGCGGCCTCCGTCGCCTTCCTGAACATGAAGCGCCGCATCGAGCGGCACGTGGAGCAGCGCACCGCCATGCTGGCCGGCGTCTCGCACGATTTGCGCACCATCCTGACGCGCTTCAAGCTGGAGCTCTCCATGCTCGACTGCGAATCCGGCGAGCTGGAGGCGATGCGCCAGGACGTGGACGAGATGCAGCGCATGCTGGAGGGCTACATCAACTTCGTGCGCGGCTACGAGGGCGAGCGCACGCGGCTGTCGGACATCTGCGGCATTCTGGAGGGTGTGCGCGGAGGGTTGCGCCACGGCGGCCGCGAGGTGGAAGTGGAATGCCCGGAGGGGCTGACCGCCTCCGTCAAGCGCGACGCCCTGCAGCGCGCGGTGGCCAATCTCGCGTCCAACGCGGTGCGCCATGCCCGCTCCCGGGTGCGGATCTCGGCATGGCGCGACGAGTGCTACCTGCGGATCGCCGTCGACGACGACGGTCCCGGCATCCCGGAGGAGGAGCGGGAACGGGTCTTCCGTCCGTTCGTCAGGCTCGACGACGCGCGCAATCTGGATTCCGGCGGCACCGGACTGGGGCTTTCCATCGCCCTGGACATCGTGCAGAACCACGGCGGCGACATCGAGCTGTCGGAATCGCCCCTGGGCGGCCTGCGCGCGGAGATGCGCATTCCGCTCTAGGCCGCGGGCGGCCGCCCGTCCGTCGGCGCGGTCCTCAGCGCCGGGCCAGCTTGTCGGCCATGACGGCGATGGTCTTCTGGTAGACGGTGGCCCGGTTCCACTGCTTGATGACGTTGTAGTTGTGGGTTCCCGGAGCCCATCCGGCGCCGCGCTTCCAGCCGTGCGCACGCAGGAAGTTGGCCGTGGAGGCTAGGACGTCCGGAACGGAGTGGATGAGATCGCGGCGGCCGTCCCCGTCGAAGTCCACCGCCAGGGCGACGTACTTGGAGGCGAGGAACTGGGTCTGGCCGATCTCTCCGGCCCAGGCCCCGCGCATCTGCTCCGGCGTCATGTCGCCGCGCGCCACGATCCTGAGGGCCGCCATGAGCTCGCGGCGGAAGAAGTCGGAGCGGCGGCAGTCGTAGGCCAGCGTGGCGAGCGAGCGGAATATGGGCATCCTGCCCGAGTTGCGCCCGAAGCCCGTCTCCAGTCCCCAGATGGCGGTCAGAACCTCCGGCGGAACACCGTAGCGGCGTTCGATGCGGTCGAAGAGGCGGCGGTATTTCGCGATCAGCCGGCGCCCCTTGCGGATCATGGCGTTGTTGACCCGCAGACGCCAGAACTTCTCGAAGGACAGCTTGAAGGAGTGCTGATTGCGGTCCAGCTTGATGACGTATTTCGAGTAGCGCACGTTGCCCAGCGCCCTGTCCACGACCCTGCGCGGAATCCCCTGCGCCACCGCCTCGCGCTTGAACTGGGCCAGCCATCTGTCGAATCCGGCCGCGGTGTTGCCGCAGGTGGCCGCCCGGGCGGTGCCGACGGTCATGACGGTGATCAGCGCGGCGGCCGCCAGTCTCGAAGTCAGGGACATCGAAGTCGTCCTCCTGGTTGCTCCCGGTCTCGCGGGAATATACACTCGCATGCCGCGACGGCAAACTGCTTCTTGCCTCGCGCCGTGGTTTCGGGCTATATGGCGCGCGTCGGTCCGGGACGGGGGCGTTCACCCCTGGAGGAAGACCCGTTTCGGGTGCCGGCGCGGTGAACCGGCGGACACGCCGTGCGGAAGGTCTCCGCATGGGCGGTTCGTCTTTTTTGCATTTGAATTCAGGAGCAGATCCAATGGTTGAAATGATCCAGCTGAAGGCCGTCAGGCGCGCCAGGAGCGGCAAGGGGGCCGCACGCGCCGAACGCCGGGCCGGGCGCGTGCCCGCCGTCATCTACGGGGACAACAAGGAACCCGAGCTGATTTCCATCGACTTCCCCGAGATCTACAAGCATTTCATCAAGGGCCGTTTCGAGTCCAGGCTGGTCGAGCTGGATGTCGAGGGCGAGAAGACGCGCACCATCCCGCGCGACGTGCAGCTCGACCCGGTGAAGGATCTGCCCATCCACGTGGACTTCCTGCGCCTCGGCAAGGGCGCCCGCATCTCCGTCGAGGTGCCGGTGGAATACATCAACGAGGAGGCCTCTCCGGGCCTGAAGCGCGGCGGCGCCCTGAACGTGGTGCGCCACGAGGTCGAGGTGTGGTGCCGCGCCTCCCAGATCCCCGAGAAGATCGAGGTGGATCTCACCGGTCTGGACATCGGCGACGTGGTGCATATCTCCGACGTCACCCTGCCTGAGGGCGTCGAGCCCACCATCACGGACCGCGACTTCACGCTCTGCGCCATCACCGGCGCCGGTGGCGCCGCGGCCGAGGAGGGCGAGGAGGCCGAGGCCGCCGAGGAGGGCGAGGCCGAGGGCACCGAGGAATGATCCGGCCCGCGGGCCGTTGACGGTATCCGGTCATGAAGCTGATCGCAGGGCTGGGAAATCCCGGAGGCAAATACGCCGCCAACCGGCACAACATCGGCTTCATGGCGGTGGACGAGATCGCGCGCCGCCACGGCTTTTCCCCGTGGCGGCGGCGCTTTTCCGGCGAGGTTTCGGAAGGCCGGCTGGGCGGCGAGAAGGTCGTTCTTCTCAAGCCCATGACCTTCATGAACGAATCCGGCCGCTCGGTGGGGGAGGCCATGCGTTTCTTCCGGCTGGAACCCTCCGACGTCGTCGTCGTGCACGACGAACTGGACCTTGCGCCCGGCAAGGTGCGGATCAAGACGGGAGGCGGCCATGCGGGGCACAACGGTCTGCGGTCCATCATGGCGCACATCGGTGCCGACTTCCACCGCCTGCGGCTCGGGATAGGCCACCCGGGCGACAAGCGTCTCGTGCACGGCTACGTGCTCCACGATTTCGGAAAGGCGGAGCGGGAATGGCTGGAGCCGCTGATCGCGGCGGTGGCGGACAACGCCGACCTTCTGGTTTCCGGGGATTTCTCCGGTTTCCTGAACCGGGTGCATCTGGCCGTTGCGCCGCATCTGCCGAAAGCTGACGGAGACTGAGTACCGATGGGGTTCAAGTGCGGAATCGTGGGACTGCCCAACGTGGGCAAGTCCACTCTCTTCAATGCGCTGACGCAGACGGCGGCGGCCCAGGCGGCGAACTATCCCTTCTGCACCATCGAGCCCAACGTGGGCGAGGTGGCCGTGCCCGACGAGCGGCAGGAGACGCTGGCGCGGATCGCCGGCTCGAAGGAGATCATACCGACCCGCATCACTTTCGTGGACATCGCCGGTCTGGTGCGCGGCGCCTCGAAGGGGGAGGGGCTGGGCAACCAGTTCCTCGCCAACATCCGGGAGGTGGACGCCATCGTCCACGTGCTGCGCTGTTTCGAGGATGACGACATCACCCACGTGGAGGGCGGCGTCGATCCCGTGCGGGATGCCGAGATCATCGAGACGGAGCTGATGCTGGCCGACCTGGAGAGTCTCGAGAAGCGTCTCGACCGGCTGGAGAAGAAGGCCAGGACCGGCGACAAGGAGGCCGGATATCTGGCGTCCCTCATGCGCAGGGCCACCGATCTGCTCGAGAATGGAAAGCCGGCCCGTCTCGCCGACGTTCCGCCGGAGCAGGAGAGGGACTGGAAGGCGCTCAATCTGCTGACCTCCAAGCCTGTTCTCTACGTGTGCAACGTGGACGAGGGGTCGGCGGCGACCGGCAACGCCTTCTCGGAGAAGGTGCGGACCATGGCGGAGGAGCAGGGAGCCGGGTCCATCGTCATTTCCGCCGCCATCGAGGAGGAGCTCGCGCAGCTTCCCGGAGAGGAACGGGCGGAGTTCCTCGAGAGCCTCGGGCTGCACGAGGCCGGACTCGACCGTCTCATCAAGGCGGGTTACGACCTGCTCGACCTCATCACCTACTTCACCTGCGGGCCGAAGGAGACCCGCGCCTGGACCGTGCGGCGCGGCACGAAGGCTCCTCAAGCCGCCGGCGTCATCCACACCGATTTCGAGAAGGGCTTCATCCGGGCGGAGGTGATCGCCTACGAGGACTACGTGGCCTGCGGCGGCGAGGCGGGGGCCAGGGAGGCCGGAAAGATGCGGCTGGAAGGCAAGGACTACGTGGTGCAGGACGGCGATGTCATGCACTTCCGATTTGCCACCTGATCGCGACTTCCCTTTTCGCGTGCGGATCGACTACAACTTTTGTCGCCCATCTGTGGACGACGACAACGTGGGCGCTTGACAGAATCGTCCGAACCCGTCCTATTTTCTGCTTCTGCCGGAGGATCGCGTCGGCATCGGAGGGAAACCGGGGAGTCGGGGAAATGTTTCGCAGCATGATGACGCTGCTGGTTGCGCTGTTCGTCGTGGCGGCCGGCAATATTGCGGCCGTCGGAACGGCGGATGCCAGGAAGATCCAGAATTTCGGCGCGCAGAGATGGACCTTCGACGAGCGGAAATACGCTCCGCGCGTCGTCGATTACATCACGGACGAAAAGCCGGGTACGATCATCATCGACACCCGGAGGAAGTATCTCTACCTCGTGCTCGGAAACGACAAGGCGCGCCGCTACGGCATCGGCGTCGGCCGGTACGGCTTCCAGTGGTCCGGCGTGGCGAAGATCGGCGCCAAGCAGAAATGGCCCGACTGGCATCCTCCGAAGGAGATGATCGAGCGGGAGCTGAAGAAGTACGGCCGCAAGCTTCCCGAGGTCATGAAGGGCGGACCGGACAATCCCCTGGGTGCCCGGGCCATGTATCTCTACCAGAACGGCCGCGACACCCTCTACCGCATCCATGGCACCAACCAGCCCTGGACCATCGGCCATGCCGTGTCCTCCGGCTGCATCCGGCTGCGCAACGAGGATGTCATCGACCTCTACAAGCGCGTGAAGGTCGGTGCCAAGGTCATCGTGAAATAGATGTTTTCCGCCCTCTCCGCCGGCCGTTCGCCGGTCCCCGCGGTCGCGGGGCGATCGAGAAAGAGGCCCGTCCATTCCGGAACGGGCCTTTTCCCTGTCGACTGACGGAACGGGCCGTCTTCCGTCCTTCCGGACCGTTCGGGCGAGAGGGGGCGGGTGGGATCCGAAGGTCCTTCCGTCCGGGTTTCCGGCCCGTTCCATGTTGACGCTTCGACTATAGTCCGCGTTGCCGTAATGGTTACTGAATGCACCGTTCATCCGGCATTCATTTTTGACAGCCCCTGATTGCGATCGACAATAACCATCACGCATCGGGAGAGGCCGCGAAGGCGGAATGCCGCGTCCGGCGGCGGGACATGAAGAACGGGCCCCGGCCGGAGCCGGGACCCGCGGGTCGAGGAGAGGAGAGGGGAAGGGATGCGGGAGAGGGAGTTCAGATGTCCTGGCAGATGCCGGGGCGGCAGATGTCCTCCGCGTGCTCCGTCATCGGCGGAAAGGATTCGCTGGAAGTCTTGTGGATCACCGTGACGTTCTTCATCTCGCCGGCATGCAGGGGGTCGCCGGCGTCGGCCATGGTCAGCGCCACCAGCAGCCCCGCGACCGCCGTGGCGGCGAAAGTGGCGGTACCCATTGCGATCGTGCGGAACATCGTCTTCTTCCCTGTATTCCCGTGCGTGCGGGGTTCCGTGTCGTTATGCGTCCCTCTTTTCGCACATCGTGTCGGAACGGCTTCTGAATGCGCCGTTCATCGACCGTTCATGTTCGCGGGGGAGTCCGGGCGGGCCGGATGCACGGGCGTAGGCGCACCCGCCCAGGGAAGGGCGGCCGGCGTGCCGCCGCCGAAGGGATCAGGCGCGGGCCTTCTCCATGTATTCGGCGAAGCGGCGGAAGAGATAGTGGGAATCCTGCGGGCCGGGGGAGGCCTCCGGATGGTGCTGCACGGAGAACACGGGCGCGTCCTCCAGCGCCAGGCCGCAGTTCGTGCCGTCGAAGAGGGAGACGTGCGTTTCCTCCACGCCCTCGGGCAGGGAGGCGGAATCCACGGTGAAGCCATGGTTCATGGAGGTGATCTCCACCTTGCGGGTGGTGAAGTCCTTCACCGGATGGTTGGCTCCGTGGTGGCCCTGCTTCATCTTCTTCGTGCGCGCGCCCAGGGCGATGGCCAGCATCTGGTGTCCGAGACAGATGCCGAACAGCGGCCGGCCCGACTGCACCAGCTTCTCGATTTCCGGGCCGGCGTAGGTGCCGGTCGCGGCCGGATCGCCCGGTCCGTTGGACAGGAAGATGCCGTCCGGTTCCATGGCCAGGATGGCTTCCGCCTTCGTGTCCGCCGGAACGACGGTCACCCGGCAGCCCACATCCGCCAGACAGCGCAGGATGTTGCGCTTGATGCCGTAGTCCACGGCCACCACGTGGAAGCGCTCCTTGTCCAGTTCGCCGTGCCCTTCCGGCCAGCTCCAGGTGGTCGCCGTCCATTCGTAGGGCTCGGACACGGTGACGCGGGCGGCGAGATCCGCGCCGACGATGCCCGGCCACTCCGCCGCCTTCCGTTTCAGGGCCTCGATGTCGAAGTTCCCCTCCGGATCGTGGGCGATGACGGCGTTGGGCATGCCGTTCTCGCGGATCAGGGTGGTGAGGGCGCGGGTGTCCACGCCGCAGATGGCGATGATGCCGCGCGCCTCCAGCCAGTCGGAGAAGTGCTGCGTGGCCCGCCAGTTCGACGGATCGGTCACCTGCGCCTTCAGCACGCAGCCGCGCACCCGCGCCTCCTGCCGCGGATTGGAGGTTTCGTCGTCCTCCGGGTTCGTGCCCACGTTGCCGATGTGGGGAAAGGTGAAGGTGATGATCTGGTCGGCGTAGGAGGGATCGGTGAGGATCTCCTGATAGCCGGTCATGGCGGTGTTGAAGCACACCTCCCCGGCCGCTTCGCCCGTGGCGCCCAGGCCCACGCCCTCGATGACGGTTCCATCGGCCAGAACCAGAACTGCGGTCGTCCTGCGGGGCTGCCAGGGGGCGCTCATGCGGCGGTCTCCTCTCGATGTCCTGCCGGGTGTGTAAAGCCTGCGCGGGCGCGCGTGTCAAGCATGGCGGTTGAAAGCGGAGGCCGCAGGGACTAATTTCCGCAGGAACGGAGGAAAAAGGGGAAGGCACCCATGGGCGAGAGCTTGCGCGAACGCATCAACGAGGAACTGAAGGCGGCCATGAAGGCGCAGGACAAGCGCCGCATGGCCACGTTGCGCCTCATCATGGCGGCCTTCAAGGACCGGGACATCCAGTCGCGGGGAGAGGGCAGGGCCGATTCGCTTTCCGACGCCGACCTGCAGGCCATTCTCGCCAAGATGATCAAGCAGCGCCGGGAATCGGCGGAGGTCTACGACAAGGGCGGCCGTCCCGAGCTCGCCGCGGCGGAGCGCGAGGAGATCGCCATCATCGAGGAGTTCCTCCCCCGCCAGCTCTCCGACGAGGAGGTGGAACGGGCCGTCGCGGAGGTGATTTCCGAAACCGGGGCCGAGGGGCTGAAGGACATGGGGCGTGTCATGGGAGCCCTTAAGGCGAAGTACGCCGGGCAGATGGACATGGCCCGCGCCTCCAAACTGGTCAAGCAGCGTCTGGGTTGAGCGCCCCCGCTACTTTCGAGTGCATGCGCTCATTGCAACCACTTGCGCTTGTTGGTGTGTCCGTCTATCCTGTTCCGGGGTTGATTGGGAGTGTCGGACAGGCTGTCGGATGAAAACCGCCAACAAAGGATTTCCGCGTTCTTCCACCGCCGGTGTCTCCGGCCGGTCCGATGGTGGGCCCGTGGTGGTGCGGACCGTGGAGAGGAGGAAGGCGATGTCCCTCGCGTCGCCCGTCGTGCGGCGCTGGAAGGCGAAATTTGGTTCCGGTCGCGGAGTTGCCGAGGCCGAGAAACGGCTGGACGAGCAATTGGATGCCCTGGATGTCCGGCTTGCCGCCCTGAGGAGGCGGGTGGACGCCCTGGCGGCACGTATCCGGGAGCGGGTGGAAACGAAGCATGGTGTTCAGTAGGCGTCTGGCCAGGCTGACCAAGGTGGTCCAGCAGCTCAATTCCCTTGTGTCGGACGTGGAGCGCGTGGTTGATGAGCAGGGCAGGCTGCTGGACATGTGCAGGGAGCTGGAAAGCGACCTGAGGGAGCTCAGGACGGACCTCCGGGCTTTCAGAGCGGAGGTCGCTCGTGATGCCGCCGACGCCGCGCAGAAAGTCGTCATCCAGGTTCAGCAGGGCTTCAACGACAGTCTCAGGGATCTGACCGTTCGCGTCGATAGGTTGGAGCGCGGCGACGGGACCCCGCGCCGGGGGGCTCTGCCGCCCGCCGGTTCCGGCGGCTGATTTCCGCTCCCCCTTCTCTTCTTGCCGCGCGATGGCGGACGGCATAAGGTCTGCCGCATGAAGTTTCCGGCGTCATTTCTCGACGAGATCCGCGCCCGCGTGCCCGTCTCGCAGGTGGTGGGGCGCGTCGTGCAGTGGGACAGGAAGCGCTCGAAGCCGGGGCGCGGCGACTGGTGGGCCTGCTGCCCCTTCCATCACGAGAAGACGCCGTCCTTCCATGCCGACGATCGCAAGGGCTTCTACTACTGCTTCAGCTGCCACGCGAAAGGCGACATCTTCACCTTCCTGACCGAGAAGCAGGGCCTGAGCTTCGCCGAGGCGGTGGAACAGCTGGCCGCCGAGGCGGGGTTGTCCCTGCCGCGGCCGGATCCGGCCATGCAGCGCAGGGAGCGGCGACGCGCGACGCTGGCGGAAGTGATGGAGATGGCCGCCCGCTTCTACGAGGAACGGCTCGCCGGATCCTCCGGATACGGGGCGCGGGAATACGTGGCGTCGCGCGGGCTGTCGGAGGAGACCGTCCGGCGTTTCCGCATCGGTTTCGCCCCCGATGCCCGCGACGCCCTGCTGCGGCATCTGGAGGGGGCCGAGGTGCCGCGCCAGCTGATGGTCGAGGCCGGACTCGTCGTCGTGCCGGAGGACGGCCGTTCCGCCTACGACAGGTTCCGCAACCGTCTCATGTTCCCGATCCGCGACATGCGCGGACGGGTCATCGCCTTCGGCGGGCGGGCCCTGGGCGAGGCGCGGGCGAAGTATCTCAACTCGCCGGAGACGGAGCTCTTCCACAAGTCGCGCGTCCTCTACAACATCGACCAGGCGCGGAAGGCGGCCTTCGAAAGCGCTTCCGTGATCGCCGTGGAAGGGTACATGGACGTCGTGGCCCTCGTGCAGGCGGGGTTCGAGAACGTGGTCGCGCCCTTGGGCACGGCGCTGACGGAGGACCATCTCGCCCAGCTCTGGCGCATGGCGCCGGAGCCCCTTCTGTGCTTCGACGGCGACGCCGCCGGCGTCTCCGCCGCCTGGCGCACGCTGGAGCTGGCGCTGCCGCGACTGGCGCCGGGGCATTCCCTGCGTTTCGTGCTGCTGCCGGAGGGCATGGATCCCGACGATCTGGTGCGGCGCGACGGGCCGGAGGCCTTCGCCGCGCTGGTCGAATCCGCCATGCCGCTGATCGACCTGATGTGGAAGCACGTGCTGGAGACTTCGCCGCGCCGCACGCCGGAGGAACGCGCGCAGCTGGAGGCGCGGCTGGAGGAGCTTGCCGGCCGCATCGGCGACGAGCGCGTGCGCGGGCACTACAGGTCCGAGATCCGCGCCAGGCTGCGCGAGCTGTGGCGTTCGGCCGCGCCGGCGGGCGTTTCCGGCGGACGGGGCGCGCGGGGATGGGAGGGGCGCCGCGCGCCCGGCGCTTCCGGGCGTGCCGGCCGGGTCGCCGACGTCACTTCGCGGCTCGTTTCCCTCAGCCGGGGACTGTCGGCGACGGCGGTGCATGAAAAGGAACTGGTGAGAATCGTGCTCCGCCAGCCGGAAATACTGGACAGGGTGGCAGAAGAGCTGGCGGAACTGGAGTTTTCTTCCCGGGAGCTTGACTTCCTGCGCAGAAAAATCATAGATATTGCGGCCGGTCATGCCGAGCTTGACAGTGCCCGCCTGCATGCCCATCTCGAGGATGCGGGTGCCGGCGGGATCGTCAGGAAGCTGGCTGGCACCTCTTTGACGGGCCGCCATACGTCATTGCCGGACCTGGACATCGCACATGCTTTGGAGAGTTTCGCCGAACGTGTCGCGATATTGCGCAGGACGGCCGTTTTGGAACGTGATCTGCGGGCGGCGGAAAAGGCCTTCGAACTGGACCCGACGGAGGAGAACTTCGCTCGGATCAATCGGATTCGAGAGGAGCTGCATGCGGCGGTGGAAGCCGGGAACTGACAGGAAGAGCCTTTTCGGACAATTTCACGATATGGAACGGGTGCGGGGCACACGACGGTGCGATACGGCATGCGAAGGAACGATCGCCGTGTGGTTAATCGCCGGTTAGGCCTCGCGGGTGTAAATCTCCGCGCCGGGGGGTGATCCCCTTCTGCGCGTCGCGGCGGATCCGCCGCGCCGGGAATGTACCAGGACACAGATACGGACATGGCGAAGCAAGAGGCGAAGAAGCGCACTTCCCAGATGCATGCCGGGAGCGAGGGCGAGACGGACGGCCCGATCCTCGACATGAACGACGCGGCCGTCAAGAAGATGATCCGCGCGGCGAAGAAGCGCGGTTTCGTCACCTACGACGAGCTGAACGAGGTGCTGCCGTCCGAGGAGTTCTCCTCCGAGCAGATCGAGGACACCATGGCCATGCTCGCCGAGATGGGCATCTCCGTGGTGGAGAGCGAGGAGGAGACCGAGGACGCCGTGGCCCAGGCCACCGGCAACGTCCCGACCAAGGTCAAGCGTGCCGCCTCGCCGGTGGAGCGGACGGACGATCCGGTGCGCATGTATTTGCGCGAGATGGGCTCCGTGGAGCTGCTTTCCCGCGAGGGCGAGATCGACATCGCCAAGCGCATCGAGGCCGGCCGCGAGGCGATGATCGCCGGGCTGTGCGAGAGCCCGCTCACCTTCCAGGCCATCATCATCTGGCGGGACGAGCTCAACGAGGGCAAGATCCTGCTGCGCGAGATCATCGATCTGGAGGCCACCTTCGCCGGTCCGGACGCGAAGGAGGTGGAGGACGGCAAGGACGCCGGGGCCAAGTCCTCCGACGCCGATTCCGACGATGAGGAGGAAGAGGAGGGCAACCTCTCGCTGGCCGCCATGGAGGCGGAGCTGCGGCCGCGCGTGCTGGAGACGTTCGACCGGATCGCCAAGAACTACAAGGCCCTGCGGCGGCTCCAGGACATCGAGATCACCGACAAGACGCGCCTCACCCCGGCGCAGGAGCGGCGCTACAAGACGCTGCGCAACGCCATCGTGGCGGACGTGAAGTCCCTGCATCTGAACAACGCCCGCATCGAGGCGCTGGTCGAGCAGCTCTACGACATCAACCGCCAGCTCGGCGCCCTGGAGGGCAAGCTGATGCGGCTGGCGGAATCCTACGGCATTCCGCGCGCCGACTTCCTGAAGGAGTACCGGGGCTACGAGCTGGAGCCCAACTGGACGTCCCGTGTCGGCCGGCTGGCCCGCCATGGCTGGAAGAAGTTCGTGGCGGAGGAGAAGGAGACGATCCGCAAGATCCGCGACGAGATCCACGAGATCGCCTCGGTGGTCGGCCTGCCGATCAAGGAGTTCCGCCGTATCGTCCAGATGGTGCAGAAGGGCGAGCGGGAGGCCGCGCAGGCCAAGAAGGAGATGGTGGAGGCCAACCTGCGGCTGGTGATCTCCATCGCCAAGAAGTACACCAACCGCGGCCTGCAGTTCCTCGACCTGATCCAGGAGGGCAACATCGGCCTGATGAAGGCGGTGGACAAGTTCGAGTACCGCCGCGGCTACAAGTTCTCCACGTACGCCACCTGGTGGATCCGTCAGGCGATCACCCGCTCCATCGCCGACCAGGCGCGCACCATCCGCATCCCGGTGCACATGATCGAGACGATCAACAAGATCGTGCGCACCCAGCGGCAGATGATGCACGAGATCGGCCGCGAGCCGACGCCGGAGGAGATCGCCGAGCGGCTCTCCATGCCGCTGGAGAAGGTGCGGAAGGTGATGAAGATCGCCAAGGAGCCCATCTCGCTGGAGACGCCGGTGGGCGACGAGGAGGACAGCCACCTCGGCGACTTCATCGAGGACAAGAACGCGGTACTGCCCATCGACGCGGCCATCCAGGCCAACCTGCGCGAGACCACGACGCGGGTGCTGGCCTCGCTGACGCCGCGCGAGGAACGGGTGCTCCGCATGCGCTTCGGCATCGGCATGAACACCGACCACACGCTCGAGGAGGTCGGCCAGCAGTTCAACGTGACCCGCGAGCGCATCCGCCAGATCGAGGCCAAGGCCCTGCGCAAGCTCAAGCATCCCAGCCGCTCGCGCAAGCTCCGCAGCTTCCTCGGAGACTGACGCCCATCGCGGCATCCGCCTTCCGGAGGGCTGGCGCACCCGGTGGATCCGGCTCCGGCGCGGACCGCGGGCGTGGCCTTCGCGCGCATGCGCGGAAGGTTCAGTCTCGCGCGGCGGTCCGCTTCCGGCCGCTCCGCCGGCGCAGCCGCGCGACGGCGTTCTCCACCAGGGAATAGGCGGTCGGCACCACCAGCAGGGTGAGCAGCGTGGAGCTGACCATGCCGCCGATGATGGCCACGGCCAGCGGGGCGTTGGTGTCCGCGCCGGCGCCGAACCCCAAGGCCGCCGGCAGCATGGAGAAGATGATCGTCAGACTGGTCATCAGGACCGGGCGCAGACGGATCGGGCAGGCTTCCAGCAGCGCCTCGTCCACGCCCCTTCCGCGGGCGCGCAGCTGATTGGTGAACTCGATCAGCAGGATGGAGTTCTTGGCCACCAGCCCCATGAGCAGCACCAGGCCGATCATGGAGAAGATGTTCAGCGACAGCCCCGTGAGCCAGAGCCCCGCCAGGCCGCCGATGATGGCCAGCGGCTGGGCCAGCATCAGCACGAACGGCTGGATGTAGGAGTTGAACTGGCTGGCCAGCACCATGAACACCAGGATGACGGATGTAGCGAGCACGAAGATGATGGCGCTGGCGGTGCGGCCGAATTCCTCGGCGCGGCCGATCATGCCGACGCGGTAGCCGGTGGGCAGGATCTCCGCCGCCTCCCGTTCGACGATCTTCGTCGCGTCGCCCAGCGAGATCGTCGGCGTGGCGTAGAAGAATGCCGCATACTGGAGGTCGTGCCGGCTGACCACGGCCGGGCCGAGCGTTTCCTTCATCTTCACCAGGGCGCCGAGCTTGACCATCTTGCCCGAGGCGGTGCGCAGATGGATGCGGTCCAGATCCCGCAGACCGCGTATCTGTCCCCGTCCCGCCTTGAGGCGGATGTCGTAGCGTTCGCCGTCGCCGGGGTCGTCGTTGTATTTCGCCACGTCGTAGCCGCCGGCGAGAATGTTCAGCGCCATGGCGATGTCGCGCGGCTGGATTCCCAGGGAGGCGGCGCGGGTCCGGTCGATGAGCGGAACGAGCTGGGGCAGGTCGAGCTGCAGGTCGAGGTCCACCCTGCCCAGTTCGGAGTGTCGGAGCAGGCGCTCGTTGAGGCGGTGGCTCAGCTCCGCCACCTTCTCCAGGTTCGGGCCGGTGAGCACGAACTGAAGGGGCTCGCCGCGGTCGCCGCCGATGGCGGAGACGGGGGAGGGGAAGGCCCTCACTCCCGGGATCGCGGCCAGCTCCGCGCGCAGCTCGTCGATGGTCCGGTACATGTGCTTGGAGCGTTCCTCGCGCGGCTTGAGCCGCACGAAGACCTCGCCGCGGTTCACCTGCCGGGTGGTGCCGGAGCCGATGGTTGAGAAGTATCCGTCTATCTCGGGGTGCCGCCGGAGAACCTTCTCGATCTCGCGCAGGCGGCCCGCCGTATAGGCGAGAGAGGAACCGAGCGGCGTCTTGAAGCTGATGGTGAAGCGGCCCTCGTCCTCCTTGGGCAGAAAACCCTTGCCCAGATGGTTCATGAAGAAGCCGGCCGGCAGCATGGCCAGCACCGTGAGCAGGACGACCAGCCAGCGCGCCCGGAGCGCTCCCCGCAGAAGCGCGGTGTAGGCGCGCTCCATGCCGCGGAACGCTCCCTCCAGCAGGTCGTGGATCCGGCCGTGGCTTCCGCCGACGCGCAGCCATCTGGCGCACAGCATGGGCGTGAGGGTGAGGGAGACGAGGAAGGAGACCAGCACGCCGAAGGTCACCACCACGCTGAAGGAGCGGAAGAAGCGGCCGATGATGCCTTCCATGAAGATGACCGGCGCGAAGATGGCGACCAGCGTCAGGGTCGTGGCCATGACCGCGAAAATCACCTGCGCGCCGCCCTTTTCGGCGGCCTCCCGCGGCGTCGCCTCCAGCTTGCGCTCCATGTGCCGGTGGATGTTCTCCAGCACCACGATGGCGTCGTCCACCACCACGCCGATGAGCAGCAGCAGGGCCAGCAGGGTGAGCGAATTGAAAGTGTAGCCGAAGAAGAACATCACCGCCACCGCCCCCATGAGCGATACCGGTATGGCGGTGGAGACGATGAACGTGGCGCGCAGGCTCTTCAGGAACAGCCAGATCACGAGCGCGGCCAGCACCGTCCCCAGCAGCAGGTGTTCCTTCAGGGCGTTGACGCGCTCCAGGATGAGCCGGGAATCGTCGGAGGCCACCTTCAGCGTCATGCCCGCCGGCAGTTGCGGCAGGATCTCCTCCCGCACGCGCCTCTTCACCTCCTCGATCACGGCCACGGCATTGGCGCCCTTGACCTTGACTATGCCGAGGCCGATGGCGGGCCTGCCGTTGTATGTCGCCAGCCTGCGGGCGTCGCCGAGACCGTCCTCCACCCGGCCGATGTCGGAGATGCGGATGGGTGCGCCGTTGCGCCAGCCGACGATCATGCCGCCCAGCCGTTCGGGCCTGTGGTATTCCAGATCGAGCTTGAGCAGCAGCTCGCGGTCCGTGCCGACGACGAAGCCGCCGGGCATCTGGAAGTGCTGTCCCTGGAAGGCCAGGACCACGTCCCGGCTGGTGATGCCGTGGGCGGCCATCTTCACCGGATCGAGATGGACGCGGATCGTGCGTTCGCGGTTGCCGGCGATCCGCACCTCGCCGACGCCGTCGATGTTTTCCAGCCGCTTGCGGATGACGCGCCGGGCGTAGAGGCCCAGCTCCTGCAAGGTGCGGTCCCCCTGCAGCACCAGCCAGATGATCGGTATGGCGCCGAATTCCACCTTCGAGACCTGCGGCGTGTCCGCGTCGTCGGGCAGTTCGCGCTTGATCCGGTTGACCTTGGCCTGCACCTCGTTGAAGGCCACGTCGATGTCCTTGCGCAGATTGAACTGCACCACGACCACCGACACGCCCGGAGAGGATTTCGATCTGATGTGGCGGATGCCCGGCACCGCGTTGACGGCGGATTCGACGATGCTCGTGATGCTGGAATCGATGATCTCCGGATTCGCGCCGGGCATGGTGGTGACGACGGACACCAGCGGGAATTCGATGTCCGGATACCGGTCCACGCCCAGACGCTGGTAGCTTATGACGCCGAACAGCACCAGCACCGCGCTGAGCATGACCGACAGGACGTGCCGGCGTATGAACAGGGAGACGGGATTCATTTCCCGATCTCCACCGCCACGCCGTCACCGAGGAAACCGGCCCCGTCCACGGCGACCGTTTCGCCTTCCCGGAGGCCCTCGGCGATCTCGATCATCCCGTTGACGCGCAGGCCCGGCCGCACGCGGCGGGCATGGGCGCGGCCGTCCTTGCCGATCACGAAGACCACGTGTCCCTCGGGGCGCAGCACGACCGCCTGTTCAGGCACCACCAGCGCATGGTCGCGGCGCGCCACCAGCACGCGGCCGTCCACGCTGGCTCCCACGCGCCATCCGTGTTTATTGGGCAGGATGGCCAGCACGCTGGCGTTCCGCGAGGCGGGGTCGATGTCGGGGGAGATCCGCTGGACCGTGGTGCGCACCACGCCGCCGGGCGACGACGGCGTGGAGATCTCCATCGGCTGGCCGGGACGGATGACGGCCAGGTCCCGTTCCGGGTAGGGCAGGCGCACCTTCACGTGTCCCGGTGCCGTCAGCTTGAACAGGGGGGTGCCGATGTCCAGGAGATTGCCCGGCGAGACCAGGCGGCGACTGACCCGGCCGTCCACCGGGCTGACGATGCGCGTTCTGGCGAGATTGCGTTCGGCCTGCCGGAGGCGTGCTTCCGCGGCCTGCAGCTGCGCCCGCAGGGAATCGTGCTCGGCGGTGGCGTCGTCCAGCTGGGCCTGGGGCGCGCTGCCCCTGCGCACGAGCCGGCGCACCCGCCGCACCCGCAGCCCGGACGCCCCGAGGAGCGCCCTGATCCGCGCGACGTCCGCGCGTGCCGCGTCCCGCGCCAGCAGATAGTCCGTGTCTTCGATGCGCGCCAGCACCTCGCCGACCTTCACGGTGTCGCCCTCGCCGACCCGCACCTCCACCAGCTTGCCGGCCACCTCGCTGGACACGAGCGGATTCCGCCAGGCCTCGACCTGGCCGACGGAGATCCGCCAGTCCTCCACCGTCCGCACCCGCACGCGCTCCACGGTCACCGGCACGCGCCGGACGGCCTGCGTCCCGGCCGCCGTCCGCTCGGTCCGTTGCGCGGCGGGGGCCGCCGTGGCCGGCGCGAGGGAGAGCGCCAGGAGGGCCATCGCCAGAAAACCGTGTCTCATTCTTCCTCTTCCCGGATTGTCTGGTTCCGGATCGTCTGGGCCGTCCGGCACGCGCCGGAGGTCGCCGAGCCGTCCTTTCCGCTTGTGGCGAACGCCTCCATCATCTCCTCGCGCCTCTGCTTCAGGAATGTGATGATGGCGCTCAGCACGGTTCTGCCGAAGTCGTTGACGAACCGCGCTCCCGGATGGTCCGCGGGCAGCTC
Source organism: uncultured Rhizobiaceae bacterium (assembly GCA_964430935.1). Taxonomy (GTDB): domain Bacteria; phylum Pseudomonadota; class Alphaproteobacteria; order Rhizobiales; family Aestuariivirgaceae; genus Thermopetrobacter. The sequence goes on from CAYSHK010000068.1 coordinate 18,179, forward strand.
CTCCGACTGGCAGGAAATCCGGGCCAGCTCCGCCTCCTGCTCCGCGATGTAGGCATCGTAGGTCAGCGCCAGCTGGGCGGGGTCGATGCGGTCCATGAACAGCATCTGGAACAGGAATTCGCTCTTGAACTTGTCCCGCGCCGGATCCGTCGCCAGGGCCGCCTCGAGCGCCGCGCATCCCTGTCTGGTGATGGTGTAGACCTTGCGCGGCGGACGTCCCGTCTCCGCCGTCTCGGTGCGCACGCTCACCAGCCCCTCCTTCAGAAGCTGCGCCAGCGCGGGATAGATGGATCCGTACGACGCGTCGATGAAATGGGAGAAGGTTCCCTCCTCCACCATCTTGCGGATCTCGTATCCCGTCGCCTCGTGAAGGGAGAGGATGCCGAGGCAGAGGGTGCGGACGTTCATGGTCATGACGCGGTGCTTCCGTCTTCGCCTTGCGAGCCGATATATCTCGATTTGATAGAGTGGGTATATATCAGTCCGATAGGCGAGGCAAGGGCGCGGTGCGTCGGACGCGCGTCGTCGGCGGCGGAAGCTGGCGCTCCGCGTGCGCATGGCTCTGATGATGTCCGGAAGGGGTGGTGGGCCCGGCAGGACTCGAACCTGCAACCAGCCGGTTATGAGCCGGCGGCTCTAACCAATTGAGCTACAGGCCCGCCGGGACTCCTAATATCAGAAGAGCGGGGCTTGCGCCACCGGAGTTTTTCGGCAACCCTGACGGGCGGGGAGCGGGAATCGTGCAACATGGACCGGGAGGATTCCCCATGCGCAGACAGATCATTCCCATCGTTCTTGTCGCGGCCGTCGCCGTGGCTTCGGGCATTCCGGCGCGGGCCGGGGACCGGGCGCCGCGGACGCTCTCCCTGGGCGGTCACGGAGAGGTTTCGGCGAAACCGGATATCGCCGTTGTGCGGCTCGGTGTGGAGAAGCAGGCCCGGGAGGCGCGTGCCGCCCTGCGCGCGGCTTCGGAGGCCATGACGGCGGTTTTCGCCGTGCTGAAGGAGCGCTGGAACGTGGCGGAGAAGGACATGATGACTTCCGGCTTCTCCGTCACCCCGCAGTACGTCTATCCGAAGAAGTCCTACGAGCGGAAGCAGGGGCCGAAGCTGGTGGGCTACCGGGTATCCAACATGCTGACGGTCCGGGTGCGCGACCTGAAGGCTCTGGGCGGCATTCTCGACGATCTGGTGCGCAGCGGCTCGAACCGCATCGGCGGCATCTCCTTCGTCATCGACGATCCGCGCCCCCTGCGCGACGAGGCCCGCCGGCGCGCCGTGCGCGACGCCCTGCGCAAGGCGCGTCTCTATGCGGAGGAGGCGGGTTTCGAGCTCGGTCCGGTTCTGACCATGTCCGAGCGCGGCGGTTCCGTTCCCGCTCCGGTTCCCATGCCCGTGCCGCGCGTCCGGGCCATGGCGGACAAGGCCATGCCCGTTCCCGTGGCCGCCGGCGAGCGGACCGTCTCCGCGGACGTCTCGATCACCTGGGAGATCCGCTAGGGGCCTGCCCCCGCGCCTTTTCCCTCCCGGCCTTCCACGGAAATTCCCGGCGGATCGGCCGCCATCGCGAAGGCGGGCCGTCCTGCGTGGACGGCGACCGCGCCGTTCGCCGGAAGGGCGTTTTCCGACAGTCCCTGTCAGGTATTCGGCATGTGTTCATGCCCGCGGCATGCACGCCCCCTGCGGCGGCGAAAAACCGACCGTTCTTCTCGGAATATAAAAGGTCAATAATACTTACCTGATATTTCCGCTCATCTGCGACAAATGACTCCTTCCCGGCTTAACAAAAGTCAAGGCCGTATATGAGGAAATAACAGACTGTACTCACGAAGCAGTGATCTGCCGCCCACGGACGTTCAGGCCGTGGCCGGATGGCGTGCGTCCGAGCCCTCCAGGGGGGCGGGGTCCGGCGCGGGAGTGGTCAGGGCTTTGCGGGAGGCCCCATGAGCCGGAACATGACACGCAGGCAGCTCTTCGGTTCCCTTGCGGGACGCGGCGGCTTGCGTCGTCCGCCGGCGGCCGTGCCGGAGGACAGGTTCATGGATCTGTGCGACGGCTGCGGCAGGTGCATCGAGGCCTGCGCGGAGGAGACCGGCGTGCTGACGGCGGACAGGGGTGGCGGACCGGTTCTGGATTTCGGGAAGGGGCACTGCGTCTTCTGCGCCGACTGCATCCGCGCCTGCACGCGCGGGGCGCTGGATCGCTCCATGATCGACGCCGTGGAGGAGGGAACGTACCGTTTTCCCTGGCGCATGCTCATCTCGGAGGAGGCCTGCATGGAGTTCGCCGGCGTCACGTGTCGGCTCTGCGAATCGGCCTGCGAGGAGCGCGCCATCCGCTTCCGCCCCATGCCGGGCCATGTGACGCGGGCCTGGATCGAGACTGCGGACTGCAACGGGTGCGGCGAATGCCTGTCCCGGTGTCCGCGCGGAGCGATCGTCGTCGTCGAGAACAATGCAACGGAACCATCCGGAAAGGAGCACGCGGCATGAGCATCTGCTCGCTGGTCGTCTACACGAACCCGGAAAGCATGGAGGCCGTGGTGGCCGACATCGAGAAACGCGAGGGCTGCGAGGCCCCCGCGGCGGAGAACGGGAAGATCGTGGTGGTCATCGACACGCCCAGCAGGGACGTGATGAGCCAGACCATCATGGATCTGAACAACATCCCCGGCGTGATCAACGTGGCGCTCATCTACGAGTACTTCGAAGAGGGTGGCCGGAGTGAAACCGTATCCCAGGAAGCGTGAGCACATGAGGGTGCAAGGAGGAAGACCATGACAATGAATCGCCGAGATTTCATCAAGGCCCAGGCGGTCGCCGCGGCGGCGGCCACCGCGGACATATCCCTGCCGTCGGCGGTGCCGGCGCAGGCGCAGGACGCCGGCGTGCGCTGGGACAAGATCGCCTGCCGCTTCTGCGGCACGGGCTGTTCGGTGCTGGTCGGCGTGAAGGACGGCCGCGTGGTGGCCACCCAGGGCGACCCCGACGCGCCGGTGAACAAGGGCCTGAACTGCATCAAGGGCTATTTCCTCACCAAGATCATGTACGGCGCGGACCGGCTGACCAAGCCGCTGCTGCGCAAGAAGAACGGCAAGTTCGACAAGAACGGCGAGTTCGAGGAGATCTCCTGGGACGAGGCGTTCAAGATCATGGCCGAGAAGTTCATCGAGGCCCGCAAGAAGAAGGGGCCGAAGGGCATCGGCATGTTCGGTTCCGGACAGTGGACCATCTGGGAGGGCTATGCCGCCCAGAAGCTGATGAAGGCCGGTTTCCGTTCCAACTCGCTGGAGCCCAACGCCCGCCACTGCATGGCCTCGGCCGTGGGCGCCTTCATGCGCGGTTTCGGCATCGACGAGCCGGCCGGCTGCTATGACGACATGGAGGCGGCGGACACCTTCGTGCTCTGGGGCTCCAACATGGCGGAGATGCATCCGATCCTGTGGTCGCGCATCACCAACACCCGCCTGACCAAGCCCGGCGCGCAGGTGCACGTGCTGTCCACCTTCCGCAACCGCTGCTTTGAGCTGGCGGATAACGGCATCATCTTCAAGCCGCAGACCGATCTGGCGATCGCCAACTTCATCGCCAACTACATCATCCAGAACAAGAAGTACAACAAGGAGTTCATCGACAAGCACGTGAACTTCAACGTCACGCCGACCGACATCGGCTACGGTCTGCGCGCCGACGATCCGCGCGAGAAGGCGGCCAAGAACCGGGCCAAGGGCAAGCTGACGAAGATCTCCTTCGAGGAGTACGCCAAGCACGTCTCGAAGTACACGGCGGACTACGTCTCCGAGCTGTCCGGCGTGCCGAAGGAGCAGCTCATCAAGCTGGCCGAGCAGTATGCCGACCCGAACCGCAAGGTGGCGTCCTACTGGACGATGGGCTTCAATCAGCACACGCGCGGCGTGTGGGTGAACGGCCTCGTCTACAACATCCACCTGCTGATGGGCAAGATCGCCGAGCCCGGCAACTCGCCGTTCTCGCTCACCGGTCAGCCGTCCGCCTGCGGCACCGCCCGCGAGGTGGGCACCTTCACCCACCGTCTGCCGGCCGACCTGGTGGTCAAGAAGGACGAACACTGCAAGTTCGCCGAGAAGATCTGGAAGCTGCCGGCGGGCACCATTCCGCGCGCCAACGGCAAGATGGACGGCAAGGACCAGCCGGACATCACCGGCAAGCCCATGGGCAAGACGCTCATCCATGCGGTGGCCATGCACCGCGCGCTGCATGACGGCGTGATGAACGTCTTCTGGGTGATGTGCAACAACAACCTGCAGGCGGCCGCCAACTTCAACAAGGAGTCCTGGCCCGGCTGGCGCAACCCCGAGAACTTCATCATCGTGTCGGATCCCTATCCGACCGTCTCGGCCATGGGTGCCGACCTCGTGCTGCCGACCGCCATGTGGGCGGAGAAGGAGGGTGCCTACGGCAACTCCGAGCGCCGCACCCAGTTCTGGCGTCAGCAGGTCAAGGCCCCGGGCGAGGCCAGGTCCGACCTCTGGCAGATCGTCGAGTTCTCCAAGTACGTGAAGACCGACGACGTGTGGCCGGCCGAGCTTCTGGACCAGATGCCGGAGTACAAGGGCAAGACCCTCTACGACGTCCTCTATGCCAACGGTCAGGTGAACAAGTTCCCGTTCGAGGGCAAGATCAAGGACGACCGCGGCAACGAGTACGACAACGACGAGTCGGCCCACTTCGGCTTCTACATCCAGAAGGGCCTGTTCGAGGAGTATCGCCGCTTCCAGTGGGAGGGTCCGAAGACGGGCCACCAGATGGCGCCCTACGACGAGTACCACAAGGTGCGCGGCCTGCGCTGGCCGGTCATCGACGGCAAGGAGACGCTGTGGCGGTTCCGCGCCGGCTACGACCCGATCGTCAAGCAGGTCAAGCAGGACGCCAAGGACGGCGAGGTGTTCTTCTACGGCAACAAGGACGGCAGGGCGAACATCATCTTCGCGCCCTACGAGCCTGCCGCCGAGCCGCCGGATGACGAGTACGATCTGTGGCTGTGCACCGGCCGCGTGCTCGAGCACTGGCATTCCGGCTCCATGACCCGCCGCGTGCCGGAGCTCTACCGCGCCATGCCGGACGCCAAGGTCTACATGAACAAGAAGGACGCCAAGAAGCGCCGGCTGCGCAACGGCTCCAAGGTCAAGGTCATCACGCGTCGCGGCGAGATCGTCACCCGCGTGGAGACCCGTGGCCGCAACGTTCCGCAGGAGGGCCTGGTGTTCATTCCGTGGTTCGACGCCGGCCGCCTGGTCAACAAGCTGACGCTCGACCAGACGGATCCGCTGTCGAAGGAGACCGACTACAAGAAGTGCGCCTGCAAGATCGTCAAGATCTGACGGGCGTGCGCGGGGAGCTCTCCACTCCCTTGCTGCCGGGGCGTCCCTTCGGGGGCGTCCCGGTCCGGGGAGCCCTCCGGGGTTCCACCGATGGAGAATTCGCAATCCGGTCGCCGGCGTTCCCGTGGTGGGCTTGTGCGGGACGCGGGTCGTTGGAAAGGGATTTCTAGACAGATGGCGAAACAGGTCAGCAGACGGCGGTTTCTCACCGACATGGCCCGCACGGCCTGCGGTGTGTCGCTGTTCGCCCTGGGGCTGGGGCTCTACGCCAGGCGGGGTCATGCTCTGCCCGCCGAATACATCCGGCCGCCGGGGGCGCTCGACGAGGACAGCTTCCTCGCCGCCTGCACCCGTTGCGGCATCTGCGTGCGCGACTGTCCGTACGGAATTCTGAAGCTGGCCGAGCTCGGCGGGGACAATCCCGCGACCGGCACGCCCTATTTCGTGGCCCGTACCGGACCGTGCGAGATGTGCGAGGACATTCCCTGCATCCCCAATTGTCCGACCGGCGCTCTGGACCATGCGCTCACGGACATCGAGAAGGCGCGCATGGGACTCGCGGTGCTCATAGACCAGGAGGCCTGCATCGCCTTCCAGGGGCTGCGCTGCGAGGTGTGCTTCAACGTCTGCCCGGTGCGCGGGAAGGCCATCACGCTGGAGTACCAGCCGAACAAGCGCTCCGGCCGGCACGCCATGTTCATTCCGGTGGTGCATTCGGAGTACTGCACCGGCTGCGGGCTGTGCGAGAAGGCCTGCATTCTCGAGCGCGAGGCGATCAAGGTGCTGCCGATCCGGCTGGCGAAGGGAGAGCTGGGGCACCATTACCGTCTCGGCTGGAAAGAGAAGGCGAAGCGGGGCGGTTCGCTGGTCACGCCCGACCGCGAGCACAAGTTCAACCTGCCCGAGGGCGTGGAGTACGACTATTCGACCGGCCGCATCTACATGAAGAAGGATGGCGGAAAATCGGGATCGGCCGATGATCCGGCGAAACCGAAGGGCGGTGCCGCGAGCATTCTCAATCGCGGCATCCAGGAGGCGAAGTGATGGCCACTCCGATCGAAGAACTCGGCCATGACGCGCTGGCGAAGAAGGGCTGGTTCGGTGCCTACAGGTGGCTGATCCTGCGGCGGATCACGCAAGTGGCCATTCTCGGGCTGTTCCTTCTCGGACCCGTCGCCGGGGTGTGGATCCTGAAGGGCAATCTGTCGTCCTCGCTGCTGCTGGACACGGTGCCGATGGTGGAGCCCATCGTCTTCCTGCAGATGCTCGCAGCGGGAGCCGTTGGCATCACGACGACGACCGTCGTTGGATTTCTGATCGTCACCGTCTTCTACGCTCTTGTCGGCGGCCGTGCCTACTGCGCCTGGGTGTGCCCGGTGAACATCGTCACCGACACCGCCCACTGGCTGCGCCGCAAGCTGGGCATCCGCTCCTCGGCGAAGATCTCCGGGCAGGCCCGCTGGTGGATGCTGGGTTTCGTCCTGCTGGTCGCCGCGGCCACCGGCTCCTTGGCCTGGGAGCTGGTCAATCCGGTTTCGCTCACCCATCGCGGCATCATCTTCGGCATGGGAGCCGGCTGGGCGGTGATCCTCGGCATCTTCGCCTACGATCTTCTGATCGCCAGGCATGGATGGTGCGGGCATCTCTGCCCGATGGGGGCGCTGTATTCGGCGATCGGCTCGCTGTCTCCTGTCCGCATGCGTTCGGACAACCGGGAGGCCTGCGACGACTGCATGGAGTGTTTCGAGGTTTGCCCCGAGCCGCGCATTCTTCCGCCGGCTCTGAAACAGGGCATGAAGCAGGGGCTGCCGCCCGCGGTGCTGAGCAGCCTGTGCACGAACTGCGGCAGATGCGCCGACATCTGCGCGAAGGATGTTTTCGCCTTCGGGCTGGTCCTGCCGCGCGAGCGGATGGCCGGCCCCAGCCGGGAAGGGGCGGCGAAGGCGGTCGACGAGGGAACAATCAAGCAAGCACCATGATGGAGGAAGTCATGAGAAAGATACTGGCTGTTGGCATTACCGCCGCCATGTTCGCTGCGGGCGCGGTGATCGCGGGCGCGGCGGAGATCAAGTCCCTGCGCGGCGACGTTCCTCTGAACGCGGAGGCCAAGCTGTTCAAGAAGAAGAAGGTGGAGACGGTGACTGGCGGCCGCAAGCGTGCCTGGAAGCTCCAGCCGCCCACCATTCCGCACAAGATCGACAAGGAGCGCATTTCGCTCGATGAGAATTCGTGCTTCCGCTGCCATGCCCATGACACGTACAAGGCGGAAAATGCGCCCATGATTTCCAAGTCCCATTACAAGGACCCCAACAATCCGGACGAGAAGAATCTCGTGATGAACAGATACTTCTGCTACCAGTGCCACGTGCCGCAGGTGGATGCGCCGCCGCTGGTGGAGAACACGTTCAAATCGGCCGGAAAGTAATCTGCGCATCATGAGGGGAGCCGGCCTTGCCCGCCGCCGGAATTCCCGGGCGGATTCCGGCGGCGGATCTTGAGGCCGGCCGGCAAGGATCCAGGAGAGCGAACCATGAGCGAAAGCGAAAAGAAGGACATAGACGAAATCCACCCCGGTTTCTTCCGGACCACGTGGCGGTGGTTCTGGCAGAAACCCTCGCGCTATTCCACCGGCGCCATGCTGCTGTTCGGCATGGTGCTCGGCGTTGTCTTCTGGGGTGGATTCAACTGGGCCATGGAGGCAACGAACAACGAGGCCTTCTGCATCTCCTGCCACGAGATGCGGGACAACGTGTACAAGGAGTATCAGGAGACCATCCACTACTCCAACCGATCCGGTGTGCGCGCCACCTGCCCGGACTGCCACGTGCCCAAGGATTGGGTGCACAAGATGATCCGCAAGATCCAGGCGTCCAACGAGCTGTACCACAAGGTCATGGGCACCATTTCCACGCGCGAGAAGTTCCTCAAGCGGCGGCCGAAGCTGGCCCTGCACGTGTGGAAGACCATGAAGGCCACGAATTCCCGCGAATGCCGCAACTGCCATGACGAGAACGCCATGGATTTCGACAAGCAGGAGGAGCGTTCCGCGGATCGCCACGAGGTCGCCTTCGACAACGGCATGACCTGCATCGACTGCCACAAGGGCATCGCCCACCAGCTCCCCAAGGGCTGGAAGGAGCTGGCCAAGAAGAACGGTCTGATGCCGAAGGATGTCGAACAGCAGTGATACCTCCGGCCATGGAGGTTTCCCTTGCGAAGGGCCGCCCGGCAGGGCGGCCCTTTTTCTTTCCGCCTCGCGCTCCCCTCTCTCCGCTGGATCCGGCCCCGGTGGTCCGGAAGCGGCATGTGCCGGCATGAAGTCTCATTCCCGCGGCGAGGCGGGCGCGCGGCAGGATCTCGTGTGCGGAGAGGGGGCGGCGTGCGGTGGATTTCGTCCACCGTCCTGCACATCGGTTCCGGTTCCTCCGGCGGGTGAACGGACATCCGGTCGAGAATGTCGCAGCGGGCCCCGGCCGGTTCAGGGCGGCATCGGGGGTGTCGATCGCGCTCTCCACGTTCCCGCCGTCGTTGTCGTTGCGGGAGGGCGGGGAGCGGCGTTCCTGCGAATGGCCTATGGATTTTCTTCCCGCCGGGCTTCAATCTCCGGGCTGGAAACCGGAGAAGGAGCGGAAACATGCCGACGGGTGGCGAGCTTGTGGTGAAGGCGCTGGAGGCGCAGGGTGTGCGGCGGGTCTTCTGCGTGCCGGGAGAGAGCTTTCTGCCTGTGCTCGCGGCGCTGGACGGCTCTTCCGTGCAGGCGGTCGTGTGCCGTCACGAGGGGGCGGCGTCCATGGCCGCGGAGGCCACCGGCAAGCTCACGGGGCGTCCCGGCGTGGCGCTGGTGACGCGCGGTCCCGGCGCATCCAATGCGGCCTCGGGCGTTCATGTCGCGCAACAGGATTCCACTCCCATGGTGCTGCTGATCGGGCAGGTGGCGACGTCCATGCGCCATCGCGACGCCTTTCAGGAGGTGGATTATTCCGCGTTTTTCGGCGGCATGTGCAAGCACGTGGAGGAGGTGGGCGACACGGCCCGGCTGCCGGAGGCCCTCTCCCGCGCCTTTCACGTCGCCATGGGCGGCCGGCCCGGTCCCGTCGCGCTGGCGCTGCCGGAAGACGTGCTTTCGGGCGTCGCGGAGGCGGCGGTGGCGCCCCTTGCGCGGGTGGGGGAACCCGCGCCGGCGGAGGAGGATGTCCGCCTCCTGCTGGCCCATCTGGCGGAGGCGCGACGGCCGATGATCGTTGCCGGGGGCTCCCGCTGGAACGCCCGGGCCCGCACGCTTCTGATGGAGATCGCGGAGACGCTCCGGGTGCCCGTGGCCGTCTCCTTCCGCCGCCAGATGCTGTTCGATCCGCTGCATCCGGCCTATGCCGGCGATGTGGGACTGGGCATCAACCCCGCCCTGCGCCGTCGCCTCGAGGAGGCCGATCTGCTGGTCCTGCTGGGAGGGCGCTTCTCCGAGGTGCCTTCGCAGGGATTCGAGCTGCTGGGCGTGCCTGTGCCCGGCCGGCGTCTCGTGCACGTCCATCCCGGCGCGGAGGAGCCCGGCCGCATCTACCGCCCCGATCTGGCGATCAACGCCACTCCCGGCCGTCTCCTCGAGGCCCTGGGTGGCGTTCTGGGCGGGGCGACGCGCGATCCGGCATGGATGGAGGAGGCGCATGCCGACTATCTGGCATGGAGCGAAACGCCGCCGTCCATGCCCGGAGACGTCCAGATGGGCGAGATCGTCGCATGGCTGCGTGAGCGGTTGCCCCCGGAGACGGTGATCGCCAATGGCGCGGGCAACTACGCCATCTGGGTGCACCGTTTCTGGCGCTACCGGGAATGGGGCACGCAGCTCGCCCCGGTGTCCGGCTCCATGGGCTACGGCCTGCCTGCGGCGCTGGCGGCGAAGCTGGAGCATCCGGAACGCCCGGTGGTGTGCTTCGCCGGCGATGGCTGTTTCCAGATGACCATGCAGGATTTCGCGACGGCCGTTCACTACGGCGCGAACGTCGTCGTGATCGTGGTGGACAATGGCCAGTACGGCACCATCCGTATGCATCAGGTGCGCCGTTTCCCCGACCGCGATTGCTCCACCCGCCTGCACAATCCCGATTTCGCCGCCTTCGCGGAGGCCTGCGGCGGTGCCGCCTTCCGAGTGGAAAGGACGGAGGAATTCTTTCCCGCCTTCGAGGCCGCCGAACGGGCGGGCCGTCCGGCCCTCATCCACGTGAAGATCGCCCCCGAGGCGCTGGGACCGGGTATCACGGCATGAGGCCGGAGTTCCGGATTAGCGTTTCGGCAGTGTCTTGATCCTGCTGCGGATGGCCGTTTTGCAGAGATGCCGCTCGAAGCGACGGAAGGGTAGGAAATCCGCGTACTCTTCGGGGCGGGCCCAGATGCAGCCGATTCTTCCGACCAGACCGGCAAGCCAGTCGGCCGCCTGCAGGCTCTGATACATGTGGCTTTCCACCTGAAATGGCGGTTCGATAATATGCCTGCGCGGTTCTTCTCCGCCGAACATGTTGACGGCCGCATGAGCCACAAGGGACAGGCGCTCTTCATGTTCATCGAGAACGATCATGATGGAAGCGTTTCCGCCATGATCCACTCGGCAGTAGTCGTCCAGCCTCTTGAGCGTTTCCCGGAGTACGAGGCGGTACAGTTCCCGTGAGTCCAACTCTTCAGGACCCCATGGCTTTTCGAGGCCGGTAAAGAAGACGTGTCCGCCCGCTCTTCCGATGCGGTTGAGGAGACGGTGCGTCATCCGGTGAAGTTCCGGGTATTTCTCGATATTTCTCAAGGTGTAGAGAGCCGATCCCTTCTTCTCCCATTGTGCAGGGTGCTTCCCGGATCTTCTGATTTCATAATCCAGAAGATTGCATTTCCTCTGAAAAAACCAGGTTGCAAAAGAGCGGACCTCGTCTGCAGGCAACAAAAAGCCGGCAAGTCCAAAAACGGGGCTCGTCTTGTACCTTGCATCATGACGGCGGAGAAACGGCCCTATGTGCCCGAACTCGTCAAGATAAGCCAGATAAATCATCCTGCCCCCTGAAAGCACGAAGGCCCGCACAAAGGCGGGCCCCGGAAAGAGAGCGACTTCCGCCGCGTCTCGCACCCATTCGTAATTTCCGGTTGCCGGAAAGTCAAGATATAGCCTGTACTACCCCCTCAGAGGAAATCTTTCCATCACCATGAAGGGGCTTTCGGCGTCCTTCTGGGCGAAGACGGTCAGGTCGCGGATGACGACCGGTGTGGAAAGGTATTCGGCGCCCAGTTCCAAGGCCTTCGCCTTCCAGTGTTCCAGTTCGTGCGGGGCGAGGATGGATGTCAGCGTCATGTGGAACACGTAGTCCTTTCCCACGTAGGGATATCCCCAGGCGAAGACGTTGCCCTTCTGGCGGCGGCTGACGCCCTTGTCGAGGATGGCGTCCTGTTCCTCCTCCGTGAGCGGCCGGCGGAAGAGATCGAGATCCCGCACGCAGGCGAAGGCCAGCTCGTCGATGCGCGGGTTCGGCATGGCCTGCTGCAGCGTCATGAAACTGCCCAGTGCTCTCGGCACCAGCGTTCCCGCTTCGAGCGTCGGCCATTCGGCGGCGAGCGCTTCGACGGCGGAGAACAGCTCGTCCTCGGTGCGGCCCTCGCGCAGCCGGAAGGGGGCCTTCAGCGTGGCGTGGAAGCCGTAGCGGGCCGGAGTGCGTATGATGCCGGTGGGCATGTCCCAGGCGTTCTCCACGGGCTGGCGGGTCTCGGTGTCGAATCCGAACCAGCGCCGGCCGAATTCCGCCAGCGGTTCGTCGTCGCGCGGCGTGAAGTAGATGGCATAGCGATGCTGCATCTTCCGGTGCTCCCGTTTCCCTCGGTTTTTCCGTCGGGTGGCTTTTCCGCGTGTCGTTTCCTGTGGATGGGGCGGCGCGGCGGCCGCCGCAAGGGGGATTTTCACTGCATGACGTCGGCGGCGCCGTCGCGGCGGGGATCGCCGTGGGCCTCCAGTTCCCCGTCCGGATGGCGGGACACCGCGTGGCACCCTCCGAAGAACATGCTGCGCGCGTCCCATGCCCGGTGATCCGGAAAGCGTTCGGCGAGCGCCTTCGCCTCCTCGGCGGAAAAGCCCGGCTCGAAATCCAGATGTCCGTTCTCCACGTGCAGGCGGGGCGCCTCCACGGCGGCGGCGAGGGGCCTTCCCCCGGCCATCAGACGGCGCAGCACCAGGAAGATCACCGAACGGATGCGGTTCGATCCGCCGGAACCGAGCACGTGCAGCGTGCCGTTCCCGTGCCGCGCGACGGTCGGGGCCATCATGGAGGACAGCCGCGTGTCCGTGGGCCATCCGCTGCGGCCCGCGGGATTGACGTCCTCCTCGCCGAGCATGTTGTTCGGCATGAACCCCAGCCCCGGCACCATGTGTCCGTTGCCCTCTCCGTTGGACACGGTGAGGGAGCAGGCGCCCCCGTCCGCGTCGATCACCGAGATGTGGGTCGTGCCGCGGGTCGAGGGCGGTCCCAGACGCGCGGCAAGGGCGTCCGGATCGTGTCCGCACTCCCGCCGGGCGCGGTCGGCGGAATCGAGGGCCGCCGCCCAGTCGCAGGGTGCGCAGGCGCCGTTTTCCTCCGCCATTCTTTCGGCCTCCCGGTTGGCCAGCGCGATCATGACGCCCGAGGCGGCCGGTGGCGGATTGAGCCAGACCCGGCCGTCGCCCGCCGTTTCCTGCAGCGGCGTGCGCCATTCCGGCGCATAGGTCTCGAAATCCTCCCGGTCCAGATGCCCCCTGCCGTGCTGCATGGCCAGCATGCGGGGCACGGCCTCCGTCATGTAGCGGTCCAGCCCGCCGTCGGCCAGCCCTTCCAGAAAACCGGCGAGATCCGGGTTGATCAGCGTCTCGCCTTCCGCCGGCAGGTCGCCGGAGGGTGCGAAGAGGGCCCGTGTTTCCTCCGAGGCCAGCAGGATGGGAGCGATGATGCGCGCCAGCCGGGCCTGGAAGGTGTTGACCGCGTGGCCGCTCCGGGCGATGGCCGCCGCCGGGGCGATCAGACGCGCCATGGGCAGCCGCCCGTGCCGTTCGTGCAGCGCGAAGAGCCCGGGGACGAAGCCCGGCGTGGCGGTGCTGCCCGGGCCGATGTGGAAGGTCTGTGTGGCGGTGCCGAAATCCGCCTCGATGGCCCGGAAGTCCGCGTCCGGGTTCGCCCGTTTCGGCGTCTGGGCGAAGAAGTCGCACAGCTGCGGTGTCTCTCCGTCCTCCGCGACCATGGCGAAGCCGCCGCCGCCGGGGCTGGCGAGCACCGGCTCCACCACGCAGGCCATCCACGCCGCGGCGCAGGCCGCGTCGGTCGCGTTGCCGCCCTCTTCGAGCGCGTATCGCGCCGCCTTCACGGTCATTTCGTGACCGGCCGCGACGGCGCCTCCCTTTTTCCGTCCCGTCATGGGGTCATTTGCTGTTCCCGACGGGCGGCTGTCAACCGTCTGGCCTCAGCAAATGCGCTTGCCTGGCGGGAGATTGGCTGCATACTGCGTCATGGTTCCGGCCGGAGAGGGAATCCATGGGCATTCGCGCCGTCACGTTCGATTTCTGGGACACCATCGTGCACGACGATTCCGACGAGCCGAAGCGGGCCGCCCTCGGCCTGCGCGACAAGCATGCGGAGCGCCGGCACCAGGTCTGGGAGGCGCTGAATGCCGAGGAGCCCGTTTCGCGCGAGAGGGTCTTTCTGGCCTATGACACGGCGGAGGCGGGCTTTCATGCCACGTGGCGCGGGAATGCGGTCAACTGGACGGTGGAGCAGCGCCTGCGCATCGTTCTGGAGGGACTGGGCCGCAGCCTGCCGGAAAGAGCTTTCGCGCGCCTCGTGGAGCGCCATGCGCGCATGGAGGTGGAGGTGCCCCCCGATCCCGTGGAGGGCGTGGCGGCGACGCTGGAGACACTGGCGCGGCGCTATCCGCTGGCGGTCGTCTCCGACGCCATCGTGACGCCGGGGCGCGCCATCCGCGAGCTTCTGGAGCGTTTCGGGCTGCTGGAATACTTCTCGGCCTTCGCCTTCTCCGACGAGATCGGGCGCTCGAAGCCGGATCCGGCCATGTTCCGCCATGTCTGCCGGGAGCTGGGCGTCGAGCCTTCCGGGATCGTCCACGTGGGCGACCGTGAGGCGACGGATGTGCGCGGCGTTCACGCCCTCGGCGGCCGGGCGGTGCTGTTCGTCGGGGCGCGGCGGGAGGACCGGGAGATCACACGGGCGGACGCGGTCTGCGAACGGATGGCCGATCTGCCCGCCATCGTGGAGGAACTGGCGGCGCGCGCCGCCTGAAACATGGAGCGGACGATGAGCGAGACACTGCGGTTCGTGGTCGTGGACGGCTACGCGAAGGCCGGACGGGAGGAGCTGGCGGCGGGGGGCGCGTCCTCCGGCGGGGAGCTGTATGCACGGATGCTCCGCGCCCTTGCGCCGGGCTGCCGCGTGGATGTGGTGCACCCCGCCGATCCCGGAGAGGGGTTGCCCTCCGGCGCGGCGCTGGCCGAATACGACGGCGTGGCCTGGTCCGGTTCGTCGCTGACCGTCTATCACGATACCCCCGAGGTGCGGGCGCAGATCGCATTCGCCCGCGAGGCGTACCGGGCCGGCGTGCCGCAGTTCGGTTCCTGCTGGGCGGCGCAGATCGCGGTGGTGGCCGCCGGCGGCGCCTGCGCCCGCAATCCACGGGGCAGGGAATTCTTCGTGGCCCGCAAGATCCGCCTGACCGCGGCGGGCCGGGGACATCCCATGTACGAGGGCAAGAAGTCCGTCTTCGACGGCTGGATCAGCCACGACGACGAGATCACCCACCTGCCGCCGAACGCCGTGCGCCTGGCCGGCAACGATTTCACCCATGTGCAGGCCGTGGCCGTGACGCACGAGGGCGGACTCTTCTGGGCCGTCCAGTACCATCCGGAATACGATGTGCACGAGATGGCCCGTCTGGCCCATTGCCGGCGGGAGAAGCTGGTGGAGCTGGGCTTTCTGTCCGACATGGCGGCCGCCGACGCCTTCGTGGACGCCCTGGAGGCCCTGCACGCGGATCCCTCGGATGCCGCCCTGCGCTTCCGTTTCGCCATCGACGGGGACATCCTGAATCCGGACGTCCGGCAGGCGGAGGTGCGCAACTGGATCGCCCGTGCCGTCATGCCGCGACGTCTGGCCCGCCTTTGAGCCCGCACCCGGATCCGTCGGCGGGCCGGTGCGCCCGGATGCGAAAGGGCCGGTCCTCAACGGTTTGTTAACCGTTCCGGTGCAGATAACGTCCTCCGTGGCACGCGGCCTGAGGAAGGGCTCGAGGGAGATGAGACCGGGAATCAGGTTGTTCGGAAAGTGATTCAGCTTCTTCCCGAAATGATTCGGGTTTTGCGTGCAATTAACTGTTTTTCAACGAAAAAACAACTTTTCGGAAAGGTTTCGGAGGTGGTTTTCGCGCGCCCCTTGCGGAATGTTTCCGGCCCGCGCGTGGAAATCGGGTGAGGGTGCCGACGCCATTCCGGAGATTCCGCTTCAACGGAGGGGATGCGCGACGGGGCGCCCGTCGATGTCGTGACGGACGCCCCGCCGGTGTTTCCCTTCCGCCGGTGCGCGGCGGTCAGACGAGGATGCGGTAGAGCTCCTCCACCCGCTCCCAGTGTTCGGTCTGCGGGTTCTTCATGTCCGGATCGAGCACCTTGAACACCTTCGCCAGCGAGACGGTCATGCCGCCGGCGAGGTCGGGCAGCATCTTCTCCACGTCCTCGCCGATCGCCAGATCCAGCGGCGGCAGCTTGGTCAGATGCTCCAGGATGTCCTTCACCGAGAGCTGCTCGTCCATCTCGCGGAAGGCGTGGATGGACTCCTGCAGCCCCTTGGTGAGCGGCACGTCGGCTTCGGTGATGACGTCGCGTCCGTTCATCTTCGCGATGCGCTGCGCCATCAGCAGCAGATCGTGCAGTTTCTCGTTGATGAAGTCGTCGAGCCGCCGCAGGTCGCTCTTGTCGATGTCGAGCCCGGCGGCCAGACGGAACAGTTTCTCGAACTGCTTCACTCCCATGACCATGGTCGCATCCTCCCGTTCACTTCGTCGTCTGCGCCTTGCGCGCGGCCAGCGCGGCCGCGACGAGGATCCAGCCGTGCATGATCATCTCGATGGACACCATCAGGCCGATCAGCCAGAGGGCGGAGGCCGGCAGGGTGAACGTCACGAACAGGCCGAAGACGATGTTCACCAGGCCGAACAGGGCCAGCCACAGCCAGCTCCAGCCCTTGGAGCGGTTGCGCCATGCCGTGGCGATGCGGATCACGCCGATGGCGATGAACAGCGCGGCGATGATGATGGTCAGGGCCACGGAGGCGGCCAGCGGATCGATGAAGATCAGCATGGACGTGACGATGTAGACGATCCCGATGAGGGCGTTGGCGAGCCGCTGGGACCACTTGCGGTCCTCGTCGGCGATGCTCTCGGCGATCTGTATGATGCCCGCGGCGCCCATCAGGCCGCCGAACATGTAGACGGTCGCCAACGTGGCGACGGTGGCGAAGTAGAAGGCGATCGTTCCCAGAATCAGGGTCACGACGCCCTGTGCGAGAATCCAGCCCCATTTCACGGGATGCTCGTGGGGGCTCTCCTTGCTTGCGGCGGCTTCCGCCGCGGTTGCGGTTTCCGTCATTGGTTCGTTCCTTTCCTTCGATGTCGTCTCCCGCGGCGACCGGGACGCAGGGGGCCGTTCACGGAACGCGAGAGGATGCGTCCCGAGGTTTCCGCGGGTCTGGAGTCTTCAAGGCTTGATGTGCGTCCACCGTCCCTTCCCCCGGTGGACGCGGCGGGTTTTCCCGGTGCCTGTCTGGCATGTGTTGCGCGCATGTGCGCTTTTCAAGTGAGGGAATGCAAAAAAGTGCTCCGGGATGCCCGTACTGACATCGGAATCGTGTGGAGCGCGGTCGATGCCCTCGATGCCGCCCTGGAACCGGCCGAGGGCAAGTGACGAGGCCGAATCTCCTCTTTCCGTCACTCCGGCATCCAGCCGCAGAGTTCCTCGCGGGCGATGCGTTCCAGCATGCGCAGGCCCGGTTCGCTGTCGTTCAGGCAGGGGGCGACGGCGAAGTTCTCGCCGCCGTTCTCGCGGAAGATCTCCGCGGCGCCGATGGCGATCTCCTCCAGCGTCTCCAGGCAGTCGGCGGAGAAGGCCGGTGTGGTGACGAACAGGTTGCGCACGCCGGAGCGGGCGAGTTCCGCGATCGTCTCCGCCGTATAGGGCTTCAGCCATTCGGCGCGTCCCAGCCGCGACTGGAAGGTGGTGAGCAGCTCCTCCCCGCCAAGCCCCAGGGCCTCGCGCAGCAGCGCGGAGGTTTCCCGGCACTGGCGTTCGTATGGATCGCCCTTCTCCACGAAGCTCTTCGGCAGGCCGTGGTAGGAGGCGATGATCTTCTCCGGACGGAACGGCAGGGCGTCGAGCTGTGACCGCAGCAGTTCCGCCAGGGCCTCCACGTGGGCGGGGTGGTCGTAGTAGGGCGGCACGAAACGCACCGTGGGCTGGTGGCGCATGCGCCTCAGCGCGTCGCCCACGGCGTCCACCACGGTGCCGGTGGTGGTGGCGGAATACTGCGGATAGAGCGGGAAGACGACGATGCGGTCGTGCCCCTCCCGCATCAGCGCCTCGATGCGCCCGGCGATGGAGGGGCGTCCATAGCGCATGGCCCAGTCCACGCGGACCGCGTCGCCCAGCCGCTTCCCCAGGCCCTCGGCCTGCGCGCGCGTGATGGTCTTCAGCGGGGATTCGCCGCGCTCGTGGTTCCAGATCTTCTCGTATGCCTCCGCGGATTTCCTCGGCCGGAAGGGAAGGATGATCCCGTTGAGGACGAACCACCAGACGGCCCGTGGGGCCTCGACCACGCGCGGATCGGAGAGGAATTCGCGCAGGTAGGCGCGGACGTCGGAAACCCCGGTGCTTTCCGGCGTGCCGAGGTTGACGAGCAGAAGGGCGGGTGCGCTGCGTGCGGTCATGCGGGTCTCCTTACATGGCCGCGCGTCTCCCCACAAGGGCCGGACGGCACCGGCGGGCGCGGACGCCCGCGGATCAGGAGGCCGGGGCCTTCTCCGGAGCGCCGTTGGCGAGCTGGCGGAGGGTGGGCTCGTCGCGGATGACGACACGGGAGCGGCCCTTCAGGCTGATGAGGCCGCGGCGTTCCAGCTCCTTCAGGCCGCGCGACACGGTCTCCGGCTGCAGTCCCATGTAGTCGGCGATGTCGGAGCGCCGCAGGGCGAGATCCACCGTCTCGCAGATCTCCCCGCCCATCTGGCGGCGGCGGCACTCGAAGATGTAGGCGGCGAGACGCTCCGGGGCGGACTTCTTGCCAAGGTCCACCGAATGGTCGGCGGCGAAGTGGATCTGCTCGCGCATGTTATCCCATGTGACGGCCTGCACGTCGGGGTTCTCGCGCACCAGCCTGTCGTAGGTGTCCACGCTCAGGGAGCAGATGCGGGCCGGCGTGAGCGCGACCAGCGTGCCGGTGTCGCGTCCGCCCTGGCGGCGCAGGTCCACGATGTCGCCGCGCCAGTACAGGGCGGCGATGGAGCGGCGGCCGTCCTTGAGCACGTGCTGCAGGCCGATGACGCCCTCGATGATGGCGATGATCGGGTTGCGGTCGAGCAGGCGGGCGGCGACCGGCTGCTTGCGGTCCACGTTGGTGGGCATGGAATGGGCGGAGAGTTCCACCAGCTCGCCCGGAGACATCTGGGCACAGATCAGTTTGTCGTCGATGCGCAGGGCGCAGTTCCTGCACTTGTCCGCGATGGCCAGCGCCGCCTTGTCCATGAGCGTACTCCCCTTGTGGATGGTCGGGCCTGTCTGATCGGTCGGACCCACAATAAATGCCAAAATGCCGCACTTCACATTGATGAAAATCAATTTGGGATCGGGACGGGCTTGCCAAGGAGCGAAATTGTCGTATGACAGCCGCGTGCCGGGGCCTATATATGCATGGAAGCGCATACGTCCGGCCGGGGCGGACGGGACTTTCAGGAGGGTTCGAAAGGTGGCATTCGAGGATAGGCGGAAGCTGGCGGAGAAGGTGCTCGAGGTTCTGGAGCTGACGCATCTGGCGGACGGCTCCACGGAGCGGGACATCCTGGCCCTCTGCGAACGGGCCCGGACGCCCTACGGCGACGTGGCGGCGGTGTGCGTGCCCTCGCGTTTCGTGTCGCTGGCGCGGGACGCCCTCCGGGGTTCGCGCGTCGCGGTGGCCACCGTGGCCAACTGGCCGCGCGGCCGCTCCAAGGTGGACTACGTGGCGGCGGAGGCGGAGATCGCCTTCTTCGAGGGGGCCGACGAGGTCAACGTGGTGCTCCCCTGGCGGTCGGTGAAGTCGCGGGATCCGCGGACGCCGACCAGCATGGTCGAGGAGTGCGCCCGCCAGCCCAACCGCAAGCAGTTCATCAAGGTGACGCTGGAGGCCGGCGAGCTGGATGCCGAGGATCTGGTGCGCGAGGCGGCGCGCAACGCCATGGACTGCGGCGCGGAGTTTCTCGAGACGGCGACCGGCAAGACGGACAACCGCGCCCGCGTGGAGCATGCGCGCATGATCCTCGAGGAGATCCGCGACCATCGCGTGGACGGCGGGTTCAAGGCCGGCCACATGCTTTCGCTGGAGGATTGCCGCGTGCATCTGGAGCTGGCGGCGGAGGTCATGGGCGAGGACTGGATCACCGCGGACAACTTCCGCCTCGGCGGCGACACGCGGGTGCTCGACGAGGTGCTCGCGGTTCTCGAGAAGGAGCGGGCCGGCGCCTGAACCCGGTCCCGCCATCCCTCCCGCGCGGGGGATGTCCTCGCTTCGCCGCCTCCCCGCCGGAGGGGCCGGCGGGATCGCGCATGCGTCACGCGGCCTTCACGCGGCCTTCATGCGGCGGGGGCGCTCATGGGGGCGCCTTCGGTTCCGCGTCCTTCCTTCCGATCCGCTCCAGGGCCGTTTTCAGGATGTCGGCATGGTCGAAGGCCAGGGGCGCGGCCTCGTCCACGGGGATCCAGCGGGCGTCCGCGGCGTCGTCGTCGGCGCGCGGTTCCGGCGGGGGCCAGCCGAAGCGGGCGAGATGGACGGCGGTGACGGTGTGTCCGCGCGGGTCGCGGTCGGGCCGCGAACGGACGTCGAGCAGGGGCAGTTCGGCCGGGGCGGTGATGCCGGTCTCCTCCTTCAGCTCGCGGCGGGCGCAGGTCTCCAGGTCCTCGCGGTCCACGTCGAGGAAGCCGCCGGGCAGGGCCCACATGCCGCGGAACGGTTCGTTGGCCCGGCTGACCAGCAGCACGTGCCAGCGGCCCGCCGGATCCCGGGAGAGGGCGCAGACGTCCGCCGTGACGGCGGGGCGCGGCCAGTCGTAGCACCACGTCATGCCGTCTTTCCTCCGCGTCCGGTCTTCCGTCCGTCCATGCGCGCCAGCCAGTTTTCGAGCAGTTCCGCGTGCGCGGCGTCGGGGGCGGCCCGCGGGGCGGCGGAGACGGGGCCGCGCCCCAGCCGCGTCTGCGAGAAGTATTCGTAGAGCACCAGCGAGACGGAGACGGAGAGATTGAAGCTCTCCGCCAGTCCGATCATGGGGATGAAGGTCAGGTGGTCGGCCGCGCGTTCCACCGTTTCCGAGATGCCGCGGTGTTCGTTGCCGAAGATGAAGGCGGGCCGTTCGATGGCCGCGAGGTCGAAGGAGGGCAGGGGGCGCGCCGTGGGGTCCACCTTGGTGGCGATGAGCGTGAACCCGGCGCGCCGCAGCGTCTCCATGGCCGCCTCCGAGCCGTGATGGATGTGGAAGTCGAGCCACTTGTTGGTGTAGCCGGAGGTCTTTTTGCCCTCCCGCCGGGGATTGAAGGGCTTCTCGCGCTCGAAGACGAGATGCACGTTCTGGATGCCGAAGGCGTCGCAGCTTCTGAACGCGGCCGCGGCGTTGTGCGGATCGTGTATGTCCTCCAGCACGACGGCCGCCTTCAGATCGCGCAGGTTCGCGATCCGCGTGAACTTCTCGATGCGCCTGGGCGTGGGCATGGTCTTCCCCGTCCGTACCGATTTCCGTCCGTGCGGTTTTACAAGGGCCGCCCCCCGATGCACAAGGCGCGGGCGCATACCCGATGCGCATGACCGGGCATCCATGATGGGGCCCATGCGATGGGGGCCATGCGATGGGATGGATGCGTGATGGGACATTGCGCGGGTGGATGCGTGATGGGACATTGCGCGGGTGGATGCCGGCGGGCTCGTGCCTTCCGCCGTCATTGGCGGGCCGCATGCTCTGTTCCGTCCAGGGTCGGATGCGCCCCGGCAGGCCGGAACCGCGACCCCATGCGGTCAACTACCCGATCCCTCCGGACATGATGCTGGTCTCCACAGGTCGAAGTCTTCCGTCCCGACTTTATTGTTCTTATGTCTTCGTGCAAAATTTACTAAATATATGAATATTGTTCAATATTGAATTTGTTATTCAATAATATGTCTCTATTCAAGATCTAATCTTGAGCCTAATATATATATAAACCTAGGAGAAAGTGGCGCTTTCTATGCTAGTAATGTTATGCCGGATAGTGCTTGTCCGGAAAGTGCGCACGCAGAATCAGGCTGATGTGTGATGATTCTAACATATTGACGAAGTCAATTTGTCTGCAGTAATGCTGAAAACGAGTGATTTAGCTAGGGGGGGCGTTATCGGTCTCAAGATTCCGTCTATGGGCTCTTTAGTTTGGATGAGGGTGGATATGTCTAAAAATAAAGGTATGTATTTTTTGACGTTGGCAATGTTTTTTCTTGGTCAGGTTATGTTATATGTATTAAATGCTGGAATGTTTATCCAATCTATATTTTTTATTATGTTTGTGGGGGTTGTATTTTTTCATGAAAGTTACGGCGTGTT
>CAYSHK010000069.1:0-55845 GCA_964430935.1 uncultured Rhizobiaceae bacterium
CACCTCCCCCTGCAAGGGGGAGGTCGGCGCGCCAGCGCCGGGTGGGGGTCGGGCGTTCGCAAGAACGCCCGCTATTGACTCTGAAAGCAAGGCTTGGCGCAAAAGTGGATTTCGCGCCATCCCCTGCCGCATGCCCTTTACGGCAGCCCTGACGGGCTGCCGACCCCCACCCTGGCCCTCCCCCTTTCCGGGGGAGGGAAGGCGCGCATTGAAACATCAGGAAAACAGCAGATTGGCGATACCCACGATGGAAGCAGCCGGGCGCGCGAATCCGGTTGTGGATCCCATGGGCCGCGCCTTATGCGAACGAGCGCACCAGCCCGCCCGTGAGCAGGCTCCAGCCGTCTATCAGCACGAAGAACAAGACCTTGAACGGCAGGGAAATGATCGTCGGCGGCAGCATCATCATGCCCATGGACATGGTGATGGTGGCCACGATGAGGTCGATGACGAGAAAGGGCAGCGCGATCAGAAAGCCGATCTCAAACCCGCGCCGCAGCTCCGAGATCATGAAGGCCGGAATGAGAATGCGCAAGGAGACCTTGCGCGGGTCGTCATCAGCCCCCTCCTGCCCGGCTCCCTCCTGTCCGGCCGCGCCCTGCCCGCCCCCGTCGGCGCGGTCGGTCTTCCCGGCGGCGGAGCGCTCCGCCAGATCCCTGAACATGGCCAGGTCCTTTTCCCGCACATGCTCCAGCATGAACGCCCGAAAGGGCGCGATGGTGCGCTTCCAGGCCTCCTCATGGCCGATGCGGTTTTCCATCAGCGGGCGCACGCCTTCGTCCCAGGCCTGCTGAAAGACCGGCTGCATGACGAAAAACGTCATGAACAGCGCCAGGGAGATGAGGATCAGATTGGCCGGCGTCGTCTGCAGCCCCAGCCCGGAGCGCAGAAAGGCCAGCGCCACCACGATGCGGGTGAAGCTGGTCACCATGATGAGCAGCGCCGGCGCGAGGGAAAGCAGCGTCAGCACCACCACGAGCTGCACGATGCGCCCGGTGACCAGCTCGCCCGCCGGCAGCAGCGCCTGCGCGCCCGCGCCGGACTGCGCCATGGCGGCCCCGGCGCCCAGCAGCGCCAGCGCGAACGATGCGCCTGTCCGGGCTGTCCACCGCGCCAGCCGCATCATTCGACCACCAGCGAGAGGATGATGAATTCGCTGACCCGCCCCTTGAAGCGCACCCGCGCGCGCTCGTTCAGGTCATCGCGCAGGAAGGCGAGATTGCTGGCGCCTTCCAGATCCTTCAGCGCCAGCGTGCGCAGATAGGCCAGCACGTCCTGCCGCGCCCGCGCCGCCAGCTCCTGCCGGGCTTTCTCGTCCAGCACCTCATCGCTGACGAGCAGCGCGCCCTCCAGCCGCACCCAGGACTGAAACGGATGGCGCAGGTTGGTGGTGACCGGCTGAAGCTTCACGATCTCCCCGCCCAGCGCCACCTTGCGCGCGCTCCCGCCGTCTTGCGCCTTCTTTCCCGCTTCCTGTTCCGCTCCCTCTTGCGCCGCGCCGGAAGCGTCTTTCGCCGCGCCGGCGGCGGAATCCGCGGCGAACTTCGGGGCCAGCACGAAGCCCGCCCCGCCGCCCGCGCCAACGGCGATGAGCGTCGCCAGCGCAAGGCCGATGACGAACCCCTTGCCGCCGCCGCCCGTGTCATCCGCGTCCTTCTTCTCGCTCATGTCCGTCCTCCCGGCTCTGCTCAGAACGGATTGATGATATCCAGAAGCTGCTGCCCCCAGCCCGGCTGCTGCACCTCGCTGATCCGCCCCCGGCCGCCATAGGATATCCGCGCCTCCGCGATACGGTCATAGTTCACGGTGTTGTCCTGGGAAATGTCCTGCGGGCGCACGATGCCCCGCACGGTCAGCACCCTGAGCTCGTTGTTGACCCGCACTTCCTGCGAGCCGGAAATGATAAAGTTGCCGTTCGGCAGCACCTCGGTGATGACCGCCGCGATGGCCAGCTTGATCTTTTCCGCCCGTCCGATGGATCCCTTGCCGGAGAAGGTGGAGTCCGAATCCACGGAGAGCCTGCCGGCGGAAGTGAACTTCTCCGAGCGCCCGGAAGACTTGTCATCGAGGCTGTAATCCGCGCCAAAACCGCCGCCCACGCCGGATTTGCGCGCTCTTTTGGTGAAATTGTCCAAAGTCGCCCAGTCGTTGATCTGGATGAGCACGGTGATGACATCGCCCGCCGTTCTGGCCCGCTGGTCATGAAACATGCTCTCCTTGCCCGCCGGCCACAGGGAATAGCGCGACGGCTGCGGCTCAGGCTTCGGCGGAGCGATCACCTCTCCCACCTTCGGCTTCATGCCCGCGCCGACCGGCGCAAGCTCCGGCGCGTGGCCGATGTCCGCAAGGCTCGCCGTGCAGCCGCAAAGCAGTGCCGCGGCCAGCAGAAGGGAAAGGGGGTTCTTCACGCGCGCCGGCATCAGTTCGTCTCCCTCGTCGCGCGCGGCGTGGCCTGCGCCACCACCCCAACGATGGCCGTGACGATCCTGCCCGCCTTTCTGGGGTCCATTTCCGTGAGGATGGCGGAGGCCTGCTGCGGCTTCAGGCCGGTGAGAATGGCCACCGCGACCTCATATTCCATCTGGGCGATCTGCGCGGCGGCCGCCTCCGGCTCCATCTTCGCGTAGACATCCAGCATGGCCGCCGTCATGCGCTGCCGGATCTCCCTGCGCTGCAAGACCCACTCCCGCACCTCCTTGCGCTTCTTTTCGAGCTTGCCCAGCAGCTCGTTCAGGCGCGCCTGCATGTCCTGAAGCTTTTTCTTCTGCCGCGCATAGCGCGCATCGCGCGCCGCGTCGGCGATGTTGTAGCAGTATTTCTGAAAGTCCTTGCGCACGCCCCGCGGCAGCCGGGGAACCAGCTTGCGCTTCATGATGACCACCGAGCCCCTGGCCTGTTTCGCCCCCCCTTCCCGCTGCCCCGGCTTTTCCTTCCGCGCCGCCGGGCCATTTTCCGCCGCCAGCGCCGCCGGCGCGGCCAGCACGAGCCCCAGCGCCGCGCATGCCGCCACCAGCATTCCGGCCATCATGCCTTTTCCCCATTGCCTCATGCGCCCTACTCCACCACCAGCTCGGCCTGCAGCGCGCCGGCGGACTTGATGGCCTGCAAAATGGCGATGATCCCTCTGGGCTTCACCCCCAGCCGGTTCAGGCCGCTCACCAGCTGCTGAAGCTCCGCGCCCTGCAGGATCGCGACGTTGGCGTCCTTTTCCTCCGTCGTGATGAAGGTCTGCGGCAGAATGGCGGTGCGCCCTTTTGAAAACGGCGCGGGCTGCGAGGCCTCTGGCATTTCGGTGATGCGCACGGTGAGATTGCCGTGCGTGACCGCCACCGTGGAGATGCGCACCGCATGGCCGATCACCACCGTGCCGGTGCGTTCATCGATCACCACCCGCGCCGGCGTGTCCGGGCGGATGCGCAGCTCGCCGATTTCCGCGATCAGCCGCGCCACGGTAATGCCCCGCGGCCGCCGCACGAACACGGTGCGCAGATCCCTGGCCGCGCTGATGCTTTCCCCGAACCGCCGCCGCGCATAGGCGTTGATGGCATTGGCGATGCGCACCGCCGTGCCGAAGTCGGGGTTCTTGAGGCTGAACACCAGCTTCTTCTTGCGGAAGAAGTCTCCCGCCAGCTCCCGCTCCACGATGGCGCCGTCCGGAATGCGCGCGTTGGTGGGCACGCCCTGGGTAACCCGGCCGGCGTCTCCCTGGGCCGAGAAGCCCGAAAGAATGAGCGAGCCCTGCGCCACGGCATAGACCTTGCCGTCCGCGCCCTTCAGCGGTGTCATGACCAGCGTGCCGCCCACCAGGGAGGTGGCGTCGCCCAGCGAGGAGACATTGACATCGATGCGCGAGCCCTTGCGCACGAAGGGCGGCAGGTTCGCGGTGACCATGACAGAGGCCACATTGCGCGAGCGCGAGGCGCCCCGCGCGTATTTCGCGCCCAGCCGCTCCAGCATGGCGCGCAGGGACTGCTCGGTGAACGGCGAGGCGCGCATGCTGTCGCCGGTGCCCTGCAGCCCCACCACGAGACCATAGCCCACGAGCTGGTTGCCGCGCACGCCTTCCACCACGGTGATGTCCTTGACGCGCACCTGCGCGCGCGCCCCGTGCGCGACCGACAGCAGCAGCGTCAGCGCCACGGCAAGCGGGACATATGACAGGGCCGCCCTCATGGCGTGCTCACCACCACGGTGCCATTGCTCTGCGCGGTGCCGTGAATGATGCGCCCGCTGTCCACGTTGCGAACCGCCACCATCTCCCCCGCCGCCGCCGATTCCAGCGCCATGCCCAGCGCGCCGATGGAAAGCGCGCCGGAGCGGTAGATGACACGCACCGCCCTGCCCCGCCGCACGACGTATGGCGCGCGCAGCGCGTTCGGCGCAATGGGCTTGCCGCGCACCAGCGTGCGTCCGGCCATCTTTCCGATGATGCGCCGCGGGTCTTTCTCGAACCCGCCGCGCTGATAATAGCGGCGCGAAACCGCGCGCATGCGCACCATGCCGGGCCGGATCACCTCTCCCGGATAGATGGTGACCGCCGCCACCGGAATCTCCGGGCGCTCCTCCGCCCCGTCCGCCCCGCCCGCGCCGGCGCGCGCCACGGCGAGCGCCAGCGACAAGACCGCCACGAACATTCCCGTCACGAGCCGCCACATCATTGCCTACCGCCTCGAAACAGTGCTCATCATTTCATCGACCGCCTGAATGACCTTGGAGTTCATCTCATAGGCCCGCTGCGCGGTAATCAGCTCGGTGATCTCCTTCACCGCGTCCACGTTGGAGGACTCCAGATATCCCTGCCGCACGGTGGCGAACCCCGGATCGCCCGGATTGCCCACCACCGCCGCGCCGGAGGCTTCCGTCTCCCTGAACAGATTGTCCCCCAGCGGCTCCAGCCCCGCGTCATTGGCGAAGGTGGCCAGCGAGATCTGGCCCAGCAACTGAAGCTCCGTCTGATCTTCTAGGCGCACGAAAACCTGGCCGTTGTCGTTCACGATCACATCGACAGCCTCCGGCGGGATGGTGATTTCCGGCAGCACGGCATAGCCGTCGATGGTCACGAGCTGGCCGGTGGCGCTCTTGTTGAAGGCCCCGGCGCGGGTGTAGAGCGTTTCGCCCTCCGGGCCGGCCACGCGGAACCAGCCGCGCCCCACCAGCCCGAGATCCAGCCGGTTGCCCGTGTTCGCCAGGGAGCCCTGCACATGCAGCTTGCGGATGGCCGCGGAACGCACCCCCAGCCCGAGCTGCACGCCCTCCGGAACCACCCCCTCGCCGCCGCGCGCGGCCGTGCCGGGCATTCTGTCGATCTGATACAGCAGGTCGGTGAACTCCGCCCGCGCCCGCTTGAAGCCGGTGGTGTTGATATTGGCTATGTTGTTGGCGATCACCTCGACGTTGAGCTGCTGGGCGGCCATGCCCGTGGCAGCGATGGCGAGTGCTCTCATGGCGTGCCCTCCTCAGATCTGCATGCGGCTGATCTCCTGCCATGCGGCGACCAGCTTGTTCCTTATGGCCATGGTGGCGGACAGGGTGCGTTCGGCCGCCATCACCTGATCGACCACGGTCTGGATGTCCGCCTTGCCCTCGATGCCGGCAATCGCCGTCATCTCGCTTTTCTGCAGCGTCTGGACGGCCTCTCCCGCGGCCGCCTTCAGCGCCTCGGCGAAATCCCGCCCGGTGGCGGCCGACGGTCCGCCCGTTCCCGTGGCGGCGGGGAGACTTCCCATGCCGGTGATGCCGGCGATGCTTCCGATGCCCTCGATCATCCACCCGTCCTCAGAAGATCTATGGTCATGGAGACGATCTCGCGGGCCTGCCTGACCACCTGGAGATTGGCCTGGTACATCCGGTTGGCGTCGCGCAGGTCCGCGGTTTCCACGAGCGTGTTGACGTTCGGCAGCTTGACGTAGCCGTTGCGGTCGGCGGCCGGATGGCCGGGGTTGTACTCCACCTTGAAGGGCGAGGGATCGGTGCCGTAGCGCGCCACGCGGACCACTTCCACCCCGGTCTGACGGTCGAGCTCGGAAACGAAGCTGATGGTCTTGCGCCGGTAGGGGTCGGCCCCCGGCGTATTGCCCGTGGTTCTGGCGTTGGCGATGTTCTGCGCCGCGATCAGCATGCGCTCGGACTGGGCATGCAGTCCGGACGCGGCGACGCTCAGGGGTGCAAGCAGCGGATCCGTCATCGTCAGTTGTCCTTCAGACCGAGCAGGAACATGCGGTGATAGGCGCGCACGACACCCGTGTTCAGCCGGAAGGCCCGTACCGTCGCGGCCCCCTCCAGCATCTCCTTCTCCAGGGAGACGGTGTTTCCTGAATGGCTCATGCGCTCCGCCTCCGCCTCGCGGGTCTCGAAGCGGGCGCGCTCCGCCTCTCCGGCCATGTTGAGATGGGCCGGATGGGTCCGGGCCATCTGGACCTGACGGTTCTCCAGAACGGCGGAAAACGAAGTGATCTCGCGCGCCTTGTAGCCGGGCGTGCTGGCATTGGCCACGTTCCCGGCGATTACGCCGAGCTTGGCACTCAACCATTGCGCCCGCTGCGAGGCGATGGAGAAGATCTGCATCCTTGCCGCCCTCCCGGCCGTTCCAATCATCCGTACCGGAACGATAGGGGGGCTAGCTTGTCCGTAGCTTGTGGCGGATGCCGCTCAGTGGTCCCCGGTGCCACCGAAATTGAATGCCGCGCCGGAGCGGATGCCTGTCGGCCAGCGTTCCGTGACGGTCTTCAGCCGGGTGTAGAAATGGAAGCTGTCGGGACCGTAGATGGCATGGGCACCGAAGAGGGAAGCCTTCCATCCGCCGAAGCTGTGCCAGGCCACGGGAACGGGGATGGGGACGTTGATGCCGACCATGCCGACCTCGATGCGGTCGGCGAACTCGCGGGCCACGTCCCCGTCGCGGGTGAAGATGGCGGTGCCGTTGCCGAAGGTGTGCGCGTTGATCAGGGAGACGGCCTCCTCGAAATTCTCCACCCGGATCATGGACAGGACCGGCCCGAAGATCTCTTCCCGCCAGATGCGCATGCGCGGGGTCACGTGATCGAAGAAGGTCCCGCCGATGAAGAAGCCGTTCTCGTGCCCGGGCACCGTCAGACCGCGCCCGTCGACCACCAGCTCGGCCCCCTCCTCGACGCCGCTTTCGATGTAGCCCTTCACACGCTCCAGATGTTCGGCGGTGACGAGGGGGCCCATCTCGTTCCCGGGATCGTTCCACGGTCCCACCTTCAGCCGGCGGATCCGGGTTTCCAGCCGGCGCCGCAGTTCCGCCGCGGTCTCCCGGCCGACCGGAACGGCGACGGAGATGGCCATGCAGCGTTCGCCCGCGGAGCCGAAGACGGCGCCCATGAGGGCGTCCGTGGCCTGGTCCATGTCGGCGTCGGGCATGATCACCATGTGGTTCTTGGCGCCACCCAGCGCCTGGACGCGCTTTCCCTCCGCGGCCGCGGTGGCGTAGATGGACTTCGCGACGGGCGTGGAACCCACGAAGCTGACCGCCGCCACGTCCGGGTGGCGCAGGATGGTGTCCACCGCCTCCCTGTCGCCGTTGACGAGGTTCAGAACCCCGTCCGGGACGCCGGCCTCGCGGGCCAGCTCCATGACGAACAGCGGAGCGGACGGATCGCGTTCGGAGGGCTTCAGAACGAACGTGTTGCCGCAGGCCAGCGCGGACGGATACATCCACAGCGGCACCATGACGGGGAAGTTGAAGGGCGTCACGCCGGCGCAGACGCCGAGCGGCTGGCGCAGCGTGTAGCTGTCTATGTGAGGGCCCACCTCGCGGGAGTGCTCGCCTTTCAGAAGCTGCGGAGCGGCGCAGGCGTATTCGACGTTCTCGATGCCGCGGGCCACCTCGCCGAGGGCGTCGGCGAACATCTTGCCATGCTCGACGGAGATCAGGCGCGCGATCTCCTCCCGGTTGTCCTCCAGAAGAATGCGGAAGCGCTCCATGATGCGGGCGCGCTTCAGCGGCCGCATGCCGGCCCATGCGGGCAGGGCCTCCTTCGCGGCCTCGATGGCGGCGGCCACCTCCTCCGGCGTCGACAGTCCGACCTCCGCCCGGATTTCCCCGGTGGAGGGATCGAACACCGGTGCCGTGCGGCCGGAGCGCGACGCCATCCTTCTTCCAGCGATGAAGTTGTCGAGCCGTTGCGTCATCTTCCCTGCCTCCCGACCCGCCCGCGGCGGGCCGTCCCCGTCGTTCCGGATCCCGTGGAACCGTCATATAGCGCACTCCCGGGTGCGGGGAGTTAGCGCCAGATGCATCCAAAGGGCTGGGCAGTTCGGTGGATGGAGGCACCCCCGAACGGAAAGGGACGCGCCCGCGCCGCGGTTCCGCGTCCCCTTCCGTGCGATCCGTATCCGCCGCCTCGGCCGCCGTCAGGAGCGCGGCGGGCTGAAAACCTCGGCCAGACGGCTCATCTGGGCTGCCACGGGATTGTGCTCCGCGTCCGGCGTGCAGCGATTGCTGATCATCTCGTCGAGTTTCATGATGCGCTCGTGCAAGCGGCACGAACGCTCGGAGAGCACGCGCAGGCCCTCGGGCAGATCATCGGCGTTCTGCAGGGGTTCCGGCGCGCTTTCCGCCAGCGAGATGCGGCTCTTCTCCTCGCGCGCCGCCTCCTCGGAGATCTCGCCGCAACTGACGGCCCGCTGCAGCAGCAGCCAGGAGGCCATCTGCATCAGGCGGGTGGTGAGCCGCATGCTCTCCGTGGCATAGGCCAGCGCCGCCGGCCGGGGCAGTCTGCGCGCCTCCTCGCGGCCCGGTCCGTCCAGATAGTCCGCCGTCTCCTCCACCAGGCTCATGCCCTCCTGGAAGACCCTGTTGAACTGTTCGGACTCGGTGAACCGGGCCATGAAGTCCACCAGTTTTTCCTCTCCCGTGCCTTTCGCGCTCCCGCGGTTCTCCATAAGCCTCTACCCTTTTTGTTCTACACCCCACTGACTGTCCGACATGATGAATTCATGTCGCAGTCAGGTCAAGATGAACCACCTTGTTCCCCGGCGGCAGACCCATTGCAAGCACCGGGCCAGACAAAAAAAGAGCCGCGCGAAAATGCGCGGCTCGCAGTCTAACAGGGAGGCGTCAAACAGAGTGGACAGGAGCCACTCGGAAGAAATCCAGATATCTGGATTACGTTAACCATGATGACGGAAATATCGTTACCAATTGGTTAACGGAAATCGAAAATATGACATTTTATTCTTACCCAAGCATCGAAAGGACATGCTTTCGCCACTTCCCGTCCGGATCAATATTTTCCGCTCCCGGCCGTCGGCGGAACCTGTCCCGCGACGGCACAACCCCTTCTCCGCCGTTTCATGAGGTCCGCTCGAAACGGGCCGCGAAGAAGCCGTCCAGGTGCCTTTCCGTTCCCACGGGCATGTGGGGCAGGGTGCGCAGAAAGCCCTCTTCGGTGATGAAATGCGCCTGTCCGCCCACCTCCTCCGGCGTGACGGGGCGTGGGCGGAAACGATCGCCATGCCGTCGCAGGAAGGCGCGGGCGCGGACCTCGCCCTCCTCCGGCTGGATGGAGCAGGTGCAATAGACGATCCGGCCGCCCGGCGCGACGAGCTCCGCGGCACGATCCAGCATCCGGTCCTGGAGGCGGGCGAGGCTCTCCACCTGACGCGCCGTCTTCAGGTGCAGCACTTCCGGATGCCGCCGGGCCGTGCCGGTGGCCGAACAGGGGGCGTCCAGAAGGACGGCGTCGTATGGCGTTTCCGCGACGTATTCCAGCGCGTCCGCCTCCACGATCCCGGCGGACAGTCCCAGCCTCTCCAGATTTCCGCGCAGGGTCCTCAGACGTTCCGCGGAGACGTCCAGGGCCGTGACCCGCGCGCCCGCGGCGGCCAGCTGGGCGGTCTTGCCGCCCGGTGCCGCGCACAGATCCAGAACCTTCCGGTCACGCACATCCCCGAGCAGACGGGCCGGCAGGGCGGCGGCGGCATCCTGCGCCCACCAGGCACCCCCGGAGAACCCGGGCAGGTCCGGAACGGGCGCGGACGGCTCCCGGAGCCGGACCGTGCCGGTGGGCAGGAGCACACCGCCCAGGGTGGCGGCCCACTCCCCGGCCCGTTCCGGGTCGCGGACCGTGAGATCGAGAGCCGGCTCCACGAGCAGGGCCTCCGCCACGGCGCGGGCGGTCTCCTCCCCCCAGGCCTCCGTCCAGCTCCGGCGCAACCATTCCGGAACGTTGAGGATGAAGGGGTCCTGTTCCCGGAGGATGTCCTCCGCGTTCCTGAGCACATTGCGCAGCACCGCGTTGACGAGGCCGGAAAGCCGGGCGGTCGCGCGCATCTCGCGCACGAGCCGCACGGAAAGGTCCACCGCGGCATGGGCCGGAACACGCATGAACAGGATCTGGGCGACGCCGGCGCGCAGCACGAGACGCGCCCATTCCGCCCTTCCGGGCAGAGGGCGGGTCAGGAACCGGGAGAGCGCGTCGTCGATCTGTCCGAGCCGGCGCAGCACGGTACGCGACAGGTGCGCGGCGAGGGCGCGGTCGCGCCCGTCCAGTTCCGAGAGCCGCCCCTCCGCGTCCTCCAGCGCGCCGGTCAGGGTGCGCCCCCTTCCGAGCACACGCTCCAGAACGAAGACGGCGGCCCGTCTGGCCGCCAGTCCCGGTACGTCCTTCCTTCCGCCGGCACGCCTTTCCATGCGCTCACTCCCAGGGGCCGCGACGGCGGGTGCGGCCCGATCCGGCCTTCGACCATGGTCCGGCGGCAGGCGCACCGCCTTCCGGCCGCCGGTAGCGGTCGTCGGGCCGGGCATAGGGATCTGGATCCTCCGGCGTCCGCACGGATCCCCCTCCCGCGATGCCCATCTCCGCGGCCAGTTCCATCAGGGCGGCGATCCTGTTCTCCGTGTTGGGATGGGTGGAGAAGAGATTGTCCATTCCCTGTCCGGTCAGGGGATTGATGATGAACAGGTGCGCCATCTCGGGATGCTCCTCGGCCCGCGGATTGGGGATGGCCCGGGCGTAGCCGGAGATCTTCTCCAGCGCCGCGGCGAGCCAGAGGGGATTGCCGGCGATCCGGGCGCCCTCGCGGTCGGCCGCGTATTCGCGGGTACGCGATATGGCCATCTGGACGAGCATGGCGGCGAGCGGCGCCAGGATCATCATCAGCAGGGTGCCGACGAGCCCCAGCGGGTTGTTGCGGTCGCGTCCGCCGAAGAACATGGCGAAGTTGGCCAGCATGGAGATGGCACCGGCGATGGTCGCCGTGATGGTCATGATGAGGGTGTCGCGGTTCTTGATGTGCGCCAGCTCGTGGGCGATGACCCCGGCCAGCTCCTCGCGGCTCAGAAGCCGCATCAGACCGGTGGTGACGGCCACCGCCGCATGTTCCGGATCGCGTCCGGTGGCGAAGGCGTTGGGCTGGTCGGTGTGCATGATGTAGACCTTCGGCATGGGCAGGCCGGCACGCGCCGCCAGCTCGCGCACCAGCGCGTGGAGTTCCGGCGCGGAGGCCTCGTCCACCGGTTCCGCGCCGTTCATGCGCAGCACCATCTTGTCCGAGTTCCACCACGACCAGACGTTCATCGCGCCGGCGAACACCAGCGCCATGATCATGCCGCTCTGGCCGCCGATCAGATAGCCCAGTCCCATGAACAGCGCGGTCAGCGCCGCCAGCAGGAATGTCGTCTTGAGATAGTTCATCGCTTCGCATCCGCCCTCGGTTGCATGTCGTCATGCAAATATGCGTGCGGGAGCGGGTCCGCGCAAGGGAGGGCGGATGAACTTCAGTTCATGAAACGGTCCAGCTCCAGCCACAGGACGAGGAGCACGAAGAGGACGAGAACGGTCTCCATGGCGAACAGGACCAGAAGGATGAAGGTGATGCGCCTGGCCGAGGGCTTCATCCGCAACCAGTAGCTCCCCATGTACCATTTCCAGCCGGGCAGCCACGACCAGCGCGCCCAGTTGCGCAGGTAGCGCCATAGCGCCCGCCCCCACGGCACGAGCGAGACATCGACCTCCTCGATGCGCCGCCGCCTTTCCTCCTCCGGCGTTCCGGAATAGTCCTCGGTGATCGACAGTTTCGCCGGACCGCCGTCCTCTCCCGGCAGAATGCGCACCTCGGTGCGGGTCTTCAGCAATCCCTCCCAGTGCAGGCGGAATCCGCCATCCGGCAGGGGTTCGTGCCGGAAACGGGCGTCGAAATCGCGTTCCAGCGCCAGATTGCGTCCCGAGACGCGCCAGACATCCCCGCCCGCGCGTTCGAAACGGGAGAATTCCATGAAGGGATTGATGCGCAGAACGCGCTCCGGGTCGTCCAGGAAACCACGCAGCCGGGCGGCATCGAACGGCGTCTCCACCTCCACCCGGGCGAAATCCGCTTCCGGCGCGCTTCCATCCTCCGCGGCACCGTTCCGTTCCGGCCGTTTTCCGGAATCCCTCATGACGGTTCCCGGGGAACGATCAGCAGACGCGCGCGCAGCCCCCGCACCAGCGGCTCCAGCTTCATCCGGGAGCTGTAGCCGCCCTCCCCCGGCGGACGCGGCGTGCCGACGACCACGAGGTCCGGCTCCTCCTCCCGGGCGGCGCGCAGCAGACAGTCGGCGGGCGCGCCGAACATCGCGCGGCTGGAGAGGGGCACTCCGGCCCCATCCGCCGCCGCGGCGAGCCGCTCGACCTCGGCCCGGGCCTCCTTCGCCAGTTCGCCTTCCACGTAGTTGCCGAAAGTCTCCCTCGTCGCGGCGTTGTTCAGCCAGTCGTCGCCGCGCATGCCGCGCCAGAAGTCGGGCACCACGTACAGGTGCACGAGTTCCGCGCCCTCCGCGGCGGCCAGTTCCAGAGCCGCGCGCTCCGCCGCCCGTGCGCCCGGCGTTCCATGGCTGGCGAGCAGAATCCTCTTCATCCTATGCCGTCGCGTCCGTGCATCGTTTCCGTTCTCCCGGGCCATGCGACGGCCCGGAGGAAACGGATTCCTCCGGGCCGGCTCCCCTCGTTCCCGTACCCGTCAGGGCACGAGCAGATAGACGCCGAGGGCGATGAGCAGCGCGAGCAGCAGCGCCATCATGTCCTCGCGGCGGTCGGAGCCGAAGATGGAGAGCGCCGAGCCGCGATGGAAGCGGAAGCCGTCCACCTCCTGGATGTCGATGTTCTGGGCGTCGCCTTCGACGATGTCCTTTTCCTGTTTCTCGCTCATGGTGTCCTCCGTGAAATCAGATCGTCTCGTGGACGAAGAGGATGATGACGATCAGAGACAGGACCGCCTTCAGGGTGCCCACGATGCCGCCGACCACCAGCGGCTGTCCGCCCGCCTGCCGGATCGCGGCGATCGTGATCTGCATGCCCAGCCCGGTCAGACCGAAGGCGAAGAGCAACGTGATCCACTGCCGGAACTTCTTGATCTTCTTGGCCGTGTGCCGCACCGCCTTGTGCGCCTTCTTGAGCAGCTTGTTGGCCTGCTTCGACATGACCTTGGCATTGTTCAGGCCACGGATCATGGCGTCGTCCTCGCGGCTCATGATCTTGCGGTTCTCCACGAGCCGCTCCAGCGCCCCCACGTACTCCGGCTTCCTGGCGCGCACCGTGTCGATCTCGGCCTTCAGCAGCGCCGTCTCCTCGGGCGTCAGCAGTTTCGAGGCGGGGATGTTGTTGTCGAAGTACTTGCCCTTGTAGTGCTGCGGCGGCGCGAAGACGCCGGTGGAGGAGAGGGCGAACATGAGGATGAAGCCCAGCACGAACAGGGGGAACTTCTGGATCACGACCTGTCCGATGTTCACCCTTTCCGCCCCCTCCTCGCGCTTGACGAACCAGAGGGCCAGCCACAGCACGATGATCGGCAGGAACAGCACGCGGGTGATGTTGAAGATCTCGGCGACCTTCAGCGTCTCGATGCCGTCGGGCTGATAGGCCAGGGCGGCGCCCGCCACCTGCGCGGAGTTGAGGATGCCGGTTCCCGCCCAGGCGCCGAACTGCACATGCCCCATGTCCAGAAGGTTGCCGATGATCGGGAAGAGGAACATGCAGCCCACGCCCCAGATGAGGATGGTGCCGATGGTGTAGGCGATGTCCACCGGCCGGGCCTTCACCACCGGCGCGGCGGCCACCGTGGCCGAAACGCCGCACACGCCCATGCCCGCCGACAGGACGCCGGTCATGGTGTTGGGCAGCCCGCGCATGCGGCCGAAGAGCAGCACGAGGCCCACCGACCCCAGCACGAATACGCCGATGAGCACCACCGAAAGCTTGCCCAGCTGCGCCAGCTCGGCGAAGGAGTAGAGCGTGCCCAGCAGGATGACGCCGGTCTTCAGACCCAGCCGCGACAGCCGCACGCCGTTGCGCGCCCATTGGGGCACGCCGATGGTGTTGGTGATCAGGATGCCGGCGAGAATTCCGAGCACGACGTAGTTGAGGCCGAGCACCTTGTGGATGGGCTTGTCGCCCATCACTGGCCCCATGGCCTTGGACAGCACCGCGACCCAGGGCGCGACGTACCAGCGGATGAGCATCGCGACCAGAAGGATGAAGAGCGCCCCCGCGACCGTGGAGAGATAGTAGTCCAGATCGCCTTCCTCGTGCGAACCCCACAGATGCCAGGCACCGACGACGATGCCCACGACGCCGAAGATGTATCCGAGCCAGATCATCTCTCCGACGTACTTGTTCGCATGCAGATACTGGATCAGGCCGTCCAGAACGCCCGATCCCGTCGCCAGCCCGATCAGGAGGAAGATCAATCCCATGATCAGGGTGGCGGGGTGCCGATGTGTGTATACCATGATGGCGTTTCCCCTTCCTGTGGCATGTTATGCATTTTCTGCCGTTTTGGCTTTTTTATAGAAGGATTGATCGATATCAAAATATTCGACTTTGGTTGAATTCATAAGTATTCCATAATATTCATTTATGATAATATAAAGATTCCGTATCCGGAATGATTTCCGGACTATTCCGCTCCGCCCGGTCGCTCCGGACAAATATTTCCGTGCTTGCGGACGGCAGGAAAAAGGCCCCGCGCGAAACCGTGCGGGGCCTTTGCGGAATTCTTCAGGCCGGGATGGCGATGCTCCGGTCTCATTCGAAGGGCACGTCGGGAATCCCTTCCACCTTCGCGGAATCATCTAGCTGGGAATAGGCGTCGTGGAGGGCGTTCTGCAGTCCCTCCTCGAGCACCGGATGGTAGTAGGGCAGCGCGATCATCTCGGCCACGGTCATGCCCCGCTCCATGGCCCATGCGATGTGGTGGGCCATGTGCTCCGCGCGGGGGATGCACATTTCCGCCCCCAGGATCAGGCCGTCGGACTTGCGGGCATAGATATGCAGGATGCCGCGGTTTGCCTGCATGACGCGGGCGCGGGCCTGGGTGGAGAAGTCGCGTTCGCCGACCACGAATCCCTCGTCCTCCACCAGGGTCGCGTCGAGTTGGGCGAAGGATTCGCCCACCGTGGCGATGTTGGGATCGCAGAACACGATGCCCAGGGGCACCTTGCGGCGGAAACGGCGCAGCGGCTCGCCCTTCGCCAGGCTGCCGGCGTTCCAGCCGGCGATGCGGCCCTCGTCGGCCGCCTCGTGGAGAAGCTGGCGCTCGCCGTTGACGTCGCCGGCGATGAACAGGTTCGTCTCGCCGATGCGCATGGTGTGCCGATCGAAGACGGGAATGCCGCGCGAATCGAGTTCGACGCCCGTGGCCTCGATGTTCAGCCTGTCGATGTTGGGACGCCGCCCCAGAGCCACGAGCACCTTGTCGACCACCGTCTCCTTCTCCCCGGCCTTCACGCGGATGCGGCCGTCCTCCGCCGGCTCCAGCTCCGCGGGCGCGCCCAGCCAGACCTCGAATTCCTCGCGCATCAGCGAGACGGCCGGATAGCTCACGCCGTCGTCGGAGAGGCCGGCGATGGTCTCCGCCATGTCCACGCCGACGACCCGGATGCCGAGGCGGGAGAGCGCCTGTCCCATCTCCAGACCGATGGCGCCCATGCCGAGAACGGCGATCTCGCCCGGCAGATCCTCCTGCTCGAAGAGGGTGTCGGTGGTCAGAAGCCGCTCCTCGCCGAAAGTGTCGATCCAGGCCTGCGGGACGACGGGACGGGAGCCGGCGGCGATCACGAAGGCCTTCGCCTCGATGCGCTCGCCGTCCACCTCTATGGCGTCCGGGGCGACGAAGCGGGCCTCGCCCTCCACCAGCCTGCCGTGCTCCCCGATCTTGCGGGCCTTTCCGGCGGGACCGGAGGCGAAGCCGTCGCGCATCTTGCGCACGTGGGCCAGAACTTCCGGGATGGAGGCCTTCAGATGCTCCGCGCCGTGGATGCCCTCGGTGGCGAAATGGCGGGAATGCGCGATGTCGTCCGCCGCCTGGATGAGCACCTTGGAGGGCATGCAACCCACGCGGGCGCACGTGGTGCCCAGCGGACCGGCGTTGACGAGCACGAATTCCCTGGTGTGCCGGGCCACCTGCCCGGTCGCGTACATGCCGGCCGAACCGGCGCCGATGATGCAGACGTCCACCTTGCGAGTCATGGAAATACCCCTGAAATGTTCATGAATGGATGGCGAGTCGGTCCGAATGGAAAGTGATCCGTTGATCGCAGTCAATGCCTTTTTCTCTGGAAATGGCAGATGATCCTCCTATATGGGTCTTACAACCCTGTTTTCACTCTCACGGACGGATTGCGAACCATGAGCGAGACGCTTCAGATCGTCTGCCCCTCCTGCGGGGCGATCAACCGGATTCCGGCGGGCAAGGACCCGATGAAGGCCAAGTGCGGCAGGTGTGGCGGCAGACTCTTCAACGGAAAGCCCGTGGAGGTGGACGACGCGCTGTTCGCGAAGATGGTCACGAAGAATTCCATCCCGGTGGTGGTGGACTTCTGGGCGGAATGGTGCGGGCCATGCAAGATGATGGCGCCGGAGTTCGCCAAGGTGGCCGCGGAGATGGAGCCGAAGGTCCGCTTCGTCAAGGTGGACACCGAGCGCAACCAGGCCACGGCGGCGCAGTTCCGCATCATGTCCATCCCGACCCTCATGATCTTCCGCGACGGCCGCCCCGTGGCGCAGACGGCGGGCGCCATGCCGGCCTCGCAGCTGAAGCAGTGGATCGAGTCCAGCATCTGAGGAGTGGAATTCCGGCCATGCCTTGGGATGACGGAAAGACGCCGCAGGAACGCATCCGCGAGGCCGCCGCGCGGGCGCTCGCCGAGGCCGAGGCCAGACGGGCCGCCCGCGAGGCGCGGGAGCGGCATCCGCTGAAGCGGCCGCGCGAGATCGGCGGCCCGGAAGGCCCCGAACCCACGCGATACGGCGACTGGGAACGGAAGGGAATCGTTTCCGATTTCTGAGCGGCTCCGGCGGCGGAGTGGACGGGGTTTCCGCCATGCGGCGGCGGGCGGTTCGGGCGGCCCCATTGCAACTCCGCGCGCGATGGGCCATGTAAGAGGCTGACTTGCGGCCGTTCCGGCTGGCGGCCGGACGGCGGAAACGGGCATTTCAGGATATACGGACATGACCGACAAGACGTTTTCCATGGGCACCAGCTTCTCCGCGGGCAACGGGGCCGGTGCGCCGGCGGCGAAGGGCGACGGAGCCACGCCGCCCGCTTCCGCGGAGGTGATCAAGGATTCCGACACGACGAACTTCATCCAGGACGTCATCGAGGCCTCCAGGGAGGTGCCCGTGCTGGTGGACTTCTGGGCCACCTGGTGCGGGCCCTGCAAGCAGCTGGGGCCGGTGCTGGAGAAGGTGGTCAGGGAATATGCCGGCAAGGTCCGGCTGGTGAAGATCGACGTGGACCGCAACCAGGCGCTGGCGCAGCAGATGCGCATCCAGTCGGTCCCGATGGTCTACGCCTTCGTCGGCGGCCAGCCGGTGGACGGTTTCGCCGGCGCCCTGCCGGAGAGCCAGATCCGCCGCTTCATCGAGAAGGTCGTCTCCATGGGCGGCCCCGGCAAGGCGGTCGAGGAACTGCTGAAGACGGCCGACGAGGCCATGAAGCAGAAGGACTGGTCCGGGGCGCTCGGCCTCTACGCCCAGGCGGCGCAGATGGATCCGGAGAACATGAAGGCCATCGCCGGTCTTGCCCGGGCGCAGATCCAGCTGGGCGAGATCGAGGGCGCGCGCGCCATTCTCGACACGGTGGAGGAATCGAAGCGCGACGATCCGGACATCCGCTCCGCGCTGGCCGCGCTGGAGCTCGCCGCGACTCCGGTGGACGAGGGCGAGATCGCCGAATACCGCCGCAAGGTGGAGGAGAACCCGGACGACTTCGAGGCCCGCATGAAACTGGCCGAGCTGCTGAACGCCGCGGGCCGGAGGGAGGAAGCCATGGAGCAGCTCCTCCACATCATCGAAAGGGACCGCGAATGGAACGACGAGGCGGCCCGCAAGGAGCTGCTGAAGTTCTTCGAGGCCTGGGGCCCCACCGATCCCATGACGGTGAAAGGGCGGCGGCGGCTGTCCTCGATCCTCTTTTCGTAGCCCTTGGGAGGCGGACGTCATGACGGAGGCAGGCATCGACCCCAGACTGCTGGAGATTCTGGTGTGTCCGAAGACGCGCACCACGCTGGAATACGACGCGGAGCGGCAGGAGCTGGTGTCCCGCGCCGCGAAACTGGCCTATCCCATCCGCGAGGGCATCCCTATCATGCTGATCGAGGAAGCCCGAGAAATCGAGGAATGAACGACCCATGAGCGACAATCAGGAACTCGACGTCTGGCCCGAGGAGATCCGCCTCGCGGAAGAGGGCCGCAAGCTGACCGTGAGCTTCGAGAACGGCGAGAAGTACGAATACACCGCCGAATTCCTGCGTGTGACCTCGCCCTCGGCGGAGGTGCAGGGCCACCACCCCTCGCAGCGCAAGACGGTGCCCGGCAAGAAGAACGTGAAGATCACCAAGATCGAACCCTCGGGCAATTACGCCGTGAAGCTGGTCTTCGACGACGGGCATGATACAGGCCTGTTCACGTGGGACTACTTTCTCGAGGTGGGCCGCAACATGGATGCGCTGTGGCAGGACTACCTCCAGAGGCTGGAAAAGGAGGGGCTGAAGCGCGAGCCCTGATCCCGCGTCCTTCCACCCCGTGCTCCGGATTTCATGAAACCGGCCGGAACTGGCGTTCCGGCCGGTTGTTTTCGTTTTCGGCGGAGCGTACCGGTCATCCCTTCCGCAATTCGTCGATCTTCTCCAGAACGGGATCGACGAGTTTCATGTCGGGCTCCAGCCCCGCCGCCTCGCTGTATTCGAGGTAGCTCTCCAATACCTTGGCCATGGACTGCACGTGGACTTCCGGCCGCTTCAGGAAAGGCTCGCTCAGGACGCCCAGAGCCTCCGTGACGGTCGCCACGGCATCCTTCTTCCGGCCTTCCGCGGCCTGCACGCGGGCGAGAGCGAGAAGCGCATCCGCGAGCCCCGGCTTGTGCGCGGCGGGATTCTGGTCCGCCATCCGCCTGCGATACTCCACCGCCTCCACGGCGGCTTCCATGGCTTTGCCGTTCCGGCCCAGACCGAGCAGAAGCGTCGACCTGGCGACCAGCGCATCCGCCAGCCGGGGAAGGTGCAGCGCCCTGTTGCGTCCCACCAGTTCGCGCTGACGGGCGACCGCCTCCTCCATCGCCTCGAGCGCCCCCTTGTGCCGCCCGAGCGTGCTGCGCAGGGCGGACAGTGAAGACAGCGCACGGGCCAACTCCGGCAGATAGGTCAGCCGATCGCGCATGGTCAGCAGCCGGAACGCCCCCACGGCCTTCTCGGCCGCCTCCACCGCGGGACCGAGTCTGCCGAGCTCCTTCATGCGCTCGGAGAGGTTCTCCAGCGCGCGCGCCCGCAGATCCATTCTGGCCACGGCCTGCGGGGCGGGCAGCTTCCGCGCCACCTTCACCGCCTCCTCGGCCGCCTCCAGCGCCGCGCCATGCCGCCCGAGGGGCACCAGACGCTCCGAAAGACCGATCAGCGCATTCACCAGAAGAGGGGCACCGGCCGCGGCATCGCGTCCGGCAAGCGCGCGCGCCGTCTTCACGGCCTCCTCCGCCGCCTCCAGCGCCGCACCGGCGCGGCCGAGCTCCGCGAGCCGGGCGGAAAGCGCCCCGAGCGCACGCACCTGATCGGAGGGACGCGAGCTCTTTCCGCGGCCGGACGCGACCGCCTCCTCGGCGGCCTCCAGCGCCGCGCCATGCCTGCCGAGACGCGCCAGGGCGTCCGAGAGCCCGATCAGCAGAAGCTGCCGGTCCGCCTTCTGTCCGTCCCCCTTGAGGAGCTCTTCCGTTACTGCCGCCGCGAGAGCCGCCGTCATGGGATCGGAGGCGTTCTCCAGCGCGAGGGAGGACCAGGCCCCGGCAAGTTCCGGCCGTCCTCTGACCATGCCGGCGAGAATTTCGACGAACCTCCGCCCGGCCGCCGAATTCACGGCATAGATGTCATGCGCGATCCGCGGAATCCGCGCCGCGAATCCGCTCTCGTCCCCCTTCACGGCGGTGGCGATCCAGTCGGGCAGCCTTTCCTCCGTCTCCTTCTCCAGAAGGCTGCGGACGACAAAGGCGGCACCGGCCCTTTCCGGCAGCGGCTCCCGGAGCCGCTTGCCATCCCACCAGGGGGTGTCGGCAAGCCCGTCCGTCGTCAGCGGCCGATCCCCGTCGCAAAGATCGCGCACGGCGGAAAGCCGGCCGATATCCAGGGCATCGAGCCCGCCCTTCAGTGCGGAAAGCCCCAGCAGTCTGGCCAGTCCGTTCGCTCCCAGGCCGCCGGCCAGCGAAATGTCCCGCACCACGGCCATCTGGCGTTCGGCGAGGTTTGCCAGCACCTCCCGGACGGGCAGCGTAAAGGCGTTTTCCGGATCGAGGAGCGCATGCACGGTGGTCGCTACCACAGACAGGGGAAGACCGTGCAGTCCGGGTTCCTCCGAAAGCCATTGCTCCAGTCCGTGTTGCAGCGCCTCATCGGAGAGGGT
Source organism: uncultured Rhizobiaceae bacterium (assembly GCA_964430935.1). Taxonomy (GTDB): domain Bacteria; phylum Pseudomonadota; class Alphaproteobacteria; order Rhizobiales; family Aestuariivirgaceae; genus Thermopetrobacter. The sequence goes on from CAYSHK010000069.1 coordinate 20,886, forward strand.
CCCGAACGTCTCCCGGCCACCCAGCGCGCCAACCACGTCGCGGGCGATCTCGCCAGCCGCCTCCGGAGCGAGCGGAGACAATACCATGGCGCGGGAAATGCCCTTCCCCCGCGTGCGCCGCATGACGCCATCGAGACGGACCGCTCCCGTCTCCCGGGTCAGCAGCAGCACCCTGACGCGCGAGGACGCCCGCATGGACCAGCCATCCAGCCGCTCCAGCAGGGACGCCACGCGTTCCGGCGCCTCCTCCGCCCGGTCGACGACGACCAGGATCGACTGCTTCAGGGAGCGCGGCCGCTTGCGGGGAGGCAGCTTGGCGCCGGGTGCCAGAAAACCCGAAAGCCAGCCCTCCTTGCCGGACAGCTCCAGCGCCAGTTCGGCCGCCAGGCGCTTGCGCCCGCTGCCGCCGGGGCCGGCGAGGATCATGACGTCCAGCCCCTTCCTTTCGCGGGCCCATTCACGCAGCGCCTTCCATTCCCGCTGGCGTCCGCGGAGCGTCGGGGCATGGCGGAAATGCCAGTCCAGCAGGCCGAAGATATCGGCCGGCAGCCGTTCCGGCCCCGTGAATGAAACCGGATCAAGGAAGCCGCCCGCGCCGGAGACGTCGAGCTCCCCCGCGGTGGACGGAGACTGTGCGGAGCCCCGCTTTCCCGTAATGACGCCAGATATGAGTTTGACCATTTTCTCTCCCCTCCTTATTCAGGGGAAAGCCTGCCATAGTTGTATCTTAGCGTCAAGTTCACGCATACATATATACGGCCACGCATTCCGGCCGGTGCGACGCGCGCCGCCAGCGGGATGCGCCGGCTTCCGCGCCGGAGCGGTGAACCCGCGAAAGGGAAGGTGTCCTTAATGCCAAATTAAGGAAAAGCGTAAAGAATGCATGCACGATCTGCCCAAAGGTGGCCGCATTCCTGTGGGATGCAGTAGGCGCTGTTCTTGTGGCCGGTTCGATTTTCGGGTCGCCACGGATGCCTTTTTCGGGCAGATATGCTATGTTGTTCGGCAAATCTCAGGGGATCGGGGTTCCTTCTCGGGCTTTTCTCCGATTGTTGGTGTGAGTAATGCGTAGACCGGCAGATTGCGGCAAGGTGCTCGGAGGCGTCTTCATGAAAAGATCCGTGCGCACGGCTTTCGTCACGATGTGCGTCGCGTCGGGATGGATCGTCGCGTCCGCATCGGCGAGTGCGGAGACGCGCACCATCTCCATGCGCCACGTGCACACCAACGAACGCATCACCATCACCTACTGGAAGAACGGCCGCTTCATCCCCTCCGCCCTGAAGAAGCTCAACTGGTTCCTGCGCGACTGGCGGAAGAACCGGGCCGTGCGCATGGATCCGCGGACCATCGACCTGATCTGGAAACTGCACACGGATCTGGGTTCGAAGAAGCCCGTGGAGATCATCTGCGGCCACCGCTCGGCGGCGACGAACGCCATGCTGCGCCGCATCGGCCGCAACGTGGCGCGCCGTTCGCGCCACATCACCGGCCAGGCCATCGACTTCCGCTTTCCCGACGTTCCGAACTGGAAGGTGCGCAATCTGGCGCTGGCCTACGGCGTCGGCGGCGTGGGCTACTACGGCCGTTCCGGCTTCATCCACGTGGACACCGGGCGCGTCCGCCACTGGCCGCGCATGCCTCGCACCAAGGTGGCCGCCATCATCCGCAAGTACCGTCGCCTGATCGGCCGTCACGGCCGGACCGACACGCCCGTCATGGTTGCCTCGGCGCGCCGCACGACCAATTTCGGCGGCAAGGGCGCACGCAAGGCGCCCCGTGGTACGGCGGGGCCGGTTTCGCTCGTGAAGAAACCTCGGATCGCCATCGCGGCCGCGGACGTTCCGCGCCCGAAGCCGCGTCCCTATCAGGTGCTGGTGCAGGCGGCGGCCACCATGGAAGTCGTACCGGTTTCCGCACCGGCCACCGTCACGAATTTCAATGGCCGCTCCGATGCCGTGGACCGCATCGGCATGATGATCGCCAACACCGCCCTGGACGACCCGACTCTCCTGGAGACTCCTACCGCGAAGCCCGACTATCCGCGGGTGAACCGCGCCGAGAAGGGCGACCTCGCCCGCGACATCCTGCAGGGCCGGGCGAAGGGCGTTCCCCTGATCCGGCCGCTGGTGACGGCGCGGGCCGAAGCCCCCTCGGGCAAGGGTGACAACTGGCTGGGCCGTGTCCACACCACGGCGGAGAATCTCATCCGCCGCAACGGCGCGCCGGTCCCGCTGTCCGAACAGGACGTGCCCACAGATCCGCGCATGAAGGCCGCCGCGGCGAGCATGCTGCCCCTGCCGTCCATCGGAGGGCGCGCCACCGCCCGCACGCAGCGCGTGAACCGTGCCGGAAAGGGCGATCTGCTCACTCTGAGGCCGTTCTCGGAGATCCGTCGGCAGGCGGGACTCGATCCCGCCATCGAGGACGGCGGGCCGCTCCGTTTCCGCTGATCCCGCACGGTCGCGGCACGCCCGATCTCCTTTTCGACTCCGCCACCCGTCCGCAGGTGCCGATGCCATGACGCCTTTCCCGACATGGACGATCCTTCTGGCGGGCGACCTCGTACCCACGCCGCGCCTGCGCGGACAGCTGGAGAACTCGCGTTTCATCGCCGCCGACGCCGGCATGCGCCATGCGGCCGTCCTCGAAGTGACGCCGGAGGTCTGGATCGGCGATTTCGATTCGGCGCCCGGGCGCGTCGCGCACGACGTGCCGGAGGAGACCGCCCGGCACGTCCATCCGCGCGACAAGGATCTCACGGACGGCGCGCTGGCCGTTGCGCATGCCCTGGATGCCGGCGCGCGGCGGATCATTCTCGCCGGAGCTTTCGGAGGCCGTACCGATCATGTGCTCGCCCACATGGCGCAGCTCCTCGAGCTGGCCGGGCGCGATGTGGACGTTCTGGCCACCAGCGGACTCGAGGAGGCATGGCCCCTGCTTCCCGGCCGCCCCATGACCATCGATCTGCCCCCGGGGAGCACCTTTTCGCTGTTCGGCTTCGGTCCCCTGGGCGGTGTCGGCATCGACGGAGCCCGTTGGCCGCTCGAAGGCGCGGACGTGCCCTTCGCCTCCACCCGCACGCTTTCCAACGTGGCGGAAGGACCGATCCGGGTGGAAATCACCTCCGGAGCGGGACTGGTGCTGGCACGTCCCGCCATCCCCGAAGAGATGAAAGAATGATCGGCCGGTGTTTTGCGTGCCGCTACAGGTCTTCCGTCTTCAGTTGATCTTGCGTCCCGGATAGACCTCGCCGGCATAGACGCCCCAGAGCATGGCCTGCTCGATCCAGCCCTCGTAGCCGCTCACCTTCAGCCTGCACCAGCTGCCGGTGCACGACACCACGCGGCCGATGACACCGCTGGAGAGCATGGCGACGGTCCGGGCGTCCCTCGCCGGTCCGGCCCGCAGCGGAAGGCGTTCCTCCTTGCGCCAGGGGGCGATCATGGCCGTGCGCCAGCCGGAAAGCAGACTGCGGCGGATCCATCCCTCCTCGCCATCGGCGTCACGAATGCGCCGCCAGTCCTCGAACTCGGCGATGACCTCCACCGGAAGCCCCCGGGCCCGGTAGACCCAGGCCACCTGGTATTGCGTCGAGGGACCGCGCCGCACCCGTACCTTGTCGCTCTTGAGAGAAACGAACCTGGGCAGCGGCAGCCCGCTGGGCCCCTTCGCCATCGGCAGAGCGGCCAGGGTTCCGCCTCCATGGCTCTCCTCCGCACGGGCGATGCCGACCGATCCCGTGTCGGCCGCCGCGAAGTACATTGCCGCGCCCGCGGCGGCCAGGATCGCGGCCACCACGAGACCCGCCACACCCCACAGGTGCGGGCGTCCCAAATCCGTATCCCGATATCCGTCCAACGATCCGCTCCCCGCTGCCGGTCATCCTCCCGTGAACGGATGGAATGATACCTCAAAACGGCCATTCTGTGAACGCACGGAACGGAAGATGGCACCCTTGCCCTTCGTCATCCAGCCGGACATTCGCAGATGTGCGTGACGACGTATTCCAGGGCTTCGAGCAGCCGGGGGACGTTCACGCGGTAGAAGATCCTGCGCCCGTCCCGCTCCTGCATCAGCAGGCCCTTGCCCGTCATCTCCTTCAGATGGAAGGACAGGGTCGCGGGCGCCAGTTCCAGACGCCTCGCGATCTCGCCGGCGGGCAGGCCCCGCGCCTTCTCTCCACGCGAATACGGCGCCAGGCACCGGAGAATGGACAACCGGTGCGCCTGCCCCATGGCTGCGAATATGCCGCTTGCTTCTTCAACCCTCATGGTTGCGGATTCTACTCGATTCGCGCAAAATTAGACAGTACTAATTTACGCAACGTAAGGTAGATTAGAGCTTGCGCTCCGCGAGGGTTTTCTTGATTTCAGCTATGGCTTTTGCGGGATTCAGCCCCTTCGGACACACCCGGGCGCAGTTGAGAATGGTATGGCAGCGGTAGAGGCGGAACGGATCGTCGAGCTGGTCCAGCCTCTCGCCGGTGGCTTCGTCACGGGAATCGGAGATCCAGCGCCAGGCCTGCAGCAGCACCGCCGGCCCCAGGTAGCGGTCGGAATTCCACCAGTACGACGGGCAGGACGTGGCGCAGCAGAAGCACAGGATGCATTCGTACAGGCCGTCGAGCCGGGCGCGTTCCTCCTTCGACTGCAGCCATTCGCGCTCCGGCTCCGGCGTGTCGGTCTTCAGCCACGGTTCGATCAGCCGGTGCTGGGCGTAGAGCAGGGTCAGGTCGGGAACGAGATCCTTCACCACCTCCATGTGGGGCAGCGGATAGATCCTCACCGGCCCGTCGATATCCCCGATCGGCTTCAGGCAGGCGAGGGTGTTCTCGCCGTCGATGTTCATGGCGCAGGATCCGCAGATCCCCTCCCTGCAGGAACGGCGGAAGGTGAGCGTGGAATCGATCTCGTCCTTGATCTTGATGAGGGCGTTGAGCACCATCGGTCCGCAATCGTCGAGATCGACGTAATAGGTGTCGATGCGCGGATTCCCGCCCGATTCCGGATCGAAACGGTAGATCCGGAACTCCTTCAGCCGGCCGGCGCCCTCCGGTCTGGGCCACGTGCGCCCTTCGGTGACGCGGGAATTCTTCGGCAACCTGAACTGCACCATGGGATGCGCCCCTCAGTAGACCCGCTTTTTCGGCGGGATGTATTCCACTTCGTCGGTCAGGGTGAAGGCATGCACCGGCCGGTAGTCCAGCCGCGTCTCGCGACGGTCGGCGTCGGCCCAGGAGAGGGTGTGCTTCATCCATTCGGCGTCGTCGCGCTCGGGATGGTCCTCCCGGGCGTGGGCGCCGCGGCTCTCCGTGCGGGCGAGGGCCGAATCGATGGTCACCGCGGCGTTCATGAGCAGGTTCTCCAGCTCCAGCGCCTCCACCAGATCGGTGTTCCATACGAGCGAGCGGTCGGCGACGGCCACGTCGTCCAGACCGCGCCAGACCTGCGAAATGCGCTCCGAACCCTCCTTGAGGGATTCGCCGGTGCGGAACACGGAGCAGTAGTGCTGCATGCTCTTCTGCATGTCGAGCCGCAGCTCGGAGACCCGCGTGGAGCCGTTCGCATGGCGCAGACGGTCCAGCCGCTCCAGGGCGGCGAGACCGGCATCGCGCTGCAGCGGCCTGTGGGGCGCGCCGGGCGTGACGACCTCCGCCGCCCGCATGGCGGCGGCGCGTCCGAACACCACCAGGTCGGTGAGCGAATTGGACCCCAGCCGGTTGGCTCCGTGCACCGAGGCGCACGCGGCCTCCCCGCAGGCGAAGAGGCCGGGCACGACGGCATCTGGATCGCCGTCGCGCGGACAGATGGCCTCGCCGTGGTAGTTGGTGGGAATGCCTCCCATGTTGTAGTGCGCGGTGGGCAGCACGGGGATGGGTTCCCGGGTGACGTCCACGCCGGCGAAGATCTTCGCCGATTCGGAGATGCCCGGCAGCCGCTCCGCGATCACCTCGGCGCCGAGATGGTCGAGATGCAGGTGGATGTGGTCCCGGTTCCTGCCGACGCCGCGCCCCTCGCGGATCTCGATCATCATGGCGCGGGAGACGACGTCGCGGGAAGCCAGGTCCTTGGCGTGAGGCGCGTAGCGCTCCATGAAGCGCTCGCCCATGGCGTTGGTGAGATAGCCGCCCTCGCCGCGCACGCCTTCGGTGATCAGGATGCCGGCGCCGTAGATGCCGGTCGGATGGAACTGCACGAACTCCATGTCCTGGGTGGGCAGCCCGGCGCGCATGACCATGGCGGTGCCGTCACCGGTGCAGATATGGGCGGACGTGCAGGAGAAGTAGATCCGGTTGTAGCCGCCGGTGGCCATGATCACCGCATGGGCGCGGAAGCGGTGGATGGTGCCGTCCTCCATGCACAGGGCGACGACGCCGCGGCAGGCGCCCCCCTCGTCCATGATCAGGTCGAGGGCGAAGTACTCGATGAAGAACTCCGCGCCGTTGCGCAGAGCCTGGCCGTACATGGTGTGCAGCATGGCATGGCCCGTGCGGTCGGCGGCGGCGCACGTGCGCTGCGCCGGAGGGCCCTCGCCGAACCGCGTCGTCATGCCGCCGAAGGGGCGCTGGTAGATGCGCCCCTCCTCGGTGCGCGAGAAGGGCGTGCCCCAGTGCTCGAGCTCGATCACGGCGGCCGGCGCGTTGCGGGCGAGATATTCGATGGCGTCCTGGTCCCCCAGCCAGTCGGAGCCCTTCACGGTGTCGTACATGTGCCAGCGCCAGTCGTCCGGCCCCATGTTCCCGAGCGCCGCGGCGATGCCGCCCTGCGCCGCCACGGTGTGGGAGCGGGTGGGGAAGACCTTCGTCAGGCAGGCGGTCTTCAGACCGGCCTGCGCACAGCCGACGACAGCGCGCAGCCCGGCGCCGCCGGCACCGATGATGACCACGTCGTAGGCGTGCTCGACGATCTCGTAGGCACGCCCGCCGATGTTCACCGAGGTTGCGGGACCGGATCCCTCGATCTCCTGTCCGTTGTTGGCCATGACGTCAGGCTCCGAATGCGATCTTGGCTATGGCGAGGGCGGAAAGAACGAAGACCAGCCCGCAGAAGAGAACGTTGGCGCCCAGCAGCAGCGGGCGGGCCAGCGCGCCGTGTACGTAGTCCTCGATGATCACCTGCATGCCGATCATCATATGGTAGACGAAGGTGGCCGCCGTCGCCAGAAGGCCCGCGGCCACGAAGGGATTGCCGGCCACGGCGAGCGCCGTCTCGTAGTCGCTGCCGGCGAGGACCACCGCGAGCACCATGACGAACGCGGCGAGCAGGATGGAGAAGGCGGCCGTGATCCGCTGGGCCAGGAAATGGCCCGTCCCCTCGTGCGCGCTGCCCGCCCCACGGGCGCGTCTGAGCGGTGTCTGAAAGCCTCTGTCCATTTCCGTACTCCTCAGGCCGCAAGCCAGCCGGCCACGAAGACCAGCACCGTCAGCGCCGCCGCCAGGGCCAGCGACATCCACGCCATGTGCTCCGCCGCCGGAACGGTGAAGGCCCGCCCCGTGTCCCAGATCAGATGGCGGATGCCGCCCATCATGTGATGGAACAGCGCGTAGGTGGCGCCGAAGAGCACCAGCAGGCCGAACCACGAGCCGAAGACGCCGTTGACGAAGGCGAAATACTCCGGCCCGGAAGCCAGCGCCACCAGCCACCAGATGCCCAGCAGCAGGGCGAAGTAGAGCGCCGCTCCGGTGATCCGGTGCAGTATCGACATCATCATGGTGAGATTGGGCCGGTAGATCTGAAGATGCGGCGAGAGCGGCCGCCTGTCGCGCAAGTCCGTGCTGGCCATTGTCCTGTCTCTCTCGGGCCCCGCCTGTGAGGCCGGGCGATGCGGGATGGGAAACGCGATCGCAAGATGGGACAAAATGTCCCGGAACGACCGGAAAAGCCTAACGCAATTCGCCGCCCCTTTCCAGACTTTTTCCGTCCTCTGCCGTTCCGACAAAAGTCTGAAAACAAATGCGAAAATGCGCATATGAGGATATGGGGAAGTTGTCCCCGCGGCGCCGGTCACGCCCCGTCGCGCGCCCCGGTGCGGCCGATGGCCGAAGCCCGCCGCAGAAGCTCCCGCGCCATTTCCAGATGCAGCCTCTCGACCATCCGTCCGTTCAGCCGGACGACGCCCCGCTGCGCGTTCTCCGGCCGGGCGAAGGCCGCAACGATCTCCTCCGCCTCCCGAATCTCCTCCTCCGTCGGGGCGAAGATCTCGTTGGCCGGGTCGATCTGCGAGGGATGGATCAGCGTCTTGCCGTCCATGCCGAGTATGCGCCCCTGCCGGCATTCCGCGCGGAACCCCTCCACGTCCGCGATGTCGTTGAAAACCCCGTCGATCACAGCGATGCCGGCGGCGCGCGCGGCGGCCACGCAGGTCATCAGCCAGGGCACGAGGGCCATGCGCTCCCTTTCCATGGAGACGCCCGTTTCGCGGACCAGATCGTTGGTGCCCATGACCATCGCGCGCAGCGGCAGCTTTTGCGCGCAGGCGGCTATGCCGGCGGCATCGAGGACGGCGGACGGCGTCTCGATCATTGCCCATAGGCCGCGGAGGCCGTCGCCGAGCCCCTCCGCCAGCCGACGCAAGGCATCCGCTCCGTCGACCTTGGGCAGCAGCACGGCGTCCGGGCAGAGTTTCCGGGCGAGATCGACGTCGGCGGCATGCCAGCCGGTGCCGGCGCCGTTGATCCGCAGGACCACCTCGCGTCCGCCGAAACCGCCCTCCGCGAACGCCCGCTCCACCAGGAGCCGGGCATCGTCCTTCGCGGAAGGGGCCACCGCATCCTCCAGGTCGAGGATCAGGCAGTCGGCGGGCAGGACGCGGGCCTTCGCGAGCGCCCGGGGATTGTCGGCGGGAACGTAGAGAACGGAGCGGCGCGGTCTGCCGTCCATGGCATCACCCTCTTGCATCGGAACCCGGTGGACGGAAAAGATGCCAGCTGGACGCATACGGAACAAGGAGGATCGACATGCCCGCCTATCTCATCGCCCGCATCCGCGTCACCGACCCGGAGAAGTACCGGGGCTACATGGCCCTTTCCCCGGCCGCCATCGAGCGGCACGGCGGGCGCTTCCTGGCCCGGGGCGGTGAAGTCGCGACCCTCGAGGGGGAGCCGGAGGAACGCCGGGTGGTGATCGTGGAATTTCCCTCCCTGGAGGCGGCGCGGACCTTCTACGATTCGCCGGAATACCGGAAGGCCCGGGCGGCGCGCGAAGGCGCGGCGGAAGCGCAGTTCTTCGTGGTGGAGGGACTGGAGGATCCCGCCGGCTGAAAGCTCAGGCCACCTTTTCCGCCCTCTCTCCGGGCGACAGGCCCAGCCAGAAGTCGAGGAAGCGGTCCAGCCAGCAGGCCACCGCGGGATCGTGGACCAGCCTGTCCTCGAAATGGGTGTGCCGGGGGCGCGCGCCGGGACGCTTCAGGCGGTCGGCGGCGCGCACGGTCCAGCGGTGGATCATCGCCGTGGTGACCTCCGGGTGGAACTGCAGGGCGAAGGCCATGCCGCCGTAGCGGAACGCCTGGTTCGGGAACCAGGCGTCGCCCTCCATGAGCAGCTCGGCCCCGGCCGGCACCTCGAACCCCTCCCTGTGCCACTGGTAGACGTGGTCCGGCCAGCAGTCGCACAGGCGCTCGCCCAGCTCCGTGGGATGCACGGGGTAGTAGCCGACCTCGCAGTACCCCTCCGGATGCGGCCCGACCCGCGCGCCCAGCTTCTTGGCCAGCATCTGGGCGCCGAGGCATATGCCGATGTAGGGCTTGTTCTCGCGCAGCGGCACCGACAGCCAGTCGATCTCGCGGCGGAAGTGCTCCACGTTGTCGTTGACCGATCCCGGACCGCCGAAGACGATGGCGCCGTGATGCTCCTCGAGGGTGTCGGGCAGCGCGTCTCCGAGAACGGGGCGACGGATGTCCAGTTCCACGCCGCGGGCACGCAGCCAGGTGCCGATGCGGCCCGGCGTGGAGGTCTCCTGGTGGAGAACGATGAGAACCTTCTTGCTGCCCGCCATTCCGGCGCCCCCTGATCTGCCTTCCCGGGGAGATATCTAGGCATTCCCCTCCGTGCTTGGCAAGTGGGCGCGTGGGCGCAGCCCCGTCAGCCGGTCCGGCGCACGGCATCCTTCGCCGGAGGGGCGTTCTCCTTCATGGTCCGCCCCAGCCGGCGGGTGAGCTCCGCCATGTCGGCGTTGAGCCGTTCCAGCTGCGCCTGCAGCACCAGCACACGCTCGTGTTCCTCCGCATTGCGCCTACGCAGGGCCTCCAGCTCCGTCTCGGCCTCGGCGCTCTCCCGCTGGCGGCGCAGGAAGACGACCCCGGTGAACAGGAAGACCGCCAGGACGACCGTGGTGACCGCCTTGGCCACGGCGATGAAGACGTCGTTGTACCAGCCGAGAATGCCGGTCACGTCCTGCCGCACGCCCACCGTCACGCCGCCCGCCGTCATGCGGGCGTCCGCCACGGTGCGGGGCAGCCCGTCCACCGTGACGCGGCGCAGCGAGAATCCGGATGCCGCACGGGCCGCCGGATTTCCGCCGGAGGACCAGACCGTGCGTCCGTCGCGGCCGACGATCTCCAGCGCCATCACGTCGCGGTATTTCATCAGCCGGCGCAGCTCGGTGTCGGCGCGGGCCGGCAGCGGCGCGCGCGCGGCCTCGGCGACACCCGTCTCGCGCAGTACCTCCACGGCCTGCCGGGCCACGCCCGCCGCCGCATGGCGCATGTGCACGTCGGCCAGCCGATTGCCCAGATAGAGCGAAAAGACCCAGACCGCGGCCACCAGCAGCAGTCCGCCAACCATCAGGGCCAGCAGCCCGCGCTGTCCGCCTTGCGCCCGGCGCGTCTCCGTCGTGCCCCCGTCGCGGCCATTCCCGATCATCCTGGTGAAACTCCCCTGTCTGCCCGGTCCGGGGCGGTCGCCGCCGCTTCCGCCCTCTCTTGTTCGATGTTCCGGCAACCAGCCTAGGGGGACAGCCTTAAGAATTGCTTTCCCGGACGGCGACAATTCATCCCTTCGGGGTGTGGTCGCGGGCGCCGAAGATGGCGGTGCCCACCCGCACGTGCGTGGCACCGAAGCGCACCGCCACGTCGAAGTCGCCGCTCATGCCCATGGAAAGCCGCGAAAGCCCGTTGCGGCGGGCGATCTTCTCCAGCAGGGCGAAATGCAGGGCCGGCTCCTCGTCCACCGGCGGAATGCACATCAGTCCCACAACGTCCAGCCCGTGCACGCTCCGGCATTCCTCGACGAAGGCGTCCGCCTCCGAGGGCGGCACGCCCGCTTTCTGCGGCTCCTCGCCGGTATTCACCTGCACGAAGACGGGCAGCCGGCGGCCCTGCCTCTCCATCTCCTTCGCCAGCTCGCGGGCCAGCTTCGGACGGTCCACCGTATGGATCACGTCGAACAGCGCCACCGCGTGCCGGACCTTGTTGGTCTGCAGCGGTCCGATGAGATGCAGGGTCGTGTCCGGCCACTCCTCGCGCAGGGCCGGCCACTTGTCGCGCGCCTCCTGCACGCGGTTCTCTCCGAAATGCCGCTGCCCCGCCTCCAGCACCGGCCGGATGCGCTCCGGACCGTGGGTCTTGGAGACCGCGATCAGCGTCACTTCCGCCGGGTCGCGTCCGGCCGCCTCGCAGGCCTCGCGCAGTTGCGCGCGCACCGTGTCCAGCCCGGCATGTCCCGTCGCGTTCCTGCCTTCCCGTGTCATCGGCGCTTCTTGCACCTCCCGCAAAGTGCTGTTACTCACGTCGCAGACGTGTCACGCGCGTATATGGAACGAAGAAGCCGACTTGAGCAAGGGCGGGAGGCCGATGAGCAACGAGCGCTACAATCCGCGCGAGGCGGAGCCGAAATGGCAGAAGGTCTGGGAGGAGGCCGGAATCGCGCGGGCGGAGGAGAATTCCGACAGGCCGAAGTTCTACGTCCTCGAGATGTTTCCCTATCCTTCCGGGCGCATCCACATGGGGCACGTGCGCAACTACACCCTGGGCGACGTGCTGGCCCGGTACAAGCGCGCCAGGGGCTTCAACGTGCTGCATCCCATGGGCTGGGACGCCTTCGGCATGCCGGCCGAGAACGCCGCGATGGACAAGGGCGTCCATCCGGCCAAGTGGACCTGGGAGAACATCGACTACATGAAGGGCCAGCTGAAGCGCCTCGGCTTCTCGCTGGACTGGTCGCGCGAATTCGCCACCTGCGATCCCGACTACTACCGCCACGAGCAGGCGATGTTCATCGATTTCCTCGAGAAGGGCCTGGCCGAACGCCGCACCTCGATGGTCAACTGGGATCCCGTGGACCAGACCGTGCTCGCCAACGAGCAGGTGATCGACGGCCGCGGCTGGCGCTCCGGCGCGCTGGTGGAGAAGCGCGAGCTGGCGCAGTGGTTTCTCAAGATCACCGACTACGCCGAGGACCTGCTCAAGGGCCTCGACGAGCTGAAGGACTGGCCGGAGAAGGTGCGGCTGATGCAGCGCAACTGGATCGGCCGTTCCGAGGGCATGCGCTTCACCTTCGAGCTGGTGGACGAGGAGGGCAACCCCTGGCCTGAGCGCCTGCCGGTGTTCACCACCCGGCACGACACGCTCTTCGGCGCGTCCTTCGTCGCCCTCTCCGCCGACCATCCGATCGTGAAGGCGCTGGCGGAGAAGGATCCGGAGATTGCCGCCTTCCGCCGCGAATGCGCCGCGCTCGGCACCTCCGAGGAGGCCATCGAAAGGGCCGAGAAGAAGGGTGTCCGGCTGCCGCTGCTGGCCGTCCATCCCTTCCGCCCGGAGGTGAAACTGCCGGTCTACGCCGCCAACTTCGTGCTCATGGGCTACGGCGAGGGCGCCATCTTCGGATGCCCCGCCCACGACCAGCGGGATCTCGACTTCGCGCGCAAGTACGGCCTGCCCGTCATCCCGGTGGTCTGTCCGCGGAACGTGGACCCCGGGGACTGCACCGTGGGAGACGAGGCCCTCACCGATTCCGACAATCCGGATCTGGTGATGATCAATTCCGACTTCCTCGACGGTCTCACCGTTCCGGAGGCCAAGGAGGAGATGGCCCGGCGCATGGAGGAGATGGGCATCGGCGAGCGCCGTGTGAACTACCGCCTGCGCGACTGGGGCGTCTCCCGCCAGCGATACTGGGGCTGCCCCATACCGGTCATCCACTGTCCGGAGTGCGGCGTGGTGCCCGTGCCGAAGGAGGACCTGCCGGTCACCCTGCCCGAGGACGTGACCTTCGACCGGCCGGGCAATCCGCTGGAGCGGCATCCCACCTGGAAGCACGTGAAATGCCCGAAGTGCGGCGGCGACGCCGAACGCGAAACGGACACCTTCGACACCTTCATCGACAGCAGCTGGTACTACGCCCGCTTCTGCTCGCCGCGCGCCGAGGTGCCGGTCGATCCGCAGGCGGCGAAGTACTGGATGCCGGTCGACCAGTACATCGGCGGCATCGAGCACGCCATCCTGCATCTTCTCTATTCCCGCTTCTTCGCCCGCGCGATGACGGACACCGGCCATCTGCACCTGAAGGAGCCCTTCGCCGCCCTGTTCACCCAGGGCATGGTGATCCACGAGACCTACAGGACCGAATCCGGTGCGTGGGTGGAGCCGGCGAAGGTGGGCCGGCGCGACGACGGCAGCCTCTATCACGTGGACACCGGCGAGAAGGTGACCGCCGGCCCCGTGGAGAAGATGTCGAAGTCGAAGAAGAACGTCATCGACCCGGAGAACATCATCGACCAGTACGGTGCCGACACCGCCCGCTGGTTCATCCTCTCCGACAGCCCGCCGGACCGCGACATCGAATGGACGGAGGCCGGCGTGGAGGGCGCCTGGCGCTTCACCCAGCGCGTATGGCGGCTGATCTGCGCCGTAGCCGGCATCGACGCCCCGGCGGAGCGGCCCGCCGCGTTCTCCGACGCGGCCCTGCAGCTCAGGCGGGCGACGCACCGCACGCTCGCGGCGGTGACGGAGAACATCGAGAATCTGCATTTCAACAACGCCATCGCCCGCATCCACGAACTGACGGCGGCGATTTCCGGTTTCATGAAGAAGCACGGCGAGGCCGCCGACGAGGCCTGGGCGCTCCATGAAGCGGCCAGAATTCTGGTGCAGGTCTTCGCTCCGATGATGCCGCATCTGGCCGAGGAGTGCTGGCGGCGTCTGGGCATGGAGGGTCTGGTGGCGCGGGCCGCCTGGCCGGAGCCCGAGGAGGCGCTTCTGGAGGAGGACACCGTGACCCTGCCGGTGCAGGTGAACGGCAGGCGGCGCGACGAGATCGTGGTGCCGAAGACCGCCACGCCGGAGGAAATCGAGGCTGTCGCTCTGGAGCGGGATGCTGTAAAACGGGCGGTGGGAGACAAGACGGTGCGCAAGGTCATCGTGGTGCCGGGGCGCATCGTCAACGTGGTGGCGAAATGATCGGACATCTGCGCAAAGCGTTCCTTCTGGTCCTCCTGCCCGCGCTCGCCGGGTGCGGTTTCTCGCCGCTCTACGGCACGGGGGAAGGAGGCGGGAACGTCGAGGCGCGGCTCGTGGCCATGGAGGTGGCGCCGCCGGCCACGCGCACCGACCAGCTGGTGCGCAACGCCCTGCTGGAAGGCATCGCGCCGTCACGGACCGGCGGCGGAAAGTATCTGCTCACATTCCGCACGGAGGAGAAGCAGCAGACCTCCATTCTCTCCTTCGACCGCAAGACTCCCCAGAGCCGCTACATCCTCAACGTCACCTACACGCTTTCCGACCGGGAGACGGGCAAGCCGCTGACCTCCGGCAGGACCTTCGCCGAGGTCTCCTACACGAAGACGCGCCAGCCCGTGGCCGACATCCAGGCCCTGAACAAGGCGAAGGAGACCGCGGCGCGCGTGGTGGCGCAGGACATCCGCACCCGTCTCGCCGCGTGGATGGCATCGGCCGGCTGATCCCATGGCCGTCTTTCCGCCAGCCAAGCATGCCGCCCTGCTGGAAAGGGCCGCATCGGGCGCGTTGCGTGCCGTGCTGATCCACGGATCCGATCCCGGCGGCGTCTCCGAACTCTCCCGGAAGCTGGTGCGTGCCGTGACCGGTGACGGAGACGACCCGATGTCGGTGGTCGTACTGGACGAGGAGACCTGCAGGGAGGATCCGGCGCGGCTGGTCGACGAGGCCCAGGCCATGTCCATGTTCGGCGGCCGGAGGGCGATCCGGGTGCGCGGCGCGGGAGAACATTTCGCAAAGGCCATGGAGAGCGTCCTAGCACGCCCGGCGGGCGATGCCGTCATCATCGCCGAGGCGGGGCAGCTGAAACCCTCGTCCAGGCTGCGCAAGCTGTTCGAGAAGGATCCGGCGCTGGCCGCCGCGCCCGTCTACGAGGATTCGGCGCGGGACATCCAGCGGATCATCCGGGAAACCCTGGAGAGGGAGGGACTGCGCATCGCGCCGGACGCCATGGCGGCCCTCTCCGAGCTGCTCGGCGCCGACCGGGCGGCCTCCCGCGGCGAACTGGAGAAGCTCGCCCTGTACTGCATGGGCCGGGACGAGGTCGCCCTGGAGGACGTGCGCGCGGTCTGCGGCGACGTCTCCGGCCATGCCATGGGCGACATGCTGGACGCCTTCTTCACCGGCGACGCGACGACGGGAGCGCGCCTGTTCGCCTCCCTGCTGGCGGAGGGTACGCCGCCGGCCGCGGTTCTGGCGGCGGCCTCCGCCCATGTGGCGCGGCTGAAGCCCCTGGCGCTGCTCGTCGCCGCCGGCGATCCACCCGGCCAGGTGGTGAAGGCCGCCCGCCCCCCGATCTTCTTCCGCCGCCAGCCGGCATGGATCCGGCAACTGTCCATCTGGACGCCGGAGGCTCTGGAGACGGCGGACGCCGGACTTCTGGAGGCCACGGCGGGCACGCGCACCATGCCGATGCTGGAGGCGGAGATCGCGGAACGCTGCCTTCTGTCGCTGTCCGTCCGGGCGGCCCGCGCCGGCCGCTGAACGCAGATCTTCCGGAAGGGGAAAGAAGAGCGGGCATGCTTGCGGACGGTCTTCGCAAGATCCTTCGCGTCCATGCGAAATCATGTCCGGAACTTCGGGGGAACGGAGACAAGCAACTTCCCTTCGGGTATCTTGAGAATCCTCCCCTTCCTCCGTTCCGTTTTCAATTTTTTCTTGAGCCCTTCCTTCTTCGGGGGCATTCTCCGGGACGGGGAGCCGTTCCGCAGAGAACGTCGCGGAAAAGGAAAAAAGTCCAAAATCGAAATCGGAGAGGGAGGACAGAACGATGAAAACCGGGTCGCTGGCGCTTCTGGGCGCGGCAGCCGTCGCCATGTGGACCATGACGGCGCAGGTTCAGGCGAAGACGTTCCGCTACGCGTTTCAGGCGGACGCGCAGTCGCTGGATCCCCACGGCCTGAACGAGACCTTCACGCTGGGCTTCCTGGGCAACGTCTACGAGGGCCTGACCGGATACGACGCCCAGATGAACCTCATCCCGCTGCTGGCCACGAAATGGGAGACCGTCTCCCCCACCGTCTGGCGCTTCCATCTGCGCAGGGGCGTGAAGTTCCACGACGGCGGCACCTTCGACGCCGACGACGTGATCTTCACCTGGAAGCGCGCCACCTCCACCGAATCCGGACAGAAGGCCCGCGCTTCCCTGATCAGCGACATCCGCAAGATCGACGACTACACCGTGGAGATCGAGACCGCCGGCCCGGTGCCCACGCTGGCCCGCGAGCTGGCCTGGCTCTACATCATGGACAAGCAGTGGTCGGAGAAGCACAACGCCACCGAGGCCGCCAAGCCGGCCTCCGCCGGCCGCGAGAACGCCTGGGCCACCACCCACGAGAACGGCACCGGCCCCTTCCGCGTGGTGGAGCGGCAGCCCGACGTGAAGACCGTCATGGAGCGTTTCGAGGGCTACTGGGGCAAGCCGAAGACCAATGTGACGAAAGTGGTCTTCACCCCCATCTCGCAGGCCGCGACCCGCGTCGCAGCCCTGCTCTCCGGCCAGATAGACCTGGCCTATCCGGTTCCGGTGCAGGACTGGAACCGGCTGAACGCGGCGCCGGGCGTGAAGGCGCTCACCGGGCCGGAGGCGCGCACCATCTTCCTCGGCATGGACCAGTGGCGCGACGAGCTCACCAACTCCTCGGTGAAGGGCAGGAATCCCTTCAAGGACATCCGCGTGCGCAAGGCCTTCGCCCACGCCATCGACCTGAACGCCATCAAGCGCGCCATCATGCGCGGCGCGAGCTGGCCTTCCGGCCTGATGTGGGCGCCGCAGGTGAACGGCTACAATCCGAAGATGAACGTGCCCTACAAGTACGATCCGGCGCTGTCGAAGAAGCTGCTGGCCGAGGCCGGATATCCCGACGGCTTCACCGTGGGCATGGACTGCCCGAACAACCGCTACGTGAACGACGAGAAGATCTGCCAGGCGGTCGCCTCCATGCTCGCCAAGGTCGGCGTCAAGGTGGATCTGCTGGCGCAGCCCAAGTCCAAGTACTTCGCCAAGGTGACGGCCTCAGGCGGATACGACACGCCCTTCTACCTGCTGGGCTGGACGCCCGGCTCCATGGACGTGCACAACGTCTTCGTCAACCTGATCGCCTGCCGCGACAAGGAGCGCAACCGCGGCAAGTACAACATCGGCGGCTACTGCAACAAGCGCGTCGACGAGCTCACGGACCTGATCGCCGCGGAGACCGATCCGAAGAAACGGCAGGCCTACATCGACGAGGGCGCCGCCATCCTGAAGAAGGAGTACGGCTACATCCCGCTGCACCAGCAGCCGCTGTCCTGGGGCGTGCGGGAGGATGTTTCGGTGGCGCAGCGCGCCGACAACGTGATGGACATCCGCAACGTCGTGGTCAACAGATAGTCCGGCGACGCGAAACCGTCTCCCCGGCATGCCGGGGAGGCGGCGGCGTCCCGCCTTCGGTCCGGAACCGGCTTCCCGAAGCCATGCCGAGCGAGTAGAAGGCCGCACATGCTTCTGTTCATTGCCCGCAGGCTTGCGCAATCCGTGCTCGTCATGCTCACCGTGGCGCTCATCGCCTTCACGCTCTTCCAGTACGTGGGCGATCCGATCAACAACATGGTGGACCAGGACACCTCGCTGGCCGAGCGCGAGCGCATCCGCAAGCAGCTGGGGCTCGACGATCCGGTCTACGTGCAGTTCTGGCGCTTCGTGCGGAACGCCGCCCATGGCGAGTTCGGCGTCTCCTACCGCCTGCGCAAGCCGGTGGCGGACCTGATCGCGGAACGTTTCCCCGCGACGCTGGAACTCTCCATGATCTCCGCCATCCTGGCCCTGGCCATCGGCATACCCATGGGCATCTACACCGCCCTGAACCGCGAACGATGGCCGGCGAAACTGTTCATGACCCTGTCGCTGGTGGGCGTCTCGCTGCCCACCTTCCTGATCGGCATTTTCCTCATCCTGATCTTCGGGGTCCAGCTGCGCTGGCTGCCCACGTTCGGCCGGGGGGAGGTGGTGCAGATCGGCTGGTGGAGCACCGGTCTGCTGACGGCCTCCGGACTGAAGTCCCTCATCATGCCGGCGATCACGCTGGCGGTGTTCCAGATGACCCTGATCGTGCGCCTGGTGCGCGCGGAGATGCTGGAGGTGATGCGCACCGACTACATCAAGTTCGCCAGGGCGCGCGGCCTGAAGGAGCGCACCATCAATTTCGGCCACGCCCTGAAGAACACGCTGGTTCCCGTGATCACCATCATCGGCCTGCAGGTGGGCTCCATCATCGCCTTCGCGATCATCACCGAGAGCGTCTTCCAGTGGCCGGGAATGGGCCTGCTCTTCGTGCAGGCGATATCCGAGGTCGACATTCCCGTCATGGCGGCGTACCTCATGCTCATCGCGCTGGTCTTCGTCATCATCAATCTGATCGTCGACATTCTCTACGTGGTGATCGATCCGAGACTGAGGGTGCAGTCATGAGCGAGACGGCCGGATCCGCCACTCCGAAGACCGCCCTCGGGCGGTTCCTCGACTCCGACCTGTGGTGGAGCTTCACCCATTCCCCGGTGGTGATGCTGGCCGCGCTGGTCACGCTGGCGATGGTCCTCTCCGCCGTCTTCGCCCCATGGGTGGCGCCGCACGACCCCTTCGACCTGGCCAGCCTCGACCTGATGGACAGCCTGAAGCCTCCCGCCTGGATGGAGGGTGGCGATCCGCGCTACTGGCTCGGCACCGACGACCAGGGACGGGACATCCTCTCCACCATCCTCTACGGCGCGCGCATCTCCCTGCTCGTGGGGTTCCTGTCGGTGATCCTCGCGATGCTGATCGGCGTCACCGTCGGCCTGGTCGCGGGCTACTCCGGCGGCATCGCCGACGCGGTCCTGATGCGCATCGCCGACATCCAGCTCACCTTTCCGGCCATCCTCATCGCCCTGCTGGTGGACGGCGTGATGCGCGGCATCCTGCCTCCGGGCGCGCACGAGCGTGTCGCGCTGTTCGTGCTGGTGCTGGCCATCGCCCTGTCGCACTGGGTGCAGTACGCCCGCACGGTGCGCTCCTCGGCCATGGTCGAGCGCAACAAGGAATACGTCCAGGCGGCCCGCGTCATCGGACTGCCCGCGCCGCTGATCCTGGTGCGCCACATCCTGCCCAACGTCATGGGGCCGGTTCTGGTGATCGCCACAATCCAGCTGGCGCTGGCCATCATCATCGAGGCCACCCTGAGCTTTCTCGGGGTGGGCGTGCCGCCCACCTCCCCCTCCCTGGGCACGCTGATCCGCATCGGCAACGACTATCTGTTCTCCGGAGAATGGTGGATCACGGTGTTTCCCGGCCTGGCCCTGATCATCCTCGTGCTGGCGGTCAACCTGCTGGGCGACTGGCTGCGCGATGCCCTCAATCCGAAACTGAGATGAGGCCCATGACCGCAACCGCCACGCCCCTTCTGGAGATCCGCGACCTGCGGGTGGAATTCCCCTCCCGCCGCGGCGTGCTGGTGGCCGCCCGGGAGGTGGATCTCACGCTGCGGAGCGGGGAGATCCTGGGCGTGGTCGGGGAATCCGGCGCGGGGAAATCGACCATAGCCAACGCCGTCATGGGCCTCATCGAACCGCCGGGACGCATGGCGGCCGGCGAGATCCTGCTGAAGGGCGAACGCATCGACACGCTGCCGGGGGAGCGCATGCGCCGCATCCGCGGCCGGCGCATCGGCATGATCTTCCAGGATCCGCTGACCTCCCTCGATCCGCTGCAGACGGTGGAGCGGCAGCTGGTGGAGACCATGCTGACCCACCTGGACATTTCCGAGCGGGAGGCCCGCCGCAGGGCCGTCGAGCTGCTGGAGCAGGTCGGCATTCCGGACCCCGCGCAGCGCGTGAAGAACTATCCCCACCAGTTTTCCGGCGGAATGCGCCAGCGGGTGGTCATCGCGCTGGCCATCTGCTGCGAACCGGAGGTGCTGCTGGCCGACGAGCCCACAACGGCGCTGGACGTCTCCATCCAGGCCCAGATCCTCGATCTTCTGCGCCGGCTGGTGCGCGAACGCGGCATGGGCATGGTCATCATCACCCATGACATGGGCGTGATCGCCGAGATCACCGACCGCGTGGCGGTGATGTACCGCTCCCGGGTGGTGGAGGAGGGACCGACGGAGAAGATCCTCACCGACCCCGACCATCCCTACAGCCGAAGCCTCATCGCCGCGGTGCCGCCTCCAGACAGACGCATCGACCGCTTCCCCCTCGTGGAATACATCGAGAAGGCCGGAACGCCGAAGAAGGCGCTGGACCTGTCCACCCACTGGCTCGGCCGGGCGCGGGATTTCGGGGGCGGCGACGGACCGCTGCTGGAGATCGACAATCTCACCATGCGCTTTCTCGTGCGCCCCTCGCTCATCCCCTCGCGCCGCAAATGGATGACGGCGGTGGACGACGTCTCCCTGCGGATCCGCGAGGGCGAGGTCTTCGGCCTGGTCGGGGAATCCGGTTCTGGCAAGTCCACGGTGGCGCGCCTCATCTGCGGCATCCATGCGCCGCACGCCGGGCGCATCCGCTTCGCCGGCGAGGAGCTGACCGCCATGCGCTCGCGGCGGGAGATCAACCGCCTGCGCCGGCAGATGCAGATGATCTTCCAGGACCCCTATTCCTCCCTGAACCCGCGCATGAAGGTGCGCGACATCGTGGCCGAGCCGATCCGCTTCCACGGGCTAGCGGAGAACGGGGCGGAGGTGCGGCGCATCGTCGACGACCTGCTGGAACACGTCGGCCTCGGGGCCTCGGCCGCGCCGCGCTACCCGCACGAGTTCTCCGGAGGCCAGCGGCAGCGCATCTCCATCGCCCGCGCCCTGGCCACCCGGCCGCGTTTCCTGATCTGCGACGAGCCCACCTCGGCGCTGGACGTCTCCATTCAGGCCCAGATCCTCAACCTGCTGAAGGACCTGCAGGAGGAGCTCGGCCTGACCATGCTCTTCATCTCCCACGACCTGCCCGTGATCCGGCAGATGTGCGACCGGGTGGGCGTGATGCGGCACGGCCGCCTTCTCGAGGTGGCGGAGACCGAAACCCTGTTCACCCGGCCGGAGCACCCCTACACGAGGCATCTGCTGGACCTCATGCCGCGCATGCGGCAGAGGGCGTGAGGCATGACGGATTCACCGGATGGAAACCCTTGTGCGCTATGGCATGCGCATGGAAATCCTCCCACCCGGGCGCGCGGGGACGCCGGGTGCGGGAGCGCATTTTCGACAAAATGTAGCCCAAATTGGCGGGGACAACGAGACCCGCTTTTCGGATAGGAAGTTTGTGTCCCGAAGGTTCAGGTTGGCTCTCATGAAACCATCTTTCCGCATCCCGGCCGCCGTCGCGGCCCTCGCCCTCGCCGCCGCCGCCGCACAGGCCCAGGAGCCGCAGGAAGCCGGCACCTTCGGGAAATGGACGGCCTACCACTACACCACCAAGAAGGGGCCGGTCTGCTACATCGTCTCCCGCCCGGTGAAGTCCGAGGCCTCCCGCAAGAACGTCAAGCGCGATCCCGCCTACTTTCTCGTCACCCACCGTCCGGGCGAGAAGGTGATGGGGGAGATCAACACCATCATCGGCTACACCTTCAAGAAGGGCGCGCCGGTCACCCTGAAGATCGACGGCACGAGCTTCACCCTGTTCAGCACCGGCGACGGCGCCTGGAGCGAAGGCCCCCAGACGGACCGCAAGATCGTCGCCGCCATGAAGGCCGGACGGACGATGACGGTCACCGGCATCTCGAGCCGCGGCACGCGCACCGTGGACACCTACGATCTCACCGGCGTGACCGCGGCGCTGAAGAAGATCGGCGAACTTTGCAAAATGCGCTGACTTCCTCCATATAGGCTGCATGGACATCGTAGCCCCGACGACGCGGAAACCGGGCCTGATCGGCCTGTCCCGCCCCGAACTGATGAATGCGCTCGCCCTGGTGGAGGTGCCGGAGCGGCAGCGGAAGATGCGTGCCCAGCAGATCTGGCACTGGCTGTACCACCGCGGCGTCACATCCTTCGCGGACATGACCAACATCTCGAAGGCCCTGCGGGAGAAGCTGCGGGAAACCTTCGACATCTCGCGACCGGAGGTGGTGACCCGGCAGATTTCGGTGGACGGCACGCGCAAATGGCTGCTGCGCCTTCCCCCCGACGATACCGGCGCCCGCCACGAGGTGGAGGTGGTCTACATTCCCGAGGAGGACCGCGGTACGCTCTGCATCTCCTCCCAGGTCGGCTGCACCCTCAACTGCACCTTCTGTCATACCGGCACCCAGCGGCTGGTGCGCAATCTGACCGCCGGGGAAATCGTCTCCCAGGTCCTCGTGGCCAAGGACGACCTCGGCGACTGGCCCGACCGCATCGCGGAGAATCCCGACGCGCCGGCCTCCGGACGCTGGATCACCAATGTCGTGCTCATGGGCATGGGCGAGCCGCTGTACAACTTCGACAACGTCCGCGAGGCGGTGGCGATCATCTCCGACGGCGAGGGCATCTCCCTGTCGCGGCGGCGCATCACCCTTTCCACGGCCGGCGTGGCCCCGCTGATCCCGAGGGCGGGGGCGGAGATGGACGTCATGCTGGCGATCTCCCTGCACGCCACGACCGACGAGGTGCGCGACCGGCTGGTGCCGCTGAACAGGAAATATCCGATCGCCGAGGTTCTCGAGGCCTGCCGGAACTATCCCGGACTGTCCAACGCGCGGCGCATCACCTTCGAATACGTGATGCTGAAGGGAATCAACGATTCGGTGGCCGACGCGAAGCGACTTGTCGGTCTGCTGAAGGGCATTCCGGCGAAGGTCAATCTCATTCCCTTCAACCCCTGGCCGGGCAGCCCCTACGAATGCTCCGACTGGGAGACCATCGAACGCTTCGCGGAGGTGGTCAACCGCGCCGGATACGCTTCGCCGGTGCGCAGCCCACGCGGCCGCGATATCATGGCTGCGTGCGGACAGTTGAAGTCGGCTTCGGAAAAACGGCGCGCGGGTGCGCGAAAGCGGCAGGACTGACACCCGCCGCTTTTCATGGAAGCAGCGACAGCCGGATAGTCCACGGACCTGGGGAAACGCGATTTCTGCGGGGATCCCGGGCTCAGCCGGCCTCGGGCATCACGCTGACACGGGCCTCGGTCAGCCCCTTTCCGGCCAGCACGGCGGAAATGGCTTCCTCGAGCTGGGGCGCGGTGAGCCCGCGCGCCGCCACCTTTCCGTAGCGGCCGAGATCGACGTTGCCGTCCTCGCTGACGACGTAGTCGCCGGACAGGCCCTCCGCGTTGAAGGCGACCAGAGTGATGCGCTCGCCCGGCTGCAGGACATGGCTCTGCAGAGGTGCGTGGAAGGCCGAGACATCCGGCACGGCGGTATCGGGTGTGGGCATGCTGCTGCAGGCGGCGAGTCCGCCGGCCGCGATGGCGATCAGAAAAAGCCTGATGGAATGCCCGTGCACCATGTCTTTCATGCCTGCCCCCTTGTTCCAGTCCGTACCGGGAAGCCTGCGGATCTCCCGGAGCATATCCGAATACGTGGGAAACACAAGCGCCTCCCGCTGGATGCCAGACGGAGTATTGCGCGCATTGCGTTAAGATGCTGTTAACAAAGCATCCCTACCACGCCACGATGACAGACCAATCGGGCCACATTATGCCCCACTGCTCGGAAACCTGCCTCACGCTGGCCATGTTCGCCGCCGGTGTTCTGCTCGTCGCATGGGCGGCGATGCGCGAACGTCGGTGGGTGAAGGCGATGGACGCACCCCCGATCCCCACCACGCCGGTCATGTTCGTCGGTGCCGTGCTGGCGCTGCTGGCGCTGATCCACCTGTTCACGCTCGCCGGTGCGGCGATGCCCTGAGGAGGTCTCGCCTGCCGCAAGGCCGCCGTCCGGCATGCGGACCGTCAGGTTCTGGGATCCACCTGGACGGAAAGGGCGCGGACCACCCTGTCGAGCGCGGTCCGCAGCCTCCGGTCGCGCCCGTAGACGTCGGGATAGAAGCGGATCCGTCCCGAATCGTCCGGCCAGGCGGTGAAATAGACCAGATGCACCGGAATTTTCCGCTTCAGGCGGAACCGCTCGTTCCTGCCTCCGCCGATCTTGCTCTCGATCGTCTTCCTGTCCAGCCCCGTCACCAGCTCCGCCATGGTCAGCGGATCCTGGACGCGCACGCAGCCATGGGAGAAGGCGCGCCGCTTGCGCTTGAACAGCGAGCGCGTCGGAGTGTCGTGCATGTAGATCGAGTGGCTGTTCGGGAACAGGAACTTGATGTGCCCCAGAGCGTTCTTGCGGCCCGGCGGCTGACGGACATTGAAAGGCACCTTGCGCGCGCCCACGTAGCTGCCCCAGTCGACGGCCGCGGAGCTCAGCCGCCGGCCGCGGACGTCCGTCAGCTCGTAGCCCTCGCGGTCGAGCCAGGAGGGATCCCGCAGCAGTTTCGGCAGCATCTCCTTGGTGATGATGGACTGCGGCACGCCCCAATAGGGGTTGAACACCACCAGCTCCATCTCGTCGGAGAAGAAGGCCGTCTGATTGGTGGGTTTTCCGATGATGATCCGGGTTTTCCAGACGGTGCGGCCGTCCCGCACCAGATAGAGCTCGTAGGCCGGCTGGTTGGCCAGGAAGTGCGTGCGTCCGAAATCGCGCGGCATCCAGCGCAGGCGCTCCATGTTCAGGGCGATCTTGCGCGCCCGTTCCGCCTTTCCGTTGCCGCGGCGGGCGTTGAGGGCGCGCAGGGTGCCCCGGCCTATGATACCGTCGGGTTTCAGGCCGGACTTCCTCTGGAAATCGCGTATGGCCTTCTCCAGCGCCGGATCGTAGACCGCCGGATCGTTCTCCGGCACCGCGTCCGTGGAGATCCGCTGCACTCCCTCGGGCGCGACATCGCCGGCACTCGCCACCTTGCGGCTCTCCGGATTTCCGCGGCTCATGAAACCGAGGCGGACCATGTAGCGGCGGATCAGAGGAATGCGCTCGTCGTAGTCCCCGGGACGGATGACGGGGCCGGAGGCGACCGGGGCGAGCGGCTCCTCCGCCGGGCCGCCCCGCAGTTTCCTCAGGGCGTCGCGGAGGATCCCGTAGGCCCTGTGGCGCGGCAGGAGGCCGCCAAGCCACTTTTCGGGCGATGCCGAGGTGGCGAGCTGCTGCAGAGCCGTTCCGGGCGCCACTTTCGGCGGCTTCAGGTCGTGGTAGGCGCTCAGCGCGTTGGGGTTGACAATGCCGCCGGAGGCATGGCGGGCGTAGCGCAGGGCCGCCGCCGTCAGCTCCACGTCGAATCTGGCCATGCGCGGCAGGTTGCCCTCGATGGCCTTAAGATCACCGTTGACCGACCAGACCACCGGTATGCGGTACATGGCCGGGTCCATCGCCTCGTCGGCCGAATTCGCAAGCCGCTCGAGGACGGGGAAGGCCCGGGCGCGGATGCCGTAGGGATTCGTCCATACGGGACGATAACCGCGCTCGGCATAGAATTTCAGGATCGCCCTGCGGTGCTCCGGAGTGACGCGCATGCCGGCGCGCCCCTCCTTCAGCACCTGGAAGATCATCTCGGGCAGGCCGGGGCCAGCGGCGGAGCCCTTAAGACGCGCGGAAGCCAGCGGAACCAGGGCGGGAGGCCTGTAGGTGTAGATGCGGGGCTTCTCGGGTGGCGGCGTGACCGCGAGCACCTGCGGGTCGCCGGCGTCGTACCGGCCGCGTCTGGCGTCCCTTGCATCGAACAGACCGAGAAAATTGAACCGTCCGTCCCGGGTGCGGACGTTCGCGGGTCTTGCGGGTTTCGCGGGTCTTGCGGGTTTCGCGGATGCCGGTTTCTTGACCGTCCAGTTGCCGCGCACCTGGGCCGCGTCGGCCGTACCGGCGGCCGCACCGTACAGAATCGTCGCCAGGCCGGCGCTCAGCAGTGCAGCTGTCAGGCGTTGCATGAATCTCTCCCTTGTCAGGGCTGCAACGATACTGTTCCGCCGCCCGGCGCACAACATGCAGCCATCGTCCCGCGACCATTTTTGAACGAATTGTGACTTTCATGCACGCGGAGATGGATGCATCCCGGGCACCTCACCTTTCGCGCGCCTCCAGCCCCAGCGCGCGGATCTTGCGGTAGAGCGTCGAACGCCCGATTCCCAGCTTGCGCGCCACCTCCGACATCTGGCCGCGGTACCTTCTCAACGCGAGACGAATCATGTCCGCCTCGACATCCTCCAGCCGGCGGATGTGCCCTCCTTCGGTGACCACCGGAATGCCGAGCGCCATCCCGTCGGCCACGGTGCCGGGAGTTCCCCCCTTCGGCGCCTCCGCGCCGATGACCGCCTCCGCCCCCTTCGGCAGCCTCGGTTCCTCCACCGGCTTCGGCGCCTCCGGGACGGAAACCTCGTATCCCTCCACGAGAGAGGCGATCTGCGGGAAGTCCTCCACCGTCAGCCTGTCGCCCTCCGCCAGCACGATGGCGCGGAAGACGGTATTCTCCAGCTGCCGCACGTTGCCCGGCCAGTTGTACTTCATCAGCATGTCCAGCGCCCGGCCGTCGATGCCGCGCACCTTGCGCCCCTCCTCCGCGGCGAACCGCACGATGAAATGCTCCACCAGCGGCGGGATGTCGGCCAGCCGCTTGCGCAGCGGCGGCACCATGATGGGAAATACGTTGAGCCGGTAGTAGAGGTCCTCGCGGAAGGTTCCCTCCTTGACCATTTCGATCATGTTGCGGTTGGTGGCCGAAATGATTCGCACGTCCACCTTCACCGGGCGGCGCGCGCCCACCGGATCCACCTCGCCCTCCTGCAGCGCGCGCAGCAGCTTGACCTGCGCATCCAGCGGCAGTTCCGTGACCTCGTCGAGGAAGAGGGTGCCGCCGGACGCCTCCTGGAATTTGCCCATGTGCCGGGCCACGGCACCGGTGAAAGCGCCCTTCTCATGGCCGAACAGGGTGCTCTCCACCAGATTTTCCGGAATGGCGCCGCAGTTCACCGCCACGAAGGGTTTTCCCGCGCGCTCCGATTCGCCCTGGATGGCACGGGCCACCACCTCCTTGCCGACCCCCGATTCGCCCTCGATGAGCACCGGAATGTTCGACTTCGCCGCGCGCCGGCCCAGCCGGATCACCTGCTGCATGGCCTGGCTCTCGGCGATCAGGTCGTCGAAGGTCAGCACCCCCTTCACCTTCTTGTTCAGACGGCGCACCTCCTCGGTCAGTGCGTTCACCTTCAGAAGGTTCTCCATGGAGACCCTCAGGCGTTCGGGATTCACCGGCTTGACCACGAAATCCGAGGCCCCGGCCCGCATGGCCTTCACCACCGTCTCGATGGAACCCTGCGCCGTCTGCACGATCACCGGCAGCTCCGGGCGCTGCACCGACAGCTTCTCGAGGAATTCCAGACCGTCCATCTCCGGCATGTACAGGTCGAGCACGATCAGCCGTATGCGGCGGCCCACCGGACTGGCCAGGATCTCCAGTCCCTTCAGCGCGTTCTCCGCCGTTATCGCCTCGTAGCCGAAACGGCGGATCAGTTCCTCGAGAATGCGACGCTGGGTCGGATCGTCCTCGACGATGAGTATGCCGGTAGTCATGAACGCCCTGTCCTCTTCCGTTTCCGGCGCGACCGTTCCCGCGGTCCGCCGGCTCACTGACCGAACCCCCATGCGCGCAGCATGGCACCGATTGGTTAGCGGCCGGTTAAGGGGATGGCCCATTCTGCCGCCGCACGGGGCCTCCGGCGCAATCCCGGGTGGCATTCCGCCTCCCGGAAGTTGAGCCCTTGCGCGCGGATCCCGCCGGGGCCACATTCGTGACATGCACTCCGCCGGCCGGCGGAAGACGAATCGCATCCCCGCCGGAGCGGGTGAAAGGACGGTCGGGCACATGAACGGCGAACGGAAAAGGGACAGGGAGGCCAACCGACTCGGCGGCCGCATGGCCCGCTACGCACGCGTCGGCGCCTCCATCGGCGGCGTCGCGGCCCGCTATGGCGCGGCCCGCGTCACCGGACGGGCCGACCGCAGGGGGGAGGCCGCGGCCCTGCGCGCCGCGCTCGGCGGACTGAAGGGTCCCCTGATGAAGGTCGCCCAGCTGCTGGCCACCGTTCCCGACGCGCTGCCGGAGGAGTACGCCCTGGAACTGGCCCAGCTGCAGAGCCACGCTCCGCCCATGGGCCGTCCGTTCGTGCGCCGGCGCATGAAGGCGGAGCTGGGAGAGGACTGGAGGGAACGGTTCGCCGAATTCGACCTCGACGCGGCTGCCGCCGCCTCCCTGGGACAGGTGCACCGCGCGGTGGCCCTCGACGGCCGCGCGCTGGCGGTGAAGCTCCAGTATCCGGACATGGCCTCCGCGGTCGAGGCCGACCTGGCCCAGCTCAAGGTCATCTTCGCCATCCACCGCCGCATGAACCCGGCCATCGACACCCGGGAGATCCTCACCGAGCTGTCCGAGCGGCTGCGCGAGGAACTGGACTACGGACGCGAGCTGCGCCACATGCGGCTCTACCGGCACATGCTCTCCGACAACCCTTCCGTATCGGTGCCGGAGCCGCTGGAGGAACTGTCCACCCGCCGCCTGCTGACCATGACATGGCTGGAGGGACGCGGCCTTCTGGAATTCCGCGACGCGCCGCAGGAGATCCGCAACCGCCTCTCCGAGATCCTCTTCCGCGCCTGGTGGGAGCCCTTCTATTCCTACGCGGTGATCCACGGCGACCCGCATCTGGGCAACTACTCCGCCCGGCTCGACGGGGACGGGGAGCCCACCGGCCTCAACCTGATCGACTTCGGCTGCGTGCGCATCTTCCCGCCGACCTTCGTCTCCGGCGTGGTGGAGCTCTACCACGGCCTGCGGGAGGACGACTTCGACCGCACCGCCCACGCCTACGACATGTGGGGTTTCCGCGGCCTGAACCGCGAGCTGATCGAGATTCTCAACATCTGGGCGCGTTTCATCTACGGGCCGGTGCTCGAAGACCGGGTTCGCACCGTCGCCGACGGCGTGAATCCGGCGCAGTACGGACGCCGGGAGGCATGGCGCGTGCACAAGGCCCTGAAGGAGAAGGGACCGGTGACGGTGCCGCGGGAATTCGTCTTCATGGACCGGGCGGCGATCGGCCTGGGCGGCGTGTTCATCCATCTCGACGCGCGGCTCAACTTCCACCGGCTGTTCATGGGGGCGCTGGAGCGCTTCCCCGCCGCCACCCTGGCGGAACGTCAGCGCGAGGCGCTGGCGCTGGCCGGGCTTTCCTGAAGCGCTCCACGGGGCGGACGAAGCGTCCGTTGCCTCTTTCCCCTTTCGCCCAATGTCGCTAAAGTCCGCGCAATCGAGAGGGAACAACTGGTTCGGGAAAGAAGATGAAGATCGCCATCCCCGCGGAAACCGCCGCCGACGAGACCCGGGTCGCGGCAACTCCGGCCACCGTCAGGGACTACGTCAAGCTCGGCCTCGACGTCGTGGTGCAGAAGGGCGCCGGAGAGAGATCGTTCCATTCCGACGCCGAATACGAGGAGGCGGGCGCCTTCATCGCGCCGGACGGCCCGAAGGCGGTCGCGGAGGCCGACATCGTGCTCTGCGTGCGCCGGCCGGAGAAGGCGCTGGTGGAGGCCATGCGCGAGGGCGCGCTGCTGATCGGCATGCTGGATCCCCATTCCGACGGCGACTTCTTCTCGACGCTCAACGCGCGCCGCGTCTCCGCCTTCTCCATGGAGCTCATTCCGCGCATCACCCGCGCCCAGTCCATGGACGTGCTCTCCTCGCAGGCATCGCTGGCCGGATACAAGGCGGTGATCGAGGCGGCGGACGCCTTCTCCCGCATCTTCCCGATGATGATGACCGCGGCCGGCACCATCCCGCCGACGAAGGTGTTCGTCATGGGCGCCGGCGTGGCGGGGCTGCAGGCCATCGCCACCGCGCACCGTCTGGGCGCGGCGGTCTCCGCCACCGACGTGCGGCCGGAGGCCGGCGAACAGGTGCGCTCCCTGGGCGCGAAGTTCGTCTTCCTCGACGAGCTGGCCGCGGCCGGCGAGGGCGGCTACGCGAAGGAGCTCACCGAGGAGCAGAAGAAAAAGCAGGCGGAGCTCGTGTCCGGGCACATCCGCGACATGGACGTGGTGATCACCACCGCCCTGATACCCGGCCGCCCGGCGCCGGTGCTGGTCACGCGGGAGATGGTGGAGAGCATGCGTCCCGGTTCGGTGATCGTCGATCTGGCCGTGGAGCGGGGCGGCAACTGCCCGCTCAGTCGTCCCGGGGAGGTGGTGGAGCACGCCGGGGTGAAGATCATCGGCCACACCAACATGGCCGGGCGCGTGCCGGGCAACGCCAGCACGCTCTACGCGAACAACCTGCGCAACTTCCTGAAGCTGATGCTCGACGGGGAGGGCGCGCTGAACATCGACCGCGAGGACGAGATCATCGCCGGAACCCTGGTCACCCATGGCGGCGAGACCGTCCATCCCGTGCTCAAGAACTGAGGTCAAGTCATGCAGGACGTGCAGACACTGGTGGAAAAGGCGAAGCTGGCCGCGGAGGCGGCCCGGCAGTCGGCCAACGACGCCGCGGAGGCCGCGGCGGCGGCGCAGACCTATGCCGAGCAGGCCCTCCAGGCGGCCGGTCATGCGGCGGGCGGCGCCGTCGCCGCCGGAGGCAACGATTTCATCTATCTGTTCTCCATCTTCGTGCTGGCCATCTTCGTGGGCTACTACGTGGTCTGGTCGGTGACGCCGGCCCTGCACACGCCGCTGATGTCGGTGACCAACGCCATCTCCTCGGTGATCATCGTCGGCGCGCTGCTGGCGGTCGGCGCCGGCGCGGCGGTCTCCGGCTGGGCGGTGTCGTTCGGCTTCGTCGGTCTGGTGCTGGCGGCGGTGAACATCTTCGGCGGGTTCCTCGTCACCCAGCGCATGCTGGCCATGTACAAGAAGAAGAAGTAAGCGGGGGCGAAGATGTCGCACAGCCTGATCATCCTGCTCTACCTGATCTCCGGATCGCTGTTCATCCTCGCCCTGCGCGGGCTGTCCCACCCGGACACGTCGCGGACCGGCAACTATCTCGGCATGGCGGGCATGGCGCTGGCCATCTTCACCACCTTCATGGCCATGCCCTCGCCGGGACCGGTGACCTGGGTGCTGATCCTCGTCGGACTCGCCATAGGCGGCGGCATCGGCGCGGTGATCGCCCGGCGCATTCCCATGACCCACATGCCGCAGCTGGTGGCGGCCTTCCATTCGCTGGTCGGCCTGGCGGCGGTGGCGGTGGCGGCTGCGGCGCTCTACGCCCCGCAGGCCTTCGGAATCGGCGCTCCCGGCGCCATCCGGACCGCCTCCCTGATCGAGATGAGCCTCGGCGTGGCCATCGGCGCGATCACCTTCACCGGCTCGCTGGTGGCCTTCTCCAAGCTCCAGGGCCTGGTCTCCGGCGCGCCCACGCTGCTGCCCATGCGACACGTGATCAACGGCGGCCTCGGCATCCTCCTGATCTTCCTGATCGTCTCCTTCGTGGCCTCGGAGAGCCACGCCACGTTCTGGCTGATCGTGCTGGTGTCCTTCGCGCTGGGCGTCCTGCTGATCATCCCCATCGGCGGCGCGGACATGCCGGTGGTGGTCTCCATGCTCAACTCCTATTCCGGGTGGGCGGCGGCCGGCATCGGCTTCACCCTGCACAACGTGGCGCTGATCATCACCGGCGCGCTGGTCGGCTCCTCCGGCGCCATCCTCTCCTACATCATGTGCCGGGCCATGAACCGCTCGTTCTTCTCCGTCATCCTCGGCGGTTTCGGCACGGAGGCCTCCTCCGCGGCCGGAGGCGGCGAACAGAAGCCGGTGAAGGCAGGCTCGGCGGAGGACGCCGCCTTCCTGCTGAAGAACGCCTCCAAGGTCATCATCGTGCCCGGATACGGCCTCGCCGTGGCCCAGGCCCAGCATGCGCTGCGCGAGATGGCCGACGAGCTGAAGGAGCGCGGCGTGGAGGTGAAGTACGCCATCCACCCGGTGGCCGGCCGCATGCCGGGACACATGAACGTCCTGCTGGCCGAGGCGCAGGTTCCCTACGAGGAGGTCTTCGAACTGGAGGACATCAACTCCGAATTCGCCGATTCCGGCACCGTGGCCTTCGTCATCGGCGCAAACGACATCACCAATCCGCTGGCCAAGGAGGACCCCTCCTCGCCCATCTACGGCATGCCGGTGCTGGAGGTGTGGAAGGCGGAGACGGTGATGTTCGTCAAGCGCTCCCTGTCGCCGGGCTATGCGGGCATCGACAATCCGCTGTTCTACCGCGACAACACCATGATGCTCTTCGGCGACGCCAAGAAGATGGTCGAGGACATCCTCAAGGCGCTCTGAGCCGCCACGGGAGGCGCGCCGGATACGCTTAGGATCGAAACGGCAAGAACCCCGCAGGCCGTCCGGCACTGCGGGGTTCCTTCGTGTTCCGTCACCGCTCCGCGCAAGGATGCGGGCGGCCGGCGTCGCGGCTTCAGCCCTGACGGGCCTTGAAGCGCTTCTTCACCTTGTTGATCACATAGAGGCGGCCACGGCGGCGCACGACGCGGTTGGCGCGGTCGCGCTTGGCCAGCGAGCGGATGGAATTGCGGATTTTCATGTCGACCTGCCCGTATCGTATCTTGCTAAACGAAAGGGGGCGCATCCCGGCCTTCGGAACGCGCGCCCCGGAAACTTCCGGCCGCCAGACATACAGCCGGCGAACGGCCCTTGTCAAGGCGGCCACCCGCCGATTCGCCCGCCGCGAACTCAGTCTTCGTCGCGCTTGAGATCCTTCAGCCCGGCGAAGACGGATTCGGCGTCCGGCACATCCTCCTCCTCGGTCTTCGGAACGCTCATGTCGCCGAAGACGTCCTTCGCCTTCTCCTCCTCCTCGGGCCGGGAATGGGTGAGCCCGCCCACCGTCTCCTCGGCCGGCTTCAGGGTTTCCTCCGGCTCCGGTGCACCGGTCTTGCGACGCAGGCGCTCGGCGCGTTCGGCGGCCTTGCGCACCGCCATGTCGAGCTCCAGCTGCGAGCACAGCCCCAGCGTCACCGGGTCGCGCGGCTTGATGTTGGCGATGTTCCAGTGGGTACGGTTGCGGATCGACTCGATGGTCGGCTTGGTGGTGCCGACCAGCTTCATGATCTGCGAATCCGAAAGCTCCGGATGGTTGCGCAGCAGCCAGGCGATGGCGTCCGGGCGGTCCTGGCGGCGCGACAGGGGAGTGTACTTCGGGCCCTTGCGCACCCGGGTGATCGGCACGTTGACCTTCGGCTTGGCCAGCTTCAGGCGGTAGTTCGGATCCTTCTCTCCGCGTTCGATCTCCTCGCGGGTGAGCTGGCCGGAGGCGATGGGATCAAGTCCCTTGATGCCCTGGGCCACCTCGCCGTCCGCGATGCCCTTGACCTCCAGCTCGTGGAGGCCGCAGAACTCGCCGATCTGCTTGAAGGTGAGCGCGGTGTTGTCCACCAGCCACACGGCGGTGGCCTTCGGCATGAGCGGTTTTTCAGACATGGATTCTCTCCTTCGGAACCTTGCCTCATCCGATCCGCAGGTTCCGCATCTTCCTTCGTGATGTAAGGGATTTCCGCATATATAGCCTTCCGGAGCCCGCCTTGCAACGCGGATCGTTCAGCCGACGCGCAGAACGATCTTGCCGCGGTGCGGACCGCAGACCCGCTCGTGCGCCCGCGCGGCTTCCGGCAGTTCGAACACCGAATCGATGACGGGGCGGATCTCCCCCTTCTCCACCAGAGGCCAGATCACCGATTCCAGCGACATGGCGATGGCTCCCTTCTCGGCCACGGGGCGGATGCGCAGCGTGGAGCCGGTCAGCCAGAGGCGTTTCAGCATCACCGGCATCAGGTCCACCTCGACCTTCGATCCGTGCATGTAGTTGATGTTGACGATGCGTCCGTCGCGCGCCGCCAGCCGGATGTGCTTCTGCACATAGTCCCCGCCGATGCTGTCGAGGATGACGTCCACGCCCGCCTTGCCCAGGATCCCGCGCAGCACCTCCTCGAAATCCTCGGTCCTGTAGTTCACGGCCCGCTCCGCCCCCAGCTCCTCGCAGAAGCGGCAGTTCCCGTCGGAACCCGCGGTGGTGAACACGCGCGCGCCGAGAGCGCGGGCCATCTGGATCGCCGTGGTGCCGATCCCGCCCGCGCCGCCGTGCACGAGGAAGGTCCGTCCACTCTTCAGACCGCCGCGCTCGAAGACATTCGTCCAGACGGTGAAGAAGGTCTCCGGCATGGCGGCCGCCTCGACCATCGACAGCCCCTTCGGCACCGGCAGACAGCAGGCGGCCGGCGCCACGCAGTACTCCGCGTAGCCGCCTCCGGCGACCAGCGCGCAGACCTTGTCACCCACCTTCCAGCGGAAGGCCTCCGGCCCGGTGGCCACCACCGTCCCGGCCACCTCGAGCCCCGGCTCCTCCGGCGCGCCCTTCGGCGGCGGATAGCGACCCTCGCGCTGCAGCACGTCCGGATAGTTGACACCGGCCGCCGCCACGCGGATCAGCACCTCGCCCCGCCCGGGCACCGGCACCGGGCGCTCCACGAGGCGCAGCACCTCGGGCCCGCCGGG
>CAYSHK010000070.1:0-19061 GCA_964430935.1 uncultured Rhizobiaceae bacterium
TCCATGCCTATGCGGACGGTGCCGCCATTGACCAGGCTGCCGAAGAGCACCTCTTCCGCCAGCGGCTTCTTGATGTGTTCCTGAATGACACGCCCAAGGGGCCTTGCGCCCATCTGCTGGTCGTAGCCCTCCCTGGCGAGCCAGTCGGCCGCCTCGTCGGTCAGTTCGATGTTCACCTGCCGCTCCGCGAGCTGCGCCTCGAGCTGGAGGACGAACTTCTGCACGATCTGGCGCACCACGTCCCGCGACAGATGCGAGAACGCGATGATGGCGTCCAGCCTGTTGCGGAACTCCGGAGTGAAGAGGCGGTTGATGGCCTCCGTGTCGTCCCCTTCCCGCTTGCTCCGCGTGAAGCCGAAGGCCTGCTTGGCCAGGTCCGCGGCTCCGGCATTGGTGGTCATGATGAGGATCACGTTGCGGAAATCGACGGTCTTGCCGTTGTTGTCCGTCAGCTTGCCGTGGTCCATCACCTGCAGCAGGATGTTGAACAGGTCCGGATGCGCCTTCTCGATCTCGTCCAGCAGAAGCACCGCGTGCGGATGCTGGTCGATGGCGTCGGTCAGCAGGCCGCCCTGGTCGAATCCGACGTAGCCGGGCGGTGCGCCGATGAGCCGCGAGACGGAATGCCGCTCCATGTATTCCGACATGTCGAAGCGCACGAGCTCGACGCCGAGCAGCGAGGCGAGCTGTCGCGCAACCTCCGTCTTGCCGACCCCCGTCGGGCCGGAGAACAGATAGGAGCCGATGGGCTTCTCGGGCTCCCGGAGCCCGGCGCGAGAGAGCTTGATGGCGCTGGCCAGGGCGTCGATCGCGGCGTCCTGGCCGAAGACCACCTGCCGCAGCTCGGAGGCGAGGTTCTTCAGAACCCGCGCGTCGTCCCGGGTGACGTTCTTCGGCGGAATGCGGGCCATGGTGGCGATGGTCGCCTCGATGTCCTTGACGCCGATGGTCGCCTTGCGCCGCGAGGCGGGAAGCAGCATCTGGGAGGCGCCCGTCTCGTCGATGACGTCGATCGCCTTGTCCGGCAGCTTGCGGTCGGACATGTAACGTGCCGACAGCTCCACGGCCGTGCGGATGGCCTCCGCGGTGTAGCGGACCTTGTGGTGCTCCTCGAAATAGGGCTTCAGGCCCTTCAGGATCTTGATGGTGTCCGGCACGGAGGGTTCGGCGATGTCGATCTTCTGGAACCGGCGCACGAGGGCCCGGTCCTTCTCGAAGTGCTGCCGGTACTCCTTGTAGGTGGTGGAGCCGATGCAGCGGAGGGATCCGGAGGCCAGCGCGGGCTTCAGCAGATTGGAGGCGTCCATGGCGCCCCCGGAGGTCGCTCCGGCACCGATGACCGTGTGGATCTCGTCGATGAACATGATCGCGCCGGGATAGGCCTCGATCTCCTTTATCACGGCCTTGATCCGCTCCTCGAAGTCGCCGCGGTAGCGGGTGCCGGCGAGCAGCACGCCCATGTCGAGCTGGAAGATCGTGCAGTCGGCGAGCACCTCGGGCACCTCGCCGTCCACGATGCGCTTGGCGAGCCCTTCGGCGATCGCCGTCTTGCCGACGCCCGGATCGCCGACCAGCAGCGGGTTGTTCTTCTGGCGGCGGCACAGCACCTGGATGGTGCGGCGCACCTCCATCTCGCGCCCGATGAGCGGGTCTATCTTGCCGTCGCGCGCCTTCTGATTGAGGTTGATGCAGTAGGCGTCCAGCGCCTCGGTCTTGGGGGCGGAGGCGTTCTCCTCCTCCTTCTCTTCCAGATCCTCGTCGTCGTCCTCCTCCTCGAAGGCGGACATGCGCGGCAGTCCGGGGATGTCGAACTCCTCGTCGACGCCGGATGGCGGCTTGGGACGCGACGCGCCGGGGCGCTTGGCGATGCCGTGCGAGATGTAGTTGACCGCGTCGTAGCGGGTCATGTCCTGCTCCTGCAGGAAGTAGGCGGCGTGGGATTCACGCTCCGCGAAGATCGCCACCAGGACGTTGGCGCCGGTCACCTCGTCGCGGCCGGATGTCTGGACGTGGATGACGGCGCGCTGGATGACGCGCTGGAAGGCGGTCGTGGGACGGGCGTCCTCGCCTGTGTCGATCACCAGTCCGGCGAGTTCGTTCTCCAGGTAGCTTTCGAGCTGCCTGCGCAGCAGCTCGAGGTCCACGTTGCATGCGCGCATGACGGCGGATGCGTCCACGTCGTCGATCAGCGCCAGAAGCAGATGTTCGAGCGTGGCGTATTCATGACGGTAGTCGTTGGCGATGGCCAGCGCCCTGTGCAGGGCATGCTCCAGCGAGCGGGAGAAACTTGGCATGAGCGGGGCCTTTCACTCCTTTTCCATGACGCATTGCAGCGGATGCTCGTGCCTTCGCGCGAGATCCATGACCTGGTTCACCTTGGTTTCCGCGACCTCTCTCGTGTAGACGCCGCAGACCCCGACCCCCTTGTGATGCACCGTCAGCATGATGCGGGTTGCTTCCTCTCTCCCCTTGTTGAAGAACCGCTGCAGAACGTGCACCACGAATTCCATCGGCGTGTAGTCGTCGTTGAGCAGCAAGACCTTGTAAAGGTGCGGTTTTCTGGTCTTCGGACGGGTTTTTTCCAGCAACCCGGTCTGGTTTTTCCTGTCCTCTGTGCCGCCCATCCCCTTTCGGCTTTCTTCCTTGTTGTTTCCGGGATCGACCATCGGCCCGCGCCGCCGGGCCATACACTTGCGAATCTAGTATAGAGCGCATTCCGACGCAATTGTGAAATGGTTCCCGCCCATTTCCTTTTCAACATGCAAGCTGCCGCATCCGGCCCCGGCCGCTTAACGGTTTGGAAATCATCCTGCCGGCATATTCTTCATGCGGACCGTCGCCCATGCGCCGGCTCCGCCAAGGAGAAACATCACCGTGGGGGCAAGTCGGTCATGGCGCCGGATTTCTCGATGACGCACTCGATGCAGGGAGCTTTCACCCGTTTCGCGGAATACATCGTGCATTCCGGTCATACCGGAACGGTGGTGCTGGCGGCCGTGGTGACGGTCGTCCTTCTCTCAGTCTGGCTCGCATTGCGGCCGCAGTTGTGAAGGGACGTTGCCATGAGGCAGGCCGGTTCGTCCATCATCGGTTCGCTGCGCGGATTTGCCGTACCGCTTCTTGTCGCGCTCGTCCTCCTGGGCGGGCTGCCGTTCGTTCCCGGCGGCGTGGAAGACGCACGCGCCAGACAGGGATTCGCGGCGATCGCCGTCGATGCGCGCACGGGACGGCTGCTGTTCGCGCGCAACGCGGATTCTCCGCGTCTGCCCGCCTCCATCACCAAGGTCATGACGGCGTACATGCTTTTCCGCGAGATCCGGAGGGGGCGCTACAGTCTTTCGTCCCGACTGGTGATCTCCAGGCATGCGGCGTCCATGCAGCCCTCCAAGCTCGGGCTCCGGCCCGGCAGCACGATCACCGTCGATCAGGCGCTGCGGGCCATTCTCACGAAGTCCGCCAACGACATTGCCGTGGCCATCGCGGAGAACATCGCCGGCAGCGAAAGCCGTTTCGCCAGGCGCATGACGCAGATCGCCCGCGGAATGGGGATGACGCGCACCACATTCCGCAACGCCTCCGGGCTGCCGCGGCCGAAGAACGTCACCACCGCCCGCGATCTGGCCACTCTGGCGCTGCGGATACAGCGGGACTTCCCCAAACTCTACAAACGCTATTTCGGCCTCCGCCATTTCCGTTTCCGCGGGCGCGTGTACCGCAACCACAACCGCCTTCTCGGGCGGGTGAAGGGCATGGACGGCCTGAAGACCGGATACACGCGGGCCGCCGGCTTCAATCTCGCCGCCTCCGTCCGTCGCGACGGGCGCAGGGTCGTCGCCGTCGTGCTCGGAGCGCCCACGAGCCGCGCCCGCAACGCCTACATGGCGCGCCTCATCGAGCGGATGTTCCGCACCCAGAAACTCAAACGCGGAACCATGATCGCCGCGGTGGCCGGCACGCCTCCCGGGTGGAACGCCCGAAAGGTCCGGGTGGCCGGCAAGTCCGGCGGGCGGAGGAGCGAGGACGGCGTGCGGCTTCCGAAACCCGCACTGGCCGGTCTCGTGCGGAGGGTCACCGCTCCCACTCCCCGTCCCCGTCCGGATGGCATCGCCCGGCTGGCGGCGCTTGCGCGTGACGGGCGCGATACGGC
Source organism: uncultured Rhizobiaceae bacterium (assembly GCA_964430935.1). GTDB lineage: Bacteria > Pseudomonadota > Alphaproteobacteria > Rhizobiales > Aestuariivirgaceae > Thermopetrobacter. The sequence continues at coordinate 4,148 of CAYSHK010000070.1, forward strand.
CGGCGGCAAGCCCGTTCCCGTTCGGAAGAACGGGCCGGCCCGCACTCCCGGGGCTGCGGACGACGAGGGGCGGACGAACAGCAAGGGTGAAGGAACGGCCGGGACGCCGAAGGTGGAAGGCAGGATCTTCGCCAGCGTGAAGCCCGGTCCGGCGCCCGAAGGGGCATCCGTGACGAATTCCGACGATCGGGCGGGCGGCAGCGGACCGGATGGCGGGTCCAAGGTGGCATCGCTTTCCGGCGTCGTGGCCATGCGGGTGCGTCCCGCGCCGTCCGGTGCCGGTTCCGCGGACGCTTCCGCCGGGGACGCCACGGCGACTTCCACCGGCGGGCCGGATGGCGGCAGGAACGAGACCGTCATAGCCAAGAGCGACGCCCTTCTGCCCGTGTCCGCCCTGCTCCGCCCCCGTCCCCGCCCCGTTGCCACGCCTTCGGATCGGCGGACGGATCGGCGGAGCGCGGATGCTGTGGGGACCGGTGGAAACGGGTCCGCTCCGTCGGGGGAAGGCCGCGTGTCTTCTCCGCCGGACGACGGGAAACGGGCCACCGCCGCGGCCGGCACCGGGGAAGCGGACGGCGGGGGGCTGGTGACGGCGAGCGTCACCACCGACGAAAAGCCTCTTGCGGATGCCGGGGATGGCCGGGATCCGGAACTGGAGCGCCGACTGCGGAGCTGGAACATACAGCTCGGATCGTTCCCGGCGCGCGACGGAGCGAAGAAGCGCATAGACGAGGCGCTCAGGAAGTTCCGCCCCCTGCTGCGGGGGAAGGAGGGTTTCACGATGGTGTTCCGGAAGGACGGCAGAACCTACTACCGCGCCCGCTTCGCCGGATTCGACAGGCGCGCGGCCCTGAGGGCCTGCAGGATGCTGAAGCGCCGGGGCATTTCCTGTTTCGCGCTTGCTCCGGCCGCGAACCGCTCGTGAGGCCCATCCGCCTGCGCCCCGCCGGCATGGCAGGGGTGGACGGCGTAAGATCGAAAAAGGCCCGGCTCGCGCCGGGCCTTTTCCATTTCCGTTGCCGATTGGCGCTCAGTGGGCGCGGACGTGGTTCTCGCCTTCGCGCGCCGCGGCCTTGGCCGCCCTGGCCGCCTCTTCCGCGTCCTCCTCGCTCCACTCGATGGGCTGAGGCTTGTCCACCAGAGCCACCTCGAGCACCTTGTCGACGTGCGAGACGGGAATGATCTCCAGTCCGGATTTCACGTTGTCCGGGATCTCGGCCAGATCCTTGACGTTGTCCTCCGGGATCAGAACCGTCCGGATGCCGCCGCGCAGGGCCGCGAGCAGCTTTTCCTTCAGTCCGCCGATCGGCAGCACCCTGCCCCGCAGCGTGATTTCGCCGGTCATGGCCACGTCCTTGCGCACCTTGATGCCGGTGAGCACGGAGACGATGGCCGTCACCATGGCGACGCCCGCGGAGGGCCCGTCCTTCGGCGTGGCGCCCTCCGGCACGTGGACGTGGATGTCCCGCTTGTCGAAGAGCGTCGGTGCGATGCCGAAATCCGGAGCCCTGGAGCGGACATAGGAGGCCGCCGCGGAGATGGATTCCTTCATCACGTCGCGCAGGTTGCCCGTGACGGTCATCTTGCCCTTGCCGTACATGTCCACGGCCTCGATGGTGAGCAGCTCGCCGCCCACCTCCGTCCAGGCGAGGCCGGTGACGACACCGACCTGGTCCTCGCGCTCCGCCTCGCCGTAGCGGTATTTCGGCACGCCGAGGAAGTCCTCGAGATTCTTCTCCGTGACCCGGATGCGCTTCTTGCTGGTGGTCACGAGCTCCTTCACGGCCTTGCGGGCCAGCTTGTTGATCTCGCGTTCCAGCGAGCGCACGCCCGCCTCGCGGGTATAGCGGCGGATCACCGTGCGCAGCGCGGCGTCGTCCACGGAGAACTCGCCCTTCTTCAGACCGTGCGCCTCCATCGCCTTGGGGATCAGGTGGCGCCTGGCGATCTCCATCTTCTCGTCCTCGGTGTATCCGGCGATGCGGATGATCTCCATGCGGTCGAGAAGCGCCGGAGGAATGTTCAGCGTGTTCGCCGTAGTCACGAACATCACCTGCGAGAGGTCGTATTCCACCTCGAGGTAATGGTCCATGAAGGTGGCGTTCTGCTCCGGATCGAGCACCTCCAGCAGGGCCGCCGCGGGGTCGCCGCGGTAGTCCATGCCCATCTTGTCGATCTCGTCGAGCAGGAAGAAGGGATTCACGGTTCCCGCCTTCTTCATCGACTGGATCACCTTGCCGGGCATGGAGCCGATGTAGGTGCGCCTGTGACCGCGGATCTCGGCCTCGTCACGCACGCCGCCCAGCGACATGCGCACGAACTTGCGGCCCGTGGCCCGCGCGATGGACTTGCCGAGGGAGGTCTTGCCGACGCCGGGCGGTCCGACGAGGCACAGGATCGGCCCCTTCAGCTTGTTGGTGCGCTGCTGCACCGCGAGGTACTCGAGGATGCGCTCCTTGACCTTCTCCAGGCCGTAGTGGTCTGCATCCAGAACCTTGCGGGCATAGTCCAGGTCCTTCTTGACCTTGGACTTTTTTCCCCACGGAATGGACAGCAGCCAGTCGAGGTAGTTGCGGACCACCGTGGCCTCGGCCGACATCGGGCTCATCTGGCGCAGCTTCTTCAGCTCCGCCTCGGCCTTCTCGCGGGCTTCCTTGGAGAGCTTCGTCTTGCGGATCTTCTCCTCGAGTTCGGCGAACTCGTCCTCGCCCTCCTCGCCGCCGCCGAGCTCCTTCTGGATGGCCTTCATCTGCTCGTTCAGGTAGTACTCGCGCTGCGTCTTCTCCATCTGCTTCTTGACGCGGCTGCGGATGCGCTTCTCCACCTGAAGCACGGAGATCTCGCCCTCCATCAGGGCGAAGGCCTTCTCCAGACGCCGCGCGACGTCGGCGATCTCCAGAAGCTCCTGCTTCTCCGGCAGCTTGATGGCGAGATGCGCGGCGACGGTGTCCGCCAGCTTGGAGTGGTCGGTGATCTGACTGATGGTCTCCACCGCCTCCTGCGGCACCTTCTTGTTGAGCTTCACGTAGGTCGTGAACTGCTCGACCACGGTGCGCGCGAGCGCCTCCGCCTCGGCCGGGTCGGAGATGGTCTCCTCCATCGTCTCGACCGCCGCCTCGAAGTAGTCGTCCGTGCGGACGTATTCCGTGATGCGGGCGCGCTCGACGCCTTCCACGAGGACCTTCACGGTACCGTCGGGAAGCCGCAGCAGCTGCATGACCGTGGCGACGGTGCCCACGGAGTAGATCTCCTCGGGTCCCGGCTCGTCGTCGGCCGGATTCTTCTGCGCCACCAGCAGGATCCGCTTGTCGCGTTCCATCACCTGCTCGAGCGCGTTGATGGACCGCTCCCGGCCGACGAACAGCGGCACGATCATGTGCGGGAAGACCACTATGTCACGCAGCGGCAGCACCGGCAGGGTGGCCCTGCCCTCGTCCGTCGTCCGCATGGTGGTGGGGGTATCCGTCATGGTGCGTGTTCCTTGTCGTTCTCTTCGAATTCGTGACCGGTGCGCTCCGCTCCTTCCGGTCCCTGGAGGAGCGTCCGATGCATTATGCGGGAATTCCGCGATTCTGGCCATCCGAAAGCCCCGGGGCGGGAAGGCGGACACCGGCCGGTGTCATGGTTCAAGATGGGTCCGGAAGCTCCCGGATTCAAGGTTTCTGCAAACGATTCTCATTAATTTTACGCAACTGTCCGTTTCCGGAACCGGAACGGAGTGGACTGCAACGCACACGGAAAAGGCCGGACCATCGGCCCGGCCTTCCATCATCCGACGTCAGGCGGATGCTGTATCCTTGGACGAATCCTCGTCCTTGTCCGCATAGATCAGCAGAGGCTTCGCCTCTCCCTCGACGACCTCCTCGGTGATGACCACCTCCTGGACGCCTTCCATGGACGGAAGGTCGAACATGGTGTCCAGAAGGATGCCCTCGAGGATGGAACGCAGGCCGCGCGCACCGGTCTTGCGGGCGATGGCCTTGCGGGCGATGGCGCGCAGGGCGTCGTCGGTGAACGAAAGCTCCACGTCCTCCATCTCGAAGAGCCGCTGGTACTGCTTCACAAGCGCGTTCTTCGGCTTGGTGAGGATCTGCACCAGGGCGTCCTCGTCGAGATCCTCCAGCGTGGCGATGACCGGCAGGCGGCCGACGAACTCCGGAATCAGGCCGAAGCTGAGCAGATCGTCCGGCTCCAGCTCCTTGAGCAGCTCGCCGGTCTTGCGGTCGTCCTTCTCCTTCACCTCGGCTCCGAAGCCGATGCCGGACTTGTCTCCGCGGCGGGCGATCAGCTTGTCCAGCCCGGCGAAGGCGCCGCCGCAGATGAACAGGATGTTGGTGGTATCCACCTGCAGGAACTCCTGCTGCGGATGCTTGCGCCCGCCCTGGGGCGGCACGGAGGCGATGGTGCCCTCCATGATCTTCAGCAGGGCCTGCTGCACGCCCTCGCCCGAGACGTCGCGCGTGATGGACGGGTTGTCGGACTTCCGCGAGATCTTGTCCACCTCGTCGATGTAGACGATGCCGCGCTGCGCCTTCTCGACATTGTAGTCGGCGGCCTGCAGCAGCTTCAGGATGATGTTCTCCACGTCCTCGCCGACGTAGCCGGCTTCCGTCAGGGTCGTGGCGTCGGCCATGGTGAAGGGCACGTCGAGGATGCGGGCCAGCGTCTGGGCCAGCAGCGTTTTGCCGCAGCCGGTCGGGCCGACGAGCAGGATGTTGGACTTGGCCAGCTCCACGTCGTCGCTCTTCGAGGCGTGCTTGAGCCGCTTGTAGTGGTTGTGCACGGCCACGGCGAGAATGCGCTTGGCGCGATCCTGGCCGATCACGTAGTCGTTGAGGACGTCGTATATCTCCTGCGGGGAAGGCACGCCGTCGGCGGACTTCACGAGGGAGGTCTTGTTCTCCTCCTTGATGATGTCCATGCACAGCTCGACGCACTCGTCGCAGATGAACACGGTCGGTCCCGCGATGAGCTTGCGCACCTCGTGCTGGCTCTTTCCGCAGAACGAGCAGTAGAGGGTGTTCTTGCTGTCGTTGCTGTCCTTGTCCTTGCTCATGAAAGCTCCTCGAAACGGGTCACTGACCTTTGTTCTTCTCGCATCGACCGGCACCTCCAAGTTAGGCCACCGCCGGATGCCGTTCAAGTGAAGCCTGCGTCGCGGCCCCGCGCCCGCAATTCTCCGCACGGACCAGAATGCGGCGGGGAAGTTAAGCAAACCTTATCGCTCCCCCGCGGAGGCGCACAGAGGGCATTCCGCAGCACGGGAGCCCGATCAGGCGGAATCGCCGCCCGGACGCTTCTCGATCACCTGGTCGATCAGGCCGAACTCCTTCGCCCCCTCGGCGGTGAGGAAGGTGTCGCGGTCCAGCGCCTCCTCGATCTTCTCCAGCGGCTGCCCGGTGTGCTTGACGTAGATCTGGTTCAGCCTGTGGCGCAGGTCGAGAATCTCCTTGGCGTGCCGCTCGATGTCGGAGGCCTGTCCCTGGAAACCGCCCGAGGGCTGGTGCACCATGACGCGGGAGTGCGGCAGGGCGAAGCGCATGCCCGGCTCGCCGGCCGCCAGCAGCAGGGAGCCCATGGACGCCGCCTGGCCGATCACCGTGGTGGAGACGGCGGGACGGATGAACTGCATCGTGTCGTAGATCGCCAGCCCGGACGTCACCACGCCGCCCGGCGAGTTGATGTACATGGCGATCTCCTTCTTCGGGTTCTCCGCCTCGAGGAAGAGAAGCTGCGCCACGACCAGGGTCGCCATGTGGTCCTCGATGGGACCGGTGATGAAGATGATGCGCTCCTTGAGCAGACGCGAGAAGATGTCGTAGGCGCGTTCGCCGCGCGAGGTCTGCTCGACCACCATGGGCACAAGGCCGCTCATGGTCTCGAGGGTTTCGATGGGGTCTTTCATGAAAAACTCCTGAAGTCTTGCGAGATTCCGGAAGCGGAGATTCGGATTCGTCCGAAAGTCGCTATCTAGATAGACGCTGGACGCGAAAAGCGCAAAGCCCCCGGAGCGCGTCTCCGCCATCCGGGACGCCGCATGGAGGCGCAACCATCGGGAGCGGTACTTGCGGATCACGTTTCCGCCCTCTATGTCATGAGCGGATTTTCCGCCGGGCGGCGATGCGCCGGCGGCATGGAACCCGCAGTATACGGATCAGCGCATGAACGCTCTCGTCGTCGTCGAGTCGCCGGCCAAGGCGAAGACCATCAACAAGTATCTCGGCAGGGACTACAAGGTTCTGGCCTCCTACGGGCACGTGCGCGACCTGCCCGCGAAGGACGGATCGGTGGATCCGGACCACGATTTCGCCATGAAATGGCAGGTGGATCCGCAGTCCGCGAAGCGCGTCAACGAGATCGCGAAGGCTCTGGAGGGTGCCGACAGGCTGATCCTCGCCACCGACCCGGACCGGGAGGGCGAGGCCATCTCCTGGCATGTCCTGGAGATCCTCGGGAAGAAGGGGCTGCTGAAGGACAAGGAGATCGAGCGGGTCGTCTTCAACGCCATCACGCCGGCGGCCATCCGGGAGGCGATGAAGAATCCGCGCGACATAGACCGTCATCTCGTCGAGGCCTATCTGGCCCGCCGCGCCCTGGACTATCTCGTCGGCTTCACCCTCTCCCCCGTGCTGTGGCGCAAGCTGCCCGGCGCCAAGTCGGCCGGCCGCGTCCAGTCCGTCGCCCTGCGGCTCGTGGCGGAGCGGGAGCTGGAGATCGAGTCGTTCGTTCCGCAGGAGTACTGGAGCGTCGAGGCCGGAATGCGGACGGCGCGCGGCGAAAGCTTCTCCTCGCGGCTGGCGGCCGTGGACGGCAGGAAGCTGGAGAAGCTGGCCATCCGCACCGGCGAGGAGGCGCGCGCCATCGAGAAGGCGCTGGACGGAGCGGCCTTCACCGTCCGCTCCGTGGAATCGAAGCCGGCGAAGCGGCATCCGGCCGCGCCCTTCACCACTTCGACCCTGCAGCAGGAGGCCTCCCGCAAGCTCGGCTTCTCCTCGCGCCAGACCATGCAGGTGGCGCAGAAGCTCTACGAGGGCGTGGACATCGGCGGCGAGACGGTCGGCCTCATCACCTACATGCGGACCGATGCGGTGAACATGGCTCCGGAGGGCGTCGCCGCGGCGCGCGAACAGATCGGGCGGGCCTTCGGCGAACGCTATCTTTCCCCCAAGCCGCGGGTCTACAGGACGAAGGCCAAGAATGCCCAGGAGGCGCACGAGGCCATCCGGCCCACCGACGCCTCCCGCACCCCCGAGAGCCTGAAGCCCCATCTGACCAGGGAGCAGTACCTGCTCTACGATCTGATCTGGAAGCGCACGCTGGCCTCGCAGATGGCCTCCGCGGACTTCGAGCGGACCACCGCGGAGATCGCCGCCACCGGATCGGACGGCCGCGAGTACGTCTTCCGGGCCAGCGGGCAGGTATTGAAATTCGACGGCTTCCTGAAACTCTACCGGGAGGGCACCGACGACGAGGAGGGCGGCGGCGACGATTCCCGCCGCCTGCCCGAGCTTCACGAGGGCGAGAAGGTGGAGGCGGAGAGGATCGAGGCGAAGCAGCACTTCACCGAGCCGCCGCCGCGCTACACCGAGGCCTCGCTCATCAAGAAGCTGGAGGAGCTGGGCATCGGCCGGCCCTCCACGTACACGGCCATTCTCAGCACCCTGCGCGACCGCGAATACGTCCGCATGGAGAAGAAGCGTCTCGTCCCGGAGGACAGGGGGCGGCTGGTGACGGCCTTTCTGGAAAGCTTCTTTCCGCGTTACGTGCAGTACGACTTCACCGCCTCGCTGGAGGAGAAGCTCGACCGCATCGCCGCCGGAGAGGAGAACTGGAAGCAGCTTCTGCGCGAATTCTGGACGGAATTCCGTGAAACCGTGGAGCGGACGGCCAACCTCCGGGTTTCCGAGGTTCTGGACGCGCTCAACGATCTGCTCGGACCGCACATCTTCCCGAAGGGGGCCGACGGGAAGCCGGATCGCACCTGTCCGGCCTGCGGCACGGGAACCCTGTCGCTCAAGGTGGGCAAGTTCGGCGCCTTCGTCGGTTGTTCGAACTATCCGGAATGCGGTTATACCCGGCCGCTCGGCAATGGTTCCGGGGAGGCCGCAGGGGCCGCGACGCCCGCGGAGGGTGTGCCGCTGGGCACCGATCCGGAGACGGGGCTGCCGGTGACGCGGCATCAGGGGCGTTTCGGCCCCTACGTCCAGCTCGGCGAGGCGGAGAAGGGCTCGAAGGAGAAGCCGAAGCGCGCGTCCATCCCCAAGGGTGTCGATCCGGAGACGGTGGATCTCGAATACGCCCTGAAGCTTCTCTCCCTGCCCCGCGAGGTGGGCAGGCATCCGGAGACGGGCAAGCCGATCCTGGCGAACATCGGCCGCTATGGCCCCTACGTGCAGCACGAGCGGACCTATGCCAATCTGCCCTCCGTGGAGGACGTCTTCACCATCGGCATCAACCGCGCCGTGGACCTCATCGCGCAGAAGGCCGCGAAGTCCACGCGCAAGGAGCTGAAGAACCTCGGCGAACATCCGGATGGCGGCGAGATCCTGGTCATGGACGGCCGCTACGGGCCCTACGTCAAGTGGAAACGCATCAACGCCACCCTGCCGAAGGATCTTTCTCCGGAGGATGTGACACTGGAGCAGGCTATTGAGCTGATTGCAGCCAGGGCCGGCGCAAAGAAAGGCCGGAAGAAGACAACGACGACGACGAAGAAGAGCAGAAAGACGAAGTGACCGTCCTGCCGGATCCGGATGTGGGGCTGGCCGTCTTCGGGAGCCATGCGCATGCGGAACCGGCACGTGGCCGGCAATGTTTCATTCCATCAGGAGTTCCACGAGAACATCCGGCGCCTCGGGAATCTTGCGGAGGGTCTTCTTCCCGGGCAAATCGAATACTCCATCATAAGTGTTTCCCTGTGATCTTTCGGATCGTTCTTCCGAACCGTGCCGCATGAATCTTCTTGTAAGGATGGATGTCGATCTGCAGGACCACCCTTGTATGCGGCAGGGGCATGCGCCATGTAGAGGAAGAAAAATCGAAGAGAACACAAGGAAAAACCGTGAACAAGAAACATAAGAAAAGCACACGAGGCGCCAAATCCGCTCCGCTGCCCTCCGAGGAGGAAATACTGGAATTCATCCGTTCTTCCGACCGCAAGGTCGGCAAGCGGGAGATCGCGCGGGCGTTCAACATCCGCGGCGACGACCGCGTCGCGCTCAAGAAGCGTCTGAAGGAGATGAAGGACAAGGGGCTCATCGAGAGCCGCGCGAAGCGGATCGTCGGGGCCGGCGAGATGCCGCCCGTGGCCGTGCTCGACGTGATCGGGCCGGACGACGACGGAGATCTCGTCGCCCGGCCTTCCGTCTGGGACGAGGAGACCCAGGGCCCTCCACCGCGCATCCTGATCGTGGAACGCAAGGCGCGCCCGGGCCGCAAGGCGGAGCCGCCGCCCGGCGCCGGGGACCGCGTTCTTGCGCGGATCCAGCCGCAGAAATCGGGTCCCTTTCCTTTCGCCGCACGTGTCATCCGCAAGCTGGACCACAGGGCCAACGAGATCCTCGGCGTCTTCCGCCGCAACAGCCGCGGCGGAGGCGGTTTCATCGAACCGGTCGAGAAGAAGGCGCGCGGCACCTTTCCCGTGAAGCCCGGCGACGGCGGGGATGCGCGGGACGGCGAGCTGGTGCGCGCCGCCCTCCGCCGCGACCGCCGCCACGGCGTCACCTATGCGCGGGTTCTGGAGCGGCTGGGGGATGTCGACGATCAGCGCAACATTTCGCTGATCGCCATCCATGAACAGGGCATCCGCGAGAAGTTTCCCGAGGAGGCCGTCCGCGAATCCGAGAATCTGAAACCGTTCGTGCACGAAGGCCGCAGGGACATCAGACACATTCCCCTGGTGACCATCGACCCTCCCGACGCGCGGGATCACGACGACGCCGTCTGGGCGGCGCCGGACGACGATCCCGACAACGAGGGCGGGCACAAGGTGATCGTGGCCATCGCCGACGTCTCCTGGTACGTCCGTCCCGGAACGGCGCTGGACAGGGAGGCGCGGCTGCGCGGCAACTCGACCTACTTCCCCGACCGCGTGGTGCCCATGCTGCCGGAGCGCATCTCGAACGACCTGTGCTCGCTCCGGGAGGGCGAGGACCGCCCCGCCCTGGCCTGCTTCATGACCTTCGACCGCGACGGCAACAGAATCCGCCACCGGTTCGAGCGCGTGGTGATGAGATCCGCGGCCTTCCTCTCCTACGAACAGGCCCAGGCGGCCATCGATGGAAGACCGGACGAGGTCACGGAGCCTCTGCTGGAGACGGTACTGAAACCCCTGTGGTCCTGTCACGATACCCTCATGGCGGCGCGCCGGCGGCGCGGCCCGCTGGAACTGGACGTGCCGGAACGCAAGCTGATCCTAGACGCCACGGGTCTGATCGAACGCGTGGTCTCTCCGGTGCGGCTGGAGGCCCATAAGCTGATCGAGGAGCTGATGATCCAGGCCAACGTCTCCGCGGCCGAAACGCTGGAGAGGAAGGGCATGGAATTCATCTACCGGATCCACGACGCCCCCTCGCCGGAGAAGCTGCAGGCTCTGGCCGAGTTCCTCAAGACCATCGGGCTTTCCGCTCCGGTCGGCCAGGTGATGAAGCCCATGCACTTCAACCGCATCCTCGAGAAGGCGAAGGGCACCGAATACGAGCACGTGGTGAACCTGATGGTTCTGCGCACCCAGATGCAGGCGGTCTATTCCACGGAGAACATCGGCCATTTCGGCCTCAATCTGCGCCGCTACGCGCATTTCACCTCGCCCATCCGACGCTATGCAGACACCATCGTGCACAGGGCGCTGGTTACGGCCCTGAAGCTGGGAGAGGGCGGGCTCTCCGCGGAGGACATCGAAAAGATGGAGGACACCGCCGAGCTCATCTCGGCGGCCGAGCGGCGCTCCATGGCCGCGGAACGGGACACCGTGGACCGCATGATGGCCGCCCACATGTCCGAACGCATAGGCGCCACCTTCGACGCCCGCATCACCGGCGTGACCCGCGCCGGGCTCTTCGTGGCGCTGGAGGAGAACGGGGCCGACGGATTCGTTCCCATCTCCACCCTGCGCGGCGACTACTACGTCTACGACGAGGCGCGCCGCGCCCTGGTCGGCCGCTCCACCGGCGAAACCTTCCAGCTGGGCGACCTGGTGGAGGTGCGCCTCATGGAGACGGCCCCGCTGGCGGGTGGACTGCGCTTCGAGATGATCTCCGAAGGCAAGAAGGGCCGCCCGCCCTCCCGGAGGGTGCTGGCCGCCGCGCGCGGCGGAACCGCGGGGCTCCCGCGGAAGAAGGGCGCCCGTCCCGCAGGCGGAAGGAAGAGGCGGCGCAAATAGCCGCACCCTGTACGTTGGCACATGATGTCACCATCGTAGGTATGTATCTTCTGCGTATCTTTCCGCATGGAGGAATCGCGCGGGCGCGTTCCGCCATGGAGAATACCGGGAGTTGCGGCATGCTGTCGCGCGACGAGGTGGTGACTTCTTTTGGCCAGTTTGTGATGGCATTATAACAAGCATGACGATGCAACTGACAGATTCCCGCCTTCACGACCCGCGCGGCGGCGCGCCGGGGGGCAATCCCCGTGCGCATTCCCGTTCCGCGTCCCGGGCCATGCTGAACGGCGCCCTGCTCTCCTGCCCCGCCTGCGGCGAGGGGCGGCTCTACGAGGAAGGGTCCCGTCTGAAGGTGGCGAACTACTGTCCGCATTGCGCGGAGGAGCTCTACCACCATCGCGCCAATCGCATGACGCCCTGGTTCTCGGCGTTCCTTTCCGCGCATTTCGTCGTCTTCGCGGCCCTTCTGGCCGAATGGGCCACGGGCGTCGGGCTGTGGCTGCTGGTGCTGCCGGCGGTGGGAATCTGGGGTGGTCTCACGTGGCTGCTGATGCCGCGCGTCAAGGGTGCCATCGTCGGGCTGCAGTGGGCCTACCGAATGCATGGTTTCCAGTATGCGGCCATGTGCAAGCCGCGCCATCCGAGGAGAGCCTGAGCGGAATTGCCGGAACCCTGCCCCGGCGCTTGACTTGTGGCGCGAGTTGGGCGATACGCTGCTCTCCGAGTTTTCCCGACTTCACGCAATGCGTCGCGCCGGCTTGCGGGCGCCGCGAGAGGAGTTTTGCAGAAATGGCCAAGGCAACCACGATCAAGATCAAGCTGGTGAGCACCGCGGGCACCGGCTACTACTACGTCACCAAGAAGAACACGCGCAACATCACCGAGAAGATGTCGTTCCGCAAGTACGACCCGGTGGTCCGCAAGCACGTGGAATTCAAGGAGGCGAAGATCAAGTAGCGCCTCCATCGCGATATCACCGAAAATCGGCCCCTCGCGCACGCGGGCGGGCCGTTTTCGATTCCGGCTTTCGAAAGCGGAAGAAAAATGGCCAGCCTGCCGGTGTACGGCAGACTGGCCTTTCCCGCGCCACGGGTGATGCGGCGGCCCCGCGGACGCGGGATGGACAGATGTCCAGCAACGGCACACCCTGTTGTGGACGATGGAAAAGATGCAGGAAGCATGCCAGACATGGTCCGCGATGCCGGAGCGGCGACCACGGTTTCGGGCATGAAAAAGGCCCGGCTTTTCGGGCCGGGCGTGTGGTGTCCGGAAGCGTATCCGGCTCTCAGGCGGCCGCTTCGCGGATGACGACGCGGTTGCGCCCCTCCTCCTTGGCGCGGTACAGGGCTTCGTCGGCGCGCTTGTAGAGCTTCTCAAGCGTGTCTTCCGGATTTTCGAAGCCCGCTATGCCGATGGAGGCCGTCAGGTCGAGAAGCAGCTCGCCGGGCTTCTCGCCGACATCGAACTTCTCCTCGGCGATGGCTCTGCGGATGCGCTCCGCCACCCGCCAGGCGATGGCCACGTCCGCGCCGGGAAGCAGGATGACGAATTCCTCGCCTCCCACGCGGCAGACGATGTCCAGGCGGCGCACCTGCGCCTTCAGGCGCGAGGCCAGCTCCTTGAGCACCCGGTCGCCGACGAAATGGCCGTACTGGTCGTTGACCCTCTTGAAGTAGTCCAGATCGAGCAGCAGCATGGAGAGCGCCTTGCCCCGGTTGGCGGCCTCGTCCACCAGGGCCTCGCCGTGCGTCTCCATGTAGCGGCGGTTGTAGAGACCGGTCAGGGGATCGGTCACCGCCATGGTGATGGAGTTGCGCACGCTGTCGCGCAGCTTGCAGGTGTAGCGCCAGCGGCGGATCTGCGTGTTGATGCGGGCGAGCAGCTCCTGACGGTCGATCGGACGCATGAGGTAGTCGTTGACGCCCATCTCCATGGCGCGGGCCATGCGCTGGGTGTCGTCCGGATCGATGATGATCAGGATGGGGACCTGACGGTTGCGTTCGAGGGAGCGCAGCTGCGAGCACAGGCGCAGGCCGTCGTAGTTCTCCATGTCGAGGTTGACCATGAGCAGCTCGTAGTCGTTGTCCTCGACGGCCTTCAGGGCCTTCAGCGGATCGCTGATGAAGTCGATGTGGTGGTGTCCCTCGACGAAACGCCGGATGCGGGCGGCCATGTGCTCGTGATCGTCGATGAAGAGGATCCGCCCCGGGCGGTTCGCCTCCTCCGGGGTGAGGATCTCCTCCGCCAGCAGGACGTTGTTGTCCACGCTGTTGCGGGCGATCAGTTCGTCGATGAGCATCTTCAGGCGTACGAGCGACTTCACCCGCGAGAACAGCGCGATGTCGTTCACCGGTTTGGTGAGGAAGTCGTCGGCTCCGGCCTCCAGGCCCCGCACCCTGTCCCGGGGCTGGTCGAGGGCGGTGACCATGATGACCGGGATGTGCCGTGTCGCCGGATTCGACTTGATCCGGCGGCAGACCTCTATGCCGTCCATGCCGGGCATCATGACGTCCAGCAGAACGATGTCGGGGCGGATGCGCTGGATCTTCTCGAGAGCCTCGATGCCGTCGGTTGCGGTGAAGACCTCGAAATATTCGGATTCAAGCTTCGCCTCGAGCAGTCTGACGTTCGCCAGAATGTCGTCCACGACCAGAACGCGGGCGCTCATGATGCTACTCTCCGTCCTTGAGGAACCCGTCTATGGTCTGGAGGAAGCTTGCGACGGAAATCGGCTTGGAGATGTAGCCTTCGCACCCGCTGGCGCGAATCTTCTCCTCGTCCCCCTTCATGGCGAACGCGGTGACGGCGATGACCGGAATGTGGCGGAGGTTCTCGTCCTCCTTCAGCCAGCGCGTCACGTCCATGCCCGAAACCTCGGGAAGCTGGATGTCCATGAGGATGAGATCCGGCTGGTGCCGACGCGCCAGATCGAGGGCGGAGAGGCCGTCCCGCGTCTGGATGACCTCGTATCCCTGGGCTTCGAGGAGATCGTTGAAGAGCTTCATGTTGAGCTCGTTGTCCTCGACTATGAGCACTTTCCTGGCCTGTTTCGCCCGAGCGCCTGTCTGGGATGATTCCGCCATGTGTGCTACACCGTTCTTCAAGGCTCGTGCCCCCTGTCGCATGCTCGTCAGGCTCTCCCGGGACAGAAAGTGGTTGCAGCCTGATTCTTCCCTGCTGGTGTTCTTCGGTCGACAGGATGCGCGAAAGTCGTAACTAACAGTTTAATTGCGGCCTCCTCCTGACCTTAAGGAGAAGCATCGTAGTTAATGTTGTCATAATGGAGACAAAAATCGTGCGGACGCAACTTTTGCCGGCGGAGGAGGAAGCGGAAGCCATCGCCTTGAAGGCTCTGACTTTCCTCGTGCGGGACGGAAGCCGTCTGAATGCTCTCCAGGAGGCGACGGGTATCGATCTCGCCACATTGCGGACACATATGACGGAGCGGGCCGTGCAGGTGGCCGTCCTCGACCATCTGCTGTCGGACGAAAGCCTGCTGCTGATTTTCGCGCAGGACGAGGGGCTCGATCCGAA
>CAYSHK010000071.1:0-35259 GCA_964430935.1 uncultured Rhizobiaceae bacterium
ATGGCCTCGAAGGCGGCGTTGATGGCCGCCATGCGCTCGTTGGCGATCCGCACCATTTCCTTCGGAACGCCACGGGCCAGCAGCTTGTCCGGATGGTTGTCCCGCACCAGACGGCGGTAGGCCTGCCGGATGCGGTCCATGTCGTCGCACGGGTTGACGCCGAGCACCTCGTAGGCCGCATCGTCCGGATGCAGCATGTGCCGTGCCCGGATGCACCGGAAACGGTGCTTCAGACCGAATATCTCCGTCACCCTTTCGAGGAAGCGCATCTCGTCCGGATGCATGACACCGTCCGCCGCGGCGATGTGGAACAGGGCGTCCAGAACGTCCTCCAGAACGCGGGGATCGTCGTGGAACAGGCGCGCGATGCGGTTGGCGTAGGCCTCGTATCCGGCCACGGATCCGGAAGCGATGCGGAACAGACGCTCCACGTTCCCGCGCTCTCCGGGCGGGACGTGGAACAGGCGGGAGAACGCCTCCCGCTCGTCGTCCGTGACGGTGCCGTCCGCCTTGGCCATCTTCGCCGCCAGCGCGATGACCGCCATGGTGAAGGCCACCGGACGTTCCGGCGCCCTCTGCCCGGCTCCCGCCTCTCCGGGCCGGGCGAACCAGCCGGCGAGGGATCGGCCGAAATCCCCCACCGAAGCCGCGAGTTTCTTCCACATGCTCATGGAGACGGAAGGATAGGGGATTCGGATGTGGACGTCACCAGCGGGAGCGCATGGAGCCCCTCCCCGCCGTGGCCGGGACCGGAACCGCTGGATCGCCCTCCGCTCCGCCTCCGGGCCATCCTTCCGCTCATCCGGTGAAGATGCGCTTCAGCTGATCCCACTTCTCCTCCCACGTGGTTTCGCGGATGGTCGCCATCAGCTCGTCCAGCCGGAAGCGGTGATGCCCCTCGTAGGCGACGCCCACCTGCGGCATGCGTGCCAGGCCGATTTCGCGCGCGTGTTCCACGAAGCCCGGATTGCGCCAGAAGTAGGCGCCCGGCATCGTCGTCGGGATGACGCAGGCGAAGAACAGGGCGCGCCCGATCACCGCCTCCGCGAGCACCAGGGCCGCGAGCGCCAGGAAGGCGGGGACGCCGCCGGGAACGCCCGCGGCCAGGCCGGCGGACAGGATGAAGGCGGCGGCCATCAGTCCCGCGCGCAGCAGGAACGTCCTGCCGTAGAGGGTGTTCAGGATGTGCCACGAGGCGGCGCCCTCGTTCCGCGCCCCGGCGATGTCGCGGCCCAGAGCCGCAAGCCCCGCGGCCTCGAGGGCGATGCCGAAGGCCGCAAGTCCCGCCAGCGGGCGGGCCAGCGCGGGATGGAGCGTATCGAAGGCGGCCGCGCACAGCGCGATCAGCATGGCGCCGAGCGCCAGTCCGGAGCCGGAGAAGCTGGCCGCCGTGTGCCAGTGGTCCCAGAACGGACGGGCCTTGATGCGGTAGAGGCGGTACATGTACCAGCCGCCGAAGGCCAGTCCGGCCAGAGCCACGAGCGCCGCGATCACCCGCAGGACGGTGGCGAAACCTCCATCGAACGGGGCGAGAAAGGCATATCCCGCCAGCCCCGCGGAGAAGGCGGAGACGCCAGCGATCTCGCGGCTGACCGGGGACATGCGCAGATTGTAGAAGCCGCGGTAGAAGCGGTGCGGCCGCCCCAGATGCATGTTCAGCTTGAACAGCCCGAAGGTCAGAAGGGCGACCATGATCCACAGCGTCGGGACGAATGCGCCGCTCGCGGAGAAGGCCTTCAGCGGCGCGATTCCGAGCCATGCGCCGGGAACCAGGAGCAGGAAGGCGGCCATGACCGCCTGTGCGGAAAGCGTGAACGCCACGTGCGCCATCTCGTGGGACGTGAGCAGCTTCTTCAGGTTCCATTCGCGCCGACCCGCGTATTTCGGATCCAGGGCCGGAACGTAGCGTTCCCTGCCGTCGTCCATCTCGTAGCGCACCGGCATGGAATCGAGGCGCGACACCTCCCGCTCCAGCGTCTTCATCTGCTGGAAGCGGATGTTCGGACGGGTGATGTCCGGATCCGGAAAACCGGGGATGGAGGTCTTCGCCTCGATGCGCCCCTCCGGTATCTCCTCGATGACGCCGAAGTCCAGCGCGTTGCCCAGACAGGCCGCGACGCACGCGGGCTTCAGCCCCACCTCGAGCCGGTCGACGCACATGTTGCACTTGCTCACATGCCCCGCCACCGGATCGAGCTGCGGGGCGTTGTATGGACACACCCACGTGCAGTAGCCGCAGCCGAAGCAGATGTCCGGATCCTGGAGCACCGCGCCGTATTCGGCGAACTTGGTGTAGGCCCGCGTCGGACAGCCCTTCAGGCAGACCGGATCGTCGCAGTGGTTGCAGGCCATGGAGATGTTGAGCCTCCGGGTGTTCGGATAGGCCCCGCATTCCACGATGCCCACCGAGCGGAAGGCGATGTGGGCCGGCGTCCGGTTCTTCTCCGCGCAGGCGGTCTCGCAGGCGTGGCAGGCGATGCAGTTGTCGGCGTTGAAATGGAAGCCATGCTGCTTGTAGCGATTGGGGTTGAGCATGTTCGGCCCCGGTTCGTCGCCGTTGACGATGAAGGGCTCCTCGCGCAGGGGGGACCCCTCCGGCGCCAGCTCCACGTCCTTGCCGTAACGGTTCTTCTCGTGCGTCGCCTTGCCGGTCAGCAGGGCGTATTCCGGTTCGTGTTCGCGACGGTTGAACATTGTCCTCTCCAGAAATCCGGTTGCGGTGCGATGACGGCCGCGGGCCGGAAGGCGGGTCCGCGCCGGACGTGTCGCGTTCAGAACTTGCGCCGCTCCATGCTCAGTTTCGCGGCATGCTCCTGGTCCTCGATCCTCTCGATGCGCACCGCCGACTGCTTGTAGGCCGGCTGGCGGGAGTGGGGATCCAGAAGGCCGAGGGTCAGGCGGTTGGCGCAGTCGTGGAAGTGGAACGGCAGGAACACCATGTCGTAGGGCACGCGGGCGGTCGGCATGGCCATGGCGATGGCGTCGCCCCGGCGCGAGACGAGACGGACGTATTCCCCGTGCCGCACGCCCAGATCGCGGGCCGCGTCCGGATTGATCTCGATGAACGGAATGGGCGAGAACTTGTTGTTGTTGGCGATCTTGCCCGTCTTGGTGCGCCCGTGCCAGTGCTCGATGAGCCGTCCGGTGTTCAGCCAGAAGGGATATTCGTCGTCCGGATGCTCGTTGTTGTCCTCCCACGGCAGGGGGATCAGCCGCGCCTTGCCGTCGGGATGCATGAAGCTGGCCGGCTTCTCGTAGAGCCGCACGCCGCCCTTCTTCGGCGGTTCGCCGCGTTCGCGCTGCTCGCGGGTGTAGGGCCACTGGATGCCGCGGTTCCTCTCGATCAGGTCGTGGTCCATGCCCGAGATGTCGGAAAGACGGCCATGGGAGATCTTCGCCATCTCGTCGAAGATGTCCTTCGCGCTCTCGGGGAAGCGGATTCCGCCGTCCCTGTTGAAGCGCTCCGCCAGCCGGTTGAAGATCCACAGATCCGGCTTCGCGTCGCCGGGCGGCGGCACGATGGGCTTCACGAGATTGATGCGGCGCTCCGTGTTGGTCATGACGCCGTGCTTCTCCGCCCATGTGGCTCCGGGCAGATAGAGATGGGCGTACTGGAGCGACTCGGTATCCTCGTAGCAGTCCTGCACGCAGCAGAACTCCAGCTGCTCCATGGCGCGGCGCACCCTGCCGGTGTCCGGCAGCGAGGACAGCGGATTGGTGGCGATCAGCCACAGCCCCTTGATCTGCCCCGCCTCCATGGCCTTGTAGATGTCGGTCTGCGTCAGGCCGCGGTGGCATGGGAACATGGAGGGATCGACCCCCCAGAACTCCGCGATCTCCTTCCGGTGCTCCTCGTTCTCGAGATAGCGGAAGTTGGGCAGGCCGGAGCACGACGACCATTCGCGCGTGCCCATGGCGTTGCACTGGCCGGTTATGGAGAGCGGGCTGCCGCCGGGTCTGCCCACGTTGCCGGTGATCAGGGCCAGGGTGTTGATGCCCACCACGCCGTCGGAGCCGTGCGTGGACTGGTTGATGCCCATGGTCCAGATCTGCATCGCCGCCGGCGCCTTCGCGAAGGCCCGCGCCACGGTGACGATGGTGTCCGGGTGGATGCCGGTGATCTCGGAGGCGCGGGCCGGCGTCCATTTCTCCACCTCCGCCCTCAGATCCTCAAGGCCGACGCAGTTCCTCTCGATGTAGTCGCGATCCTCCAGGCCCTCCCTGAAGATCACGTGCATCATGGCGTTCATCAGCGCCACGTCCGTTCCCGGCCTGATGGGCAGATGCAGGGAGGCGTTCTGCGCCAGCATGGTCACCCGCGGATCCACCACGACCATCGGGAAGCCGCGCCGCTCCTGCGCGTCCTTCAGCCGCCAGTGGATGATCGGATGCTGCTCGGGCAGGTTGGATCCCCAGGCGATGAGGAAGTCGGTGTGCTCGAAGTCCTCGTAGCAGCCGGGCGGGCCGTCGGATCCGAAGGACCGCTTGTATCCCGACACGGCGGAGGCCATGCACAGCGTGGTGTTGCCGTCGTAGTTGTTGGTTCCGATCAGTCCGCGGGTCAGCTTGCCGAGGGTGTAGAACTCCTCCGTCAACATCTGGCCCGTGGAGACGATGGCGAAGGAATCCGGTCCGTACTTCTTCTGGATGCGGCGGATCTCGTCGTGCAGCCGGTCGAGGCCGGCGTCCCAGGTACTCTCGCGCCAGGGCTCCCGGATGTGGTCGCGTTCCAGGACCTTCGTCCCGCGCCCGGCGGAATCGAAGAGCTCGAACTCGAAGATGCCCTTCAGGCACAGCTTGCCGCGGTTCACGTCGGCCTCGGCGTTGCCGCGGCACGAGACGGGCCGGCCCTCCGCGTCGAAGCCGACGTCGATGGAGCAGCCGGTGGAGCAGTAGCCGCAGGTGACGGTCTTCCACTCCACGACCTTCTTGTCCGGCAGGGTGACCGGGTTCTTCTTCGTCCGTCCGAACAGCATGGATTCTCGTATCCTCGGGTTTCGGTTCCGCCGCCTCCGGATGGGAGGGCGGTCACAGCTTCAGGTAGACGGTTCCGTTCTCCACCTTCACTTCATATGTGCCGGTGCGCCCCTCGTCGGCCCCCGTGGCCTCGCCGGTGCGCAGATCCAGCACCCAGTTGTGGAGGGGGCATGTCACGCGGCAGTCGTGGACGATGCCCTCCGAGAGGGGACCGCCCTTGTGGGGACACTTGTTGTCCAGGGCGTAGAACTTGCCGTCTCCGGCGTGGAAGATGGCGATTTCGCCGCTTTTCGTACGCACCACCCGAGATCCCAGCGGCGGGATGGCGTCCGCGGGGGCGACTTCGATCCATTCACTCATGTCAGGCAATCTCCGCTACCGGCCGGAATTCCTCCTCCCGTTCCGCCAGCTCCGCCCAGGGGTCCTTCTGGGCGAACTGCTGCGAGAACAGGAAACGGTCGTACAGGGCCCGGCGTTCCTTCTCGTCTTCCAGTCGTTCCTTGACGTGCGTCAGTCCGACCCGCTCGATCCAGGGCGCCGTGCGCTCCAGATAGCGGGCCTCCTCGCGGTAGAGCTGGATGAAGGCGCCGGCCCACTCCAGAACCTCCTCCTCCGTCTCCACCTTGGCGATCAGGTCCGTGACGCGCACCTTGATGCCACCGTTGCCGCCGACATGCAGCTCGTAGCCGGAGTCGACGCAGACGACGCCGAAATCCTTGATGGTGGCCTCCGCGCAGTTGCGCGGGCAGCCGGAGACGCCGAGCTTGAACTTGTGCGGCATCCAGCTGCCCCACGTCATCCTCTCGAGCTTCACGCCCAGTCCCGTGGAATCCTGCGTGCCGAAGCGGCACCACCTGGATCCGGCGCAGGTCTTCACCGTGCGCAGGGCCTTGCCGTAGGCATGGCCGGAGACCATGCCGGCGGCGTTGAGATCGCGCCAGACGGCGGGCAGGTCCTCCTTCTTCACGCCGAAGAGATCTATGCGCTGGCCGCCGGTCACCTTGACCTCGGGAATTCCGTATCTCTCCGCCACGTCGGCTATGGCCCGCAGCTCCCGCGGCGATGTCAGGCCGCCCCACATGCGCGGGACGACGGAGTAGGTGCCGTCCTTCTGGATGTTGCCGTGCAGCCGTTCGTTGACGAACCGCGAGGCGCGTTCGTCCTCGTATTCGCCCGGCCACTGGCAGAGCAGATAGTAGTTCAGGGCCGGCCTGCACGAGGCGCAGCCGTCCGGCGTGCGCCATTCCAGGAACCGCATCACGTCGGCGACGCTCTTCAGGCCGTTCTCGCGGATGGCGTTGCGCACCTGGTCGTGCGTGTAGTCGGTGCAGCCGCACATGGGCTTCTCCGAAGGGGCCGCGGAATAGTCGCCGCCGAGCACCGAGGCGAGGATCTGCTCCACCAGCCCCGTGCACGACCCGCAGGACGCGGAGGCCTTGGTCACCGCCCGCACGTCCTCCAGCGTGAACAGGCCCTGCTCCTTGATGGCGGCGACGATCTCGCCCTTGGTCACACCGTTGCAGCCGCAGACCTCCATGCTGTCCGGCATGTCCGCGGCGCTGTCCCCGCCGTGTCCGGCGTCGCCGAGATGCGCCTGTCCGAGAATCAGCCGTCCCCGGATGTCGGAGATGTCCGTGCCCTCGCGGATGAGCTGGAAGTACCACGAGCCGTCCACCGTGTCCCCGTAGAGCACGGCACCCGCCAGCCTGTTGCCGGAGATGACCAGCTTGCGGTAGGTGCCGCCGGCCGGATCGTACAGCACGATCTCCTCGGAACCGGGACGGCCGAGAAAGTCGCCGGCGGAGAACAGGTCGATCCCGGTCACCTTCAGCTTGGTGGAGGTGACGGAGCCCTCGTAGGTCATCCAGCCGCGCCCGCCCAGATGGTTGGCCAGCACGCGGGCCTGCTCGTAGAGCGGCGCGACGAGGCCGTAGGTGACGCCCCGGTGCTGCACGCATTCGCCCACGGCGTAGACTCGCGGATCGTACGTCATCATGTAGTCGTTGACGACGATGCCGCGTTCGCAGTGGATGCCGGCCTCCTTGGCCAGCGTGACGTTGGGCTTGATGCCCGCGGCCATGACCACCAGCTCGGCGGGGATCTCCCGGCCGTCCTTCGTGCGCACGGCGCGCACCCGCCCCGCGCCGTCGTCCACCAGCTCCGCGGTCTCGGCGGGCATGACGAACTTCATGCCGCGCTCCTCCAAGGAGGCGCGCAGCATCTCGCCGGCGGTGCGGTCGAGCTGGCGCTCCATCAGCGTGTCCATGAGATGGACGACGGTCACCTCCATGCCGTTCTTCATCAGGCCGCTGGCCGCCTCCAGTCCCAGCAGGCCGCCGCCGATCACCACCGCGTGGCGGTACCGCCGCGCCGCGTCGATCATCGTCTCCACGTCGGCGATGTCGCGGAAGCCGATCACGCCCTCCAGGTCGTTGCCCGGCACCGGCAGGATGAAGGGGCGCGAGCCGGTGGCGATGATCAGCCGGTCGTAGGGCACGCGGCGGCCGTCCGCCAGCTCCACTTCGCGGGCGGCGCGGTCGATGCGCACGGCGGCCACGCCCGCGATCAGCTCTATGCCGTTCTCCTCGTACCACTCCGGAGTGTTGAGGATGATGTCGTCCAGGGTGTTCTCGCCCGCCAGAACCGGGGAGAGCAGAATTCTGTTGTAGTTGCCGTACGGCTCGTCGCCGATGATGGTGATGGCATAGCGCGCCGCCCCCTCCAGCTTCAGAAGCTCCTCGACGGTCCGCACGCCGGCCATGCCGTTTCCGATGACGACCAGTCTTTCCTTGCTCATGCCTTGCCTTGCCCTGCCTGTGAGTTGGAGCCGGAGGATCCGGCCGGTTCGCCACCAGTTGAAGGCAAGCGGTGTGCCAGAAACGGGAACGATTTGCAGGAAGATCGCAACATACTGATTCTTCAGGAAAATATCGTTCCCGGAAAAATCGGTGCGGATGACGGGGAGGATGTGCGGCGCGCCCAAAAAGCAGGCATCAACGGATCCGAATGATTAAAGATAGAGCAGCAATATTTTATGACTAAAAAATAGGCAGAAACATCAAGCGGTTGAAAATACAGGAGTTTGGGCGGGCTCTCCACATGGTGGAAGAGCTGGCATGCCCCTTGCCAATGCTGGCATGGGCGGCCCCGCGCCGCAAGAGACCGCAGACCGACCTGAACACCTGGGAGACCGGACACATGAGCAAGGAAGCCACCCCCTCGCGGCTCAACCTGCTGGCGCTGGGCCGGCCGGAGATCCGCGTGCTGCATTTCACCTGGATCGCCTTCTTCATCAGCTTCTACGTGTGGTTCAACCACGCGCCGCTGCTGAAGATGATCCAGCAGACCCTCGGCCTCTCGCCGCAGGAGGTGAAGACCCTGCTCATCCTCAACGTGGCGCTGACCATTCCGGCCCGCATCGTCATCGGCATGCTCGTGGACCGCTTCGGCCCCCGGCAGGTGTATTCGCTGCTCCTCATGCTGGGCGGCACCGTGTCCATCGCCTTCGCCATGGCGCAGAATTTCGTGCAGCTGGCCATTCTCCGCTTCCTCCTCGGTTTCATCGGCGCCGGTTTCGTGATCGGCATCCGCATGATTTCGGAGTGGTTCCCCGCCCGGACGGTGGGACTTGCGGAGGGCATCTACGGCGGATGGGGCAATTTCGGCTCCGCGGCCGCGGCCATGACGCTGCCCTCCATCGCCCTCTTCTTCGGGGGCGACGACGGCTGGCGCTGGGCCATCGCCATCTCCGGCCTCATCGCCATCCTCTACGGCGCCACCTACTTCTTCATCGTCTCCAACACCCCGAAGGGCTCCACCTACTTCAAGCCGAAGCGCACCGGCGCGCTCGAGGTGACCAGCCCGCGCGACTTCTGGCTTCTGCTGCTGATGAAGGCCCCGCTGGTGCTCGCTCTGGGCGTTCTGGGCTGGAAGCTGGGCCCCTCCAATCTCGGCATCCTGCCCCGCTGGGCCGAATGGACGGTCTATCTGGTGCTGATCGGGCTGTATCTGTGGCAGGCCTGGCACATCTGGGAGATCAACCGCCACGTCTTCCGCGAGGAGGTGCCGGAGCTGCACCGCTACGACTTCCGCCAGGTCGTCGCTCTGGACATCGCCTATTTCGCCACCTTCGGCTCGGAGCTGGCGGTGGTGTCCATGCTCCCGCTGTTCTTCGCCAACACGTTCGACCTGTCCCCGGTCAAGGCGGGCCTCCTGGCTTCCGGCTTCGCCTTCATGAACCTGGTGGCCCGGCCCACGGGCGGCCTGCTGTCCGACCGCTTCGGCCGGCGCGGCACCATGATGATCCTGCTGGGCGGCCTGTCGCTGGGCTATTTCGGCATGTCCTTCATCAACTCCTCCACGTGGCTGCCGCTGGCGGTGGGGCTCACCATGCTGTGCTCCTTCTTCGTGCAGTCCGGCGAGGGGGCGGTGTTCGCCATGGTTCCGCTCATCAAGCGCCGGCTGACCGGACAGATCGCCGGACAGGTGGGCGCCTACGGCAACGTCGGAGCGGTCACCTTCCTGACCGTGCTCTCCTTCGTCTCGCCGCAGACCTTCTTCCTGGTCATCGGCGCCGCCGGACTCCTGGCGCTGGTCGCCACGTGGTTCTTCCTGAAGGAGCCCGAGGGCCACATGGCGGAGGTTCTGCCCGACGGCACCGTTGAGCTGATCGACGTGAAGTGACACCATCCATCGGGACGGACGCTTCCGCGGCGGAGCGTCCGTTCCCGCTTCCCCCATGGACGGAAGGCCCATGACCAGACCCGCCATCGAGATAGGCCAGCATTCCGAGGCCGGCCCCAAGGACACCAACGACGACAGCTACGGCGTCATGCTGCCGGAGCCGCCGCTTTGCGAAACCAAGGGGCTGGCCATGGCCATCGCCGACGGGATGAGCTCGTGCGCCGCTCCGAAGGCGGCTTCCGAAACCGCGGTGAAGAGCTTTCTGGAGGACTACTACTGCACGCACGAGAGCTGGTCGGTGGAGACCTCCGTGGGGAGGGTGCTCACCTCCGTGAACCGCTGGCTCTACGGCCAGTCGCAGGGGCATTCCGGCCACGGCCTGGTCACCACCTTCACCGGCGCCGTGCTCAAGGCGGGCATGCTGCACGTCTTCCACATCGGCGATTCGCGGCTCTCCGTGCTGCGCGAGGGCGAGCTGCGGCCGCTCACCCGGGCGCACCGGGCGCAGATCGGCGAGAAGCGCGACTATCTGGCCCGCGCCCTGGGCATCGACATCGCCGCCCGCGTCGATCACAAGGAGACGGACGCGCGGGCCGGGGACATTCTCGTCTTCACCACGGACGGCGTGCACGACTTCCTCAGGGACGGCCGGATCATCGCCCTGATCCGCGAGCACGGGGACGATCTCGAGGCGGCGGCGCGGGCGATCTGCGAGGCCGCCCTGGAGGCGGGATCGGACGACAACGTCACCTGCCAGCTCGTGCGCATCGTCTCCCCCGGAGAACCCGACGAGGCCGCCTGGCTGAAGCGCATCGCGGCGCTCCCCTTCCCGCCGCCGCTGGAGGCCGGCAACGTCATCGACGGCCTCCGCGTGATCCGCGAGATCCACGCCTCCAGCCGCTCGCAGGTCTATCTGGCGGAGGATTCCGAGACGGGCGGAAAGGTGGTTCTCAAGACGCCGTCACCCAACTATTCCGACGATCCGGCCTACATCGAGCGTTTCATGCGCGAGGAATGGATCGGACGGCTGGTCGACAGCCCCCACGTGGCGAAGATCATCCGCCGCCGCACGCCCCGCCGTTTCCTCTATTTCTGCATGGAATGGGTCAAGGGGCAGACCCTGCGCCAGTGGATGGACGACCATCCCCGGCCGCCGCTGGACGAGGTGCGCTGCATCGCCGACCAGATCGTGCGCGGCCTGCGCGCCTTCCACCGCCGGGAGATCGTCCATCAGGACCTGAAACCGGAGAACATCGCCATCGACGCCGACGGCACGGTGAAGATCATCGACTTCGGCTCGGCGCACGTGGCCTCGCTGGACGAACTGAAACTTCCGGTGG
This sequence comes from uncultured Rhizobiaceae bacterium, assembly GCA_964430935.1. Classification (GTDB taxonomy): domain Bacteria; phylum Pseudomonadota; class Alphaproteobacteria; order Rhizobiales; family Aestuariivirgaceae; genus Thermopetrobacter. The sequence continues at coordinate 11,001 of CAYSHK010000071.1, forward strand.
GCGAACACGGCCCGCTGGGCACGGCGGGCTACACCGCTCCGGAGCTTCTGCAGGGCGCGCGTCCGGACAGGCGGCAGGACATCTTCTCCCTCGGCGTCATCGTCTACGAGATGCTGACCGGACGTCTGCCCTACGGCAGACCGCTGGAGACGGTCCGGCAGGCCCGCCGGGCGTCCTACGTATCGGCCCGCAAGCGCAATCCCGCCGTTCCCCCGTGGATGGACCGGGCGCTGCGCAAGGCGGTGGACAAGGATCCGGCCCGCCGGTACGACACCATGAGCGCCTTCCTGCTGGACATCACCCGTCCCAATCCGAAGTTCGCCCGCGAGGCCGGAGCGCCGCTCCTGCAGCGGGATCCCGAACGCTTCTGGAGATGGCTGGCCGTGCTGTCCCTGCTGCTCAACGTGGTGCTCGCGCTGCTTCTGGCGGGAGGATGAGCCGCCTTTCAAAAACGGGGCGGGACCGCTATAATCTTCCGTGTGGGGAAACTTACGGAGGGGAATGTCCATGTCGGCGGCCCGACGGATTCTCGCCGCTGCGTCGGTGATGGCGGCGCTTTTCGCAGGTGGCGCTCCGGCCATGTCGCAGACGGCGGTGCAGACCGACTATCCCGCGGTCGACGACGGCGCCTTTCTCGCCGGCGTCCAGAGGATGCGCATCAGGGAGGTTCTGCGCGGTCTCGACTGGCGGCTGTCCGCGCGTTCCGGCGCCCTTGCGCTGAGGGGCGCGCCGGACGTGGCGCCCGGCATCACGCCCGTGGCGGGGGAATCGGAGGGGCCGCTCGGCAGCGGCTGGACGGTGTGGAGCATGTACGCCCGGTCATGGATGAAGGACCGGCGCGCGGCCGTGGCCAACAAGGGCGATTCGGACAGTTTCACCTTCGGCGTCGACCGCACGCTGGGGGATCGTCTCACCCTCGGCGCGAGCATCAACTACGTCCACACCGCTCTGGACACGCTCTACAACGCCGGAACGTCCAGGACCGATGGAATCACCGTCTCGCCCTACGCCAGCGTCGCGCTGACGGACTGGCTCACCCTCGAACTGACCGGCGGCTATGTGTACAACCGCGAGAGAACCGCCCGGACGCTTCCCTGGCCGGCGACAGGCCGGCGGCATTCCGACGGCTACATGTTCGGCTCCTCGCTGTCCGCCGCGAAATGGTTCGATTCGGTTCTGCTTTCCGGCAAGCTGGGCCTGGTGGCCACGCGCGACCGCTGGAAGGCCTATGTCGAAAGCGACGGCTGGCCCCACGCGGCCCGCACCAACCGCCTCGTCCAGGGCAGCGTCGAGGGATCCGTCTCCTGGTGGCTGGATCCCCTCATGCCCTACGCGGCCGTCGCGTGGACGTACGACCTGAGCACGAACGACCCGCTTCTCGTGGACCGTGACGACGTCACTTTCACCGGCGGCCTCGCATGGTACGGTTCCGGCCGCTGGGAGGGCCTGACGGCCGACCTTTCGGGGTCCGTCGTCGTCGGCCGGCGGAAACAGCGCCACGGCACCGTTTCCGTCGGGCTGCGCTGGAATTTCTGATCGTGAAAGGGCGCGTCGGATTGTCTGGTTGCCTTCCGGAGCCACAATCCTGCACTATATGGTTGAATATCGGACAAACCGGAAGCAGGGAGAAAGACATGATCGCAAGAACATGGAAGAGCCTGCCGCGCCTCGTGCGCTTCATCCTGCGCAACATCGCGCTCGGAACGGCCGTCGGCTGGTCTCTTCTCGCCGGCATCCTCTATTCCGACCTGGGCGGGCTCTATTCCATGATTTCCCATTCCAGCTACGGTTTCGCCGCCATTTTCCTGCTGATGGGCGGTTTCGCCGTGACCTTCGGCCCGGCGGCGGTGGCCTCCGCCGTGCTCATGGGCTACGAGTTCAAGGATGACGACGACCTGGACAAGGCCAGCAAGGCGCCCGTGACGCCTCTGAAGCCGGCACACGCGAAGGTGGTGGCGCGCCACTGAGCCTTCCATCCGGGAATTGCCGTCCGGCACCCCCGGACGGTACGCACGCGGCTCCCCGTCGGACCATGCGAACGCATCCGGCGGGGTTGTTCGTTCAGGGGACTTCCGAATCGTCCGGGGCGGCGGAACGGTGGCCCGCCCCTTCTCCACCCGACGGGGATCCGACCCATGACGCTGACAGTGAAAATCGCCATCGGCTCCATCCTCGTGGGCCTTTCCGTCTTCGCGCTGAAGTACGTGGCCTACCTGATGACCGGGTCCGTGGCGCTCTATTCCGACGCCCTGGAGAGCGTCGTCAACGTCGCCGCCGCGGGCGCGGCGCTGGTGGCCATCTGGGTCGCGCAGCAGCCGCCGGACGACGAGCACCCCTACGGCCACCACAAGGCGGAATACTTCTCCGCCGGGCTGGAGGGGGCGCTCATCATCGTCGCCGCCTTCGCCATCTTCCGCGAGGCCTGGGGGGCGCTCCAGACGCCCCGGCATCTGGCGTGGGACAACCCCGGTCTGCTGGTGAACGTGGCCGCCGGCGTTCTCAACGGCCTGTGGAGCTGGGTTCTGGTCAGCCAGGGGCGCAAACTGAACTCCCCGGCCCTCGTCGCCGACGGCAAGCACCTGCTGGCCGACGTCTACACCTCCATCGGCGTGCTCGGCGGCGTGATTCTGGCCGCGGTGACCGGCTGGTGGATTCTCGATCCCCTGATCGCCATGGGCGTGGCCATTCACATTCTGTGGGCCGGCTGGGGGCTGGTGCGCCATTCCACCGCCGGGCTCATGGACGCCGCGCCGGACGGCGACACCATGGAACGGATCCGCGCGACGATCCGCGGCAGCGCCAGCGGCGCCCTGGAATTCCACGAACTGAAGGTCCGCGAGGCGGGCAGCGCCCTGTTCATCGACTTCCATCTCGTGGTGCCCGGCGACATGAGCGTCCACGACGCGCACGAGATATGCGACCGCATCGAGGATGCCCTGCGCGCCGAATTCGGGCAGGTCGCTGTGTCCATCCACGTGGAGCCGGAGCACGAGGGCGACCAGCACGGCGCGATCCTGCTCCACCGCTGCGCCCCGGCCCATCCGGCGTCGATGGTGAAGGCGTCCCTGCCGCGCCCCGAACGGTCCTGAGATCCCGGTTCGCTTCCGGCCTCGGGCGGACCCGCCTACCGGAGCGAAACGGCCATCTCCTCCGCCCGTTCCACGTCCTCGGGCCTGTTGATGTTGAAGAAGGGATCTCCGGAGCCGGTGTCGAAATTCACCGTGGCGAGCCCGTAGCGGGCGGTGAACAGGTCGATCTTCCGCAGATCCTCCACCACCAGCGCCCGCTCCAGATCCTCCGCAAGGGACACCGGCCACAGTCCGAAGACGGGATGCGCCCGGCCGCCGCTGGCCGCCCGCGCCAGCTCCGCGCCCTCCTCCCGCGCCGCGCGGAGGAGACGCTCCACGAGATCGGAAGGGAAGAACGGCGTGTCCACCGCCACCGACACCAGCCAGCGGGCATCCGGCACGCTGGCGCGCGCCCACAGCATGCCCGCCAGAATCCCGGCCAGCGGCCCGGCGAATCCCTCCACCGTGTCGGCGATCACGGGCAGTCCCCGCGCGGCCAGTCTGTCCGCGTCGGCATTGGCGTTGAGCGCCAGCGCATCCACCTGGGGGGAGAGCCGCGCGATCGCATGGTCCACGAGCGGCCTGCCCGCGACCTCCACGAAGGCCTTGGAGCGCCCGCCCATGCGCCGCGCCAGCCCTCCGGCCAGAATCACGCCGGCAACCGCCTCTCCGTCGTTCATCCCCTTCGATCCGCCCCCTTGCGCCGGTGTTCCGGATCCTCCTCGCCGACCGCCTCCGGATCGGTGTCGAAGACGATCCGGTGCGTTCCGGACAGCGCGATGAAGCGCCGTCCGCGGGCCCGCCCCACCAGCGTCATGTTGACCTTGCGCGCCAGCTCGACCCCCCAGGCCGTGAAACCCGAACGGGAAACCAGGATGGGGATTCCCATGTGGGCGCACTTCAGCACCATCTCCGAGGTCAGCCGCCCCGTGGTGTAGAAGATCTTGTCCTCCGGCGCCACCCCTTCGAGGAACATCCAGCCGGCGATCTTGTCCACCGCGTTGTGCCGCCCCACGTCCTCCATGTACACCAGCGGCCTGTCCTCCCGGCACAGCACGCAGCCGTGTATGGCCCCGGCCTTCAGGTACAGCGACGGCGTGGTGTTGATCTTCCTCGTCAGGGCGTACAGCCAGGACGTCCGCAGGACGCCCCCGTCCGCCAGCCGGATCTTCTCGAAGGTTTCCATCATGTCGCCGAAGACGGTGCCCTGCGCGCATCCGGAAGTGAGCACCTTGCGGCGCGTCTTCTCCTCGTAGTCCGTCCGCCGCCGGGTCCGCACGACGACCGTGTGGATGTCCTCCGCATGTTCGATGGCTGTGATCTCGTCGTCGTCGCGCAGCATGGCCTGGTTGCGCAGGTATCCCACCGCCAGCCATTCCGGATGGTCGCCGATGGTCATCACGGTGACGATCTCCTGCCCGTTCAGGAAGATGGTCAGGGGCCGCTCCTGCACCACGTGCCGGAGCACCGGCCTGCCCTCGTGGTCGATGCCCTCCACCGCGCAGGAGAGTGCCGGATCGTCCACGTCCGGCGCGACGATGTAGCCGGGATCGGCGTCCTTGACGCTCATGGGGCCAGTTCGCCGGCCAGAAAGGCCTGCGCCTCCGGCGTCTTGGGGGCGGCGAAGAAGGCCTCCGCCGTCGACGCCTCCAGGATCCGTCCGTGATGGATGAACAGCACGTCGTCGGCCAGCCGCTTCGCCTGCGCCATGTCGTGGGTGGAGAAGAAGATCGTCGTGGTCGCCTCGTGAAGCGAATTGACGATCCGCTCCACGTCCAGGGTCGCCGCCGGATCGAGCGCCGCCGTCGGCTCGTCGAGGAAGAGGATGGAAGGCTTCAGCAGCCAGGCGCGGGCCAGCGCCAGCTTCTGCTGCTCGCCGCCGGAAAGGCTGCGCGCCGGTCTGTCGGCGAGATGTTCCAGCCGGCAGCGCACCAGCACGCGATCCACCCGCGCCCGCATGTCCGACCCGCGGATGCCCCGGCTCCTGAGCACGTAGGCCAGATTCTCCCGCACCGTCCGTCTGAGCAGCACGGGCTTCTGGAACACCATCGCCTGCGCCAGCGCCACCGCCTTCGGATCGTCCCCCTTCGGCCCCTCCCAGCGGATGCGCCCGGCCGTGGGCCGGATGAGGCCGTGGCAGAGCCGCAGCGTGAGGCTCTTGCCCGCGCCGTTGAAGCCGAGAATGGCCGTGCGGCGGCGCGGCATGATGCGGAAGTTGAGATCGTGGATCAGCGGTCTGCCGTTGGCGGCGTAGCAGACGCCCTCCACCGAAAGCGGCAGAATGACGTTGCGGTCCGGCTTGTCCCGGCGGATGCCGCTCCCCTCCTCCGGCCCCCGCGCCTCCCGCGCGGTAGCGACCTGCCGGGGAAACCTGATGATGGCCATGGCTCGTTCCCTGCTCGTGGTCGGGCAGGATGTCACACCCCGCCGCACGGCGCAAGCCGTCCGCATCCGGATCATGGAGCTCCGTAAAAGAGGGCCGCCGCCGTGGCTCATTCCCTCTCCAGCGCGTAGCCCTCCCCGCGGACGGTCCGGATGGGATTGTCCTCTCCTCCGGCCGTGAGCGCCTTCCGCACCCGGCCGACGCAGACGTCCACGGCCCGCTCGTCCACGTAGGCGTCGCGTCCCCAGACGCCGTCGAGCAATCTCGAGCGGGAGAGGACGCGCCCCGGATTCTCCATGAAGAATTCCAGCAGTCGCAGTTCCGTCGGTCCGAGCCGCAGCTCGCGTCCGCCCCGCCAGGCCCGCCGGGCGGCGCGGTCGAACACGATGTCGCCGATCTCCAGGCGGTCGGCCGTCTTCTCCGGCTTGGCACGCCGCAGGATGGCCCGCACCCGCGCCATCAGCTCCGGCACGGAGAACGGCTTCACGACGTAGTCGTCCGCGCCCGTCGTCAGGCCGCGCACGCGGTCCGCCTCCTCGCCCCGCGCCGTCAGCATGATCACCGGAACGGAGCGCAGCCGCGGATCGGCGCGCATGCGCCGGCACAGCTCGATCCCCGAGACATGCGGCATCATCCAGTCGAGAATGGCGAGATCTATGTCGTTCTCCACGAGCGCCAGTTCCGCCTCCTCGCCGTCGCGCGCGAGAACCGTCTCGTACCCCTCCGCCCGCAGGTTGTAGTCGAGCATGATGGCGAGAGGCTCTTCGTCCTCGGCGACGAGAATGCGGATGGCCACGGCGCTCAGCCTCCGTCGCCGTCCCGTCCGCCGCCCTCCTCTCCGGAGGCCGCTCCACCCTTCCCGGCGTCTCCGCCATCTCCCGTGGGCGCGTCGCCGTCGTCCGCCTCCCCTTCCGGTCCGGCCTTCGCCGGTTCGGGGATGATGCCGGTGGTGGTGTCGCTCTTCGGGCGCGAGATGTCCAGCCGCTCGCCCGTGACCAGGTAGTGGATGTTTTCGGCGATGTTGGTGACATGATCGCCGATGCGCTCCAGGTTCCGCGCACCGAACAGCAGATGCGTGCACATGCCGATGGTGCGCGGATCCTCCATCATGTAGGTGAGCAGCTCCCGGAACAGGGCGCTGTAGCTCTCGTCCACCTCCTCGTCGGCCTCGCGCACCTTCAGGGCCAGCTCCGCGTCGCGTCGGGCGTAGGCGTCGAGCACGTCGTGCAGCTGCGCGATGACCAGCTTGCCCATGCGCTTCAGCCCCTTCTTGAGGGGCTTCGGCGGCTTGCTGGCCGCCAGCGTGATGACGCGCCGGGAGATGTTCTTCGAGAGATCGCCGATGCGCTCCAGCTCGTTGGCGGTCTTCAGCGCGCCGATGACCTGCCTCAGGTCCGCGGCCATGGGCTGGCGCCGGATGATGATGCTGACCGCGCCGTCCTCCACCTGCTGCTCCAGCCGGTCGATCTCCCTGTCGCGCAGGATGACCCGTTCCGCCATGTCGGGATCGCGCTTCCGCAGGGCGCGCAGCGCGCCCTCCAGCTCCTCCTCGGCCAGCGCGCCCATGCGGGCGATCTTCGCGTCCAGTTCCGCCAGATCCTTGTCGAAGGCCTTGACGATGTGCGTGTGGCTCATGGTTCGCTCCTGTTGGTGCGGTGCGCGGGCGGCATCAGCCGAAGCGGCCGGTGATGTAGTCCTGCGTGCGCTTCTCGCGCGGATTGGTGAAGACCTGCTCCGTCGGTCCCTCCTCCACCAGCCGGCCGAGATGGAAGAAGGCCGTGCGGTCGGAGACGCGCGCCGCCTGCTGCATGGAATGGGTCACGATGACGATGCAGTAGTTCTGCTTGAGTTCGTCGATGAGCTCCTCGATGCGCGCCGTGGCGATGGGATCGAGCGCCGATGCCGGCTCGTCCATCAGGATGACCTCCGGGCGCGTGGCGATGGCCCGCGCGATGCACAGCCGCTGCTGCTGGCCGCCGGACAGGCCGGTGCCGGGCGCGTGCAGCCGGTCCTTCACCTCGTCCCACAGCGCCGCCTTGCGCAGCGAGGTCTCGACGATCTCGTCCAGCTCGGTGCGGTCCTTCGCCAGGCCGTGGATGCGCGGTCCGTAGGCCACGTTCTCGTAGATCGACTTCGGGAAGGGATTGGGCTTCTGGAACACCATGCCCACCCTCGCCCGCAGCAGCACCGGATCGATCTCGCCGGAATAGATGTCCACGCCCTCCAGACGGATGTCCCCTTCCACGCGGCAGATCTCGATGATGTCGTTCATCCGGTTCAGGCAGCGCAGAAATGTGGACTTTCCGCAGCCCGAAGGGCCGATCAGCGCCATCACCGCCCGGTCCGGGATGTCCAGCGAGACGTCGAAGATCGCCTGTTTTTCGCCGTAGAAGACGTTCACGTGGCGCGTGACGATCTTGCAGTCCTGTTTGCAGGCCGGTTCCGCCAAGGCGGGTTCCCCCTCCATCTGCCCCTCCGCCAGCGTCTCCGGTTCCGGCACGCCCGGCGCCAGCTCGCTCGCGGCATCCGCGACGCCCTCCCCGGCCAGCACCTCGCGCATGGCCTCCTCGGCTTCCGCCGCCTCGAGGGGTTTCATGCCCGTCGCATTCTGTTCGCTACCCATGATCTCAGACCTTCTTGGAATACTTTTGACGCAGCCAGATGGCCGCCGCGTTCATGACCAGCAGGAAGCCCAGCAGAACGAGGATCGCGGCGGATGTCCGCGACACGAAGCCGCGCTCCGGCGAATCCGCCCAGGAATAGATCTGCGTGGGCAGGGCCGTGGCCGGCTCCAGGATGCCCATGTTGGAGATGTCGGGAATGAAGGCGTTCATGCCGATCAGCAGCAGCGGGGCCGTCTCGCCCAGCGCGCGCGCCATGCCGATGATGGCTCCGGTGAGGATGCCCGGCATGGCCACCGGCAGCACGTGGTGCAGCACCATCTGGTGGTGCGATGCGCCGATGCCCAGCGCCGCCTCGCGGATCGACGGCGGCACCGCCTTCAGGGCGGAACGGGTGGCGATGATGATCGTCGGCAGGGTCATCAGCGACAGCACGAGCCCGCCCACCAGCGGCGCGGAGCGCGGCATGCCGAACCAGCCCAGGAACAGCGCCAGGCCCAGCAGGCCGAACACCACCGAGGGCACCGCCGCCAGATTGTTGATGTTCACCTCGATGAAGTCGGTGAAACGGTTCTTCGGCGCGAACTCCTCCAGATAGATCGCCGCCGCGATGCCGGCCGGAAAGGAGATCAGGAAACACACCAGCAGCGTCAGGAAGGAGCCGACGATGGCCCCGGCCAGCCCCGCCTGTTCCGGCAGCCGGGAATCGGCATTTAGGAACAGGCCCCAGTTGAACGGGGCCGAAACGAGTCCCTTGTCCACGAGCTTCCGGAACGCGGCGACCACGGCGGGCGAACCCAGGCGCGGGTTGAAGAAGCGCTTCTCGCCCTCGCCGATGTATTCCGGGATGACACCCTTGTAGAACTGGTCGAACGGATCCGCCGCCAGCACCGCGTAGGTCACGGTCCGGCCCACGAGATCCGGATGCTTCATCACGTGGTCGCGCAGCTCGTACGCGGCGCCGCGCGAAACGATCTTCAGCACCTTGCGCCGCTCCTTGCGCGACTTGATGGGACCGACCTCCTTCAGCAGCGCCGTGCCGATGATCTTGCGCCACCTGCCCTTGCGCATGTCGTCGGGATTGACCAGCTTCGGATCGAGATCGAAGCGCAACGTGATGCGCGTCTGCGTGAAGGCCGGATAGCCCGTGGCCACCAGCGAGACGACCAGCAGCGCCAGAGCGCCCGCCGCCAGTCCGATGGCCACCAGCCCGATCCATTTCATGCGCCGGTTGGCCGCGTGCCTCCGCCGCAGGCGGGCCAGCTGCCGCGGGCTGTTCCAGTCGTGATGTCTGTCCTCGCGCTCAGTCATACTGTTCACGGTATTTCTTGACGATGTGCATGGAGAGGACGTTCAGCCCCAGCGTGACCAGGAACAGCGCCAGGCCCAGCGCGAAGGCGGCGAGCGTCTTGGGATTGTCGAAGGCGGTGTCGCCGGTGAGCAGGCTGACGATCTGCACCGTCACCGTGGTCACCGCCTCGAAGGGATTGAGGGTGAGCGTGGCGATGATGCCCGCCGCCATGACGACGATCATGGTCTCGCCGATGGCCCGGCTCGCCGCCAGCAGGACGCCGGCCATGATGCCCGGCAGCGCCGCCGGCACCAGCACCCGCCGGATGGTCTCCGCCTTCGTCGCCCCCAGCCCGATGGATCCCTCGCGCAGGGCCATGGGCACGGCGGCCAGCGCATCGTCGGACAGCGAGGAGATGAAGGGGATGAGCATGATGCCCATGACGCTGCCTGCCGCGAGGGCGCTGTTCGGCGCCACGGGCAGGCCCAGGGCCTCGCCGAAGCTCTTCAGGGCGGGCGCCACCGTCAGCACGGCGAAGAAACCGTAGACCACGGTCGGAATGCCGGCCAGGAACTCCAGGAGCGGCTTCACGAAGGCGCGGAAGCGCGAACTGGAATACTCCACCAGGTAGATGGCGGAGAGCAGCCCCACCGGCACCGAGATGGCCAGCGCGATACCCGAGATCAGCAGCGTGCCCGTGAACACCGGGATCATGCCGAACGCGCCGGAGCCCGCCACCTGGTCGGCGCGCATGGCGATCTGCGGCTCCCAGCGCAGTCCGAACAGGAATTCCGTCACCGGCACCATGGAGAAGAAGCGCAACGCCTCGAACAGCAGGGAGACGATGATGCCGACGGTGGTGAACACGGCGACGCCGGCACAGGCCAGCATGATGCCGTCCATGACGCGCTCCACCGCCTGCCGCGCCCGGAAGAAGCGCGAAACGCGCCGCCGCGCCAGCGCCATGCCGGCAAGGGCCAGGGACAGCGCGGCGGCGAACATCGCCCACCCCGCCGTCGTGCGCCAGCGGTTCAGCCGCTCCGCGGCCTCCAGCACGTGGGCCGCCGGCTCTCCGGGCAGCCGGTTGCCCTGCGCCAGCGTCCTGATCTCGTTGAGCAGAACCTGCTTCTGATCGTCGGAGAGCTTCGCCAGCTCATCCGCCGGCAGGCTGTGCAGCAGCAGCCAGTCGAGCACGGCGCCCTGCATCGCGAGCCAGAAAACGACCAGCAGAAGCGAGGGAATGCCGACCCACGCGGCGATGAAAAGGCCATGGTACACGGGACGGGAATGCAGCCGTTCGGTCCGTGTGCCCTTCTCCTGCGCAAGCTCCATGCGCCGCATCGGGCCGTAGCCCAGCCAGAAACCGGCTGCGGCGACCAGCGCGATGGCCAGGACGGTTATGGTCAGCATGGGCCCCTTCCCGCTTCGTGGAACGCATCCGGACCCCGAGAAAGCCCCGGATGCCCCGTACTTGTCAACATTCCCGCCGCCACGATCCACACGTGCGGCGAACGGTCCCGGACGCTACTTGGAGAAGCGTGTCATGGGCACCGCGTTGACGGCGTCCTCCCGCACCTTCTCCCGCTTGTCGTCGGGCAGCGGCACCAGGCCGCGCTCCACGAGATAGCCGTCCGGGCCGAAGGCGTCCTCCGAGACGAATTCCGCGATGTATTCGTTCATGCCCGGAATGAATCTGCGATGGGCGTTCTTGGTGTAGAAGAACAGCGGCCGCGAGATGTGGTAGGAGCCGTCGGCGATCGTCTCCTCCGAGGGCAGCACGCCGTCCACCTTCACGGCCTTCAGCTTGTCCTCGTTCTCGTAGAGGAAGGAATAGCCGAAGATGCCGAGCGCCTTCTCGTCGGCCACCAGCTTCTGGACGATCAGGTTGTCGTTCTCGCCGGCCTCGATGAACGGACCGTCGGTACGCATGGCCGAGCAGTTGGCCTTGTAGAACTTCTCGAAGGCCTTGCCGCCGCCGAGCTCCGCCTTCTTCTTCTTCCAGAAGGGCAGCGCGCCGCTCTTGCAGGTGTCGTGGAACACCAGCTCCACGAAGGCGTCGCGCGTTCCCGAGGTGGGCGGCGGGCCGTAGACGATGATCGGAATGGCCGGCAGCTTCGGGTTGACGTCCTTCCAGGTCCTGTACGGATTGTCCACCAGCTTGCCGTCGACCGGCACCCGCTTCGCCAGCGCCCTGTAGAGATCCACCTTGGCGACGTCCATCTCCGGCGCCTGGCGCGAATGGGCGATGGAAAGCCCGTCGTACCCGATCAGCACCTCGGTGATGTCCTTCACGCCGTTCTTCTGGCACAGGTCCCATTCGGAGCGCTTCATGGCGCGGGAGGCGTTGGTGATGTCCGGATGCTGCTCGCCGACGCCGGCGCAGAAGATCTTCATTCCGCCGCCGGAGCCGGTGGATTCCAGAACCGGCGCCTTCATGCCCGTCTTCTGGGCGAACTCCTCGGCCACGGCCTGGGCGTAGGGATAGACCGTGGACGATCCGACGATCTTCAGGTGGTCGCGTGCCAGCGCATCCGTCGCGGCAAGTCCGGCTCCCATGGCGGCCGCGACGACGGCGGCGGCGATTCCGCGTTTCATGACGTTCGTCCCTCTTGCAGTTCGAATTCCACGGAAAGGATTCCTCCCCTTTCCCGTCCTCTCTTCTGCCACGTCAATGTAACAGGCATGTAACAGGACGGTCATTCGTCCGCGGCGGGGATTTCCACAGTGAATTTCGCCCCCTCCCCGGGCTTCGAGCGGATTTTCAGCGTACCGCGGTGGGCCTGCACGAGATGCTTCACGATGGCCAGCCCGAGTCCGGTTCCGCCCCGGTTGCGGGAGGCCTCCTTGTCCACGCGGTAGAAGCGCTCCGTCAGATGCGGAATGTGCTCCCCCGCGATGCCGGGACCGAAATCCCGCACGGAGAAGGCGATGCGCGGCCCGCGTTTCCGGTTCGCCGGCAGGGAACGGACGCGGATGCGGATCTCCCCGCCCTCGCCGCCGTACGTGATGGCGTTGGAGATGAGGTTCTGGGCCACCTGCTCCAGCTGGTCGGCGTTGCCGCGCGCCACCGCCCGCCCGGCGTCGCGGATCAGCTTCAGCGTCACGCCGTGCCGGCGCGCCTGCATGCGCATCGTCTCCACGACCCGTTCGGCCAGGGCGTTCATGTCCACCCGCCCCTCCGGCACGGCGTGGGCCTCCATCTCGATGCGCGACAGGGAGAGCAGGTCGTCGAGCAGCCGCTGCATTCTCCGCGCCTGCGCGCCCATGATCTCCAGGAAGCGCGTCCGCGCCTCCGGGTCGTCCTTCGCCGCGCCCTGCAGCGTCTCGATGAAGCCCAGCAGCGACGCCAGGGGCGTGCGCAGCTCGTGCGAGGCGGAGGCGATGAAGTTCATGCGCATGCGCGCCAGATTCTCCTCCTCCTCGCGGTCGCGCAGGTGGATGAAGACGAACCGCTCCCGCCCCGTCCCGTCGATGCCGATGATGTTGGCCCCGAGGTGCCGCTTCGAGGGTTTGCGCAGCACGAAGGCGACATCCGTGCTCCGCCCGCCCTCCAGCACCTGCTGAAGACTGTCCTGGAAGTCGCTGTTGCGGATCACGCCGGAGACGACACGCCCCTCCATCAGCGCCGGAAAGAGCGCCCGCGCGCGCGTGTTCGCCGCGATCAGAACGCCCTGCGCGTCGGTCAGCAGGGCCGCCCCGGCGAAACCGTTCACGAGCTGTCTCAGCGTCTCTTCGGCAGACATGGCGCCCTCACCGTCGCTTCCCTTCCGCGGCCGGCCCGCGCGGACATGCGCCAGAATTCCGGACAACGCGGCCGATGGCAAGCGCCATCTCGCTCCCCCTTGCCGACCGCCAGCCGCAACGTCCGGTTGAAGAAAGAATTGCAATGAAATGCACTGGTGCGGAAAGTGCGCGCAAAGCATTGATATTGATGGATGTTCCGAAAGGCGTCCGCGGCTTCCTGAATCTCCGTGGCAACATCTTGCGCCAATTTCTCAGGTACGCGTGCGGAACGGAGAAATCCGGCCGACCCCGGCCGTGCCGCGACATGCGCTCCGCCGGGGATCCGGGCGATCCGGATCAGCCGCGGCGCGGGAGGAGCTTCTCTCCCGCCAGCAGGTCCTCGACGAAATAGGCAACCAGTTCGCTGCGTCCGCGCAGACCGGCCTTGCGGTAGATGGCGTTGCTCTGGCTCTTGATGGTGCCCGGCTTCGTGTTGCGGATCTGGGCGATCTCGTTGACCGACAGCCCCTTGATGAGCAGCAGGGCGATCTCGCGTTCGGACTCGCTGAGCTTCCATTCGTCGAACTTCCGCGAGATGGTCTTCAGCAACTGCCCGGAGGCCGTCCGCACCGTCTCCTTGTAGCGGCGGTTCTGGCGGATGTGGTCCACCAGGATCCAGCCCAGCACGAACAGGGACACCGTCATGGCGATGACGGCGATCAGCTCCATCAGGCTGTGGTCGAACCAGGGAATGTAGAGATCGATGTAGAAGATGTCCGCGAGAACGTCGATCACCATGAAGCTCTGGCAGATCAGCAGAACGACGAAGGCCGCCCCCAGCACATGGAAGCGCCAGCGCCTGACCTGATCGGCGAAGCTCGCCGTCCGTCTCTCCTCCTGATCCATGACCAGTGTCATGTCCGTCTCTCCCGACGTTCCCGGCCGCCCCTGCGGGTCCGGCCCCGCGGTACATGATATGATAGCACGTCCGCCGGGTGTTGCACATTTCATATGGGAAAGGTGCCGCCCGCCCTCAATGGAGGCCAGGGGACGGACGGCACCCAGGAGACCCCCTGAGGGGATCAGTCGTCGTCATCGTCGTAGCGACGGCGGTCGTAGTAGCGCTCTCCGCGCTCGCGATACTTCCGATACTTGTACTCGTCGTCATCGTCGTAGCGCTTGCGCTTGTACTCGTACTCGTCGTCGTCGTAGCGCTTGCGCTTGTACTTGTACTCGTCGTCGTCGTCATAGCGCTTGCGCTTGTACTTGTACTCGTCGTCGCCCCTGCGGCCGTAGTATCCGCCGTACTCGTACTCCTCGGCCTCGTAGATGCCGGTGTCGGCGTAGCGGTGGCAGGCCTTGCAGTTGGCCTTGGAGCCGACCTTGGGATCCTTCCACGCGCGGGCCGGAACCTCCTCGTCATGTTCGCGCTTCCAGTAGGGAAGTTCGGTGATGCGCAGAGGCGTCCAGTCTTTGCGGACTCCGCGCATCATCTTGCTGCCCCAGCGCTTGTCGGCGGCGTTGGCCATCAGGTACTTCTTGATGTGCTCCACCTTGTCGGCGGGCAGCGAGGCGTCCTCGCCGAAGTGATCGGACAGATTGTCCATGATCTTCTCCCATGACCGGGCCGGCAGGAAGGCCGGCTGGAAGGCCATGTGGCAATCGCCGCATTCCTTCTTGGTCATGGCGTCGCTCACGGGCGGATACCGTTCGTCGGAAACCGCCGCCGTGGCCAGCCCGGCGGCGACCAGCGCCGCGGCGGCCGCACCCAGGGTGATGATACGGGTCTTCATGGCATTCCTCCTTCTATCATGCCGTGTCGTGGCAGCCTTCACTGGCTGATCATGTAGGTGAGAAAGTCACCCTTCTCGCGGGGTGTGCACTCCCGCCCCAGCACGCTTCTGCAGTTCCTGCGGAACCACTTTTCCACCTTCTCCGGATCGGAATAGCGATCCGGCGTCTTCGACAGGGCCATCGGCTGGATGACCTTGCCGGTTCTGGTCTTTCCGGCCTTCAGCGGCGAGTCGGTGTGGCAGGTGGTGCAGGAGGGCGTGGCCGGCTTGCCGCCCTTGTGCTTCGCCAGGTAGAAGGCCTTGCCGCGCTCCGCGGAGAAACCTCCCTCCGGGAAGTCTCCCGCGGCCTTCGCCTCGGCCTCGTAGCGCTTCAGCATCTCCTGCGGGCTTGCGGCCTCCGCCGCTCCCGCCACGAACAGCGCCGCTGCCAGCGTCAGTCCGGAAATGATGGCGATGTCTCTGATCATGGTCTTTTCTCCTGATGTTCCCGAATCCGTTTTCGTCCGTGCGTCGCTCCGTTCACCGGATCGCGCGTGTCAGCTTTCGTCTCCCGCGGCTCGCGCCTTCTCGGGAATGTGGATGTTGGCGTCGTCGAACCGTCCGGTCTCCGCGTCGCGGTGGCAGGCGTTGCAGTTGGCCGGAGATCCCACCGCCGCCGAGGCGAAGACCCGCTCCGGAATGTCCCGGTGCCGCTTCTTCCACCACCGGGCCGAGGAGATGCGCAGATCCCGCGTCCTCGCCCGTCCCAGCCGCACCGCCGCCTCGGTGTCGAAGAATTCCGCGCCGTTGGCCTTCAGGAACGCGAGAATCTCCTCCTCGGTCTTCTTCCCGACGGTGGCGTCCTCGCCGTAGTGGTCCTCCAGCCCGCGGACGATGCGTTCCCACATGTCCGCGGTTCTGAGGGAGGGATGGTGCGCATGGTGGCAGTCGCCGCAGTTGTCCGAATAGGCCTTGATGTAGGTGACCTGCCGCCAGCGCGTGTCGGGCGCGGCGGAGAGGGTGTTCCAGACCGTGACGAACAGGGCGAGGGCCGCCAGGAAGACGATCAGTCCGCGCAGAGCCAGCGCTCCCTTCTCCGCCTCCTGCGGCGGCACCGGCATGGTGCCCGCGGTCATGGCCTTCAGCAGCGGATGCCCGAAGACCTTCGTCTCCATGAACACGCCGGCGAGGTGTCCGGCGATGGCCGCCAGCAGCAGCCAGGCGAGCAGCTCGTGCAGCTCCCCCGCCGCGTCGCCGAGACGATAGCTCACCCAGGCCCGCAGCGGACCGAGATCCTCCTCGCCACCGAGCGCGACGACGCCGGACAGCGTCAGGCCGAACAGCAGCGTGATGAGGATGACGATCATCCACGCGCCCGCCGGATTGTGCCCGGCCACCAGCGGAGAACGCCCCGCCGCCACGTTGCGCAAGTGCGCGATCACCCGTCCGGGAGCCAGCGGATAGGCCGAGAGGCGGCTGTAGCGCCCGCCCGCGAACCACCACATGACCCGGAAGATGATCAGCACGGCCACCGCCTGGCCGGCCCAGACGTGCACGGTGAGCAGGTTCTCCTCGCCGAAGAAGCCGGTGAGGAGCGCCACGGCCACCGCCACGACGAGGGACCAGTGGAAGATCCGCACCGGCAGATCCCGCACCAGCACCTCGCGGTCCCCGCCGTGTCCGCCGTTTCCTTCGTGCGTGTTCGCCGTCCTGTCGGTCAGCATCTCTCATTCCCCTGTCTGCCGCCCCGGCCGGAGGATCCGCGACGCCTCGCATGGCGTTCCGTGGACCCGCCCGGCGCGGGCGGTCGTTCGCAACTTTCGGGAATGAGAATGGGCCGTCTACCGGCGTTCCACAATCAACCGAGGGAGCATGAACCGGCCCATGAACCAAGGTTCATGTCCGTTTTCCCTTCCAAAACCGGATGGAAAGGTGCCCACCATGGCGAATTCGCCCTCCATGCGAAGTCATGCCCTGCATGGAGTGAAGCTCCCGCCCCGGGCCGGCGGAGCGTAAGCACTTGACAGCCATCACCGGCTATGCTAGTGCTATAGCAGCTATACGCAACTAGTTTCAAAAAAGGGGGACATTTCATGGCTAGTGACACGATGACCCACATTCTCATTCCGATTCCACGCGAACTCTACGATGACATCATCCGTTTTTCCGATGGAGCCCTCGATCCTGCAGAAATCGCAGTTTCACTGTTGGAAGACTGGATGGAACGTAGCGTTGAGTTCGGGAATTACGATTGGATGGAGCGCTGGGAAGAAGTGGCTGAGAAGTACGCTCCTCATGTCTACAAGGCATGGCTGAAGGAGCAGAATGCAGACAGGCCCGTTCAGGCCCAGCCCCGCGATCTTGTGTGGAAGGAGGTAACCATCCCTCACGGATCCCGGGTCCGCATGACCTATAAGGGACGGACGCATTACGCCAAGGTCGAGAATGGCTCAATCGTCGACGAGGAAGGACGGCATTTTTCCCCTTCGCAATGGGCGCATCATATTGCAAACGGAACCGCCCGGAATGCTTGGCGTGACCTTTCCTTCAAGATGCCCATGTCATCACACTGGATCCCTGCAAATATTCTGAGGGCACAGGCGCGCAAGGAGTTAGGCCTCATGTAATGAAGGGAGATACAATATGAAGAAGTATCATCGTGAGCTGCTTCACGTTTGCATGGAAGCAGGACTGCACCCTTGCAAGATTGAACATCGGAAGAAGCATCTGCGGATTGTATGCAATGAAGGCGTACTTTTCTGCTCATCTACCCCTTCCGACTGGCGTAGCATGCGCAATCTGAAAACACAGGCCAAGCGCCTTTCCGGGTAACCTTTTCCAAGGGGCGGGGCCATCTATCCCACAGCTCAGGATCACCCGCCCTCCCGGCCCAAGTTTTCATTACAGCGCCTTTACTGACATCATACGGCTGTAGCCACAGAGGCAGGCATGAACGCTCTAGCCTAGGACACAGAGCCCTACACCGGCAAAGGTACGGAGTGAAGCTCCCGCCCCGGGCCGGCGGAGCGTTGCAATCATGCATACCCCGGACATCCGAAACGGCGGGGTGAAAAAAAGCGGATCATCGCCGTGGTTTTGACAGATCCGGCAGACATGTTAAGAAAATCGAATATTTTTAACATATGGAGCGGAACGTGTTGAAACCAACCTATGATCTGCCACCCTTGCCGCCCCCCGTGGAGCTGGAGACCCTTCCGGTGATGCGCGCGCTGGGCAGAGCCGGCCGTGCTTTGGCGGAACTGAAAGGCAGGGCGGCAACCATTCCGAATCCGGGCATATTGATAGATACGCTTTCCCTGCAGGAGGCCCGCGCCAGCTCGGAAATCGAAAACATCGTCACGACGCAGGACGAACTGTATCGGGCCGACCTGTTTCCGGGAGGGCCCGCATCGCCGGCGGCAAAGGAAGTTGCGCGTTATCGCGACGCCATCAAACTGGGTTTCGAACTTCTGAGAAAATCCGGCGGGCTTCTTTCCAACCGCACACTCATCGCATTGTTTCGCCTTCTGAAGGAACGGGAGGAAGGTTTCCGCGAAACGCCGGGCACGGCACTGAAAAATGACCGGACGGGAGAGATCGTCTACGTGCCGCCACAGGATGCACGGGAGATCCGTCGCCATATGGGAGAGCTTGAAAGGTTCGTCAACGATGACGGTGCATGTCCCCTGGACCCGCTTCTGAAGATGGCGATCATTCATCATCAATTCGAGAGCATCCACCCATTTCCCGATGGCAATGGACGCATCGGACGGATACTGAATGTTCTGTATCTGGTACGCACGGGACTTCTGGACATGCCCATTCTCTACCTCAGCCGCTATATAACCCGCCACAAGGCGGATTATTATCGGCTGCTGCAAGCGGTGCGCACAGATGGCGCATGGGAGGAATGGACGCTGTTCATGCTCGCCGCCGTCGAGGAGACTTCCGGCACGACGCTGAGTCTGGTCGGCCAGATCGGTGAGCAGATGCAGGCCATGAAACATCGCATGCGGAGCGAACTGCCCAGGCTCTATTCCCAGGATCTTCTCAACAATCTCTTCCGCCATCCCTATACGCGCATAGAGTTTGTGAAGAACGACCTCGACGTCAGCCGCCAGACGGCTGCGAAACATCTGGACACCCTGGCTGAACACGGTTTCCTCACAAAGGTGAAGGCGGGACGCAACAATTACTACATCAACACCGATCTGGTCGATCTGTTCCTCTCCACCTCGGGCAACTGACGCCGCCCCCCGGAAATCCATACTCCCTCTCCATCGCCTGCGGATCCGGCGGCGAACAGGGTCAATGCGCCGTGCTCTCCTCCTCCGGTTCGTCGAGCCGCGCCAGGCCGAAGTCGTCGAGGATGGCGTAGACCGACGGCACCACCAGCAGGACCAGGAAGGTGGCGGCGAGCAGGCCGAAGGCCAGCGAGCTGACCAGGGGCGTCAGGATCTGCGCCTGCAGGCTCTTCTCCGTGAGGATGGGCAGCAATCCGACGAAGGTGGTCATGGAGGTCAGCAGGATGGCCCGGAAACGGGCGCGGGAGGCCAGCGGCGCCGCCTCGCGCACGCTCGCCGTCTCGCCGTGATAGTGCTTGATGAAGTTCACCAGCAGGATGGAGTTGTTCACCACCACGCCGGAGAGGGCCACCAGTCCCAGCAGGGAGGGCATGGAGAAATTCAGCCCCATGATGAGGTGTCCCATGATCGCGCCGACGAAGGCGAACGGAATGATCGACATCACCACCACCGGCTCGATGTAGCTGCGGAACTGGAACGACAGCAGCAGATAGATGCCGATGATGCCGACCACGAAGCCGGAGAGAATGGACTTCTGTGTCTTCCGGGCCTTGCGGTCCGCGCCCTCCAGGGACACGCGCACGCCGGGATGCTTCTCGAGCAGCTTCGGCACGAAATCGCCCATCGCGCTGGTGACGATCTCGTTGGCGTTGGCGATGCGGGTGTCCACGTCGCCGGTTATGGTGATGGCGCGCTGTCCGTTGATCCGGGTGATGCGCGAATATCCGCGGTCCGACTTCACCTCGGCCACCGCCTTCAGGGGAATGAGGCGCCCGTCGGGAAGGGCGATGTCGAAATTGTCCAGATCGCCCACCGAATCGCGGTCGCGGTCGGAGAGCTGAACGTCGATGTCGATGGAATCCCCATCGCGCTGGACGGTATTCACCGTCATGTAGTGGAAGGCCGCGCGCAACTGGTCGGCCACCAGCCGCCCGTCCAGTCCCAGCATGCGCGCTCCGGGCTTCAGACGGATGCGGAACTCCGGCTTGCCGGGACGCAGGTCGTCGGAGATGTCCACCGCGCCCACGTAGCCCTTCAGCCAGTCCATCAGCTCGTTGGAGGCGGCCTTCATCTCCTCCAGATCGTCGCCCTGCAGCCGGATCTCGATGTCCAGTCCCGCCGGGCCGATCTTCGTCTCGGAAAAGCGGATCCACACCACGTCGGGCAGGTCCTTGGTCTTCTCGCGCCACTTGGCGAGCACCTCCTCGATGCGGATGGTGCGGATCTCGGCATCCAGCAGGTCGGCGGTGATGGTGGCCACGTGCGCCCCGGACTCGCCCGCCGTGTCGTTGCGGTTGTATTCCACCGTGATGTTGCGCACGAGGTCCTGCCGCTCCGGCTGACGGGGCTTCTCCTCGCGGTTGATCTCGCGCAGCGCCTCTATCGCGCCGGCCACGGTGCGTTCCGTCAGCTCCAGCGGCGATCCGGCGGGCAGCAGGATGCGCGCCGCGATGGTGTTGCCGTCGAGATCCGGAAAGGCCTCGAACTTCACCTTGCCGCCGGCCATCGCCGCCACCGCCAGCAGAAAGAGCATCGCCGCGAAGCCGAAGGTGAAGTAGCGCCAGTTGACCGCGAACCGCGCCACCGGCTCCACCGCCTTCTTGCTGAAGGATTCCAGCTTGGCGTTCATCCATTCCTGGAAGCGGCCGCCCATCTTCGCCGTCTTCACCTTCTCCATGGTGTGCAGCAGATGGTGCGGCAGGATGAGGAACGCCTCCACCAGGGAGACCGCCAGCACGAACAGCATGACGATGGGAATGACCCGCAGGATCTGTCCCAGATCGCCCTTCAGGAACGCCAGCGAGCCGAAGATCACCGCCGTGGTGATGAACGAGGCGAACACCGAGGGCAGCACCTGCGTGACGCCGTCCACGGCCGCCTGCACGGGCGTCTTGCCCCTGGCCCTGTGCGCGGCGATGTTCTCCGAGATGACGATGGCGTCGTCCATCAGCAGGCCGATGACGATGAGCAGGCCGATCATGGTCATCATGTTGATGGTCATGCCGCCCCAGACCATCAGCAGACCGCCGCCCAGGAACGAGATGGGCAGGCCCATGGCCACCCAGAACGAATAGCGCAGGCCGAAGAACAGCCACAGCGTGGCGAAGACGAGGATCAGGCCCTGCACGGAATTGGTCAGGATGAGGTCCAGACGGTCGCGCACCTGCGAGGCCTGGTCGTTGGTGATCTCGAGCACCACGCCCTCGGGAAGGCGGGCCTTCTCCTCCTCGATGAAGGCCTTCACGGCGTCCACCACCCGCAGCACGTCGTCCTGCGGGGTCTTGGTCACGTCGAGGATGGCCGCCCGGCGGCCGTTGAAGAGATACTTCTCCTCGTCGAGCTCGAACCGGTCCGTGATCTTCGCGATGTCGCCGAGACGCACCTCCCCGCCGCTGGAGCTGGCCACGACGACGATGTTCTCGTAGTCCCTCGGCCGCTTGCCCTCGTCGGCGTAGCGGATCAGGATGTCCCGGTCCCGCGTCTGGAGCGACCCCGTCGGCAGGTCGAAGCTGGCCCGCATGACCGCGTTGGCCACGTCCTGCACCGACAGCCCGTAGGCCCGCAGCCGGCCCGAATCCAGAGCGATGCGGATCTGATGGGTGGAGAAGCCGCGCACCGTCACCTTGGGGATCTTCCCGGTGCGCTCCATGCGGTCCTTGATGTCCTCGGCCAGCATCTTCAGGTCCACCGGCGAGGCGGCGGGCGCGGACAGCGCCACCGAGGTCACGAAGTCGCGCGTTCCGAGCTGCCGGATGACCGGCTTCTCCACCAGATCGGGGAAGTCGTCGATGGCCTCCACCTCCGTCTTGATGTCGGAGGTGAACTTCTCGAAGTTGGCGCCCTCCACCATCTCCACGGTGGTGCGGGCCACGTTCTCCATGGCCACGCAGGTGATCTCGTGCACGTTGTCCACGTTGTGCACGGCGTCCTCGACGCGCTGGCAGATGGCCTGCTCCACGTCCTCCGGCCGCGCGCCGGGCCAGGACACGGTGACCTCGACGTTGCGCGGGGCGATCCGCGGGAACGTCTCGCGCTGCATCTTCGGCAGCGCCATCAGACCCGCCGCGACGATGGCCAGCATCAGCAGGTTGGCGATCGTCGGATGGGTGACGAAATAGCGTATGATCGGTCTCATCGGGCCTCGCCCCCCGCCGCTTCACGGACCACCATCCGCGCCGTCTCCTCGTCCGGGACCGGCTTCAGCAGCTGCCCCTCCAGTACCGGGACCAGATCGCTGAGGATGATGCGCTCGCCCGGCTTCAGCCCCTCGCCCACGATCACGAGGTCGCGCAGCCGCGCCACGATCTTCACCGGACGGACGACCAGACGGTTTCCGTCGCCGACCACGAACACCTTGCCGCCATGCACCGCCGCGCGCGGAATGGCCAGCGCGTTCTGGACCTCGCGCGTCAGGATGTCCATGCGCACGAACATCCCCTTGGTCAGCGGCGGCTTGCGGCCCGGAGTCACGTGCGAATAGGGATCCTCCACCTCGCCGATGACGCCCACCGTGCGGGTCTTCGGATCGAAGGTGTCGGACATGCGGGCGAAGCGGCCCTTCCAGACCACCGGCACGTCGCCCTCCTCGAGCCGGATCTCCACCGACAGCCCCAGGTCGTCGATCAGCTCCCGCGTCTTGCGCGCATCCAGCGTCACGTCGGAGGGAATGCCGGAGACCAGCCGGATGATGGAGCGCATGCGCTGCAGCGGATATTGCGCCTCGATTTCGGCCTTTGCGATGTCGTCGGCCGCCGCGAGCTGCTTTCCGACGGGGGCGAACTGCTCCACCTCGACGCCCACCAGCGAGATCCGCCCGTCGAACGGCATGCGGATGTGGGTGCGCTCCAGATTGAGTTTCGCCGTGGCCAGCTGGCTGCGGTAGGTGGCGAGCTGTTCCTGCAGCTCCTTGCGCTGCACGGGAAGCAGACGCAGCGTGTTCTCCAGCGACTGCACCAGCTTGCGCTGATTGATGTAGGTTTTCAGCGCCTGCTCCAGCGTGGTGGCCGCCACCGTGCCGCGTGCCTTAAGGACCTTCTTCCGTTCGTAGTCCCTGCGGGTGACCTCGAGCGCCTCCCGCTCCAGTTTCAGCAGGCTGCGCGTGTTGCGCTCCGTGACGTCCATTTCCGCCAGCTTTGCCTCCGTGGCGCGGATGTTGGCCTCGGCCTGCGCCACCGCCAGCCGGTAGTCGTCCGGCGCGATGGTGATGATCTCGGTGCCCGCGGGGATGATGGCGCCCTTCTTGAGGTTCGGATGGGTGAAGACCACCTTGCCGCCCACCTGGGCGATGGCGTTCCACACGCGGGAGGGACGCACCGTGCCGTACCCGGTGATGCGGGGCTTGAGCGTCAGCGGCCGCACCTCCATGACGCGCACCACGCGCGCCTCCTCCTGCGGCGCCTTGCGCGCCGGCGCGGGACGGTTGTTGACGACGAAGGCCAGCACGGCGACGCCGACGGCCAGAGGGGGAATGAAAAGCAGCTTGCGCCACATGATGTGTCTCGCTCCGGGAAATATGCTGATTGTGCGGTGTCGTGGAAGGAGTGCGCCGGGCGCCTCCCTTGCTCCGTCCCTGGACGGTCGTCACGGATTGCCCGCGCGCGCCCTTCCGTGCCATTTGCACAGCGCGTACGCGGCGGCCAGCCAGAAGCCGCTGCGCAGAGCCATCGCGCCGACCGTGCGCATCTCGAAGGGCGTTCCGGTCATCGCCTTGAAGCCGAAGATGGCGTAGACGACCAGCGTCGCCGCGGCGATGCCCGCCGACAGCGCACAGCTCCACGGCCTGCCCCGCCACATGGCCCAGGCGGCCAGCAGATACGCGAAACCGGCCAGGAAGTTGAACCACACCACGAAGGGCATGTAGGCCCCCGCCGCGATCCGCGCCTCCTCCGGGCCGAAGATCACCTTGCCGCCGGAGACGAGCGTCAGCAGGCCGAACAGCGCCGCCGCCCCGGCGAGCACGCGCATCCACCGCGGCGCTCCGCGCTCCGGTCCTCTCCCGGCGCCGCCGCGGCGCTCCACGTTCCCTGCACGGTCTTCCGTGCCCCTGTCTTCCGTTCTTCCATCATCCGTCATGATATGCCGCCCGCGTCGCTTCCA
>CAYSHK010000072.1:0-15730 GCA_964430935.1 uncultured Rhizobiaceae bacterium
CTCGCCACGCCGGCCCAGCTCGCGAAACGCCCGCCTGCGGCCACCGGCCTGCCCGACCTCTTCCTGGCCGGCGACTGGACGGACACCGGCCTGCCCGCCACCATCGAGGGAGCCGTCCGCTCCGGCTTCACGGCAGCCCGGCTCGCCCTGCGGCGCACTCCGTGATCCGGCCGCGCTACCCCACCAGGGAGAGCTGCATCTTCACCGCGCCGTGGCTGCGTTCCCTGGACAGGCGGTGCACCTGGAAACGCGCACCGTCCGGCGGACCTATGATGTCTCCGTTGTCCAGCACCGGACCGTTGTCGAGAAGATACTGGGCCACGCTCATGATGATCTGCGCCGCGTTCGGCGGACTCATCGGTACCGCGGCCAGCTCCATCTCGTAGCCGATGAAGCCGGCAAGTCCGCGGGTGTGGATGGCGACGGTCTCCTCTCCGTCCACCGTCCTCGGTCCGCGGAAGAACTCCAGCCCCACCCATCGCAGGGCCGTGGACCGCGGATCGTCGATGATCGAGGAAAAGGTTTCGACGGGCAGAAGACGCGCCGCCGTGCCCCACAGATGCGCCCGCGCCGGCACATGCCCGATCAGGGCATGGGCCACGGTCTCCACCAGTCTCGCCACCTCGCGCGAACGCGCCCACCCCTTCGGTTCCTCGTGCACGCCGACGACGGCATGGGCCGGACAGCCGTGCACGGCCTCCCCCGCTCCGGGCCAGGTGTGGGCCAGGGACACGGCCCGTTCCACAAGCTCGGGATCCAGCGGTTCCGCGGTCATGCCGACCAGCATTTCGACGCCATCGACCGACAGGGTGATGGCTCGCGTGTGCAATTCCGTGGGGCGTCCGGCGTGGCCGATGTCGGCCTCCGGCATCCGCCGGCGCAGCGTGTCGAGAAAGGGGCCGAAGGTGAACTCCTCCGGCCAGCGGGCGAGCGGAATGATGGATGTGAACTGGTCCATGCGGAATCCCGATGCGTTTCGTGGAGCACCGGACGCCACGCCGCCGGTGCCCCTCCCTTTTCCCCCGCCCGGGAGGGGGATGCAACCGCCCCTTCCACGATGCGCACCTCCGCCGGAGGAAAACGCCGGGACGTTTCGGCACTGGCGTTCGGCGGCGGGTGGTGATATGGCTCGCACGACTTTCTGTCTCCACACGGTACGGAACCGAAGCCATGAGCGACACATCGCCCGTCGGGAGCGCGGACCGCATGGCCGGGGACGCCGCCGGCCACCTGCTGGAAAAGCAGCGCGAGGACGGCCATTTCGTCTACGAGCTGGAGGCCGACGCCACCATTCCGGCGGAATACATATTCCTGAATCACTTCCTGGGAGATCCTGAACCGGAACTCGAACAGGAGCTGGGCGAATACATCCGCTCCATCCAGTCCCCGGAGCACGGGGGATGGCCCCTGTTCCACCTCGGAGACTTCGACGTCTCCGCTTCCGTGAAGGCCTACTACGCCCTCAAGATCCTGGGGGACGATCCGCAGGCTGAGCACATGCGCCGGGCCCGCGAGGCCATCCTCGCCCATGGCGGCGCGGAACGCTCCAACGTCTTCACCCGCTACCAGCTCGCCCTGTTCGGACAGATCCCGTGGCACGGCGTTCCGGCCATGCCCGTGGAGCTGATGCTCATGCCCCGCTGGTTCCCGGTGAACATCTGGAAGATGTCCTACTGGTCGCGCACGGTGATCGCGCCGCTGCTGATCATCGCCGCGCACCGCCCCGTGGCGGCGAATCCGACCGGCACCCACTGCCGCGAGCTGTTCGTCGTGCCGCCGGAGGTGCGCACCCGCTGGCAGACCAATCCGACGGGCACGAAATGGGGTGAATTCTTCCTCCTGCTCGACCGCGTCCTGCATCCTCTGGAGAAACACGTTCTGCCCCGCCTTCCCACGCGGCGGCGGGCACTGGAGCGGGCCG
The DNA here is from genome assembly GCA_964430935.1 of uncultured Rhizobiaceae bacterium. GTDB lineage: Bacteria > Pseudomonadota > Alphaproteobacteria > Rhizobiales > Aestuariivirgaceae > Thermopetrobacter. Next base: position 1,922 of record CAYSHK010000072.1, read on the forward strand.
TCGAGTTCTACCGCGAGCGGCTCAACGGGCTGGACGGGCTGGGCGCCATCTTCCCGGCCATGGCCAATTCCGTCATGGCCATGCATGTGATGGGCGTTCCGCGCGAACACCCGGATTTCGCCACCGCACGCGAGTCGATACGCCGGCTGGTGGTGGAGGATCGTGGGAAGCGCGGCGGCAGGCCCCGCTACGTGCAGCCCTGCGTCTCGCCCGTCTGGGACACCGCGCTGGCCACCCACGCCCTTCTGGAGGCCGGAACGCCGGCCGACGACCCGCGCATCCGCAAGGCCTGCGACTGGCTGGCCGATCTCCAGATCCTGGACGTGAAGGGCGACTGGGCCGTCAACGCGCCGGACCTCCCGCCCGGCGGCTGGGCCTTCCAGTACCGCAACGACCACTATCCGGACGTGGACGATACCGCCGTCGTCGGCATGCTGCTGCATCGCGTCGATCCGGAACGCTACCGCGACAACATCGCCCGCGCCGTGAAATGGATCGTCGGCATGCAGAGCTCCAACGGCGGCTGGGGCGCCTTCGACATCGACAACGACGCGGAGTTCCTCAACTCCATCCCCTTCGCCGACCATGGCGCGCTGCTCGACCCGCCCACGGCGGACGTCACGGCCCGGTGTCTCTCCTTCCTCGCCCAGACGGGCATGCCCTCCGACCACGAGGTGATCCGCCGCGGCATAGCCTGGCTGCGCGACGAACAGGAAGAGGACGGCTCCTGGTTCGGACGCTGGGGAACCAACTACATCTACGGCACATGGTCCGTGCTGTGCGCCCTGAACGCCTGCGGCGAGGACATGACGCGGCCGTGGATCCGGAAGGCCGTGGAGTGGCTGAAATCCCGCCAGCGCGAGGATGGCGGCTGGGGCGAGGACGGCCGCAGCTACTGGCCGGAGCACCGGAACGACCCGCCGCCCGCCTCCACGCCCTCGCAGACGGCCTGGGCCATGCTCGCCCTGATGGCCGCGGGGGAGATCGATGATCCAGCCCTGGAGCGCGCCGTGCGCTACCTGGAGGAAACACCGCGCGACGGAGACCGCTGGGAGGAAGACCTCTACACCGCCGTCGGCTTTCCGAAGGTCTTCTACCTGCGCTACCACGGCTACGCCGCCTATTTCCCCGTCTGGGCGCTGGGCCGCTACGCCCGCCTGCGGCGGTCCAACGCGCGCCGTGTCGAATGGGGCATGTAGTTCCGGCCCGTCCGTCGGGTTCCGGCTTGCCCATCCGTCCTCCGCGCCCGCGACGTCGCGGCGCGGCAGGCAGGCCTTGTTTGTGCCTTCCATAGCCATTAACCTGTCGCATGCTGGCGAAACGGATTCCGGGGCGGGGCGGAGCTACAGGATCGGAAAACGGCCATGAGAAAACGCCCGGCGGGCATCGTCACCGGCTTGCAACTCGAGGCACGCATCGCGCGGAAGGCGGGCTCCGGCGTCCTCGTCTCCTGTCGCGGCATGGGGCCCAAACGCGCCCGCGAGGCGGCCGAGGAACTGGTGCGCAGGGGCGCGCGCGGGCTGGTGAGCTTCGGGTTCGCCGCCGGTCTCGTGGCGGAGGCCTCGCCGGGAATGCTCTTCGTGCCTTCCACCATCCGCACCGCCGAAGGCGGGATGATCACCACGGACATGATCTGGCGCGAGCGCCTGCTGGGAAGCTTCCGCAGGATCATGGAAGTCTCCGACGCCCCGCTCGCCTCCGTTCGACGGCCCCTGCCCTCCTATCTCGACAAGGCGTCGGCGTGGGCCCGCACGCAGGGTGCCGCCGCGGACATGGAAAGCGCCGCCGTGGCCGCCGTGGCGCGGCGTGCCGGCATTCCCTTCGTGGTCGTGCGGGCCGTGGCCGATCCGGTGGATTTCAACCTGCCCCCCGCGGCCTCCGTGGCCGTCGGCATGGATGGAAGGATCCGCTTCTGGCGCCTGCTGATGTCGCTCTGGCGCCATCCCGTGCAGATGCGTGCCCTCAGGGAGCTGGCCGAGCATGCCCGCCGGGCGAAGGGCGCGCTCCGCAAGGCCGTCATGGCGGCCGGTCCCGATTTCGCCCTCAATGTTGGCGTCAAAAAGTCGGAAAATCGCAATACGCTGGCCCATTAGGGCCATTATTCCCCGCCCGCAGCATTTCGAGCAATCAACCCCCCGGAGTGTTTCATGCGTCGAGTTGAGTTAGCAGTCATCGCCTTCAGCGTCGTCTTCGGCATGGGGCTCGCCGAGGCCAGCAACCACACCATCAGCAACTGCAACAGGATCGCGGAGATGTGCCGCCGGAACACCGGAAGCGGCATCGTCAACCACGAATGCACCCGCAAGTACGACGAGTGCATGAACAGGGCCCGTTGCGACGACGTCTATCTGAGCTGTCTCGAACTGCGCGAGGAGGATCCTGGCGTGGCCGAGCACGTCTGCACGGCCGAGCGGGACAAGTGCATCACGGCGCGATCGCAGAGATAGCCGTGGAAAGCGGCCCCCTCCCCTGCCGGACATTGACGGACACCCCCGCAACCCGGTATGCAATTCATAATTGCATGGCACGCGAACATACGGACCGGGGGCGGAGACATGGACTCGATGGATCATCGGCCCGCATCCACGGGCGGCACCGGAAGGACCGGGGAGCCGCTGTCGCTGGAATGGCGGGACCCGCGGGGGATGGTCGGGCTGTCCCTGAAGATCCTTCTCTTCAAGATCCTCACGCTGGGGCTCTACCATTTCTGGGGCAAGGCCGAGGTGCGCCGCAGACTGTGGAACGGCATCCGGCTGAACGGCCAGCCGTTCGAGTATACGGGCACCGGCCGTGAGCTGTTCCTCGGTTTTCTCGTCGCCTCCGTCGTGCTCTTTCTTCCGACCATGGCGTACGTCGTCACGCTCGCCTTCGTCTTCGGCCCGGACAGCGCGGAACTGGATCTGTTCCTCGTGCCCCTGTACGTGTTCTTCTTCTTCCTCTCCGGCGTGGCGATCTACAGGGCCATGCGCTACCGCCTGCGCAGGACGCGGTGGCGCGGCATCCGGGGCACGCTCGCCGGCAATCCGTGGAAATACGGCTGGACGTATTTCTGGACGGCTCTCCTCCTGCCCTTCACGCTGGGCTGGAGCCATCCCTGGCGGTCGGTCAGACTGGCACGGATGATGACGGAGGACATGCGTTTCGGCGACCGTCCCTTTTCGCTCGATGCGGAGTGGAAGGCCCTTCTCGCGCCCTTCGCCCCGTTCTGGCTGTCCTTCGCGGCCTTCATGGCCTCTGTGGCGGCCGCGTTTTTCATGCCCGTCGTCGGCATTCCTCTCGCGGTGCTCCTGTTCGGCGTCATGGTCTACGCCGGCCTCCGCTACCGGGCGCGGGAGATGAACTATCTCACCGGCCGGATGCGGTTCGGGGAAGCGCGCTTCTCCCTCTCCGCCACGCCTGGAAGCCTGTTCCGCCTGTATGCGGGAAATCTGCTGATCGTCCTCCTTTCCTTCGGCATTCTGGCACCCGTGGCCGTCATGCGGCTGTTCCGCTACATGGTCTCCCGGATGGGAATCGACGGGCACGTGGACTTCGCGTCCATCTCGCAGGCGACGGACGGGGTGGGCAGGACCGGAGAGGGGCTGATCGAGGCACTGGACATCGACAGTTTCTGATGCGCGTGTTCACCGGCACACTCAGCGACGGAAAGACGGCGGAGGCCGTGCGGGTCCGGGTCGTCACAGACGACGGCGGGCTGCGCATCGTCCACCTGGATGGCGGGCGGGAGGAATTCTGGCCATACGGGGCTCTCGTCGCATCCGGCCCCCTTCTGAAGGAACACGACATGCTGCTTTCCCACCGGGACATGCCGGGCATGCGGCTGCACGTGCCGGATACGGCCCTTTCCGCGATTCTGCTGCGGCGGGCTCCCCACCTGGGCAGCCGGGCGCACCACGGACGCATCCTGCTTCCGCTCGCCGGGATCGCCGCCCTCGTCGCGGCCCTCACGGCCTTCCTGCTGATTTCCGACTTTTCACCCTCCCGCATCGTCGCGGGCATGATTCCGGAGAGGCTCCGCATCGCCATGGGCGACACGCTCGCCCGTTCCCTGGCCGGAAAGGGCGGTTTCTGCGATGACGCCGCCGGCAACCGGGCGCTGGAACGGATCGTCGGGCGCCTGGCCGGGCACGTCCCGGAGGGCGCGGCCCCCTACCGGGTGCGGGTGGCCCGCATGGCCGTCGTCAATGCCTTCACGGTTCCGGGACGCCAGATCGTCGTCAGCGACCGCCTCGTGGCCATGACCGAGAGCCCCGAGGAGCTGGCAGGTGTCATCGCCCATGAAATGGGGCATGCCATGGAGATCCATCCGGAGACCTCCCTCGTCCGCTCGCTGGGCATTTCGACGGCCATCATGCTGCTGGCCGGCGGATCCTCCGACGTGCTGACCGAGACGGCGGCCCTGCTGCTGCAGATGAGCTACTCGCGCGAGGCGGAACGGGAGGCGGACGAACACGCCGTGCGCCTGTTGCGCGAAAGCGGAATCCCCGCGGAACCCCTGGCCCGCTTCTTCGAGAAGCTGGAAAAGGAGATCGGCGCCTCGGACAGCCGTCTGCTGGAGCTGTTCAGCACCCATCCGCTGACACGGGACCGCATCGAGCGGATCCGCCGGTCCGGTTCATGGCCGACCCGTCCGCTTCTCGACCCCGTCCAGTGGCGGGACCTGCGCCACGTGTGCGACGGAGGGAGGGACCTCTGACGGCCCGCGCGCCGGACCGGGAATGGATCAACGCCCCCCGTCGCCATCCGCCGGCCCGTCCTCCGCGATCGTCTCCCCGGCCGGCGCATCCCCCCGCTTCAGACGCCGCCAGCTTCTGGCGGAATACGGCAGGGAGGCCACATAGGCCAGAGAGGCCACCAGCATCACATGCCACGGAAAGGCGATGAGCATGGCCAGCGCGAAGACCAGCCCCGCCAGGATGGGCAGAACCCATTCGCGCGGAATGCGCTTGGAGAAGGTCTTGCCGGAATAGGTCGGCAGCCTCGAGATCATGCCCAACGCCACCAGCGCCACCCAGGGAAGCACGGCGGGAGCCAGGACGTGGCCGTCGTCCACCAGCCCCAGAAACCCCAGATACATGGGCGATATGGCCAGCAGCGCGCCGGCCGGCGCCGGAATGCCGACGAAGAAGGCCCGTGTCCACTCCGGAGTGTCCGGATCCTCCAGCATGACGTTGAAGCGCGCCAGACGCAGCGCACAGGCGATGGCGAGGGCCAGCGCCACGATCCACCCGAGGTTCTTCAGGCTGTTCAGGGACCACAGGTAGATCAGCACCGCGGGCGTGACGCCGAAATTCACGAAATCGGCCAACGAATCCAGTTCGGCGCCGAAACGGGACGTCCCCTTCAGGAGCCGGGCGATGCGCCCGTCCATGGCATCCAGGACCGTGGCGAGAATGACGGCGCCGACCGCCAGCTCGAACCGCCCCTCCACGCCCAGCCGTATCGCCGTGACACCGGAACAGACGGCCAGCAGCGTGATCAGGTTGGGCAGCAGGAAGCGGACCGGAATCATCCGGAAATGCTTTTTCTCCTTCCTGCGGCGCAGCTGGGCGGTCATGTCCTTCTCCCCGCTTCTCCGGCGGCTCTTCCGCCGGTCACGAACGGCGCGGCTCCGGCGGCGGCAGCTCGCATTTCATGTCCGCGACGACCGTTTCGCCCGCATGGGTGCGCTGTCCCACCAGAACGGAGGGACGCACGCCCGGCGGAAGCCACACGTCCAGCCGCGACCCGAACCGGATCAGCCCGAACCGCTGGCCGGCGAGCAGCCTGTCGTCGCGCTCCACGAAACGCACGATGCGACGGGCCACGAGCCCCGCAATCTGCACGACGCCGATGCGGGTGCCGTCGTCCATCTCCAGCGTGAAGGCCTGACGTTCGTTGTCGGTGCTGGCCTTGTCCAGCTCGGCATTGAGGAACTTGCCCGGAATGTAGGTCAGCCCGACGATGCGTCCATCCACCGGCGCGCGGTTCACATGCACGTCGAATACGTTCATGAAGATCGAGACCCGGATGCGCGGCGTGTCGTCCAAGTCCAGTTCCGGCGGCGGCGCCATCTCGCGGATGTCCGAGACACGACCGTCGGCGGGCGCGATCACGAGCCCCTCGCGCACCGGCGTGGTGCGCTCCGGATCACGGAAGAAATAGGCGCACCACAGGGTGAGCACGACGCCGATCCAGCCGAAGAAATCCGGCAGCAGCAGGAACAGCAGAAGCGTGACGCCTGCGAAAGCGGCGACGAACTTGCGCCCCTCCGGATGGATCGGAACAAGGACGGACGTGATGGATTTCCACATGATGCCTACGCTTTCCCGTTGATTTGAATGCAGATTGACCGCGGACACCCGCGCCGGTCAAGACCGCATGCGTCCGTTCCGGTCCGGAAGGCGGCTCGCGGGCGGCCCGGGACTCCCCCGGAATGCTACTCCGCCGCCTCCCTGCTGTCCGCCTGGCTCATCTCCCCGGCGATCAGGAACGCCAGCTCCAGGGCCTGGGCGGCGTTCAGGCGCGGGTCGCAGTGGGTGTGGTAGCGGTCGGAAAGGTCGGATTCCGCTATGGCCCGCGCGCCGCCGGTGCATTCGGTCACGTTCTGTCCGGTCATCTCGATGTGGATGCCGCCGGCATGGGTGCCCTCCGCCGCGTGCACCTGCATGAAGGCGCGCACCTCCGCCAGCACCCGGTCGAACGGCCGCGTCTTGTATCCGGCGTCGGTCTTGATCGTGTTGCCGTGCATGGGATCGCACGACCATACCACCTTGAAGCCCTCGCGCTGAACCGCGCGGATGAGCGGCGGCAGGCCGGAGGCCACCTTGTCGGCGCCGAACCGCGTGATGATGGTCAGCCGTCCGGGGTCGTTGTCCGGATTGAGGATTTCGATCAGCCTCAGCAGATCGTCCGGCGTCATGGTCGGGCCGGCCTTGATGCCCACCGGATTCTGCACGCCGCGCAGGAATTCCACATGCGCCCCTTCCGGATCCCGCGTGCGGTCGCCGATCCACAGGAAGTGCCCGGAGGTCGCATACCAGTCTCCGGATGTGGAATCGATGCGCGTCAGAGCCTGCTCGTAGCCCAGAAGCAGCGCCTCGTGGGAGGTGTAGAAATCCGTGGTGCGCAGCTGGTGCGCCGTATCCGGATTGATGCCGCAGGCCCGCATGAAACGCATCGTGTCGGTGATGCGGTCGGCGATTTCGCGGTAGCGCCCGGCCATGGGCGTATCGCGCAGGAAACCCAGCGTCCAGCGGTGCACGTGCTCCAGGTTGGCGTAGCCGCCCTGCGCGAAGGCGCGCAGCAGGTTCAGCGTCGCGGCCGACTGGCGGTAGGCCTGGAGCTGGCGGTGCGGATCGGGAATGCGCGCCTCCTCGTCGAACTCTATGGAGTTGATGATGTCTCCGCGGTAGCTGGGCAGGGTCACCCCGTCGCGCGTCTCGAAGTCGTCGGAGCGCGGCTTGGCGAACTGTCCCGCGATGCGGCCCAGCTTCACCACCGGCTGGCCGGATGCATAGGTCAGCACCACCGCCATCTGCAGGAAGACGCGGAAGAAATCGCGGATGTTGTCCGCCGAGTGCTCCGCGAAGCTCTCGGCGCAGTCCCCGCCCTGCAGCAGAAAGCCCTTGCCCTCCGCCACGCGGGCCAGCTTGCGGCGCAGCTTGCGGGCCTCGCCGGCGAATACGAGCGGCGGGAAGGTGGCGAGTCGCGCCTCCACCTCCCGCAGCGCCTCCTCGTCGGGATAGGACGGCACCTGCCTGATCGGTTTCGTCCTCCAGCTGTCCGGCGTCCAGTTCGCGTTCATCTCGGAAATCTCTGCGGTTCGACTGCTGCCTGCGGATCATCCGGCGGCTCGTGCGCCCTCGGGCGCCGCCGTGATGTTCCACCATGCATACATCATTTTCTGGAATAATTCCAAACTCCGGGGACGTACCGGCTTCCGTGCCTTCCCGGTGTCGCTCTTCCGGCATCATGCGCCATTCCGGTTCTTGTACAGTTTCGGCGGGACCTTTTCCAGTCCCGCGTGCGATTTTCTCGGTTCGTCCGCGCACGCGCAGGTGATGGATAGAATTGAAACCGCAACCTTAAGGGAATGTACACGCATTCATGCCATGATGACGGGTCAGGGAACGAAACACTCTGAAGCACGGCGACTGGATCGATGGAAAATTTCTGGTCAGTGATGGTGCAGGCCTGGCAGGAGCTTCAGATGCTCCTGTATTCGGGCGAGCCGCCGGTATACGAACAGCTGCTGTTCGTCACCGCCGGATTCATCGTCATCAAGATCGTGCACCGCGTGTTCGCCAGTGTCGGCGCGGCGCGGCAATGGCGCATCGATCCCTTCGCGATCCTCTACTTCATGGTCGTTCTGGGCATCGTCTCCGGAGCCTTCTCCTCCGTGATCGAATACTTCAACAGCCCCGCCGTGCGCGGCGCCACGTGGATATCCTGAGGCCACGGCTTGCCAGCGGCCGTTTTCCCGCGCCATAGTGGGGCATGAGCATACCGGAACCCTCGCTGACCATCGGCATCGAGGAGGAATACCTCCTCGTGGACCGTTCCAGCCGCGACCTCGTCAAGGAAGCCCCCTCCGGCCTCATGGAGGAGGCCCGATCGGAACTGGAGGGGCAGGTTTCGCCGGAATTCCTGCAGTGCCAGATCGAGGTCGGCACGCGGGTCTGCCGCACGGTGTCGGAGGCCCGGGCGGATCTGCTGCGCCTCCGCCATGTTCTGGGCGGCATCGCGGAAAAGCACGGGCTGGCCATCATCGCGGCCTCCACGCATCCCTTCGCGGACTGGTCGCAGCAGCATTTCACGCAGAAGGAACGCTATCTCGAACTGGCGCGCGACCTGCAGGGCGTCGGCAAGCGCATGCTCATCTGCGGCATGCATGTCCACGTGGGCATCGAGGACGAGGACCTGCGGATCGACATCTTCAACCAGCTTTCCTATTTCCTGCCGCATCTCCTTGCGCTTTCGACCTCCTCGCCATTCTGGCAGGGACGCGACACGGGACTGAGCTCGTTCCGCCTTTCGGTCTTCGACAACCTGCCGCGCACGGGCCTGCCGCCGCGCTTCGATTCCTGGGCGGAGTACCAGCGCGCGGTGAACGCCCTCGTGAAGATCGGCATCATCGAGGACGCGACGAAGATCTGGTGGGACCTGCGGCCCTCCGCCCGCTTTCCGACGCTCGAGGTGCGGATCTGCGACGTCTGCACGTGGCTCGACGACGCCGTGTCCATCGCCGCCCTCGTGCAGTGCCTGGTCCGCATGCTCTACCGCCTGCGACGCAACAACCAGCGCTGGCGGCAGTACGACCGCTTCCTGATCAACGAGAACCGCTGGCGCGCCCAGCGCTACGGGGTCGGTGACAGCCTCATAGACTTCGGCCGCGGCGAGCTCGTGCCCTACTCCGAACTGCTCGAAGAGCTGACCGACCTTCTCTCCGAGGACGCCGCGGCCCTCGGCTGCACCCGCGAGCTGGCCTCCGCGCTGGACATTCTCTCCCGCGGCACCTCCGCCGAGCGCCAGCGCGGGGTCCATCGGGAAGCCCTGCGGAACGGTGCCGATGCGGACGAAGCCCTGATGGCCGTCGTGGATCGCCTGATCGACGAGACCGTCGCCTCCCATCCCGAGGATGCGCCCTTTCCGGGTTGAACCCCTCCTTCACGCGCGCGGCGCCACCGGCCGGGCGGATTGCGCATGCCACGTCCCGCACGCGCCCCTGCGGGATCATCCACGGGCGGCCCTGAGCTTCTCGAAATCGGCGTCCGCGTTGTGGCTGGAGCGCGTCAGGGGACTGGCCGCCACCATGAGGAACCCCTTGGCGTATGCGGCCCGTTCCAGCTCCCCGAATTCCTCCGGCGTCCAGAAGCGTTCGACGGCGGCATGCTTGGGAGTCGGCTGGAGATACTGGCCTATGGTGATGAACTCCACGCCGGCGGAGCGCATGTCGTCCATCACCTGGAGCACCTGTTCGCGCGTCTCGCCGAGGCCGACCATGATGCCGGACTTGGTGAAGATCTCCGGATCCAGTTCCTTCGCCCTCTGCAGCAGGCGCAGGGAATGGAAGTAGCGGGCGCCCGGACGGATGCGCGGATAGAGCCCCGGCACGGTCTCCAGATTGTGGTTGAACACGTCGGGACCGGCCTCGATCACGATCTCCAGCGCGCCGGGCTTGTTGCGGAAGTCCGGAGTGAGCACCTCCACCGTGGTGCGCGGCGAGGCCTTGCGGATTGCCCGGATGACGCGGGCGAAATGCTCCGCCCCTCCGTCCTCGAGATCGTCGCGGTCGACGGAGGTGATGACGGCATGCTTCAGCCCCATGCGCGCCACGGCGTCGGCCACGCGTTCCGGCTCGTCCCCGTCCACGGGATCCGGACGCCCCGTCGCGACATTGCAGAAGGCGCAGGCGCGGGTGCAGATCTCCCCAAGGATCATGAAGGTGGCATGTCCGCGCGTCCAGCATTCGCCGAGGTTCGGACAGGCGGCCTCCTCGCATACGGTGGCCAGTCCGCCCTCGCGGACGATCCGGCGCGTTTCCGCGAATTCCTTCGATACCGGTGCGCGGACGCGGATCCATTCCGGCTTGCGTCTCACCGGATTGTCGGGGCGGTGGGCCTTCTCCGGATGGCGGGGACGGCCTTCGTAGACTGTGACCATGGACATGGCTCCCTGTTGCTGCCACACACCAACCACGGGACGGACGCCCGGGCAAGACCTTCTTCCGTCAGCCGAGGGGGCGCATGATCAGAACCATCGTGGCGTGGGCCGGTTCCGTGCCCGTATTGCGTATCTCGTGCGGCAGATCCCCGCGGTATCTCAGGGCCTCCCCCGCCCGCACGACGGCCGTCTCGTCTCCGGAGGCGACGGTCATCTCGCCGCGGATCACGTAGAGATGCTCCACGCAGCCGCTCTGATGCGGCTCGGAGGACAGGACGCCGCCGGGTTCGGCGTGCATGTCGTACCACTGCACGAAACGCACCAGTTCGAGCGCGCCTATGATGCGCAGTTCGCACAGTCCGTCCTCGCTGCGCAGAACCGGGATGTCGGCCCGCTTCTGATGCTGGATCACCGCCGGTCCGCCGCGGCTCTCCGCCAGCACCTCCTCCAGCGGCACGTCCAGCGCGTGGGTGAGCTTCATCACCGTGCCGATGGTGGGATTCGTCTCGTTGCGCTCGATCTGGGAGATGATGGATTTGGCCACGCCGGAAATCTCCGACAGGTCGCCAAGGGACATGTTGTAGGCCTTGCGCAGGCGCTGGATGGCGCTGCCAAGTCCCGCGGGCACGTCCTGCCGCCCCTGTCTGCCCTTCCTCGTGGCCATGCCTCATGCTCCCGCGATGTCCAGCGCCCGGTCCAGATCGGCGATCAGGTCCGCCGCGTCCTCCAGTCCGACGGAGAGGCGCACCAACCCCTCGGTAATGCCCTGGGCCCGTCTCTCCTCCTCCTTCACGGTGCTGTGGGTGGTGGAGGCCGGATGGGTGATCAGGCTCTTGGCGTCGCCCAGATTGTTCGAAATGTCGATCAGGCGCAAGGCGTTCAGGAAGGAGAAGGCCATCTCCCGCCCCCCGGGCAGCGTGAAGGCCACCAGCGTTCCTCCCGCGCGCATCTGTTTCCGGGCCAGTCCGCTCCCTTCGAAGCTGTCGAGGAACGGATGGCGCACCCGCCCCCGTCCAAGCCGTTCCTCCAGGTGCCGGGCGATGTCGAGCGCCGTCCGGCTCGCGGCTTCCACGCGCAGTTTCAGGGTTTCCAGTCCCTTCAGCAGCACCCAGGCGTTGAAGGGGGACAGGGTCGGGCCGGTGTGCCGCAGGAATGGTGTCAGCGTCTCCGCGACATACGCCCGCGAACCGAGAACGGCGCCGCCCATCGTGCGCCCCTGCCCGTCCATGTGCTTCGTCGCGGAATGGACGACCACGTCGGCTCCCAGCCGCAGGGGATTCTGCAGGACCGGCGTCGCGAAGACGTTGTCCACCACCAGAATGGCCCCCGCCTCCCGCGCGATGGCGGCGATCGCGGGAATGTCGAACACATCGAGCGTCGGATTGGCGGGCGTCTCGAGGAAGAAGGCCCGCGTCGCAGGACGTACCGCGTCCTTCCACGCCTGCATGTCGGAGGCGTCCACGAGGGTGTGCGAGATGCCGAAGCGCGGCAGGATGCCCGTGATCACCTGACGGCAGGATCCGAAGAGGTAGCGCGAGGCGACCACATGGTCGCCGGCCCGCAGATGCGACGCCAGCGCGGAGAACATGGCGGCCATGCCGGAGCCTGTGGCCATGCAGGCCTCGGCTCCCTCGAGCGCCGCGAGCCGGCTCTCGAACATGGAGACGGTGGGGTTGCCGTAGCGCGAGTAGACATAACCTTCCGAATCCCCGGAAAACCGCGCGGCGGCCTCCTCCGCACTCTCGTAGACGTAGCCGGAGGTCAGCCACAACGCTTCCGACGTCTCCCCATGGGGCGAACGGGCCAGCCCCGCCCGCACGCCCAAGGTCGCAAGCCCCATCTCCCCGCCGGTTGCCCGGCCGCGTCCACCGTCCCTTCCGCCCATGTTCCGTCCCTCCATTTTCCGTGCTCGGGCCATCTTCCGGCCGATCAGCACTGCATCCACGGCAGCCCGGCCGCCACCCATCCGTCGATGCGGCGGCGGCGCCCGGCCCCGTCGCGCCGTCCCTCGAAACCGTCCCCGATATTGAAGCAGCGGGAGAATCCGCGCTCCAGCAGAAATTCCCCGGCCTCCCGCGAGCGGACGCCGGCCTTGCACATGAGCAGAAGCGGCGTGTCGGGGAGTACGCCAGAAGCCTCCAGTTCGGCGGCAAAATCCGGATTGATCTCCATCTCCGGCCATCGCCGCCAGCTGATCTGAAGATAGCTGTCGACAAGGGGAAAGCCCACGAATTCCCACTCCGGTTCACTGCGTACGTCCAGCAGCACCGCGCGCCCGTCCTTCCGGAGCATGTTCCAGGCCTCGCGGGCCGTGATCTCCACCAGTTCCACCATGTTCGCCGGACTGTTCGTTATTCAGAACGATATTTCAATAGAACGATCGGCGATCTCCATGCAAGTGAAAATCGCATGTCGGAATCCGGGACGCCGCATTCCGGCATGCCGCGCGGACTGGACGGGACACGCGGCTTGCGCCGCGCCCGGGCCTTCCGCCCCGGATGGCACGGAATGACGGGAAATCGCGCGACTATTGACCTGGCCGGGAGGCGGCCTTATGTTCCCCTCGCCTCAGCGCTTCGGGCCCGTAGCTCAGTTGGTAGAGCAACTGACTTTTAATCAGTTGGTCGCAGGTTCGATTCCTGCCGGGCTCACCATGCTCTTGGAATTCCACTGAAATCTTCGGCGTTCGTCCCCTTGCACCTTCGGCCTCCAGGCGTCGTGCCGGGCCGATTGTAGCGAGGTCGCAGTCTTTGCGCAAAGTGGCGGCAGACTTTGCACAACGCATTCAGTGCTTCGGGATGTAGATCAGCGGAGCTTCTGAAACTTTCTGGGCCCCGCGAAAGAGATGGCTTGGGACGGCTGGAAGATCAGTCGCCCAAGTGCACCCTGCCCGTACGATAACGTCCCGCACATATTCGGCGCACTGCTCACCATTCCATTGTCTGGGCTCCAGACCAAGGCCTGCGCGAATGGCATCCAGCCATGAATAGCTGCGCCCCAGACGTGACAATGCATATTCCTCGGCATCATCCCATTTGGGCGGGTGCAAGGGCAGCCACCAGCAATCAAGCGCATTGCTCATCAGACGCATGGTGACACCCACGCCGGGCAACGCTTCCAAGGTAAACACCCTGCCAGCCACCCGCCAGGCCAGACCAATGTGCG
>CAYSHK010000073.1:0-38397 GCA_964430935.1 uncultured Rhizobiaceae bacterium
GAAGTCGACGAGCGGAAACTGGACGGAGGACGCCGACGCATATTCACCGGCTGGATGAATGCCGAAAGCCCCGGCCTGAACGCCGTGGAACACCCCGTCTTCGACGTATGGCTCACCGGCTGCCGCAATCCCGCGGCGGAAAAGGGCAAGGCGGAATCAGAAACCGCCCGTTAAGCCGACAGCAGGCAGCATTTTTGCACTTACCGCCTCTGGATCCGCCTTCAGAGATCATTTCCATTGCAGCATGAGCCAGTGCAGGGCGGTGGTGGTCAGGAACATGAGAAGGCCGGCGAGGAGGAATCTCGTGGCGAAGAGGCGGCGGGCCGGTCCGTCGGGCTCGGCGTTCGTGAAGGCGCGCCAGGCGATGAGATTGGCGAAGGAGGCGATCGGCGTGCCGTAGCCGCCCACGTTGACGCCCCACAGCAGAGCCTGCCAGTCGTCGGTGAACCGCGAGAAGAGCAGGGTCGCGGGAACGTTGCCCATGACCTGGCTGGCGAGCGCGGAGAGCATGAAGACGTGCCCCCCGTTCTCCAGCGCGCCGGAAAGCATCACGCGCAGATTGTCGCTCAGCGCGAAGAAGACGGCGAAGGTCAGGAGCAGTCCATAGTCCACCCGCAGGGCCCGCCGGTCGAACAGCGCCGCGCAGACGGCGGTGAGCAGCGGCGTCCAGGCGGGCAGCACCCGGAGGATGGCGAGGACGGCCAGCACGAGAAGTCCCGCGTGCATCCATGCCAGGGCGGAGACGGTCCGGTCCGGGTTCTCCGATGGAGCGGCGGCCCGTACCGGCAGCATGGTCGCCGCGAGCAGGAGAGTCGCAAGGGAGAACAGCGAGAAGGGCGCGATCGCGGCGATGAAATCCACGGGGGCGGGGGCGTATTTCCAGAAGATGTAGAGGTTCTGCGGATTGCCGAAGGGTGTCAGGGCGGATCCGGCATTCGCGGCGAGCGCTTCCAGAATCACCAGCCGGGCCCGGCCGGGCGTCCGCAATCCCATGGTGAGCGGCGCCACCACGACGAGCGCCGCGTCGTTGGTCGCCACCGCCGCGAGGATGAAGGCGAGCAGGACGAGACCGGCGGCCAGATGCCTGCCGGACGCCTCCACGCGGACCGCAAGGATACGCATGAGGCCCGAGAGCTCCAGGCCGCGCACCGGGACGAACAGGGCCCACAGAAGCAGGAGAACCTCGGTCTCCCGGAGCGGAAGGAGGGGAAGCCGCCCCAGATGCAGGGATGTCGCCACCAGACCGGCCATGGCGACGGCCAGAAGCCATTCGCGGCCGAGAGTGCGGAAGAGGAGGGAGGAAGAGAACATGCCGGCTCCCCGGTTGCGGGAGAAGGTGCGGAGGAACACGCCGAAGATATGGGGTGCGACCGGAAAGAACTCCAGCCCTCCGTGGCGGAAGAAGGGTTCAGCCGGAGGAGGGGGACGGTGGACATCCCGCCAGACGCAGCACCTCCAGCGGGTCGTCGTCCTCCCGGAAGGCGTGGAAATCGGCCCGGGTGCGCAGGGCGCGGTCCAGTCGTGCGAGATATTCCTCCCGAGGGATCTCCACGCCTCCGAGACTTGCCAGATGGTCGGTCAGGAACTGGGTATCCAGAAGCTGGAAGCCGCCGGCGTTCAGGCGGGCGACGAGATGCACCAGCGCGACCTTGGAGGCGTCTCGCTCCCGGGAGAACATGCTCTCTCCGAAGAAGGCCGCGTTGAGATGCACGCCATAGAGGCCGCCGACGAGACGGCCCTCCCGCCAGCACTCGACAGAATGGGCGTGTCCCATTTCGTGGAGCCTGTTGTAGAGCCGGCGGATGGTGGCATTGATCCAGGTGTTCTCGCGTCCCGGCCCGGGTGCGGCGCAGCCCGCCACGACGGCGTCGAAGGCTGTGTTTATCCGGATCTCGAAGGGGCGCCTGCGGATGGTCCTGCGCAGCCGGCGCGACACGTGCAGACCGTCGAGCGGAATGATCCCCCGGTAGGCCGGCTCCACCCAGTATATGTCCGGAGCCTCCGCCGAATCGGCCATGGGAAAGACGCCGGAGGCGTAGGCGCGCAGAAGCAGGGCGGGGGTGATGGGAGTCGTCATGGGCGCATGTGTAGCAGCATGCCGCATGCCGGAAAAGCGTTCCCTTGACGGGGCGGGTGCCGCGCTCCTACCGTCCTGCGGAAAACGAGGAGGGAAGAACCATGGGCCATGCGCCGGTTGAGGATATCGTTGGACTGGCGAACGTTCTGGACGAACGGCCCTACGCCCTGACGACGGCTTTGGCCGCGCGCGCGGCTCTGCGATCCCTTCCCCTGGTGTCTCTGTGGATGGAATGGGACGAGGAGGAGGCGCTGCCGATGATGCTGCCCACCTTCCGGGTGCTGGCGGCGGCCTGGCTCGCGGCGGTGGAGCGGGGACGCACCGGCGGGGTGGACGGGCCGTCCGCCGCTCCGCTGGCGCGGGAGGTGGACGAAGCCATCGCGCACGCCACCGGTGCGGTCTCGAAGGCCACGTCCGTGGTGGCCAACACACCGAGCAAGGGGGCCTTCGATCACGCGCGGAACGCCTTGGCGGCGGCCGTACGGTCCGCCTATGCGCTGGGGTCCTCGACACCGGGACCGAACACCGCGTTCCGGGCCATCGCGCACGCCACGGACACCGCCGACGCCTGGGACGACCTGAATGCCGACATCGAGGCCGGGGTGACCGCCTTTTCCGGAGGGTTCGCCGGCCAGTGGCTCATGGCCTCGCCATTGTGGCCGCAGGGCATGCCACCATGGGCGGAGGAAGGCTGGAAGAGCCTGCGCGGGCGTCTGGATGCCCGGGAAGACGAGCACTGGCGGATCTGGACGGACTGGTACGACGCCCGTCTCGATCCGTCCGCCCATCCCGATCCGGATCCGGCGCGCGAACGCCTCCGCCTCGACATTCCCGAAGCCCTCTGGCGCCTCGGCCCGAAGCATGCCAATCCGGAAATTCTCTCCCGGATGGGATGAAAATGCGGGCGAGGAGGACATGCGCCCGATGCATCATGGCATGATGCGTTTTCCGCGATGATCGTCGGTGTAGGGGACGGCCGGCATGTTTCTCCGGAACCATGCCGGAATGCCGGCCGAACATGCAACGTGCCCGGAAATCGGTCCGGGCGCGAGAGGATCTGGACGGTTCCGGAATCGAGCCGCCGGACGCCGCCCGATCCGATGATGAGCGGCTCCGGCGTTATTCTTCCCTGTTCGCCTCCAGCCATTCCTCGAGCCAGTGGATGTCGTAGAGGCCGTCCTGAATGGCCGGTTCCTTCAGCAGCCGCTCGAACAACGGAATGGTCGTCTTTACGCCCGAAATGACATATTCCCCCAGGGCCCGGCGCAGGCGCATCAGACACTCCGTCCGCGTCTTGCCGTAGACGATCAGCTTGCCGATCAGGGAATCGTAGTAGGGCGGAATGACGTAGCCGCCGTAGATGGCGGAATCGACGCGCACGCCCAGCCCTCCCGGCGTGTGGACGGTATCCACCTTGCCCGGAGAGGGCGCGAAGGTCTGCGGATCTTCCGCGTTGATGCGCACCTCGATGGCGTGGCCCGAGAAACGGATGTCCTCCTGCCTGTACTGCAGCGGCGCCCCCGAGGCGACCCGGATCTGCTCCTGCACCAGATCCAGGCCGGTGATCTGCTCCGTCACCGGATGCTCCACCTGCAGGCGGGTGTTCATCTCGATGAAGTAGAATTTGCCGTCCTCGTAGAGGAACTCCACCGTGCCCACGCCGGAATAGCCGAGCTTCGCGACGGCGCGGGCCACGATCTCGCCGATCTCCGCGCGCTGCTCGGCATTGAGGGCGGGGGAGGGGGCCTCCTCCCAGACCTTCTGGTGCCGGCGCTGGAGGGAACAGTCGCGCTCGCCCAGATGCACGGCGTTGCCCTGTCCGTCGCCGAGAACCTGCACCTCGATGTGGCGGGGACGGTCGAGATATTTCTCGATGTAGACCTCGTCGTTTCCGAAGGCCGCCTGGGATTCGGAACGCGCGGTGAGCCAGGCGTTGTCCAGCTCCTCGGCCGAACGGGCCACCTTCATGCCGCGCCCGCCGCCGCCGGCGGCGGCCTTGATGAGAACCGGATAGCCCATCTCCTCCGCGATGCGCCGCGCCTCCTCCAGCGTCTCGACCGCGCCGTCGGAACCCGGAACCACCGGAATGCCCAGCTCCGCGGCCGTCTGCTTGGCGACGATCTTGTCGCCCATCATGCGGATGTGCTCGGCGGATGGACCGATGAAGGTGATGTCGTGCTCCTCGAGGATCTCCGCGAAGCGGGCGTTCTCGGAGAGAAAGCCGTATCCCGGATGCACGGCGTCCGCCCCGGTGATCTCGCATGCGGCCAGAATGGCCGGAATGTTGAGATAGCTCTCCGAGGCCGGCGGCGGACCGATGCAGACGGATTCGTCGGCGAGGCGGACGTGCATGGCCGTCTCGTCCGCGGTGGAATGCACCGCGACGGTGGCGATGCCCAGCTCCCGGCAGGCCCGCAGAACGCGCAGGGCGATCTCTCCACGATTGGCGATGAGAACCTTTTCGATCATCTGCCCTTTCCGGCCCCGCTCACTCGATCACCATCAGGGGTTCGTCGAACTCCACCGGCTGCCCGTCCTCCACCAGGATGGCCTTGACGACGCCGCTGCGCGGAGAGGGGATCTGGTTCATCGTCTTCATGGCTTCGACGATGAGCAGCGTCTGCCCTTCCTTCACCGTATCGCCCACCTCCACGAAGGGCTGCGCGCCGGGTGCCGGAGCGCGGTATGCCGTGCCGACCATGGGGGAGCGCACCACGCCGGGGTGCTTGGCGTAATCCTCCCCCCCGCCGCTGTCCTCCGCCGGCTGCTGTGCGGCAGGAGCCGGAGTGGACGCGGGTGCCGCCGCGGGCGCGGGTGCCGCCATCGCCACGCCGGAAAGGCCGCGCGAGACGCGGATGCGGAAGCCGTCGCTCTCCAGCTCGATTTCGTTGAGATCCGTCTCGTGGAGAAGTTCCGCCAGATCGCGGATCATGTCCCTGTCGAACTTGTGCTTAGCCATGATGGCCCCGTCGTTCGTTGTCCCTGTGTTCGATCAGACGCTGCGCGGCGGAGAGCGCCAGCTCGTAGCCATGCGTGCCCAGCCCGGCGATGACCCCGTCGGCCACCGGCGAGATCCAGGAACGATGGCGGAAGGATTCGCGTCTGTGGATGTTGGAGAGATGCACTTCGATGATCACGCCGTCGAACGCCCGCAGGGCGTCGTGTATGGCGATGGAGGTGTGCGTGTAGGCCGCCGCGTTGATGACGATGCCGGCCGCCTTCTTCCGGATGGCCTCCTGGATGGCATCCACGAGCCCGCCTTCAGAGTTGCTCTGCCGGCATTCCACCTCCAGCCCCAGCTCCGCACCGCGGGCCACACATGTCTTGTCCAGATCCTCGAGCGTCTGCCGGCCGTAGGTGTCCGGCTCCCGCATGCCCAGCAGGTTCAGGTTGGGGCCGTTGATGATGTAGACGGTGGTGGCCATCCCAAGTCCATCGTGGAGACGTCATCAGTCGCGGTTAACCTCGTGTATAACTTTGGTCGTGTCGGGGCAAGTCTGGCGGCGCGCTATCCCCCGTTTTCATCGTCCCGGACCCGACCTTCCGGACCTTTATGGGACGTATCACGGAAAATCGCTCCGGCCTCCCTCGTCCGAACCGATCCCAGATGGAAAAAATGTCGATTTACCGGACACATGGAGCGGTTTTCGGAAGATTTTCATGACTTGGATCACGTTTCTGGAAAGCCGACTTTTCCAGTCGGTTCACATGTGCGTGAGAGCATGCATCGGTCGTGGACTTCGAACGGCGGCGATCATTAATGTTTTGTCATGAGCTGGCTCCCGGCCGCCGAGTCGACAGCTCGCGGGAAGCGGACGGGAGTGGGGGGAGTGCATCGGAGGCTGTCCGGCCATTTTCGGGGGAGTGTGGGCGGGCGGCCCAAGGTGCATGACGAAGCTTCTCGAGGGAGAAAGAGGCCCAACATGAGAAGGAAGCTTCTGACAGCTCTGTTCTCGGGTCTCATGATCGCCGGATTCGCGATATCCGGTGGCCATGCGGCCGAGAAGAAAGCACCGGACAAGGGGAAATTCGAAAAGGTTTCCCAGGAGCTCGCCAACAAGAAAGGTTGTCTGAGCTGCCACGAGGGGATCGAGACGATTCGCGAGGAGGGCTCGGAGATGCTGCAGCAGATCCGGGACCTCGGCAAGAGCGTCGGTGATCCCGAAGGGTGTGTCGTCTGCCATGGCGGCAACCCGAAAGCCACGACGAAGGCGGAGGCCCACAAGGGGGCTCCGGCGGATCTTGGTCCCAAGACCTTCTATCCGGATCCGGGTTCCGTCTGGATCGCGGAGAACACCTGCGGCCAGTGCCACGCCGACTATGCGTATCGTCTGGAACGCGCCCTGATGAACACCGAGGCGGGCAAGCTGCAGGGCAATCTGCACACCTGGGGCGTCAAGGAAGTCCAGAACCACAACGTGCCCTGGGGCAACTACGACGTGAAGGATACCGACGGGCCTGAGCCCATCGTCGGTACCGACGCGTACAAGAAGTACATGCTGGCGATGATCAAGGAGTTCCCGAAGCAGCTGCCTTCGGAACTCAAGATGGTGCCGCTGCCTTCGGTCGAGGAAATCGAGAAACAGCCTCACCTGGCGGGCTTCACCTATTCGCGCCAGCAGTGCCAGCGCTGCCACGTCGGCGTGCGTGGCCGCGAGAAGCGGGGCGACTATCGCGGCATGGGCTGCTCGTCCTGCCATATCCCCTATGGCAACGAGGGCTACTACGAGGGTGGCGACCCGACCATCGACAAGAAGCAGAAGGGTCATCTCCTGGTGCACCGCATCCAGGGCACCCGCGAGGCCAAGGTCGAGGTCAACGGGCTGACCTATTCCGGCATCCCGGTCGAGACCTGCAACTCGTGCCACAACCGCGGCAAGCGCATCGGCGTGACCTATCAGGGCCTCATGGAGTTCCCCTACGGTTCGCCGTGGAACGCGATGGGCAAGAAGCAGCCCAAGCTGCACACCAAGAAGTACCTGTTCATCGCGGACGATCTGCACCACCAGATCAAGAGTCGGCCCGAGAACCCGAAGGGCGGCATGCTCTGCCAGGATTGCCATACCACCATCGACATGCATGGCGACGGCAACATCTTCGGCACCACGCTGGCCCAGGTGGAGATCGAGTGTCAGGACTGCCACGGCACGACCCAGAAGTATCCGTGGGAGCTTCCGCTCGGCTACTCCGAGGAGTTCGGCAAGAACCTGCCGCAGACGCCGCGCGGCTTGGCCAAGGAGCAGCTGGTGGAGACGGCGACCTTCGCGACCAAGTATGATCCGAAGGACGGCTTCCTGCTCTCCGCACGCGGCAACCCGCTGGGCAACGTGGTCAAGGACGGCGACAAGGTCATCCTCCACTCCGCCACGGGTCTGGACTTCTTCGTGCCCATCCTCAAGGACATCAAGAAGCAGGGCTCGTGGAAGAGCATGGATGCCGAGGTGGCCATGGACAAGGTGGCCGCGCACAACGACAACCTGGAGTGCTATGCCTGTCATGCCTCCTGGGTGCCGCAGTGCTACGGCTGCCACGTCAAGGTCGACTACTCCGGTGGCAAGATGGACACCGACTGGGTCGCCAACGGCAACAAGCGGTATCCGAACGGCCAGACGGAGGAGTCCCCGCTCGGCACGCACGGGCTGAAGAGCCCCGGCAAGGTCATGGAGACGCGCTCCTACCTGCGCTGGGAGGATCCGGTGCTCGGCATCAACGGCGAGGGCCGCGTGACTCCGCTGATGCCCGGCTGCCAGGTCGTCTACACGGTGATCGGCCGCGACGGCAAGACGATCGTCAACAACAAGATCGCCCTGTCGTACGACGAGCAGAAGGAGCTCGGTCAGGAGCGCACGCCTCTGGCCATCGACATGGCTCCGGTGCAGCCGCACTCCGTGCAGCGCAAGGCCCGCACCTGCGAGAGCTGCCACAACAACCCGAAGGCCATGGGCTACGGCATCGGCGGCGGCGTCTTCCAGACCCGCTATGTCGAGGACGTGGTCGAGGATCTGATCGACCAGAGGACGGGCAAGCCCATCCCGAAGAACTACAAGATCCAGATCCAGGCCATTCCGCAGCTCGATTTCGACTGGTCGACCATCATCAAGGACGGCCAGCAGGTGCAGACCGTCGGCACGCACTGGCCGCTGTCCCGCGCGCTGCCTGAAGAGAAGCGCAAGGGCATCGAGCGTGTCGGTCTCTGCATGGGCTGCCACCGCAACATGAGCAACGAGAAGCTGTGGGCGGCGGTGGCCACGCCGGGCCGTCTGACCGACAAGCAGCACATCGAGCTGATGAACAAGATGCTGCAGACCTACGCGGAAAGCCGCAAGAAGAACGGCAAGAAGTAGGGTCATGTCGCATCGGTGACGCAGAAGAAGGGCCGGCGGGGGACTTCCCGCCGGCCCGTTCGCGAAGAGATCCGATTAACAATTTTTCAGATTTGCCGCAGGTCAAGGCGTCCGGGACGCCGGAATACTGAACTGTGGTCGGGATCCGAGGAAGGGCGTCCGCCCTGGAAACAGGATGAGGCAGACAATGAAAAGAACGATCGTCATCTCCGGACTGGCCGCGGCGCTCGTCGCGATGGGGCTGTCCGCCCGGGCGGAGGAGAGGAAGCCCCCCGCCATGCCCTCGTTGCAGGAGATGCAGAGCTTCTCCAGTACCCTGAAGGGCGGAACGCCGCCGAAGACGGCCGTGCGTCCGCAGGGGCCGCATTCCAAGGTCAACCCGCACTACAAGCTCCCCCCGGAGAAGCATGTGCAGGTGGCCCTGCAGCATCTCGCGGAGGGGCGGCCCGTGGAGGCCATGAAGGCCCTGGACATGGCCATCGCCCTCTATCCGGACAACTACCAGCTTCGCGGCGTGCGCGCCTCGCTCTACCTTCAGCACAAGAAGTACGCCAAGGCCCTGGCCGATCTGGAGGTGGCCCTGAAGAGCCGGCCCGACGACCCGCTGCTGCTGGTCAATCGCGCGCAGGCCTATCGCGGCTTCAAGCGCGACAGGGAGGCGCTGGAGGATCTGGACCACGCCATCCGGGTCAAGCCGGACTTCATCGGAGCGCTGTTCAACCGTGGGGCGCTGCACTTCGAGAAGAGGCGCTACAGGAAGGCCCTGGCGGATTTCGAGCGGGTGGCGGAGCTGGATCCGCATCTGCCCGCCGCGCGCTTCAACATCGCCGTGACCTACGAATCCCTCGGCGACCGCAAGCGCGCCATGAAGGAGCTGGAGGATTTCCTGAAGGTCACGAAGCACAAGGGGTGGATCGCCATCGCCCGCAAGCAGTTGAACAACTGGCGCAAGATGGAGGGGCTGCCGGAAATCGATTTCGCGGCGCTGGACGCGAAGGCCGCCGAGGAGGCGAAAGCCGGCACGGAAAAGGGAACGTCGGGCGGAACGGACCGGCCGGCCGCGGAAGGCGGGAGTGAAGGCAAATGATCACGGGATTCGCCGCCATTCCGGGAAGGGGCATGCGCCTGTCCGCGTTCGTCGTCGCACTCGTCGCGCTCGTCGTGCTCTCCCTGCCGGTGGCGCCCTCCGCGGGTGCGCAGGACATGGATTTCGGAAAGCTGCTCGACGAGGCGGACGTCGAGCTGGAGATACCGGCGGATTTCGAGGAGATGCCGGTGCCGGATACGGAGGTCTTCAGTTTCGAGAAGGCCTGGCGCAGAAAGGACGGGAGCGTGGAGATCCGGCTTGCCCTGAGGCCGATCAGGCGCATGGTCATCGACTACACGGATCCGCACAGTTCCGCTCCGGATCCCAACGACATGTATCCCCTCATGTTCACGGCGATGATCGGACAGTTCGCGAGACAGGGCGAGATGCCCGTCCGCGAGGTTCCCTTCGAGGCCGCGCGCAGGACCTTCCGGGCCGACTGGGCCTCCATCGCCATGTTCGGCGTCGATCCGGCCCTCAACACGACGCATCGGGAGGGCATGCTGCTGGCCCTGCACAAGAACCGCACCGCGGATGCCTACCTGCTCATTCTCTACGATGATCCCGACCATTCCCGCAGATTGCTCAAGGAGCTGGTCAAGGTGGTGCGTTTCCGCGAGGCCACTCCCCTCGAAGTGCTGAAAAAACGGGAGGAGGAGGCCCGCAAGGCCAAGGAGGCGTACCTGGAGGAGGGGGGCGACCAGCCCCAGTGCGATCCGCCGCTGGACGCCAGGCAGGTGCACAGGACGGAGAAGGATCTCGACCAGAGCCCCCGCAACTAGCGGGGTGCTGGCCGTATCCTTCCTCTCCGCGAGAAACGCGGAAGACGGAGACGGTGGCACGCCGCCGCTCTCCGTTCCGCTCCGCTTCGCCGGAGGGGGAGCGGAGACCTCCGGCGGACGGACCTCGTCCGTAGCGACCCGACGGAATTTCACGGAACCGTGAACGGTTGGCGGCTTCGCAAGTGATTGCCGCTCATGATATGAAGCCTCCCGGCGCCGGGGGAGATGCGCGGGAACGGGAGGAGGCAGGTCCATGAACGGAGGTTTGCTGGCGGGCGCGGCCGCGTCGCTCGTGCTGGCGCTCGCGGTGTCCGTCGCGACACGGGATGATGCGTCGGCGCATGAAGGGGCGACCGGTGTCGTCAAACTGCGCATGAAGGCCATGACCAAGCTGGAGAGGCGTCTGCGGCCGGTGCGGGAAATGGCGCGGGGCAAGCGTCCCCATGACGCGGAGATCCTCCGTGAGCGGGCTCTGCACACGATCGACGTCGCCGGGAAGATCCCCTCCCTGTTTCCGAAGGGCTCCCACCGCCCGCCCAGCGCGGCGAAACCGGATGTCTGGAGCGACTGGCCGGGTTTCCTGCGTGGGGCCGACGATCTGGAGGCCGCGGCGCGGCGTCTTCTGAAGGCCGATGCCCGCTCCCTACCGGCGGCCTACGAGGCTGTCGAAAGGGCCTGCCGCGACTGCCACCGGAACTACCGCGTGGATAGGGAGGAGTAGGGGGCTACCAGCCGCCGCCGCCGCCACCGCCGCCACCACCGCCCGAGAAGCCGCCTCCGGAGGAGCCGGACGCGCTCTGCCGGGGCATGGCGGCGGCCATGTCGGAGGCGATGCCGTCCACCAGCCCGCGGCCAAGGTCGGCGACGCCCCCGGAATCGAAGTCGCGACCGCCATACCATTGCGGCCGGTAGACCGCTCCGGCGGCGAGCGCGGAGGCCAGCCAGGTCTGGAAGGCCTTCGTCCATGGTTTCTCCAGCCCCAGCGCGATGGCGTAGGGAAGGAACCGCTCGAAGGTGGAGATGGACATGCGCGGCGCTCCGGGCGCGTTCAGACGTCCGCTCTCCGCCGTCTTCAGGAACAGCCTGAGGCCCTCCAGCTCGTCCAGGGCCCTGCGGCCCTCCTCGGTCGGCCGCGGCAGCAGCAGCCAGAAGACCGCCACCAGAAGGGGCAGGGAGAGAAGGGCGATGCCCGTGACCAGCCCCTGCGCGCCCAGTCCGGAGATGCCGGATGCGAGCATGACCAGAATCATGCCGCCCATTCCCGTGAAGAATGGAATCATGAAGATGATGACCGCGACGACGATGACCACCCGCTGCAGAAGCGGGGCGGTGCCCCATGCGCGGATGATCTGCCATGCCGCGAATCCCAGACCGGCCAGAAACGCGCCGACGAGGAGCAGGCCCGCCAGCTCCTCGGGGAAGCCGCCGGAAAGAGCTATGAAACCGGCGATCACCAGCAGCGCCAGGGCCAGGCCCGCGAAGAACCAGACGCGGTTGCGGAGGATGAAGACGTTCTCGTATTCGCCGTCCAGGGCCCTGCCGAACTCGGCGAGCGCTTCGGAGAGCCGCCTGTGGTTGTCGCGCGTGATCGTGAAGGCGCCCGTGGCGAGGAGCTTCTCCATGACGACCCGTTCGCCGGGCGGCAGCTCCGCGGGAGGGCGCCTCAGCCTCACGATGTGGGTTTTCCCGTCCCGTTCCTCGATGCGCACGAGGCCCTTCGTGGCCAGCGAGACGAGGGCGGCGATGAAGGCCCGCCGCCGATCCGGGCCGAAGGGATTCGCCTCGCGTTCCAGCCATGCGGTGGCCGCGGGCGAGAGGCCCATCGGAGGCTCCCAGCGCGGATAGACGGCTCCCGGTGCCGGGTCGCGCCCGACCTTCCACCAGGCCCACAGGAAATAGCCGGCCACGCCGATGGCGCCGACGATCAGCCACCATTGGCCGATCTGGTCCCACAGCTTGCGCAGCCGCTTCTCCAGGGGGGAGGGTTCGGACACGACGCCCTTCGGGAAGGCGACGGCGATCGTGAATCCTTCGCGGGGGCCCAGCGGGGCGGTGGTCTCCGCGGCGAATTCCCGCGGAGCGGTCGTCGGCAGCCGTCTGGCCGCCGCCTTGCCCCTCGCGCCCTGGGCGCCGGTGTAGAGCGAGGCCCGCAGGATGCGTCCGCCCTCCGGGAGCCGGACGCGCACCCGCGCTTTCAGAATGGGAAAGCTCCAGAAATTGCCCGTGACGTTCCAGTAGAGCTCGTCGAAGCCGTCGAAATAGCGGATCTGCCGCGTGGTGCGGTAGCGGATGACGTACGTGTGGATGCCCGGAGGCAGCATGACGTCCTTGCGGCCGATGTAGATGCGGGCATGGCTGCCCGCGTTCCTGCGGAACCAGTTTTCCGGCCGGCCGTCCCGGAGCACTTCCAGGATCTCGAAGCCCACAGTCCCCTTAGTGCCGTCGTCGTACCGGAAGCGCAGGGGGAAGTCGCGGTAGATGCCCCTGCGGATGTCCCGCCCCTCGGCGCGGACGCGGATCGTCTCCGTGACCGTCAGCGAGGCGTCGCGGTGCACCTCGATGCGGGAATCGAAGGAGAGGATTTCCTCGCGGGCCGCCGCCTGCGGAACCGCCGAAGCGAGCAGCGCCGCCACAAGGAGGAGGAGACGCAGGACATGGATCATGGCGGAATTCTCCTTCCGGTTTCGCGGCCGGGAGGCGGAGAGCCCTCCGTGCGGCCCTACAGCTCCACCGTGGGAACCGCCCGGTCCGCCGGATTCTCGAGCTCGAAGTATTCCGCCTTCTCGAAATGGAAGAAGTTGGCGATCAGGTTAGAGGGGAAGGATTCCACGAGAACGTTGTTCTCGCGCACCGCGCCGTTGTAGTAGCGCCGGGCCATCTGGATGTCGTGTTCGATCTGCGCCAGCTGCTGCTGCAGTTCCAGCACGTTCCCGCTGGCCTTCAGATCCGGATAGTTCTCCACGGCCACGTTGATCTGCCCGAGCACACGGGAGATCTCCTGTTCCACGGCGGAACGTTCCGCCGGCGTCGCGGCATCCATGCCCTGGGCCTTCGCGCGCAGCTCGGTGATCTTCTCCAGCAGGCCGCGCTCGTGCTTCATGTAGCCCTTCACCGCCGCCACCAGATTGGGAATGAGATTGGCCCGCTTCTTGAGCTGGACGTCGATTCCCGACCAGCCCTCCCGCACCATCTGCCGGTTCCTGACGAGACGGTTGTAGATGGCGATGCCGTAGAGGATGACGGCGGCGACGATGCCGAGAATGACGAGCGAAGTCATGTCGTGATCTCCCGATTTGCAGGCCCCGCAGGGCTTTCCCCGCCCACTCGCGCCTTCATGGAAGGTTGTAGCAGATTCCCGCAAAGGGCAAGAAAAAACGCCGCTTTCCGGTCCGGAAAGCGGCGTCCGTCCAATATGGAGCGGATCGGGCGGGCCTCAGCAGCCGCGTCCCCAGTTCTCCGGCTTCCACTTGATGGAGCAGCCCATGGAGGGCGTCTGCTCTTCCGGGCCGCGGCCCGTTTCGGCCACCTGCATCATGGCCTCGAAGAGCTCGCGCCGGGCGTCCGGCGCCGCGGGCTCCTTGCCGGAGGAATCGAGGCGCCCGCGGTACTGCAGTTCGTCCTTCGCGTTGAAGCCGAAGAAGTCGGGCGTGCACACGGCGCCGTAGCGGCGCGCCACCGTCTGGTCCTCGTCGTAGAGATAGGGGAAGGTGAAGCCGTGTTCGGCGGCGAATTCCTTCATCTTGTCGAAGCTGTCCTGCGGATACTGCTCCGCGTCGTTGGAGGAGATGGCGACGAAGCCGATGCCGGCGGCCTGGAGCTCCTTCGCGTCGCGTACCAGCCTGTCGACGATCGCCTTGACGTAGGGGCAATGGTTGCAGATGAAGACCACCACCGTTCCCTTTTCGCCCCTGATGTCGTCGAAGGTGTAGCGTCTGCCGTCCACACCGGGAAGGGAGAAGTCCGGCGCTTTCCAGCCGAAGTCGCAAACGGGCGCTATTGCCGCCATGGTCCGAGTTCCTCCTTGCTTTTCCGTCGGTCGGTTCCAGTGATGGCGTTTATGCCGGAGCGGTTTCCAAGGGGCAAGCCGGCAATCCACCGCATGGAATTCCGCTTCCGCCGCGCCCGGATGCCGGTCCGGCGCACGCGGAAACGGTCCGTTCGGGGGATTCCGAACGGTTCCGGGATGAGGCGTGCGCGCCTGCGCATGGCCGGGTGGGGCGTTCGTGAAACCGGCCCCGGCGACACGAGGTCCGATCCGGGGCCCTTTGATTCTGGCCGGGATGTGCTTCGGCCAGTCCACCGGCCTTCTTCCTCTCCGCGTGCCGCAGATCAAGGGCAGAGGGGCTATCTCGTCACTGAAACGCACGCGGATCGCGATTCGGCCGGATCATGCTCCCGTTTCTCTCCGGCGTCGGGGCCGGGGAAGCGGGTTATGTCCGTCGGATGTCCGTCCCGCCGGAATCGGAGGACGGCGACGCGCTCTTCGGCGGTGTCATTTTCCGAGCCTCCTCTCCGCTTGTTATCAACAATCACATTATGCTCCGATGCCCCTCCGAAGTCAAATGATCGCCGCAAATACTTGACTTGCCGGGGGCAGGCCCTATGTTGCGCAACAGAAGGCGCCCGCCCGGGCGCTGTGTACAGAGCGTTTTCGTGCAGATCGCCGGGGCGATTCCCCAGGAGACGGGCATTCCTCCTGAGGGGCGGCGACGGAAATGCCGGGACGGGACGGAGACCGTCCGTTTCCGGGCACGCAATTCTTTGCAGAACACACGAAAGACAAGATACCGCATGACATTCGAAGAACTGGGACTTAGCGAAAAGGTCCTCAAGGCCGTTGCCGACGCAGGCTTCAAGGAACCGACGGAAATCCAGAAGGGCGCCATTCCGCCGGCGCTGGCGGCGCAGGACGTGCTGGGCCTGGCGCAGACGGGATCGGGCAAGACGGCGGCCTTCGCGCTGCCCATGCTGACCCGGCTGGAACGCGGCAGGGCGCGCGCGCGCATGCCTCGCACCCTCATCCTGGAGCCCACCCGGGAGCTGGCCGCGCAGGTGCACGAGGCCTTCGAGAAGCTCGGCAAGTACCACAAGCTGAAGATCGCGCTGCTCATCGGCGGCGTGTCGTTCGACGAGCAATCCCGCATCATCGACCGCGGCGCCGACGTGCTCATAGCCACGCCGGGCCGTCTGCTGGACCATTTCGAGCGCGGCAAGCTGCTCCTCACCGGTGTCGAGGTGCTGGTGATCGACGAGGCCGACCGCATGCTCGACATGGGCTTCATTCCCGACATCGAGAAGATCGTGAAGCTTCTGCCGTTCACCCGGCAGACGCTGTTCTTCTCGGCCACCATGCCGCCGGAGATCCAGCGGCTCACGGAGCAGTTCCTGCACCTGCCGGTGGTCGTCGAGGCGCAGCCGCCGTCCTCCACGGCGGAGACCATCGACCAGAAGCTGGTCTTCGCGCCGCAGGACGACAAGGCCAAGCGCGGGAAGCTGCGCGAGGTCATCGACCGCCAGGAGAACATCCGCAACGCCATCATCTTCGCCAACCGCAAGAAGACGGTGGAGATCCTCATGAAGTCGCTGCGCAAGCACGGCTACAACGCCGGCGCGCTGCATGGCGACATGGACCAGTACGCCCGTCTGGAGACGCTGGAGGCGTTCCGCGACAACAGGATCACCTTCCTCGTGGCTTCCGACGTGGCGGCGCGCGGACTGGACATTCCGGAGGTCTCCCACGTCATCAACTACGACGCGCCGGTGTCTCCAGAGGACTACGTGCACCGCATTGGCCGCACGGGACGCGCGGGCCGCGAGGGTGTCGCGGTCACGCTGGTGACCCCCGAGGACTTCAAGGTCATCGCCGCGATCGAGAAGCTGATCGGCAAGGAGATCCCCTGGGAGGGCGAAGCGCCCACCCGCGAGGAGATCGAGGAGGCCTCCCGCAGGAGGAAGGGCAGGGGACGTTCCCGTTCCGCC
Organism: uncultured Rhizobiaceae bacterium; assembly: GCA_964430935.1. GTDB lineage: Bacteria > Pseudomonadota > Alphaproteobacteria > Rhizobiales > Aestuariivirgaceae > Thermopetrobacter. The sequence goes on from CAYSHK010000073.1 coordinate 16,270, forward strand.
CGCGGCAGGGGCGGCGAGAAAAGGACCGAGCGTTCGCGCCGGAGCCGCGGTGGCCGCAGGCGCGAGGATGCTTCCGCCGATGCGCCGGAGCGGCCGGAGGCCGCGAAGAATTCTCCCGCCGGGGAGGAGACCGGGGAAAGCAAGGCCAGGAAGAAGCGCCGCCGCCGCCGCAAGCGTCCGTCCGGCAACGCATCCGCGAATGCCGGGTCCGCGTCACGCACTCCCGACGCCGCCGAAGCGCGTGCCGAAAGCGGAGGGGATGCACCGGCGCCGGAGAAATCGAAGGAGAAGGAGGCCGCGCAGAAGCCGCGTCCGGCCGCGTCCGGCGATGGAGATGGCGGGAACGGCGGCCGCGGATCGGCGTTCCATGAAGGCAACATGCCGGCGTTTCTTGCCAGACCGGTTGAACGCGAATAGACGTTCCTGACGGAGACGGATTTCATGAAAGCCCCCGCTCTTGTCGCCGCAGGACTGATCCTGGCGATTTCTCCGCTTTCCGCCGCGGAGAGCGATACGCAGGCCTGTACCACCACGGGCGAGCCGGACAGGATTCTGCCCGCCTGCGACCGGGCGCTCGCCGAGCCCGGGCTGGATGCCCGCACGCGGGCGAAGCTGCTGATCGCCCGCGGCGCGAACCTGATCAAGAAGCAGAAGTTCAGCGATGCGCTGAACGATTTCTCCGCGGCCCTGAAGCTCGATCCGGGCAACGTCGATGCGCTGCTGGCGCGTGCCGACACATTCCTGATGACGGGGATGGTGGACAAGGCCATAGCCGACTACTCGAAGGTGATCGAGAAGGATCCGAAGAACGTCCGGGCCCACATGGGAAGGGCGGTGGCCTGGCAGTTCCGCCAGAAACCGGAAAACGCGATCAAGGATCTGGACGTCGCCATCGAGGCGGACCCGAAGAACGCGCAGCTCTACGCGCAGCGCGCCGGCATTCTGCTGCGGATGAACCGGCCGAAGGAGGCCATCAACGATTTCAATCAGGCCATCTTCGCCGATCCCAACGACATCGACGCCCGCGAGGGCAGGGCCACCGCATGGATGCGCCTGGGCGAATGGGCCAACGCGGCCAACAATCTGGACGTGGCCATCCGCCTGCGGCCGGATCGCGCCTCCCTCTACGAGAAGCGCGCACGTGCCAACTGGCGGCTCGGACGCAAGGAGAAGGCGCTGGCCGATCTCGGCATGGTCGTCAGACTGAAGCCCGATCATCCGCGCCCGCGCGTCGACCGGGGGATCGTCCGCCTGCGCATGGGGCGGGTGAAGGATGCGCTGGCGGATTTCGATGCGGCCGAGCGGATGGGGGACGATTCGCCGTCGCTCCACTATTTCCGCGCCCGTGCCTACGAGCAGCTCAACCGGCCGAAGAAGCAGATCGTCACGGAGTACGAGCGGGCCGTGAAGGCCCCGGCCTCCACGATGGCCGACGCACGCGCGAAGATGGAGGCCGATGCGCGTCTGAAGACCCTCAGGACCGTGAAATAGCGGCCGGACGCAACGCGGACGACCGGCGTGCGCGCCGCATGTGCCCGGTGCGGGCTCCGCATCCGCCGTCCGGGCTCCCTACATCAGGGGGCGGGGGAGGCTGCCTTCGTCCAGCAGCGGCCATTCACCGGGAAGCTGGAAGTGCCACCATTCCGTTTCGATGGCCTCGAAGCCGGCGGAGACCATGATGCCGGCCAGCAGCATGCGGTTGCGGATGGCTTCCGCCCCCACCTCCCGCGACGACGGATGGGAACGCGGGCTCATGTCGTCGAAGGGGGTGCCCATGTCCAGCCGCCGGCCGCTCCGGTCCGCGAGCGTCAGGTCCAGGGCCACGCCGCGGGTATGCATGGATCCCTTCCATGGAGGATGGACGTAGTTCTCGTCCGGACAGACCTCCCACAGGGCCGCCTGCGCGGCCGTCGGGCGGTAGCCGTCGAACAGCACGAGCTTCAGCCCCGAGGCGCGCGCCAGTTCCGCGGCGGTGCGCAGGCCGCCTGCCGCCTCCGGCCGCAGGAAGAGACGGGAATGGGCGTAGATGGGCCGTCCGGTGATGTTGTCCGCGGTGGCGTAGCGGATGTCCAGATCCACGCCGTATTCCTCCGGGCGGATCTCGACCAGCGGACCGCTCACGAGGACGGGCGGTTCCCGCATGGTCATGCCAGCGCTCCCGAGGTCACGGTGGACACGCCCGCCTCGGCCCATCTGCGGCGCATGTCCGCCAGCGAGCCGTCCAGGTCGATGGCGCGGCAGGCATCCTCGATCACGGTTGCGGAGAAGCCGCATCCGACGGCGTCCAGAGCCGAGAAACCGACGCAGAAATCGGTGGCCAGTCCGCACAGAAGGACCTCCGTCACCCCGCGCGCCTTCAGATAGCCGGCCAGTCCCGTCGGCGTGGCATGGTCGTTCTCGAAGAAGGCCGAATAGGAATCCACGTCCCGGCGGAATCCCTTGCGCACGACGGCCTGCCCCGCGGTGGTGTCCAGATCGGGATGGAAATCGGCTCCCGCCGTGCCCTGCACGCAGTGGTCGGGCCAGAGGATCTGCGGACCGTAGGGCATTTCCACCGTTTCGAACGGCTGGCGGCCGGGATGGGCGGAGGCGAAGGAGGAATGGTCCACCGGATGCCAGTCCTGCGTCAGAACCACGACGGAGAACCGCTCCATGAGAGCGTTGACGACCGGGACGACCGCGTCGCCGTCCGGCACCTCCAGTGCCCCTCCGGGGCAGAAGTCGTTCTGCACGTCGATCACCAGCAGCGCACGTTCGTTCATCCGCAGGATCCTCTTCCCGTTGGTCGCTCCGGGGGATCATGATACGGTATCGGCGACATTGCAACGCCCGTGCACGGGCGGCCCGTTCCCGCGGATTCCCGACGGCGTGGACGGTGCCGCGGCGGCGTGCGCGGGAATGCGTCGGGAGAAGATTGCACCGTCCGCGGAAGTGGCGCTAGATTGCCGGACGGAACCGCGAGGGAAGGAAGACGGAGCCACGGACATCATGGGTGAGAGCTTCGCGGAAGCCTTCCGCCATGCCGCATGGATGATGGTCACCCTCGATCCCGATCTGCTCGAGATCGTGGGGCTGTCGCTGCGCATCTCCATCTCCGCCGTGCTGGCCGCCGCCGTCCTCGGGCTGCCCCTCGGGGCGCTGCTGGCGCTCTACCGCTTTCCGGGCAACCGGGCCGTCTCTCTTCTGGTCTCCGCGCTGATGGGGCTGCCGCCCGTGGTCCTGGGGCTGGTCGTCTACATGATGCTGTCGCGCTCCGGCCCGCTTGGCGTGCTCGGCCTTCTCTATACGCCCGCCGCCATGATCATCGCGCAGACGCTGCTCGTTCTGCCCATCGTCGTCGCCCTCTCGCGGCAGACCATTTCCGCGCTCTGGCGGGAATACGAGGAAACCATGCGTTCGCTGCACATCCGGGGGCTGCCACTGGTGCGCACCATGCTCTACGAGGCCCGCTTCGAGCTGGCCACGACCCTGCTTGCGGGCTTCGGCCGGGCCATCGCCGAGGTGGGGGCGGTGATGATCGTCGGCGGCAACATCAACCACGCGACGCGGGTCATGACCACGGCGATCGCCCTGGAGACCTCCAAGGGGGATCTGTCCCTGGCATTGGCGCTCGGAGTCATCCTTTTGGCCATTGCGCTGGGCGTCAATCTGGCCGTACACGTTCTATCCGCATGGGGCGACCGTCAGGGGATGGCATCGACAGCCTGAAAGGAGCGGACTCGTGAGGATACGCGCATTCATCGCCATCGCGGCACTCGCCGCCGTTGCCACCGTGGCCCGGGCCGGGGACGTCATCATCCTGCAGTCCACGACCTCCACGCAGAATTCCGGATTGCTGGACCATCTGCTGCCCATGTTCGAGAAAAGGACGGGAGTGAAGGTGAAGGTGGTCGCCGTCGGCACGGGGCAGGCGCTGAAGAATGCCCGCAACGGCGACGGCGACGTCCTTCTCGTGCATGCCAGGGACGCCGAGCTGAAATTCGTGAAGGACGGCTGGGGCGTGGACCGGCGGGATGTCATGTACAACGATTTCGTCATCGTCTGTCCGAAGGCCGATCCCGCCGGCATCCGCGGCATGCGCGACGCCGGGGCGGCGTTGAAGAAGATCGCCATGAAGAAGGTTCCCTTCGCCTCGCGGGGCGACGATTCCGGCACCAACAGGAAGGAGCTCGAGCTGTGGAAGGTGGCCGGCGTGGATCCCACGAAGGAATCCGGCGGGTGGTACCGTGAAACGGGTTCCGGCATGGGCGCCACCCTCAACGTCGCTGCCGGCATGGGCGCCTGCACGCTGACGGACCGCGGCACCTGGATCGCCTTCCGCAACAAGGGGGACCTGGAGGTCATGGTGGAGGGGGATCCGGCGCTGTTCAACCAGTATGGCGTCATCCTGGTCAATCCGAAGATCCATCCCCACGTGAAGGAGAAGGCCGCGCGGGCCTTCATGGACTGGCTGACCGGACCGGAAGGACAGAAGGCGATCGCCGACTACCGGGTGAACGGCCAGCAGCTATTCTTTCCCAACGCGCCGGTCGACTGACCGGCCACGGCCGGAAGGGCCCGTTCCGGTGACGGGTTCGCGGCCGGCTTCGCCCGAAAGGAGACGGAAATGAACACCACCGTGCTGCTCGTGCTGCTCACTCTGAAAGGGACCGCGCCGCTGGGCGTGAATTTCGTCAATTTCGACAGCCTGCCGCCATGCCGGGACCGTGCCGCCCAGCTCCGGGAAATCCTCACGAAGGGAGGCATCAAGGTGGTGGAGGACCGCTGCGTCGCTTCGTTCCAGTATTTCTCGAAGCACCGCCACCGCAGGACGAAGGGCGACCATGGCAAGAAGGTGCGCATGGGGAAGAAGAACGTCTTCCTGATCGCGCTCAACGATGCACGCGCCCTCGTGATGCCGCAGAAGGACATCGAAGCCTGCGAGGCGGAGAAGGCGCGGCGGGAGAAGGCCGGCGGGAAAGGGGCGACGCGGTTCTACTGCGCCCTTTCGGAGCAGCGTCTGCTCTGCGACGCGGAAGTCGCGGAGATGAAGCGGAAGAAGGGAAAATAGCCCCCTCCGCCATGCCGGGAGGGGGAGGGGCGGCTCGTCCGGCCGGTGGTCTCCGCCGGGCATGACCGGGGCGCCGGTGCGCGACGCGGTGGCGAACCCGCCCGGAACGGCCCCATGCCCGGCGGAATGGATGGCGTCAGCAGTTCTTGCAACCGCGCTCGCGGACCTTCGCGATGATGTCGTTCAGCCGCTTGTAGCCCAGCGCGCCGGGAACGATCTCGTCACCGATGACGAAGGCGGGCGTGCCGTTGATGTCGAGGGCGTCCGCGAGGCTCATGTTGCGGCCGAGAATTTCCGCGATGTCCTTGCCTTCCGCATCCTTCCTGAGCCGCTCGACATCGAGCCCCGACTTCTTCGCCAGCGCCAGGGCGACCTTGCCGTCGATGCGGCCCTTGTGCTTCAGCATGGCGGCGTGGAACTTCCAGTACTTGTCCATGCCCTGCTTTCGTGCGGCCAGGGCGTAGCGCGCCGCTTCCAGCGAGCCGGGCCCGAGTATGGGAAATTCCTTGATGATGATCTTGAGATCCGGGTTGGTGTCCTTCAGGCGGATGACATCCGGCAGGGAGCGTTTGCAGAAGCCGCAGTTGTAGTCGAAGAACTCGACCATCTTCACCTTGCCCTGCGGATTGCCGATCACCAGATCGCCTTCGCCGGAGAACAGGGCCTTGCCATGCGCTTTCAGGGCGGCCTCGGCGCGGGCGGCCTTGGCCTCCTTCTGCCGCTGCTCCAGCTTCTGGCTCATCTCGATGAGGATGTCCGGATGTTCGAGAAGGTACTGGCGCACGATCTCGCCGATTTCCTTCTTCTGGGCGTCGGTGAATTCCCCGGCGGTGGCGGGGGGCATCCCGGCGATCACGACGGTGGTCGCGGCGAGGAGGGTGGTGCGCAGTGTTTTCAGCATTCGGTCGGACTCCGTTCGGATTTCATCGTGTCGGCAATATAGCCTCAACGCCTCTTCGCGAGGGTCAAAATGTCGTTAGCGCGCAGATACTGGGGGGATCCCTTCTTCAGTCTGCGCATGGCCCCTCTGGCCTTGGTGACGGCGAGATCCCGGTCGCCGCTGCGGATGGCGGCTTCCGCGGTCTCCAGCTCCGCCATGGCATAGTTGCCGAGCATGCCGTACGCGCGGGCCATCAGGCGGTGCAGCATCGGCCGCTGGCCTTCCTGTGGCATGGCCTTGCGCAGATTGGCCAGCGCCGCGCGGGCCAGCTTCCTGTCCTCGGTGGCCAGCTGGGCCTGCGCCAGGAGAAGCCGGATGAGGCCGCTGCGCGGAGCGAGCCGCACGGCCTTCTCCAGCGGCGGAATGGCCTGCCTCGGGCGTCCGTTCTCCAGCAGGGCCTGCCCCTTGAGCTCCCAGAAGTAGGGATATTTCGGCTTGGCGCGGATCAGGCTCTCGATCAGCGGCATGGCATTGCGCAGATCGCCGATGCGGAAGGCGGCGATGGCGCGGGCGTATCTGGCGGGAAGGGAATTGTCGGAACGCGGATATTTGCGGTAGACGGCCCGCGTCCCGCCGATGAAGCCCGTCAGCTTCGCCTGCATCAGCCGGTGCCGTTCGATCAGCCATGCGGGATCCGGCTTGTTGTACCAGGGGCTTTTCTTCACCATCCGTTCGAGATTGCGGATGCGCGCCATGGGCATCGGATGGGTGAGCACGTAGGGATCGGCGTAGCGCAGGGAGGCCATGTACTGGGTGGCCAGTTTCTGGAAGAGGGTCAGCATGCCGCGGCCGGACTGGTGCGTCCGGTTCAGGTAGCGCACCGCCGCCTGGTCCGCCGCGGCCTCCTGCGTGCGGGCATAGGACAGGAACTGCCGCTGAAGCATCGACTGGGAGCCCAGCATGATGGCCCGTCCGCCCTTCACCGCGCCGCTGCTTCCCGCGGCCGCGCCGCCCGCCATGGCCCCCGCGGCAAGCAATGTGCTGATGATGGCGAGCGTGCTCAGCCTGCGCATCTCGATGCCCATGCGCGCCAGGTGGCCGCCGGCTATGTGGGCCGTCTCATGGGCCAGCACGCCGATCACTTCGTTCGGCGTCTTCGACTTGGTGAGCAGACCGGTGTTGATGAAGATGCGCTGCCCGTCCGCCACGAAGGCGTTGATCCTCTGGTCCCGGATCAGATGCACGCGCACCGCCCGGGGATTGAGGCCGGCCGCCCGGAAAATGGGCGTCGTGTATATGCGCATCAGCTCCTCGATCTCGGCATCGCGGATCAGGGGCAGGTTTGCACCCCGCGCGAGAACGGGCTGGGGCCACGTGGCGAGCAGCAGGGCCAGAGCGCTCAGGAAACTGACGAAGATGCTGGACAGTCTGTGCATGGGCGTCATCATCGCGGAACGGACAGGGGCTTGGGAAACGGATAGCACAGTTGCAAGCTCTTTTGACCCCAAATGCGCCACTTTGATGACCTTCCTCTGGCAAATCGTCCGCATCTCTGCTAACCCGCCTCCATGAAGCGGAACGGACAGCCATCCCGGCGCGCTTCCAGGGTTGCGCCATTCATCGTCATGGACGTGCTGCGCGAGGCCCATGAGATGGCCGCCGCGGGCGAGGACGTCATCCACATGGAGGTTGGGCAGCCGTTCGGCCCCGCCCCCCGCAAGGTCATAGAGGCGGCGCACGCGGCTCTGGAGACCGACGATCTCGGCTACACCGAGGCCCGCGGCATCCGCCCTCTGCGGGAGCGCATCTCGCGCCACTATGCGGAAAGACACGGCCTCGACATCGATCCGGGCAGGATCTTCGTCACCACCGGATCGTCCGGCGCCTTCACGGTCGCCTTCCTCGCGGCGTTTGACGCGGGCGCGCGTGTCGGCCTCGCCAATCCGGGATATCCGGCCTACCGGAACATCTTCCATGCCGTGGACATCGAACCGGTTCTGCTGACAACGGGTCCCGCCACGCGCTGGGCGCCGGACGTGGACGAGGTGGCCCGCCTCGTCGGGGAGGGACGCATGGACGGTCTGCTCGTGGCCTCTCCCGCCAACCCCACGGGTGCGATGCTGGAGCCGGAAACCCTGAAGGCCCTGCTGCGGGCCGTGGAGGGACGGGGCGGATGGTTCATCTCGGACGAGATCTATCACGGTCTGGACTATGCCATGCCGGCGCACACGGCGCTGGAATTCTCCGACACGGCGATCGTCATCAATTCGTTCAGCAAGTACTACTGCATGACGGGCTGGCGCATCGGATGGATGGTGCTGCCGGAGGAGCTGGCGCGCACCGCCGAGGTGCTGACCCAGAACATGTTCATCAACACGCCGAGCATCTCCCAGCATGCGGCCATCGCCGCCTTCGACGCCACGGACGAGCTGGAGGAGCGCAAGGCGGTCTATGCCCGGAACAGGGCGTTTCTGCTGGAGGCGCTGCCGGCGGTCGGTTTCGGAAGATTCGCCCCGGTGGACGGCGCCTTCTACATCTATTGCGACGTGTCTGACCTGACCGACGACAGTTTCGGTTTCGCCCGCCGCATTCTCCACGAGGCGCGCGTCGCCGTCACGCCGGGGCTGGATTTCGATCCGGTCCGCGGGTCCCGCTTCCTGCGCTTCTCCTTCTGCGGCAGTCACGAGGACATGCGGCGCGCGGTGGAACGGCTGGAGAAATGGATGGGAGGGAGGAGCCCCTGACCGGTCAGCGCCCGGCTCCGCCACCCTCGGCCTGGGGCCGCATGCCACCGCCCGCCACGCCGTCGGCCGGCGGAATCCGGAACATCGCCGGACGTTCGTAGAGGAAGGACAGCGGCGTGCCGCGCACCAGCCGTTCGAGGATCAGCGGACCGGTCACGCCGGCGAGCGTGGCGAGTACGATGATCACGTTGATGTCGGTGACGAGACCGCTCTTCATCAGAATGATCCGCGTCGCCACCGCGAAGATGAAGTAGGACAGGAACACCGGCAGCGTGTGCGCGCCCAGATACCGCATCGGCGCACCGAGAGGCGTCTTTTCCAGGAGCAGGCCGAAGGTCACGATGGCCGCGATGCCGGCATAGCCCAGAATCAGGTTGACGACCGGAAGGTTGCCGAGACCGGTGGTCATGAACCACGTATGGACCAGGCCCCAGACCAGCAGCCCCCCGAGCAGAACGGGAACCGGGCGTTTCTTCAGCCATTCGGCGATGGCGAACACGTAGGGTGCCAGAATGTAGCCGGACCAGAAGAAGACGAAACGCGAGGCGAATTCGTCGATGATCCGCCATCCCGTATGGATCTGGAGGGAGTGCAGCACCGCCGCGCCCAGCCACACCGCCCAGTGCGGAAACCGGTTCAGCAGCTTCGCGGCGACGAAGAACACGGCCAGCATGTAGATGAACCAGAGCGAACCGAGCGGCTGGATGAAGCTGAACGGATAGAGAAGCGCCGCGCCGAGGGTGCCGTACTTTTCCACGTACTGCGGAATGCGGACGACGTACCAGACGGTCATCCAGAGGACGTAGAAATAGGCGAAGTGCGCGACCTTGGTATCCAGATAGCTGCGCCACGGCCGGTCGATGCGGCGGGCGAGGAACAGGCCGGAGATGAGAAAGAAGTCGGGCATGCGGAATGGTTGCGCCCAGGCGTTGAACGCCGAGAAGATGCTCGTCTCGCCCGTGGCATGCTCGACGCCGTAGGAGGCGTTCAGCAGAACCACCAGAACGATGCAGATGCCCTTTGCGTAGTCCACCCAGCCGATGCGGCCGGTTCCCCGGGGAGTCCCCGTCGCTGTCGCTGCCATGTCGCCGTCGCCGTGCTTTCCCGCCTTTGAACAATCCATGATTGAAATCCATGGATGTTGCAACATTGTGGCGGCAAAAGGACAAACGGGGCGTGAACGGGTGGATGAATTGTCGCGTGTTTCGTTGAACGGGGTGAATGAAAGGTGGACGGAAACGCATGTCGGCGGAAAGCCGGAGCCATGGATCCGGTGTTACCGGAAGACCGGGCCGTGTCCCCGAACGGATTCCGCTCCATTCCGGCCCGCCCTGGACCCGGGCCCGGAATGCGGGAAGGCCGCCGGATCTCCGGTGCGGGCGAAGCGAAAGGCGGAAGAGGATGGGAATCCTCTTCCGCCTCGAAATCATCGAATCCGGGAACCGGCCATCCGGTCCGTCATTCCGCCGCTCTGGCCGTGACGCGCCTGCGCTGCTGTCCGCCGCGCCGTCTGCGTCCCCCTCTGCGGCCACGCCGCGAGCGGGACTTCTCCTTCTTCTTCACGAGAAGGACGGTGTCTCCCATGTCGACGATCTGGAAGGGCGCGCCCTTGCGGGCCGGCCTGCGGCCGTTCCGGGACTGGCGGGAGGACTGCCGCTCCGAGGGTGCCGTCGTCTCGGGAGCCGCGTCCTTGCGCGCACGCACGATCAGCACCATGGAACCCATGTCGACGATGCGGTACGGCGAATACTTTCCGGCACCGTCGTCCGCGGCATTGAGGGCGGCGAGCCGGGCCTGGGCCCGCTCGCGGGCCTTGCGGCCGCCCCGGCGTCCCCGGCGGCGACGCTTCTTCTTCGGCTTCTCCTCCGCGGTTTCCTGCGTCTCCGCGTCGGATGCGGCTTCCTCCACGGCCTCTACCCCGTCCGGAGCGACGAGGGGCGTGTCCATGCGCACCGCGCCCGCCGGCGTGCGCGGTTTCTGGAGGGCCTTCTGCTGGCCCTGGGCGACCTCGAAGGCCGCCGGCGCGATGTCGCGGTCCGGCTCGATGTAGATGGAAACCCCGTGCGTGTGCTCCAGCCCCATGAGATGATCGCGCTTCTCGTTGAGAATGTAGAAGGCGACATCGGGGTTGCAGCGCACGATCAGGGCCGGCCGCCTGTTGTTCAGCAGCGCCTCCTCGATGCCCCTGAGCACCGAAAGCGCGGAGGAGGATACGGAGCGGATCAGGCCCGTCCCGTAGCAGTGCGGGCAGGGGCGGGTGGCGTTCTCGAGCATGCCCTGCCGCAGCCGCTGCCGGGACATCTCCAGAAGGCCGAAATGGGAGATGCGTCCGACCTGGATGCGCGCCCGGTCTCCTCTCAGGGCCTCCTTCAGGCGGCGTTCCACGGCCCGGTTGTTCTTCTTCTCCTCCATGTCGATGAAGTCGATGACGATCAGGCCGGCCAGATCGCGCAGCCGCAGCTGCCGGGCTATCTCCTCCGCCGCCTCCAGGTTCGTCTTCAGCGCCGTGTCCTCGATGGAATGCTCCTTCGTGGACTTGCCCGAGTTGATGTCGATGGACACCAGCGCCTCGGTCTGGTTGATGACCAGATATCCGCCGGAGGGAAGGGTGGCGATCGGCGAGAACAGGGCATCCAGCTGCGCATCCACCTTGTAGCGCGCGAAGAGGGGCAGGGGATCCCTGTAGAGCTTCACGTTCCGGGCATGCGAGGGCATCATCATCTTCATGAAGGCCTTCGCCTCCTTGTGCGCCTCCTCGCCCTCGACGAGGATCTCCGCGACGTCCTTGGTGTACAGGTCGCGGATGGCCCGCTTGATGAGGTTGCCCTCCTCGTAGACCAGCTTCGGCGCCGTGGACTTCAGCGTCAGCTCCCGGATGTTCTCCCAGAGGCGCATCAGATAGTCGAAGTCGCGCCGGATCTCCGCCTTCGTGCGCTGCGCACCGGCGGTGCGGATGATCAGGCCCATGCCTTCCGGCACCTTGATCTCCGAGGCGATCTTCTTGAGGCGCTTGCGGTCCTTGGCGTCGGTGATCTTGCGGGAGATGCCGCCGCCCCGTGCGGTATTCGGCATCAGCACGCAGTAGCGGCCGGCCAGCGACAGATAGGTGGTCAGCGCCGCGCCCTTGTTGCCGCGCTCCTCCTTCACCACCTGCACCAGCATCACCTGCCGGCGCTTGATCACCTCCTGGATCTTGTACTGGCGGCGCCGCTTGCGCGGCTTGCGCTCGGGAACCTCCTCGAGAACGTCCTCGGCGCCGACGTCGTCGACACCCTCCTCGCCGTTCTCCTCGTCGGAGGCCGTCTGCGCGGCCTCGCCGTTGCCGTTGTCCTCGTCCTCGGCGGTCTCCTCCTCTTCCTCCTCGCGCAGCAGCGCCTCCCGGTCGGCGACCGGGATCTGGTAGTAGTCGGGATGGATTTCGCTGAAGGCGAGGAAGCCGTGGCGGTTGCCGCCGTAGTCCACGAACGCGGCCTGCAGGGAAGGCTCCACCCGCGTCACCTTCGCGAGGTAGATGTTTCCCTTGAGCTGCTTTCTCGTGGCTGATTCGTAGTCGAATTCCTCGATCTTGCTGTCACGGACGACCACCACCCTGGTTTCTTCCGGGTGGGAGGCGTCGATGAGCATCTTCCTGTTCTTTTGCGTTTTCGTCGTAGCCATGATGGCGTATCCTCGGACGCCGCAAAAGCGCGCGCCGCACCCTGCCGCGCTCCGGGAGGAGGTGGCGGTGGCGCTGTTCGCCGGCGTGCATGTTGTGAATGAAACGGGCTCCGCACGGCTGCGCATCCTGCGTGCGCAGCGGTCCGGCCGGGCCGGTATCCGCGCCTCTGTCCCGCATCTGCCGCGGCAGGGAGGGGGAGGAGGATATGTTCAAGCCTGTGCCCGTCATCCGGTTGCCGTTTCCCGCCCCGCGCCGTGCGCGAGGGCGAAATCTTCCTTGCATACTGAGCGACTTCGCCAGATTGCGAAGTCCGTTCCCCAAACGCTCCTGCGGCCGTGCGGCATCGAACCTGTGACTGTGCCCGGAGACTCCTGGGCCGCGAGCGAAATCTTTTCCGGGATGGTGTCGGCACTGGAGACCGGGGGGATCCATCGGTGCCGATTCCACCCTGTGTGACGCCTTCTTTGTAGGAGCATGGCGCTGCAATTACAAGCATTTTGCTTTCCACGGAAAGAATCGTGGGAAACCTGCGATTAACCCTTCCGCAATAATAATCGTGGCCTGGAATGGATGTTCCGGTGCGGCTCCCGCCCCGGAACGCGCAGAAGAGGCAAGGGGGGCGCGGAAGTCGCCATCATGGATCCACGCAACGATCGCCGGACGCCGGGGGGGGATGGGCCGGAGGAATTCCTCCGCCGCCTGCTTTTCCACGTGTTCTTCCTGCTGACGTTCGTGGTGTCCGCCGGGTTTCCGTCCACGGACGGCGGCAGGGCGTTCGCGGCGCGCGGCCTGGCCGTTCCGGTCGCATCCTCCCTGACCATCGAGCACAAGGAGGACGCGGCGGTCCTCACCGCCTCCCTCACCTATGCGATTCCCTTCAACGTGTACGTCCTTTCGTCGCCCTACAGGGTGATGATCGACATGCCGGACGTCGATTTCCGGCTGAAGGGCAGGGTGCGCAACAGCTCCGGCGGTCTGGTGCGCGCGGTCCGCTACGGGCGGATGGCCCCGGGCAAGGCCCGCATCGTGCTGGAGGTCGACGGGCCGGTACTCATCCGTCGCTCCTACGCGCTGCATCCGCAGGGCGCCCGTCCGGCCCGGCTGGTGGTCGAACTGGTCCGCACCGACGAGGGGACGTTCCGTGCACTGCTGGCGGCGGTCGGCGGAAATGGTCCGGAGGATGCGGCGGGCGGCGGAAGGAGCGCGCCGTCCGACACCCGGCCGCTGCGCGCGGGCGATCCCGTTCCGGAGGATCTGCCCGTCATCACGCGTGCCTACCGCAGACTCGTGGAGATGGCGGCGGCGGGAGAGGAACCCCGCAGGCCATCTTCCATCGCGGATCTGCTGGAGGACGCGCCGGTCGGGTTCGACATGCCCGCTTCCCCGGGCGGCAGGAAGGCCGAGGCGGTCGGCGATGGGAAGCCGGCGGCGAGGGTGCGGAAGGGAAGGAAGGAAAGGAAGACGGCGGGCAAAGGCGGCGGAAACGTCTCCTCCTCCCGCCGTCCGCTGATCGTCATCGACCCGGGCCATGGCGGGAAGGATCCCGGAGCCATCGGCTACCGCGGACACAGGGAGAAGGATCTCGTTCTTGCCTTCGCGCGGACCCTGGCGGACACCTTGCGCGCCACCGGCCGCTACCGTGTCCTGCTGACGCGCGGAGGGGACACCTTCCTGACGCTGCGCGAGCGGGTGCGCTACGCCCGCCGGCATGACGCGGCTCTCTTCATCTCGATCCATGCCGACAAGTTCCGGACCCGCTCGGTCCATGGCGCGGCCATCTACACCCTTTCCGAAAAGGCCTCGGACGAGGAGGCGGCCGAGCTGGCCCGCACGGAGAACGCCGCCGACGTGATCGACGGCGTGGACCTCGGTGCGGACAGCGATGCGATCCGCGGCATCCTCATCGACCTGACCATGCGGGAGACGAAGAACCATTCCATCTGGCTGGCCCGCAATCTCGCCTCCCGGCTGCGCCGCGTCACCAAGGTGCGCCCGCGTCCCGTCCGTTCTGCGGATTTCCGCGTGCTCCGCAATCCGGACGTTCCGGCCGTCCTCGTCGAACTGGGATACGTCTCCAATGCCCGGGACGTGCGCAACATGCTTTCGACGCGCTGGCGCAAGCGCATCGCCCGTGCCATGACGGAGGCCGTCAACCGCTACTTCACAAGCCGTCTGGCGATGGGACGCTGAGCCCGCGGGGGAGGGGACGCCGAAGGGTGGGACGGGGCCGCGCGGGCAGCGGCCCGGACCCTTCCTCGCCACATTTGGGGATTAGTCCCGTGAAGTCGTGACCGAAAGGCAACAGGCGGCGGCGATCCCGGCGCGTCGCATGAAAAATGGGTCATTTTGTGTGAGAAATGCCGGACACTGCACTATATATGCGGCAAACGGAGCTGTCTGGTAGCGATTCTTCATGCTGAGATTTCTGGGATATCTGTTTTCCGCCGGCTTCGTGGTCTTCCTCGGGGTGGCCGTGGCGGCGGGATACATCATCTGGCAAACGTCCAAGACGCTTCCCGACACCCGGGTGCTGGAGAACTACCAGCCCCGCGTGCTCACCCGCGTGCACGCCGCCGACGGTTCGCTGCTGGCGGAATACGCCCGGGAGCGCCGGCTCTTCGTGCCCATACAGACCATCCCGAAGCAGCTCATCCACGCCTTCATCTCCGCCGAGGACAAGAACTTCTACCATCACGGCGGCGTGGACCCCCAGGCCCTGGCCCGCGCCATGGTGCAGAACCTCGTCAAGTACGTGAAGGGCGGCAAGGGGCGCTACATCGGAGCCTCGACCATCACCCAGCAGGTGGCGAAGAACTTCCTGCTCACCAACGAACGCACCCTGCGACGCAAGATCCGCGAGGCGCTGATCGCCTTGAAGATCGAGGGAACGCTTTCGAAGAACAAGATTCTCGAACTCTATCTGAACGAGATCTACCTCGGGCGCGGTGCCTATGGCGTCGCCGGCGCTGCGCTCACCTATTTCGGCAAGACGCTGGACAAGCTGACCCTGCCGGAGATGGCCTATCTGGCGGCCCTGCCCAAGAAGCCCGGAAAGCTGGACCCGATCCGCAACCACGACGATGCGGTGGCGCGGCGCAACTGGGTGCTGGGGCAGATGCTCAAGAACGGCTATATCACCAGGGAGGAGTACGAGAAGGCCGTGGCCACGCCGCTGGAGGCGCACATCCGTCCCTTCGGCGCCAAGCTGTTCGCCGCGGAGTCGTTCACCGAGGAGGTCCGTCGCCGCGTCAAGAAACTCTATGGCAAGGACGTTCTCTACGAGGGCGGCCTGTCCGTGCGCACGACGCTCGATCCGAAGCTCCAGATCTTCGCCCGCAAGGCCCTGGTCAACGGCCTGATCCGTTTCGACCGTTCGCGCGGGTGGCGCGGTCCGGTGAAGCATGTCGATCTCGCGGCCACGAAGGACTGGGTGAAGGCGGTGGCCAAGGTGAAGCTGCCGCGCGATCTGGACCCGTGGCGCGTGGCCGTGGTGCTGGACGTGAACGACCGCGAGGCCGTCATTGGCATCCGCCCCGAGAGAAGGCGCGGTCGCGCGGACGACGCGAAGCCCGGACGCGGCATCATCCCGCTGAAGAACGTGCTCTGGGCGCGCAAGGCGCTGGGCGTGAAAAAGGGTGTGGTCCGGCTCGGAAAGAAGGTCGGGAAGGTTTCCGATGTCCTGAAACCGGGGGATGTCGTCTACGTCATGCCCAAAGGCGACGGCACCTACGATCTGATGCAGGTGCCGGAGGTGCAGGGCGCGATGGTGGTCATGGATCCCCACACCGGCCGCATCAAGGCGCTGGTGGGCGGCTTCTCGCACGGCCTTTCGCAGTTCAACCGCGCCACGCAGGCGCGGCGCCAGCCGGGATCGGCGATCAAGCCGTTCGTCTATGCGGCGGCGCTCGACAACGGCTACACGCCGGCTTCCGTGGTGCTGGACGCTCCCATCGAGATCCAGATGGAGAACGGAGAGGTCTGGAAGCCGCAGAACTATACGAAGAAGTTCTATGGTCCCTCCACGTTGCGGCGCGGCATCGAGCAGTCGCGCAACGTCATGACCGTGCGGCTGGCGCAGGACATGGGCATAGAGAAATTCACCACCCTCGCGGAACGGATGGGCATCTACGACCGGCTGCCGCGCGTTCTCGCCATGTCCCTGGGAGCGGGGGAGACGACGCTTCTGCGCCTGACCACCGCGTACGCGATGCTCGCCAACGGCGGAAAGAAGATCGAGGCGGCCGTCATCGACCGCATCCAGGACCGCTACGGCCGCACCGTCTACCGTCATGACAAGCGCAAGTGTCCGGACTGCAAGGCGGAGAAGTGGGAGAACCAGCCGGAGCCGGAGATCATCGAGAACCGCGAGGAGGTCATCAATCCCTATACGGCCTACCAGATCACCTCCATGCTCCAGGGCGTGGTGCAGCGCGGCACCGCGAGGAACGCCTTCAAGAACTTCCCGTGGCCGGTCGCGGGCAAGACGGGCACCACGAACGACGAACGCGACGCCTGGTTCATCGGCTATACGCCCGACCTTGTGGTCGGTGTCTACGTCGGCTACGACACGCCGCGCCCGATGGGCAAGGATGCCTCCGGCGGCCATCTGGCGGCGCCCATCGTCGCGGACTTCCTGCGCATGGCCCTGAAGGGCAGGCCGTCCGTGCCGTTCCGGACGCCGCCCGGAATCCAGCTCATTCCCATCGATCCGAAGACCGGTCTGCGCGCGGACTACGGCGACAAGAACGTCATTCTCGAGGCTTTCAAACCCGGTAACGAACCCCCCGAGGACGGCGGGGCGATCATCGGCGCCGACGCCGCCGATGCGGCCGGCGGAATGGATGCCGCGGGTGCGGTGCCCGGAGGCGTCGCGCCGGGAGCGGGCGGCGGCGCGGACATCCGGGGCGGCATCATCCGCGAGGAGCCGCCGGCGGCCGACGACGGTGACGGCGGCTTGACGACCGGTACCGGCGGCCTCTATTAGCCGGGTGCCTCCCGCCCCATCCGCCGACGGATGAATTCCGCGGGTGGTCTTTCTCCTGCTCCTGCACGAAAGGCATGCCGATGACGACCCGCGACGACATGGACATCGTCCGCAGCCGGCTCGAATCCTGGGAGGCGGAGGCGAGGATGGAGCAGGGGCCGGTTCTGGTCCAGCCCCCCATGTCCCGCCTGGCCGAGGATCTGGACCTGGGCGGTCTGATCGCGTCGGGCGGTCTGACCGGTGGCCGTCTCGAGGCCTTTCTCGAAACCTATCTGGCCGCGTCCCACCGCATACCGCATCCCCATGGAATGGGACATCAGGTGGCGTGTCCGCATCCGTCCGCCATTCTCGGCGGTTACGTGGACGTGTTCACCAACAACCCCATGGCCATCTACGAAATGGGACCGGCCGCCGCGACGGTGGAATACGCCGTCGTCAACTGGATGCTGGAGAAGGTCGGCTGGACGCCCCGTCCATGGCCGGACCGGCCGTCCGGGAAGGGGCGGGGGGAGGTGTGCGGCGGCGGCGTCCTCACCCATGGCGGCTCCCTGGCGCAGCTCACGGCCCTGGCGGCGGCCCGCGCGCATGCGGATCCGGAGGCGTGGGAGAACGGCGTCTCCCCGGATCTCGTTGTCGTATCACCGCCGGATGCCCATTATTCCGTGTCGCGGGCGCTCGGCATCCTGGGGATCGGGCAGAAGGCTCTCGTTTCCGCCCCCTGCGACGGGTGCGGGCGCATCGTCCCGTCCGAGCTCGACCGTCTGCTGGACGATCTCGGGAGACGGGGGCGCAAGGTCATGGCCGTCACCGCCAATGCCGGATGCACGGCGGCGGGACTCTACGACGACTTCCATGCCGTGGCCGACGTCTGCGAACGGCATGGCGCATGGCTGCACGTGGACGGGGCGCACGGGGCGTCGGCGCTGCTCTCGCCCCGGCTGAGGCACCTCCTGGATGGTGTGGAACGGGCCGATTCCCTCATCTGGGACGCCCACAAGATGATGCGCACGCCGGGCCTGTGCGCGGCGGTGCTCTTCCGCGATGGCCGCCATCTCGACGGTGCGTTCCGCCAGCAGGCCAGCTATCTTTTCCACGAGAAGGAGCAGACGGGTTTCGACGCCATCGCCCACACCGTGGAGTGCACCAAGGCCGGACTGGGCGTGAAGTTCTTCTTCGGCCTGGCCGCGGAGGGCGAGGAGGGGCTGGCCCGCTATGTGGAGGGGCGGTACGCGCTCGGCGCGGAGGCGGCCCGGCTGATCGCGTCCAGGGAGGAATACGAACTGGCCGTGGAGCCGCAGGCGAACATCGTCTGTTTCCGCCTGAGGGGGCTGGACGACGACGGCCATCTGGAACTGCGCAACCGCGTGCTGGCCGACGGCCGGTACTACATCACCACGACCGCCTTCGCCGGACGCCGATGGCTGCGGCTCGCCATCATGAATCCCGAAACGGAGCTCCGCCACGTGGAAGGGCTGCTGAACCTCTTGCCTGAACTGGCAAAAAATGACACATGAAGCGCGGAATACCGAGCAGGGAGAATCGTATCCATGCGAACGGAAATCGCCACTCTGGTGGACGAACTCAAGCAGTCGATCGGACTGCTGAGGAGGCATCTTTGACTGGGATGCCGCGCTGAAGAAACTCGACGAGCTGAATGCCGCCGCCGAGGATCCGGAGCTCTGGAACGATCCGGACAAGGCCCAGGCGCTCATGCGCGAGCGACAGGAGCTCGAGGCGCGCATCAACCGCATCCGCGATTTCGAAACCAGGCTCGCGGACAATGTCGAGCTGATCGAGATGGGCGAGGCGGAGGGCGACGAGGACATCGTCGCCGAGGCGGAGGCCGCCATCGAGGAGATGCACGGGGAGATGGCGAAGCTGGAGCTGGAAAGCCTGCTTTCCGGCGAGGCCGACGCCAACAATGCCTATCTGGAGATCCATGCCGGCGCCGGCGGCACGGAATCCCAGGACTGGGCCAGCATGCTGCTGCGCATGTATGTGCGCTGGGCCGAACAGCACGGCTACAAGGTGGAGGTCATCGAGGAGCTGAAGGGAGAGGAGGCCGGCATCAAGTCGGCGACTCTCCACATCAAGGGACACAACGCCTACGGTTGGCTGAAGACGGAATCCGGCGTGCACCGGCTGGTGCGCATATCCCCCTTCGATTCCTCCGCGCGGAGGCACACCTCCTTCGCCTCCGTATGGGTCTATCCGGAAATCGACGACAACATCGAGATCGAGATCAACGAATCCGACTGCAGGATCGACACCTACCGCGCTTCGGGCGCCGGAGGGCAGCACGTCAACACGACCGACTCCGCCGTGCGTATAACCCATATCCCGACGGGCATCGTGGTGCAGTGCCAGAACGAACGCTCGCAGCACAAGAACCGCGCCACCGCATGGAAGATGCTGCGCGCCCGCCTCTACGAGCTGGAACTTCAGAAGCGCGAGGAGGAGGCGCAGAAGGAGCAGGCCGCAAAGACCGATATCGGCTGGGGGCACCAGATCCGTTCCTACGTGCTGCAACCCTACCAGCTCGTGAAGGATCTCCGCACGGGCGTCGAGAGCACCAACCCGCAGGCCGTGCTCGACGGTGACCTGGACCAGTTCATCGAGGCCTCGCTCGCCCAGAAGGTCTATGGAGAAGCCGGAAAGGCGGAGGAGAAGGAGGCGGAATAGCCTTCCCGCGCGGCGCTTCGCGACGGATTCGCTCCGTCATGTGAACGCTTTGCGTTCCCTGGGGATATGGCGCACCCCGGGTGTCCGGCATGCGGATGCCGAACGAAAGGGAGCGCGGATCGGACCGGCAGGAGACGGCCGTCAGTCCTGTTCCTGCTTCTTCTTGTCCTCGGGAGCCGCGATCTCCTCTTCCTGCACCGGCTCGCCCAGAGGATCGGCCTCGGCCACGGCGGGAGCCTCCTCCCCGTATTCGGGAGCGGCCTCCATGATCTCGCTGTCCATCGCGCCGAACTCCGATTCCTCGTAGGTCAGCTGCTGCGGTTCCGCCTCGTCGCCGTACCACATGCGCTGCCAGTCGCCCATCGGGTCCTCGCTGCGCTTGATCTTGCCGTCCACGTAGGCGCCGTTCTCGATGGCGATGGACTGGTTGAGGATGTCGCCCTCCACATGCGCACCGGCGACCACCGTCACCCGGACGCCGCAGATGGGACCGATCACGCGGCCGCGGATGAAGACTTCCTCCGCCATGACGGAGCCTTGGACCACGCCGTTCGCCTCGATGATGCAGACGGATGCCTGCACGGCGCCGTGCACCGTGCCGTCGATCTGGAGCTCGCCGTTGGTGGCGAGATTGCCTTCCAGAATCAGGTCGGCGGTCAGGATGGAGGGACCAGCCGTGGGCGCGACCTTCTTGACGGTGGATTCGGCGGGCGCCTGAGCGCTCTTGGCGGCCGGAGTGCTAGCTGTCTGCTTCGATTTTCCGAATATCATGTCTTGCCTTCCAGAATCGTGCCGGGTTCACCGGCTTTCCGAAGAGTCGAACCTCGTAATGCAGATGCGGCCCGGTCGATCGCCCCGTGTTGCCGAGCCGGCCTATTCTGTCGCCGGCGCGCACGCGCTGGCCTGCGCGCACCCGTATCCGGCTAAGATGGGCATAACGTGTCACCAAACCGTTATCATGCCGTATTTCCACAAGTTTGCCGTAGCTGCCCATCCAACCGGCCCGTACCACGGTTCCGGGTGCCGTCGCAAGAACGGGCGAGCCGTAGGCGGCCTTGAAGTCGATGCCCGCGTGCAGCGCCAGCCTGCGCCGGAACGGATCCCGCCGGTAGCCGAAGCGGGAGGAGATGCGCCGGTACGAGGTCATGGGCCTGCGCACGGGCAGACGCTCCAGCTCGTGGCGCAGCAGAAGCGTCTCCGCGAGCGTGTCGGCGATGCGGTTCATGTTGTCCAGGAGTTCGCCGCCCACTCCCGCACGGGCGCTCGCGGGAATGTAGGGGCCGCCCTGCGCCTCCGGAAGTTTGCGCGCCTTCCGCGCGATCCGGATGGGGTCCAGATGCAGCCGCCTGAACACGGCACGGGTCTTCGCCAGACGCAGTTCCGCCTTTCTGCGGGCCGCTTCCAGCAGGGCCACCTGACTTTTCCGCGCCCGCTCGCGCATGCCGCGGATGATGTCCAGAACGGCTTCCGCCTCCTCCGGCGTCCGCAGAGTGCGGGAGAAGCGTACACGGAGATCCTCACGGGCGGCATCGCCGGTCGCCCCGTCGTGTCCGGGCCGCAGCGACGGCCCCCCGCTCCGGCGGTCGGAACCCGAACGTTCCCCGCGCTTCTCTTCCGGTGATTTGATCAGGCCGGCCCTTCCGAGTTCCCGATCGAGAATGCGCTGCCGTTCCAGAAGCCGTTCGTAGTCCTGCCGCAGAGCCTCCACCTTCTCCAGCCAAGCCTCCTGGTCGGCCATGAGCCGGCCGTTCAGCTCCCGTATCCGCCGCTCCAGCTCGGCGCGTCTGTCGGCGAAGGCGGCCGCCTGACGGGCCAGACTCTCCTCGCGGATGGCGCGCTCCTTGGCCAGACGGCTGTCCTTCTGGGCGAGCAGGCGGTTCTTGGACACGGCGGTGGCCGTCGCGTAGGCGGTCCAGATTCCGAGGACCGTCGCAAGCCCCAGAGCGGTGGCCTGCATCCACGGCCTGATGGCGACATGGTGCACGCCGCCATCCGTGCGGATGTAGACGTTGCGTTCGCGGAACAGCCGATTCAGCAGGGACGGGCGCCGTTTTCGCTCGTACTCCCTGAGAATGGCGCTCTTCGACGGCCGGTAACCCATGTCGCTGCCGTTACTCCCTCTCTCACCCC
>CAYSHK010000074.1:0-6095 GCA_964430935.1 uncultured Rhizobiaceae bacterium
TCCTTGAGCCGGGTCGTCCGCAGGCCCTTGAGGCCGTACTTGTCTATGGACCGCTGCCAGCTGAGGTATTCCTCGACCGTCAGGGCATAGCGCTTGCAGGCCTCCTCGAGCGACAGCAGCCCGCCGCGTACCGCGGCCACCACCTCCGCCTTGCGGCGGATCACCCACCGGCGGGTGCCGGGCGGGGGAAGGTCGGCGATGGACAGGGGGCTGCCGTCCGGGCCGATGACGAACTTCACGTTTGAACGCAACTGACCACTCATGATTCAGATTACCCAGACCAGTACTCACTCACACCTAACTCTGGAGCCACTGTATCCGCGGCGCGTTTAAGAAAGGTCTAAATTACTGCAAACAATTGCTTTACCGCCGGACGGAAAATGCACCAAAACAGGACATGCCGCCCTGCCGCGCGGTTCCCTCCGCGGGGGCGGATCCCTTTTCCCTCCGCCGTTTTTCCTCTAATCGTGCCGCCATGGAGATCGATGCCGGAACACTGGAGCGGGTGCGCGCCGCCATGGACCTGGAGGGAGCGCCCTCCGGCCACAGGGTCGTGGTGGCCATGTCGGGCGGCGTGGACTCCACCGTCACCGCGGGTCTGCTGAAGGCGGCGGGCTACGACGTCGCGGGCGTCACCCTGCGTCTCCACGCCGACGCGGAGGCGGAGCGGAAGAGCAGGTCCTGCTGCGCCGGGCGCGACATCCTGGATGCGCGCATGGCGGCGCACCGCCTGGGCATCCCCCATCACGTGTTCGATCTGGAGGAGCGGTTCCGCCGGGATGTCGTGGAGGCGTTCGCCGATTCCTACATGCGGGGGGAGACACCGGTTCCCTGCGTGGAATGCAATCGCACCGTGAAATTCGGCGACCTGCTGGAGCGGGCCCGCGACCTTGGCGCCTCGGCGCTCGTGACTGGACACTACGTGGACTCCCGGCGGCTGCCCGACGGGCGGCGCGGTCTGTTCACGCCGGCGGACATGGCGCGCGACCAGAGCTACTTCCTCTATGCGACGACGCGGGAGCAGGTGGACTTCCTGCGCTTCCCGCTGGCCGGGTTCACCAAGGACGAGGTGCGGGCGCTGGGCCGGGCGCTGGGACTGGAGGTGGCGGACAAGCCGGCGAGCCAGGACATCTGCTTCGTTCCGCCCGCGGGCTACCGCGCCCTGCTGCGCAGGCTGCGCCCCGGCGCCGGACGCCCCGGCGCGATCGTGCACGTGGACGGCCGTGAGCTGGGACGTCACCGGGGGATCGTGGACTTCACGGTGGGGCAGCGGCGCGGGCTGGGGGTGGCCGCCGGGGAGCCGCTCTACGTGGTGGAGCTGGATCCCGCGCGCGATCGCGTCGTCGTCGGGCCGCGGGAGGCGCTGGCGCGGCGCGACATCCGGCTGCGGAACGTGAACTGGCTGGGCGATGCGCCCCTGCCGTCCGGGGAGGCGGCCCTTCCCGTGTACGTGAAGATCCGCTCCACGCGCCCCGCGGCACCGGCCTCCGTCCGGCGGGAGAGCGACGGAAGCGTGCACGTGCGGCTGGAGGATCCGGAATACGGCGTCTCCCGGGGGCAGGCCTGCGTCTTCTACGGGGCGCCGGGGCCGGGCGCCAGAGTTCTCGGCGGAGGCGTGATCGATGCCACGAAATAGCCATGGATTGTCCCCATCAGGGAATCCCGGATTGCGGGTCGGGACGTGATCGGCTAACTTGCACGTACGGATATCCCGGCCGGAAGCGTGATCCCGGACCCGCCGCCCCGTTCCGTCGTGCGTGGCGGGGAGGGACGTACACGCAGCCGGGAGCGGAATGAAGGTTCGGCGCGGGTGCGCATGGTCTCGGATTGTGCGCTCTTTTTTTGCAGCCGGACGGATGTTGAGCGGAGGGGAGCCGTGAGCGAACAGAAGATTGCGGAAATGGGCGAGCAGGCCGTGAAGAAGGCCTATGCGCGCTGGGCTCCGGTCTATGACATGACGTTCGGCGTGATCGCCGATGCCGGCCGCAAGAGGGCCGTGCGGCACATCAATTCCCTGCCGCCCTCCCGCGTGCTCGAGGTGGGCGTCGGAACCGGCATCTCCCTTCCGGGCTACAGGCGCGACCACCGCATCACGGGCATAGACCTCTCCCCGGAGATGCTGGCCAAGGCCCGGGAGCGCGTGCGCAGGGAGCGCCTGGACAACGTCGAGGCCATCCTCGAGATGGACGCCGGGGAGATGGATTTCGAGGACGGCTCCTTCGACGTGGTGACGGCCATGTACGTCATGACCGTCGTGCCGGATCCGGAGAAGGTCATGCGCGAGCTGGAGCGCGTATGCCGGCCGGGCGGCGAGATCATCGTCGTCAACCATTTCAGCACGGACAGGGGGCTGCGCGGATCCGTCGAGAAGAGGATGGCGCGTTTCGCGGAGGAGCTGGGCTGGCGTCCCGAGTTTCCCAAGGAGACCATCATGGTCTGCGACAATCTCCGGCTCGTGGACGAGGTTCCGCTGAAGCCGCTGGGGCTGTTCACCATGCTGCGCTTCCACAAGGCCGGGGAGGCGGCAGCGGCCTCCGCGGGCGGCGATCCGGCCCGCGTCGCGGCCCAGTAGGACGGCTTTTCATTCCATTCCGCCTTTTCCTTCTTCCGCCCGGTCCGGGCGGAATCACGGGGGCTTGCGCCTTGCGTGGAGCGCCGTTCGCGGGCGTGGTGCCGGGCGGGAGAGGGAAGCGGATTTTTTGCTTCCGGCGGACTTGACTTTTCCCGCCGCCCGCCCCTATATGCGCCTGCATGCGGCGTCGAGGCGCCGCGGATTCCCGGTAGCGTCCGGCACATTGCGTGGCGGGGTAGCTCAGCTGGTTAGAGCAGCGGAATCATAATCCGCGTGTCGGGGGTTCGAGTCCCTCCCCCGCTACCATTTCCTTCCATCGAATGCGTGTCCCTTGTCGCCGGTGGCGGACCTGATGCCTCCGGTCCACACATTTCGATTGCATTTCATCAATGACTCCCTAAACGGTTGTGGAAAACTTGTCTCTGGGGCATGTTGTCCTTGACGGCATTTCGTCTCCTCGTGCACAAAAGGCGAACAAAAGAGGGGGAAATATGAAATGCCCGATTTTGACCGGACGTTCCGGTTGCTCACGGGACATGTCCGCATGTTCTCGTGGCAGCGCCGTCTGTTCCATGACTGGTTCCTCGGAGGGCGCCTGCCGGATGAAATCGATCTGCCCGCGGGGCTGGGCAAGACTTCCGTCATGGCGCTGTGGCTCATGGCGCTGGCGGTGCAGAGGGGGGAGGGCCGCAAGGAACGGCTTCCTCTCAGGTACGTGCATGTGGTGGACGACCGGGCGCTGGTGGATCAGGCTTCCGTCGAGGCCGGGAGACTGGCCCGGAATCTCGGCCTGCGGCCGGGGCTGGAATGGATGCGCCGGGCGCTGGGGCTCGGCCGGAGGGGATTGGCCGTTTCCACGTTGCACGGGGAGGCCGTCGGCAGCACGCGATGGCTGGCCGATCCGGCGTCCCCGGCGATAATCGTCGTCACGGAGGAGGAGGCGGTTTCCGGTCTTCTGTTCGATGGTGGAGGTCCGTCTCCGCGTGCGCGCACGGCGCGTGCCGCCATGCTCGGAGTGGACTCGCTGATCGTGGTGGACGAGATCCGGCTCATGCCGCGGTTCGTCCGGCTGGTGGCCGGGCTGGTGGGAGATGGAACGCGCGCCCTGTGGCCGCCGGTCGAGGGGATCAGGCCGCCGAGGTTTCTGCCGATGTCGGCGGCGGGATGCGGTGGTGGGACGACGTTCCGGCTGGAGGCCGCCGATCATGCGGACGGGGACGTCGCGCGGCGGCTGGAGGCCGTCCGGCATCTGCGGATCGAACGCACCGATACGGGAGACGGCACGGGTGGCGTCCTTGCGGCGCGGCTGGCGGACGCCGCCTGGCGGCTCGCTCATGGTGGAGGGCGGGGCGCGGTCCCTCCGCGAACGGTCGTCTTCTGCGACGACGGAGATCTCGCCCGCCGGGTGCATGGGGCGCTGCGTGAACGGCTGTCCGCGGCGCCCGGGGGCCGGAAGGACATGGACCTGCTGCTGGTCTCCGGTGAACGGCGGGTCCTGGAACGGCACACCGTGACCGCCGCACGGCTGCGTGCCGCCGGCTTCCTGCCCGGTGGTCCCGCGGGAGCGAAGGTACCCGCCATCCTGGTGGCGTCCTCCACCGTCGCGGAAAGCATGGATCTCGGGGCGGACCGCATGGTCTGCGATCTCGTTTCCCTGGATCGCATGATCCTGCGTTTCGGCCGCCTCGCCCGCGGGGCGGAGGCGGGGGGCGGCCTGGCGGTCGTGGTGGTCGATGGCGTGATGCTCGCGCGGCGGCCGGAGCCGGAGGCGGCGCGGCTCGACGGTGTCGTTCGTGTCCTGGAGCGGTTGGGGGAGGATGGATCGCAGGCCGCCTTTCTGCGCGTGCGTGCGCGTGATCCGGAGCTCTTCGCGCGGGGGCTGCCGCCGGATCCGTATCCCCCGCGGCGGGAGGCCGATTCGCGGGGGCGGCGGCTGCCCGCGTGGCCGGCCGTGGGCGGTTCCGAGGTTCCGGAGGATGGCGGTGAAGACGCCGGGGCGACGGAGATTCTCTGGCGGGCCCATCTGCCATGGCGGGATGGGGTACCGGAGCCCGAGAGGGCGGATGTCGAAGGATATCTCGCGGCCGCCGCGCCGCATCCGCTCGAAGGGCTGAAGGCGTCGCCCTCCGTGGTCGCTTCGCTCCTGATCCGGCGGGCCGGGGAGGTTCTGCGCGGAGCGGAGGCTGGGACGGCGCCGGGTGGAAAGAAGGCCCATGGGGTCGTTCTGCTCTCCGCGGACGGTGGTTTCGAGGAGGCGTTCACGCCCTCCCGGCTGGCCGGGATGTGCGTGTCGGAACTGCAGGCGCGGATAGAGGGGGGGACGGTCCTCTGTTCCGCCGGCTTGGGGGGGCTGGATGCGGAGGGGCGGTTGGATCCGGCCTGTGGCGGGCCGGTCGCATCCGCCGACGCGGGCTGGCCCGAGGAGTGGCGGCGATGTCTGGGCTTCAGGGTCCGGCGGGTCGCGGGTGAGGGGCTGTGCCGATTGGAGCGGGGGTGGAACCGCCTTTTCGTGATGGATCTCGCGCGGGATGACGGGGAGGATGGCGACTTTCTCGTGGTGGATGTCAAGCGCGGGGAAGGGAAGGGCTCCGGGGGGAACGGGGATCGCATCGGCGGCAGGGAGCGGCTGTCGCTCGTGGCGGCGGAGGTGGCGCGACTGGCGGAGGCTCTGGAGCTTTCCGGCGAAGCCGCCCGCGCTCTGGAACTTGCTGGAGCCTGGCTTGATCTCGGCCGTGCGCACGACCTCTGGCGGCGGGCCTTCAGCGCTCCCCCCGGGGAGGAGGGAGGGCCGGGCGGAAAGGGCGGGCGCGGCCGGGATGGATTCCGCGATGGATGGGGTTCCCTGTTCGACATGATGGAACAGATCATGCCGATGGATCTCGATGACGGGATCCGGGATCTGGTGCATCACCTGATCGGCGGGCATGGCGGAGCCGTGCCCCTGACGCCTCCGGGAGGTGCCGGTTGCGTGGAGGTCGCGGCGGAAGCCGGGGAGGAGGAGGCGCGGGTGCGCCGCGCCCGGCTGGAGGCGCGCTATGGCCACTGGGGGCTGGCCTGGCTCGAAATGCTGCTGTGGGTGGCCGAATGCCGTGCCGCTCCGGAAAAAAGTCCTCCGTGCTGGCGGGACGGATGTCCGGGCGGTGCTCCGGTCCCGCGGTGAGGGGCGGCAATGGGGGGCGGACATGGCGGGTTTCCCCGGAGCATGCTAGATTCCGGAGTGTTCGGAAGATCATGCGACGGCAGGTTCGGGAGGAATGGCATGCGACTGATGGCGTCACTGGCGGGCGGGCTTGTCCTGCTCCTGATGTCCGCCGCGGCGGAAGGAACCCCTGCGGCGTCGAGAGGCGGAGTGCTGCCTCGGGGGGAATGCGCGGATCCGAGGCCGAAGACGGATCTCCGGCACTGCGACTTTTCCGGCCGGAACCTTTCCGGGATCGATCTGCACGGGAGCAATCTGACCGGGGTGAAGTTCGACAATGCGAGGATGTCCGGGTGCGACCTCATCGGGGCGCGCATGCGCATG
>CAYSHK010000075.1:0-31173 GCA_964430935.1 uncultured Rhizobiaceae bacterium
CGGAATGGTCGAGAGAGCCGGCATCGGCGTCGCCCTGCACGCCAAGCCGGTTCTGCGGAAGGTGGCGGACGTGCGCATCGACCACGGCGACCTCACCGCCCTGCTCTACATCCAGGGATACCGCAAGGACGAATTCGTCACCGACGGGGACCGGTAGCGTCCGCCCCCGCACGGACCATGACACCGGCCGCGCGGAATACGGAGCGGCCGGAACCGCTAGTCCTTCAGCCAGAGGGCGATGAAACGCGGATCGTAGCCCGCCGCCTTGCGCAGGACGAGGAAGGGAATGGCCTTGCGCCCCTTCTTGCGGAAGGCCCCGATCTGCCTCTCCACGTCCCCCGGCGTCGCGACCTCCACGTTTCCGGCCTCGAGGATGACATCGCCGGCGGCAAGCCCCTTCTTCTCGGCATCGGTGCCGGCCTTCACGGAAAGCACCAGCACGCCCTTCTTCACCTTTTCGGGAATCCGGTGCCGCTTGCGGGCGGCATCGTCCAGCGGGCCGAGCTCCATGCCGAGAAGCGTCTTCGTCGTCTTTTTCTTCTCCGCCGGAGGAGCGGCCTTCTTCGACGCCTTGCGCATCTCCTCGGCCTTCTCCAGACGGCCCAGCGTCACCTTGATATCAAGCGGCTTTCCGTCGCGAACGACCTTCACGACCACCTCCGCGCCGACCGGCGTCTCGGCGACAATGCGCGGCAGATCCCGCATCTTCTCCACCTTCACGCCGTTGAACTCCACGATGACGTCGCGCGGACGCAGGCCCGCCCTGTCGGCCGGCCCGCCCTTCGTGACATCGGCCACCAGCGCGCCCATGGGCTTCTCGAGGCCCAGCCCCTCGGCCAGATCCTCGGTCACCGTCTGGATGCGCACGCCCAGCCAGCCGCGACGGGTCTCGCCGTACTTCACGAGCTGCGCCACGACCTTCTTCGCCAGGTTCGAGGGAATGGAGAAGCCGATGCCGACCGAACCGCCGGACGGCGAAAGAATGGCGGAGTTCACACCCACCACCTCGCCTTTCATGTTGAACAGCGGACCGCCGGAATTGCCCTTGTTGATGGCGGCGTCCGTCTGGATGAAGTCGTCGTACGGCCCGGCGTTGATGTCGCGGTTGCGGGCCGAGACGATGCCCAGCGTGACCGATCCGCCCAGACCGAACGGATTGCCGATGGCCAGCACCCAGTCGCCGACCTCGATTCCGTCGGAATCGCCGAACTCCACATAGGGAAGGGGCTTCTTGGGCTTCACCACCAGCACCGCGAGGTCCGTCTTCGGATCCCGCCCGCGCAGGGTGGCCTTCAGGCGCGTGCCGTCCTGCAGGTTGACGATGATCTCGTCGGCCCCCTCGATGACATGGTTGTTCGTGATGACGATTCCCTTGGGGTCGATGATGAATCCCGACCCCAGGGCCGAAGCGCGCCTGCGCTTGTGCTCCGGCGGCATCTTGCCTCCGCGGCGCTCGAAGAACTTGCGGAACTCGTCGCCGAACGGCCCGCCCTTGCCGTGGGGATTGACCAGCGGCGCCTTGCGCTTCATCGTCGTGGAGATGTTGACCACCGCCTTGCTGAGCACCCTGGCCAGCGGCGCGACGGAACGGGGTGCCTGGAAGTTCTCCACGAGCCTGTTCTGGGGCTCCTGCGCCCGCGCGGGCGGCGCCCCGGCAAGGGACACAGCCACGAAACCAGCCGCCATCAGAGTTGCCGGAAGGCTCAGCCTATTCATCTCCACGATCCTCTTCACCGTTTTCCTGCGGGCCGTCCGGGCGGTCGGCCCGACCGGACGATGCCGGCATCGTCCTACTGCGCCGGCGCGGGCGTTCCCGTGCCGTTTCCGCGGCCCTTGAGAGGCCGTTCGGAGGAATTCCCGAAATAGCGGAAGAACTCCGACTTCGGCTCCACCACCAGCGTCGCGCCATCTGTCAGGCTCTGTTCGTAGGCCTTCATGGAGCGGTAGAAGGCGAAGAAATCCCTGTCCCTGCCGAAGGCCTTCGCAAAGACCGCGTTGCGTTCGGCATCGCCCTGGCCACGGATGATCTCGGCCTCCTTCTGCGCGTTGGCCACCATCTCGACCTTCTGACGGTCGGCCTCCGCGGTAATCTTCGCCGCCTTGGCCCGGCCCACGGCGCGCAGTTCCGCCGCTTCGGCGAAGCGTTCGGCGTTCATGCGCTCGTAGGTGTCCTTGAGCACCTCCGGCAGCAGGTCGGTCCGGCGGATGCGCACGTCTACCACCTCGATGCCCAGATCCAGCGCCTCGGGACGCACCATCTGCGCGATCTCGCGCATCATGGCCTCGCGGTCCTTGGAAAGGGCCGAATCGAAGGTCCGGCGGCCGTACACGGCCCTGAGCGCGGCTTCGATGCGCGGTTCCAGACGGCTCTTGGCCCGCGTCAGGGACGCTCCGACACGCTCCAGGAAGCGGCGCGGGTCCTTGATCCGCAGCACCGTGATGGCATCCACCAGATAGCGGCGGCCATCGACCACCTGCACCGCCTTGTCGGGCGTGTCGAAGAACAGGATGCGGTCGTCCACCCGCACCAGCTCGTCGAGTATCGGGACCTTGAAGTTCAGGCCCGGTTCGCGCACCACCTTCTGGATCTTGCCGAAACGCACGATGAGCACCTGCTCCCGCTCGTCCACGACATAGAGGGCCGACCAGAGCAGAAAGGCGATCGCCGCCAGCAGGATCGCGCCCAAGGTCTTCATGCCGTTGTTCATTGGCCGATCCTCCCCTGGGTCTTCATGGACTGGCCGTCCGTGGCGCGCCCCAGCCTGTCGAGCGGCAGGTAGGGAACGACCGCGCCGCCCTTCTCCCCGTCGAGAATGAACTTGTTCGCCTTGCCCATCACCTTCTCCAGGGTCTCTATGTAGATCCGCCTGCGGGTCACCTCCGGCGCCTTGCGGTATTCCTCCAGCACCTGTTCGAAGCGGGCGGCCTCGCCCTGCGCCTCGGCGACCACCTTCGCCTTGTAGGCCTTGGCCTGCTCGATGATCTGGGCGGCGCGTCCGCGCGCCTCGCCGAGCACCCTGTTGCGGTAGCGTTCGGCCTCGCGGATGAACTTGTTCTGATTCTGCTCGGCGCGCTGCACCTCCTCGAAGGCATCCAGCACCTGCGGCGGCGGATCGGCCTTCTCCAGCTGCACGGATGTCACCACGATGCCGGCCTTGTAGGCATCGAGCGTCTTCTGGATCAGCTCGCGCACCTCCTCCTGGGCCTTGACGCGCCCACGGGTGCGGATCTCTTCCGCCGGGGTGCGCCCGACCACCTCGCGCATGGCGCTTTCCGCGACCATCCGGGCGAGAGACTGCGGATCGCGCACGTCGAAGAGATATTCCTTCGGATCCCTGATGCGCCACAGCACCGTGAACTTGATGTCCACGATGTTCTGGTCGCCGGCGAGCATGAGGCTTTCGTCGTTGGTGCCGCCGAAGGAGAGCTTGTTCTCCTTTTCGATCTTGGGCTTCTCGACGGTCTCGATCGGCCAGAGGGCGAAATGCAGGCCCGGCCCCGTCGTCCGGTCGTACTTGCCGAAACGCAGCACCACGCCCGCCTCGTCCGGCTGCACGCGAT
Organism: uncultured Rhizobiaceae bacterium; assembly: GCA_964430935.1. Taxonomy (GTDB): domain Bacteria; phylum Pseudomonadota; class Alphaproteobacteria; order Rhizobiales; family Aestuariivirgaceae; genus Thermopetrobacter. The sequence goes on from CAYSHK010000075.1 coordinate 3,562, forward strand.
AGAAGCTGTTCATGCCCCAGACCACGCCGACGGCGACAAGCACCGCGAGCCAGACGGCCTTGCCGCCGAAACCGGAAGAGGAACCACGGCCGCCCCGGCCTCCGGAACCTCCGCCGAAAATGTCGCGGAGCTTGTTCTGCGCCTGTCGGATGATTTCCTCGAGATCCGGCGGCGTGCCGCCTCCGGACGGGCCGGACGGCCTTTTCGGCCCCTGCCCCCAGGGGCCGCCGGACGGGCCGCCCCCCTGATTGCTCCATGGCATGTGCGCAACCTCTCCTGATTTTAATGGAAAGACGCTTGACGCATCGTTTCCCCGCGGGCTTCCTGCCCGCAATTCCCGAACCTGAGTGTATAGGACAGGCGCGAGATGAAAGTCCAACGACAATCCTGTAATGATTCCACCTTGCGACGAGCCGCTGCGGGTTTTCTCATGCTGGCGATCTCCGCCACCGGCGCGTCCGCCGCGGAGGCTCCCTTCGGCTCCTGGCAAACCCGGCTCGATGCCGACAGTCCCCTCGTGGGGCGCATGATCGACACCCGAACCGGCCGCCGGCTCACCCGGGCCGATGTGGAGAAGCGGGTCCGCAAGGCCCCGATCGTGCTTCTGGGCGAGGTGCACGACAATCCGGACCACCACCGCATCCAGGCGGAGCTGCTGCGCGCCTTCGCCAAGGGGCGGAAGAAGCCGCCCGCCGTGGTCTACGAGATGATCACGACGGACCGGGACGGTGCGCTGGAAGCGCTGAAGGGCGCCGGGAAGCTGTCCGCCGGGGCCGTCTTCGACATCGTGGATTGGGACAACTCCGGCTGGCCCTCCCGCGACGTGTACGAACCGGTGATGAAGGCCACCGTGGAGGTTTCGGGCGTGCCGGTGGCCGGCGGCCTGCCGAAGGACATGGTGCGCGCCATCGGCCGGAAGGGGCTGGCCGCCCTGAGCCGGCAGCGGATCGGGGAGCTGAAGCTCGGCCCCCTGCCGCCGGAGCTGGAGAAGCGGCTGGAGCGGGACATCGTGAAGAGCCACTGCGACATGATTCCCCCTTCCGCCGCCAGGGCCATGAGCCCCGTGCAGCGCACCCGCGACGCCCTGCTGGCGAAGCGGACGGCGGACGCCTTCCGCCGCCGCGGCTCGGCGGCCGTGATCACCGGCAACGGCCATGCCCGCAAGGACCGCGGCGTGCCCTTCTATCTCGCGCGCCACGACTACCTGCCGCCGCACGGAAAGGGATCGCGTCCCCTCGTGGTGCGGCTCGTCGAGGCACGCGGAGATGCCGAAAAGGTGGAGGACCTGATGCCGGAAGGCACGAAACCGGCAGATCTCGCCGACATCGTGATCGTGACGCCCCGCGCCGAGCGCGAGGACCCGTGCAAGGGATTCCGCCGCTTTCTCGACCGCAAGAGGAAGAAGAGCGAAAAGCACGGAAAACCGGAATGACGTGGAAAGGGGAGGTGGTGCCTGGGGGCGGAATCGAACCACCGACACGCGGATTTTCAGTCCGCTGCTCTACCGACTGAGCTACCCAGGCCCATCCGCGCGGGACGACCGGCCATGCGGCTCATCCCCGCGCCCGCGCGTTATAGAGAATGACCGCCGTGCTGGCAAGGCATTTTGCAGGGATTTTTTGCCGCCTCGCCCGGCCGCGCCGGACGTCCCTCCGATGGAAGGGAAGCCTCACCTGCGTTCGGCCCACCAGGCCAGTCCCAGCAGCAGCAGGGCCAGGGCGAGCATGGGCAGGGTCGCGAACAGGGCCCGCCGCTCCACCGCCAGCAGCCGCGTCGCTCCGGCCTCCTTCAGCCCCAGCCAGCCGCCGCCGGCCATGGCGCGATCCGCCGGCACCTTGACGAGACGCGGCAGCGACACGCCCTTTCCATCCGCGATCCAGCGCACCGCACCGCCGGTCAGGGTGGTCAGCGGCTTCAGAATGTCGCCGGTCGCCGTCAGCGCGCGCATCTCCAGGCTGTCGATGTCGCCCATGGCCGCCAGCCTCTCGAGGGAGCCGCTCTTCAGGCGGTAGAGGCCCGGCCGGGCGTCCTTCACCAGTCCGCGCCACACGCCCGGCTCCACCCGCCGCATGGGAAGCACGCTCCTCTCTCCGTCCGGCCCGGTCACCTCCACCGGCGGCGGCGCGTCGGCCATGGTCCTGCGCGTCACCGACAGGCCGCGCGCCGTGGCCACGCCCTCCAGGGCCTCCTCCTCGAGATCCGGCTCCTTCATCAGCCAGTGGGCGAGCCTGCGCATCAGCTCCACATAGGGCCCGCCACCGTCGTACTTGCGCGCCCACAACCAGATGTGATCGGACAGCAGCGTGGCGATGCGCCCCTCCCCCTTGCGGGCCAGCACCAGCAGCGGCCTGCCGTCCGGCCCGGTCATGACCACCTGCGCGTCGCCGTCCACGTCGGCGTCCACGGCCCGGAACCAGCGCCCCCAGCGCGGCGGAGCATCTCCCGTCCCCGCCCCGGCCAGGCCGCGCGTCACGGGATGACGGCGCCCCTTCTCCGGCACCGCGGGGCGGAACGGGCGTCGCACCACGCCCCCGGCGGGGCGGGCCGGAACGACGTCCGAGAGGCCGGTGTTGTAGAGGGAGTAGACGCCGGCGTACTCCGGCCCGGCGGTCAGCAGGACGGCCCCGCCGTTCCGCACGTAGCGCGCCACGTTGGCCATGTAGACGGCGGGCAGGATGGCCCGCCGCTGATAGCGGTCGAAGATGATGAGATCGAAGCTGTCCAGCTTCTCCACGAAGAGCTCGCGGGTCGGAAACGCGATGAGCGCCAGTTCGCGGATCGGCGTCCCGTCCTGCTTCTCCGGCGGACGCAGAATGGTGAAATGCACCAGATCCACCGACGGATCGGCCTTGAGCAGATTGCGCCAGGTGCGCTCGCCCGGATGCGGCTCGCCGGAGATCAGCAGCACGCGCAGACGGTCGCGCACGCCCTTGGTGACCACCACCGCATGATTGTTGCGCAGCGAGAGTTCGCCTCCGGCCATGGGCTCGGCGATGATCTCCACGATGTTCTGCCCGGCGTGTCCGACCGGCAGGTCCATCTCCACGGGCTTGCCGGGCGTCACCTTCAGTACGCCCCATTCCTCGCCGTCCACCCGTATGGTCACCGCGATCCGTCCGCCCTTCGTCCCCCCGTTCTGTTCGACGTGGAAACGGATGGTGCGCTGCTTGCCGACGATGCCGTAGCGGGCGGCCCTGTCCACCACCACGCGGCGGTCGCGTTCGTTCCTGCGGCCGTCGATCAGCACGTGCACCGGCCCCGAATAGCCGGGAGGCAGGGCGTCCTCCGGATTTTCGGGCATGTCGTGCACCCGCCCGTCGGTCACCAGCAGCGCCCCGGCGAAGCGTTCCGGCGGCACGTCCGCAAGCGCCTCGCGCAGCGCAGCGACGAGCTCCGTGCCGTCCCGCCCGTCGCGCGGGCGCAGCACCACCTGCCGGACCTCCGTATTCTCCAGTCCGCCCAGCATGGCGCGCAATTCCTCTTCGGCCCGGCGCACCCGCTCCATGCGTCCGTCCACCGTCTGGCTGGCCGACCGGTCGAGGACCAGCACCGCGATGTCGGTCAGCGGCTGGCGCTTCTCGCGCTCCAGACGCGGGTCCAGCAGGGCCAGCAGAAGGACGCCCAGCGCCAGCAGACGCACCAGGGCGGAGGCCCTGCGCCCTCCCTTCCACCACAGGAGCAGCACCAGCCCGGCCCCGGCCAGCGCCAGAACGGCGACGAGCCAGGGATCGAGCAGAGGCTGGAAGACGATGGAGGTCCGCGTCACTGCCCCAGCCTCCTCAGTATCGCGGGGATGTGCACCTGGTCGGCCTTGTAGTTGCCGGTGAGCGCGTACATCACGATGTTGATGCCGGCGCGGATGGCATATTCACGCTGCCGCGCCCCGCCGGGAATCACGGGCAGGAGGGGCCGGCCCGCCGGCGTCAGCGCCCAGGCCCCGGCCATGTCGTTCCCCGTGATCAGGATGGCGGAGACGCCGTCCGCGTTGCCGGTGGAGAGCCTGCGCCGCTCGCGACCGGCGGAGGTGGCCTCCACCCACAGGGGCGAACCGGTGAACCGGCCCGGGAAATCCTTGATGAGATAGAACGAACGGGTCAGCACGTGCCGCCTCGGAGCGGGCTCGAGCGGCGGCACGTCGAGATCGGAGAGAATGCGCCGCAGGGCCTCGCGCGCCGGGGTCGCGCCCCCGGACAGCTCCGCATCGGGAGCGTCTCTCGTGTCGAACAGGATCGTGCCGCCGTTCTTCAGATAGACGTCCAGCTTCGCCACCGCCTTCGGGGACAGCTTCGGCGCATCCGGCAGCACGGGCCAGTAGATCAGCGGAAAGAAGGCGATCTCGTCGCGCTCGATGTCCACGGCCATGGGCTCGCCCGGCTCCACGGAGGTGCGCTGCGTGAGGAAGGCCGAAAGCCCGGAGAGCCCGGCCCGCGACACCTCGTCCACCTCGCCGTCGCCGGTGACCACGTAGGCGAACCGCGTCCTCTCCGTGGCCTTCATGGCGAACTCCAGCGCCCGTCCTCCGTCCTTTCCGGCCGCCTCGGCGGCATGCGCCACGCCCGGAGGAAACGCGGGCGCCAGAAGCAGGATCCCCGCCAGCACGGAGGCCGTCGCGGCACGCCGCCGTCCCAGCGCGCCGGCGATCCACAGCATCGCCAGCGTGTCCAGCAGGAAGAGGACAAAGGCGGCGACGAACAGGGCCGGAGCGAAGTCCCGCGCCGGGCGGGTGGCGTATCCCGCCGTCGCCAGCCCCGCCGGCAGCATCTTCGGCATGACGCCTTCCGCCATGAGATTCAGGGCGCGCACGGCGCCGTCCCGCACGTACAGACCGGGCGGATGCATCGCGGAAGGACGGGTCGCGTCGAACTTCTCCGCGCGCACCGGCTGCGCCTCCGCGGGCGGCGCGACCAGATTGCCGAAGCCGTCGAGCACCTTCCAGGGCGTCCACGGACCGTTGACCGCGCGCTCCTTGCCGGGGGCGGCGGCGCGCCCACCCTCCGCCACCGCCCGGGCGGCGGGGGCGAGGTCGAGGATGCGCCCGAGAATGTCCACGAACAGCCCGGACATGGGAAGGTTCGACCATTCGGGACTGGCCGTGGTGTGCACGAGGACGATCAGTCCATTCCCTTCGCGGCGCGCGGTAATGAGCGGCGTTCCATCCTCCAGCGCCGCCCACGTGCGGTCCGCCAGCTCCGGCCCCGGTTCGGCCAGCACCTGGCGGGTGACGCGCACCTCGCGGTCCGGGCTCAGGCCGGCCAGCGGCGAGGAACGCGGAAACGGCGCCAGCGCCTGCGGCTTCTCCCAGCTCAGCGCCGCGCCGAGCTGTCGCCCGCCGGCCCGCAGCCGCACCGGCACGAGATCGTCGTGCTCCCCGGCCATGCGCGGACCGGAGAAGCGCAGCAGCACGCCGCCCTTGCGCACCCACGCGGCGATCCTGTCGCGCCGCGCCCGGTCCAGCCGGCCCACGTCGGCCAGAATCAGCATGGAGAGCCCCGGACCGAGCCGCCCATCCACCATGGCCAGCGACTGCGCCTCCGCCACCTCCGCCATCGGCTGGAGCGCACGCACGATGTAGTAGACCGGCGACAGAAGGGGCTGTCCCCGCCCGCGCGTCTCCCCGGAGAAGACGAGAACGCTCTTGCGGCGGAAACGGTCGTCGAACAGCCATGCGGCGCCCGCGTGTCCCTGTCCGGAGACGGTCAGGAGCGCCGCCTCGTTTCGGATGGCCAGCGGCAGGGAGAGCGCGGTCCAGGCCTTCCGGGCGTTGCCGTGGAAGACGACGGGAGCGTCGGCCAGCGGCCGGCCGTTGCGGGCGCGCACCACGATCCGCGTCCGCTCCGCGCTCCGGGCATCGGCCCGCATGACCGGAACCTGGAGACGTCCGCCGTTCTGCAGAGGCCGCCCCACGGCGAGCGGAAGATCCTCCGCGCCGGGGGAAAGGACGTCCAGCCGCCCGCCTACGACCGTCAGTCCGTCGGCGAAGGTCGCCGCGTGACCATAGTCCAGCCCGTCCGACAGCCAAAGCGCCTGCGTGGCCCGCACGCCCTGCCGGCGCAACCGGTCGAGCAGCCGGGGCCGGTCCGGCGTCAGGGCCTTCGGTGCGAGGGCGGCCAGCCCCCTGCGCACCTCCTCCGCCTTCCGCGCCGCCAGGGAGGGCGCCGCGGCCCCCGCCACCGTGGTGGCCAGCACGACGGGACGGCCGCGACGCGCCGCCTCGTCGAGAACGCCGCCCAGGGTCTCCATGATCCGCGTCCAGTTGCGCGCCGCCGCCCAGCCGTCGTCCACCACCACCAGAAGCGGCCCCCCGGCGGTCAGGGAGATTCTGGACGGCGGAGGAATGCGCGGACCGGCGACGGCGAGAATCACCAGCGCCGCCAGCATCAGACGCAGCGCCACGAGCCACCATGGGGTGCGCGCGGCCTCCTCCTCCTTCGGTTTCAGACCGAGAAGGATGCGGAAGGGCGGAAAGCGCACCGTTCTGGGACGGGGCGGCACCGCCCGCAGCAGCCACCAGATCACGGGCAGCGCGAGAAGCGCCACCAGCGCGGCCGGGTTCGCGAACGTCAGCGCGGAAAGCCAGTTCATGCCGTCCCTCCCCGCGCGTGCGGCATGGCCAGATGTCCGCCGATGTGCGCATGCAGAAGCAGAAGCGGATGCTGGACGGGCGCATCCGTCCGGTGGACGTGGAAGGTCCAGTCCAGACGCCTGGCCAGCAGGGACAGACGGTCGCGGTGCTTCGCCAGCCGCTCCATGTATTCCCGGCGCAGCGCCTCGGCCCTGCCCACGGTCATGGCCTCGCGCCCCCCGCAATCCTCGAAGCGGGTGCGCCCGGTGAAGGGGAACGTCTCCTCCGCCGGGTCCACCACCTGAAGCATGTGCCCCCTGGCGCCGCGGGCGGCCAGCTCCCGCACCCGTGCCTCCAGCTCGTCCGCGTCGGCGAAGAAGTCGCCGATCAGGACGCACGTCGAAAAGCGCGGAAGCTCCGCCTTCGGCGGCAGGTCCTCACGCCGCATGGGCGTCTCCGGATCGAACCATCCGGCCAGCCGTTCCACCGCGGCCCCGGTATGGTCGGGCCGCCAGCCGGCCCCGAGGGCCGCGACCCGCTCCCCGGCCCGGGTGGCCAGACGGGCGAGCGCAAGCGCGATCAGGGCGGCGCGGTGCGCCTTCGTCACCCGCGCCATGTCCGAGCGGTAGCGCATGCCCGCGCCGGTCTGCACCCACAGCCACAGGGTGTTGGCCGCCATCCATTCGTTCTCGCGGATCAGGACGCGCTCGGAAGCCGCCGACTTGCGCCAGTCGATGGCCGCGGCGTCGTCCCCCCGGACGTAGTGGCGGTACTGCCAGAAATCCTCGCCCGGCCCGGCGCGCCTGCGGCCGTGCACCCCGTGCATGACCGTCTGGGCCACCCTCTCCGCCTCGACGAGCAGCGGCGGCAGGGCATGCGCGAGAGCCTCCGAGGCGTTCCGCAGCGCCGTGCTGTCGTCCTTTCGTGCCAATTCAGGCGATCCTTTCCTTCAGCCGGCCGATCACGTCGGCCAGCTTCACTCCGTCGGCCCGCGCCGAGAAGGTCAGGGCCATGCGGTGACGCAGCACCGGATCGAGAAGCGCCGCCACGTCGTCCACCGACGGAGCCAGCCGCCCGTGCAGCAGGGCCCGCGCCCGCACTCCGAGCATGAGCGCCTGTCCGGCGCGCGGTCCCGGCCCCCAGGCCACGCTGGCGTCGATGAAGTCGTCCGCCTCGGGCTGTCCGGGCCGCGCCGCCCGCACGACGTCGAGAATCGTTTCGGCCAGCCCCTCGCCGACGGGCATCAGACGCACCAGATGCTGGATGCGCATCAGCTCCGAGGCGTCAAGCACGCGGGAGGCCGAAGCCTCCGTTTCGCCGGTGGTGGCGATCAGCATGCGCGCCTCCGCCTCGCGGTCGGGATAGTCCACGTCGATCTCCAGCAGGAAGCGGTCGAGCTGCGCCTCGGGCAGCGGATAGGTGCCCTCCTGTTCCAGCGGGTTCTGCGTGGCCAGCACGTGGAAGGGCCGCGGCAGGTCGTGGCGCTCGCCGGCCACCGTCACGAACCGTTCCTGCATGGCCTGCAGAAGCGCCGACTGGGTGCGCGGCGAGGCGCGGTTGATCTCGTCGGCCATCAGGAGCTGGCAGAACACCGGCCCGGGAATGAAGCGGAAATGCCGCCTGCCGTGCTCGTCCTCCTCCATCACCTCCGATCCGGTGATGTCGGCGGGCATCAGGTCGGGCGTGAACTGGATGCGCCCGGCGTCGAGCCCGAGCACCGTTCCCAGCGTGTTGACCAGCAGCGTCTTGGCCAGCCCTGGCACGCCGACCAGAAGGGCGTGCCCGCCCGCCAGCACCGCGACGAGGGCGAGCTCCACCACCCCCTCCTGCCCGTATATCACGCGGGCCGTCTCCTCGCGCACCTTCCGCAGCCGTTCCGCCGCCTGCTCGATCTGTCCGACGATCTTCTCTTCCGCCCTGACGGCCTCGCTCATGTCATGCCTCGCGTTTCGCAGGAATTTTTGCCGGAATGTATAACATCCCGACATGCTATAGCATTAAAACCATGTCAGGGATGACAGTTGCTTCTCCACTCGAACATCTCCATCATGGCGCGAAAAGGGCACGCCATGCAGTTTTTTCTGACTCTCGACCAGTTCGCCGACCGGGCGCGGGAGCGTCTTTCGCCCCTGCCCCCCGCCATGCCCGCCGGCCCGGTGCCTTCCGCGGTGCTGGTGCCCGTGGTGCGGCGCGCCACCGGCCCCTCCGTGCTGCTCACGCGGCGCCGGGCGGATCTGCCCCACCATCCCGGGCAGATCTGCTTTCCCGGAGGCCGCATGCGGGACGGGGAAGATCCCCTGCGCGCCGCCCTGCGCGAGGCGGAGGAGGAGACGGGCATCGCCCGCCGCGACGTCACACCGCTCGGTTTCCTCGATCCGTGGGAGACCGGAACCGGCTTCGCCATCGCGCCCCTCGTCGGCATCGTGGCCGCCGACTGCCGGCTGCGCCCCTGCGCCCGCGAGGTGGAGGAGATCTTCGAGCTGCCCCTCGAAACCGTACTGAACCCGGACAACCACGTCCGCGAGGTGGTCGAATCCCGGAGCGGCCGGAAACGGCACTGGGTCATCCGCCATCCCGAGCGCTTCATCTGGGGCGCCACGGCGGGCATCCTCCGCATGCTGTGGGAGCGTCTGCATGACTGACGGCGACGGCACATCCGGCACCGGCGGACGCATTCCGGAAAGGCTGGCCGGCGCCGGCTGGCTCCTGGATCCCGCGCTGCGCCGGCTGTTCGACGCGCTCGGCAGGGACGACGCCCGCGTCGTCGGCGGCGCCGTGCGCAACGCCCTGATCGGCCTTCCCGTGCAGGACGTGGACATCGCCACCCGCCTGCCCCCGGAGGAGGTGATGCGACGGGCCCGCGCCGCCGGTTTCTCCGTCCATCCCGTCGGCATCGACCATGGCTCTGTGCTGGTCGCGCGCGGCGGCAGAACCTACGAGGTCACCACCCTGCGCCGGGACGTGGAGACCGACGGCCGCCACGCCCGCGTCGCCTTCACCGACGACTGGGAAGCGGACGCCCGCCGGCGCGATTTCACCATGAACGCCCTCTACGCCGACGCCGAGGGCAACGTCTACGACCCGCTCGGCGGACTGCCGGACGCCCGCGCCCGCCGCGTGCGCTTCATCGGCGACGCCCGCCGGCGCATCCGCGAGGACTTCCTGCGCATTCTCAGGTTCTTCCGCTTCTGGGCCCAGTACGCGGACGGCGATCCCGATCCGGAGGCGCTGGACGCCATTTCCGAACTGCGCGACGGACTCTCCCGCATCTCCCGCGAACGGATCCGCGAGGAGATGCGGCGGCTTCTGACCGCGCCCCGCGCCGTGGAGGCCATGCTGCACATGGCGAACGCCGGCGTGCTGGACCATGTCGTTCCCGGAAACTGCCGCAGGGATTTCGAGGCGCTGGCCCGCATGGCCACCGACGACGACCGTCACGCGCTCCCCCCCGACTGGCTGCTGCGGATCGCCGCTTTCTGCGGTCCCCAGCCGGAGCTGAAGGACGCCCTCCGGCTCTCCCGCAGGGAGGCGGGGCGACTGGAGAAGCTCCGCAGGATTGGAAGGCTCCCCGATTCGGGGCGGGAGTGGCGCGCCCTCGCCTGGCGCGAAAGCGTCGAGGCGGCACGCGACATCGCCCGCCACGCCCATGCGGCGGGCCGCATCGACGATCGCGCCTTCGCCGAGGCCCTCGCCGCCCTGCGCGACTGGACGCCCCCCGTGTTTCCGCTCACCGGAAAGGATGCCATCGCCGCGGGCGTTGCGCCGGGGCCCGCCGTCGGGCAAATCTTGCGCAGGGTGCAGGACAGATGGATCGCCGGAGATTTCCGACCCGCGAGCCGCGAGGAACTTCTGGCGCTCCTGAAACGCATCGTGGAGGAACCGGAAGCATGACAGGCACCACGGCCAGGGGCGCCGCCCTCGTCACCGGAGCGGCCAGACGGATCGGCCGCACCATCGCCCTGGAGCTGGCCCGCGCGGGACACGACGTCGCGATCCACTACGGCACCTCCCGCGACGAGGCGGAAGCCGTCCGGGAGGAGATCCGCGCCCTCGGGACGGAGGCCGCCGTCGTCCAGGGCGATCTGGCGGATCCCGAAACCCCCCTGCGCATCGTGCTGGAGGCCGAACGTCTGCTGAAGCGTCCCCCGACGGTTCTGGTCAACAACGCCTCGCTCTTCGAGCCCGACACGCTCCAGACCATGACCCTGGCCGACTGGACCGCGCACATGGACGTCAACCTGCGCGCGCCCGTCTTTCTCGCCCAGGCCTTCGCCGCCCGGAAGCCGCGCGACGTGGAGGGGAACATCGTCAACATCATCGACCAGCGGGTGCTGAAGCTCAACCCGCTGTTCTTCTCCTACACCCTGTCCAAGGCCGGCCTGTGGACCGCGACCCGCACCATGGCCCAGGCGCTCGCGGAGGAGAACATCCGGGTCAACGCCGTCTCGCCGGGGCCGTGCCTGGCCAACGCCCGCATGAGCGATGAGGACTTCGCCCGCCAGTGCGAGCTGACCCTGCTCGGCCGCGGCACCACGCCGGAGGAGATCGCCGCTGCGGTTCGCTTCATCCTTTCTGCTCCGGCCATGACCGGGCAGATGATCGTCCTGGACGGCGGCCAGCATCTCAACTGGCGCACGCCGGACGTCACCGAGGTCCGCGAATAGGCCGCCGGAGCGTCCGGCTCAGCCCCGGCCCGCCGCCCGGCGCAGATGCCGCAGGACGAAGACCCGCACCGCCGAGGAGAGGGAGCGGTCCCCGCGTTCCGAATCGATCCGCCCGATCAGGACGGGCACGGACACGCCCTCCTCCGCCGCGATGCGCTTCAGCTCGTCCCAGAATTCGTCCTCGAGCGTCAGGCTCGTGGGATGGCCGGCTATGACGACGGACCGTTTGCGCGGACCGCTCATTCCTCCTCGTCCTCCCGGCGGTGGCCGTCCACGTGACGGACATGCTTCTCGCGCAGCATCCCGGAGAGATTCCGCTCCGCCTTCGTGCGGCCGAAGCGGATGCGGTTCTCCTCCGCCCGCTTCTCCTTCTCCGCCCGCGCCCGGCGTTTACGGGCCTGCCTGAGATTTACGACCTTCCCCGTCATTCGCTCGGCCCCAGCATCTTCTCCGGACGCACGATACGGTCGAATTCCTCCGCGGTCACATAACCCAGACGCACGGCCTCCTCCTTCAGGGTGGTACCGTTCCGGTAGGCGGCCTTCGCGATCTCCGTGGCCCGGTCGTAGCCGATCACCGGGGCCAGCGCCGTGACCAGCATCAGCGAGCGCTCCAGAAGCTCCGCGATGCGCTCGCGGTTCGGCTCGATGCCGACGAGGCAGCGGTCGGTGAAGCTGCGCGCCGCGTCGGCCAGCAGGCGGACGGACTGGAGAACGTTGTAGACGATCACGGGCTTGTAGACGTTCAGCTCGAAATGGCCCTGCGAACCGGCGAAGCCCACCGCCGCGTGATTGCCCATGACCTGCACGCAGACCTGCGTCAGCGCCTCCGCCTGCGTGGGGTTCACCTTGCCGGGCATGATGGAGGATCCCGGCTCGTTGGCCGGCAGGATCAGCTCGGCCAGTCCGCAGCGCGGCCCGGAGCCGAGGAACCGGATGTCGTTGGCGATCTTGAAGAGGGAGGCGGCAACCACGTTCAGCGCCCCGGAGATCTCCACCATGGCGTCATGGGCGGCCAGGGCCTCGAACTTGTTCTCCGCGGTGACGAAAGGCAGTCCCGTCGCCGCCGCGATGTGTTTCGCGACCAGCACGTCGAAGCCCTTCTTCGTATTGAGACCGGTGCCGACCGCCGTACCGCCCTGAGCCAGCGCGTGGAGGCGGGGGAGCGCGTCCTTCACCCTGGCGATTCCGAGCCGCACCTGCTGCGCGTAGCCGGAGAACTCCTGCCCGAGCGTCAGGGGCGTGGCGTCCATGGTGTGGGTGCGGCCGATCTTGATGATGTCCGACCATTCCTCCACCTTCCCCTCCAGCACCCCGAGCATGTGCTCCAGAGCCGGGATCAGGCGATGCGTCACCTCCTCCACCGTGGCGATGTGCATGGCGGTCGGGAAGGTGTCGTTCGAGGACTGCGAACGGTTCACGTGGTCGTTGGGATGCACGGGATCCTTCGAGCCGATCCGCCCGCCCAGGATCTCGATGGCCCGGTTGGCGATCACCTCGTTGGCGTTCATGTTGGTCTGGGTTCCGGAACCCGTCTGCCAGACCTTCAGCGGAAAGTTGTCGTCGAACTTCCCCTCCATGACCTCGGTGGCCGCCTGCACGATGGCCTCGCCGATCCGGGGATCGAGATTCCGCAGCTCCATGTTGGCCTGGGCGGCTGCGCGCTTGATGATCCCGAGCGCGCGGATCACGGGCCGCGGCATGGTCTCGTGCCCGATCGGGAAGTTCTGCAGGGAGCGCTGCGTCTGCGCCCCCCAGTACTTGTCGGCCGGGACCTTCAGTTCACCGAAACTGTCGGACTCGATGCGATACTCGGTGGTCATGGGATTGCTCCATCCGGATGGAAAGAAAACGGGCGGGACGGAGAATCCTTAAGCCGAAGCATCGCGGGCCGCAAGCCGTCAGTTCGCCGGTTTCCTCCGTTCGTAGACGCAGACGGCGTAGTCGCAGGTGTCCCCCTCGGCGGCCCTGCGCTCCTCGCGGGACACCTCCTCCCAGATCTCCGGCTCCGGATCGCGGAAGGTCACGTCGCCCTCGGCGTCCATGTGCACCCGGGTCAGATAGATCCGCTGCGCCTGGCCGCGCAGACGGTCGAAGATCTGCCCGCCCCCGATCACCATGATCTCGTCGACGCCGCGCTTGCGCGCCAGACGTTCCCCCATGGCCACGGCCTCCTCGAAGGAATTGACCGTCAGCGCCTCCGGATCGTCCATGATCTTGCCGCGGGTGAGCACGATGTTGTCGCGCCCGGGCAGCGCCCTGCCGATGCTCTCGAACGTCTTCCGCCCCATGATCACGGGATGGCCCATGGTCAGCTCCCTGAAATGCTTCAGTTCCGAGGGCAGCTTCCACGGAAGCTCGTTCAGCCGGCCGATCACGCCGTTCCTCGCCACGGCCACGACAAGGGCGATGGTGGGTTTTCTGTCTGTCATCGGGCATCCTCCTCCCTCTTGCGCTCCCGCGGACCCGCCGGACTTCTTCGCCGGTCCGATCGTTGCGTCCCCGGGAGCATGATACCAGAGAACGGCCCCGCGCCCATGCGTCCGTTCGGGTTTTCAAGGGAAAATCCCACCCGGCGGGGGCGCGGCGCATGAACCATGGTACGCGGGAAAGACGGCACGGTTGTGCCGCCCCGAAGCATGCCAGCAATGAGGGAGAAACGGATCAGCGGGCGCGGGCCGCCTCGCGCTCCAGCTGTTCGAGCGGCGCATGCGGCGTCGTCGTGCAGAACCACTTCGAGGGCGTCTTCGAGGTCCTTTCCACGGCCTTCATCGCGAAGACCCTGCGTTCCTCGCAGGCCTCCCTCGACGGATAGGCCCGTGGATGCCATCCCATGGGCCGCACCTCGGAACCGGGGGTCCAGACACCGTTCAGAAGCATATAGACGACAAGCCAGTACTTCATGTCGCGATCCCTATGCCGTAGTGATCGTCAACCCGTTCGATACCCGTGAATTCGTATCCCTTCTCCGCGCACCAGGCCCGCACGTCCTCGCCGCAGGGCGGATAGGTGACGAGCAGCCGGATCCGGGCTCCCGGACCGATGGCCGACACGTGGCGGTTGATGTCGAGAAGATAGCCCGGGCAGGTCTGTCCGCGCACGTCCACGATCCAGCTTCCATCCTCCAGCCGTCTGCGGGCCGAACGGACCTCCGCGCGCCGGCGCGCGGCGAACGGCGGGATGAACCGGGCGGACCAGCCCAAGCAGGCCTCCTTCCTCCGCACGCATTGGATCACACGGCCACGGGAGCCTTGATGTGCGGATGGGGATCATAACCCGTGATGACGAAATCCTCGAACCGGAAATCGTCGATGCTTTCGACCCTGCGGGCGATCTCCAGCCGCGGCAGCGGGCGCGGCTCGCGGGACAGCTGGGTCCGCGCCTGCTCCAGATGGTTCAGGTAGAGATGGGCGTCGCCGAACGTATGCACGAAATCTCCCGGCTCCAGACCCGTCACGTGGGCCACCATGTGCGTCAGCAGCGCATAGGAGGCGATGTTGAACGGCACCCCGAGGAAGATGTCGGCGGAACGCTGATAGAGCTGGCAGGACAGCCGCCCCTCCGCGACATAGAACTGGAAGAGCAGATGGCAGGGCGGCAGCGCCATCCGCGGCACCTCCGCGACGTTCCAGGCGGAGACGATCAGGCGCCGCGAATCCGGATTGGTCCGGATCTGTCCGACCACCTCGGCGATCTGATCGACCGCCCCTCCGTCGCATGTGGGCCAGGAGCGCCACTGGGCGCCGTAGACGGGACCGAGATCGCCGTTCTCGTCGGCCCATTCGTCCCAGATGGTCACGCCGTTCTCGTTCAGCCAGCGGATGTTGGTGTCGCCGCGCAGAAACCAGAGCAGCTCGTAGATGATGGAGCGGAGGTGCAGCTTCTTCGTGGTGAGGAGGGGAAAGCCCTCGGAAAGATCGAAGCGCATCTGGTGTCCGAAGACGCTCAGCGTACCGGTTCCCGTGCGGTCGTCCTTGCGCACGCCGTGTTCCAGCACGCGGCGCATCAGGTCGAGATACTGCCGCATACGCCCCTCCCATGCGTTTCCTGGCGATTCGGTTCCGAGAGGCACGAAAACCATGCCCGGCGGCAGGAAACCACCGGGCACGGGCGGAATTCAAGAGCGTTCTCGCCGGTGCGTCCGAAAGACGCCGGTTTTCCGGCTCAGAGAAGCTTGTCCATGGTGCCGGAGGTCTGGGCCACGAGATAGTAGAAGGTCACGCGATTCTTGTTCCGGTCGCCCTTCATCTGCTCGCAGACCTTCTTCACCGCAGCATCGGCCGCATCGGCGTCCAGCCCCAGCTTCTTCACGCAGAAGCCCTTGCGGACGCGGTCCAGCTCGCTGTCGTCGGAGCAGGAGACGAGAGAAGCGTCGCGGGAACGCAGGGCGATGCCCAGATACTTGACGATGGTCTCCACCGCCTTCTCGTTCGGATTGGCGTCGTAACGCTTCACGTCCTCGATATACTTGGAAATGTCGGCCATTTGACAGACCCCCTTTGCGGATAGAATGTTGGTCCCATGAAAAGACAGCCCCCACAACATGAGGGACCTTTTCGGAAAACTAGCCGGATTCGGAAGATATTGCAAAACATCTGCCACCGCCTGTGGGAATCCGGCCGGAAAGAGAGGAACGGCACACGGAAAGGAGACCGGGAATGAGCAGACCGGACGGACGCCCGCCGGGAGTCGCCATGGCGCTGCTGGCGGTTCTCGCCATGTTGTTCGCGTATGTTCAACATCCCGGGGCGGAGGAAACAGCCATGAGACTGCATTCGCCGGCATTCGCCAATGGAAGCCGCATTCCATCCCGGTACACCTGCGAGGGACAGGACATCTCGCCGCCCCTCGTCTGGACGGACGTTCCCGCGGCCGCCCGCTCGCTCGCCCTGATCGTCGACGACCCGGACGCGCCGGACCCGGCGGCCCCCCGCATGATCTGGAGCCACTGGGTGGTGCACGGCATTCCCGTCTCCGCGCCCGGGCTGACCGAGGGCGCAAGCGGCCGGATGATGCCGGAGGGAGCCGTGGAGGGCTACAACGACTGGAAGCGCATAGGCTATGGCGGCCCGTGCCCTCCGGTCGGCGAGCATCGCTACTTCTTCCGCCTCTACGCGCTGGACGTCGATCTTCCCGCGCGGCCGCTGACCAGAAGCGCGCTGCTGGAGGCGATGCGCGGTCACGTCCTGGCCGAGGCCGTACTCGTCGGCCTGTACGAGAAGGGGCGCTGAGGGGGCGTCACCCCTCGTAGGGGATGTTCAGGACATGGCCGCAGGCCTTGCAGTGGCTTGCGTCCGGGTCGTGCTCCATGAGGCCACACTGGGGGCAGCGGTAGCGCACCTTGCGGGGACGGAAGACCGCCTGCACCAGCCGCAGGAACAGGGCGACGCCGAAGATCATGATGGACACCGCGAGGAGTTTTCCGGAGGTGCCGGTCAGGGTGATATCCCCGTACCCCACGGTGGTCAGGGTGGTGACGGTGAAATAGAGGGCGTCGACGTAGTTGTTGATGTAGGGATTGATCGGCGCCTGGAAGACGTAGACGGTGGCCGTCACCACGAAGACGAACACGATCATGTTCACCGCCGCGACGATCACGTGCTCGTTGCGCCGGAAGAACGGCCAGCGGGCCCGCAGGTCGTTGACCACGTGATAGGAGCGCATCAGTCGCAGCGCCCGCAGGATGCGCAGGAAGGCGAGGTTCTCCACGAAAAACTGGACGACCAGCGAGACCACCACCACCACGTCGGCAATGGTGGCCAGCTGCAGCAGGTAGCGCCGGCGGTCCTTCGAGATCCACAGCCGCAGCAGGAAGTCGATGGTGATGAGGACGGAGAGCACGATCTCCGTCTCGCGCAGCCACAGCGCCTCGTGCACGAAGGAGGCCACCACGAAGAAGCCGATGGTGAAGAGATCGAAGGCCAGCATGAAATAGCGGAAACGCTTCGCCCTGCGGGAACGTCCCTCGTAGAGCAGGCGCAGATCCTCGCGCCAGCGCGCAAGGCGCCCCTCCGGCCGCGCCCGGCGGCCGCTCCGCCTGCCGGATCCGCCGCCCGCCGCCGCGCCTTCCTTCCGTTTTCCCGTGCCCCTGGCCGTCCTTGCCATGATGCATCCGCCCCCGTCCGAAAAAACCATCCGCCCCCTTCAAAAGAGGGCGGCCGTATCCTATATTAGCCCTGCCTGAGCGATCAGGCTATGGCGATAAACGGCTGTCGGAATACCCTCCCCGGACCCGGGGGCAGTACCCGGCGCCTCCACCACATGCGCCGGAAGGCGCGGGATGCGAAGAACATGGCCGGCGCATCTGATGGGGGCGAAACAGTTTCGACGGGGAGGGGAAAGGACAGACCTTTCGCCCGGTTGTGGTACCGCCGTAACGGTCCGAACTCAATAGTTGCCAACGACAACTATGCTCCGGTGGCCGTCGCTGCGTAAGGCAGCGCCCGCCATCGAAAGATGAAGTCCCGGACGCCAAGCCCGTCCGGGCGGGGTTCGAGAGGGCACCTGGCAACAGAAGCCCTCTCATTTCCTTTCCGCGTCCGAATGGCGGCAAGACGTTTCTCCGACATTTCTTCTTCCCGGTTTTCCATGAAATCTTGCCTTTTATGTCCATTTTCCGCCGCCTTTTCCCTGCCGGTTTGCGCGGAGTCCTGAATCATCTATATTGCAACCCTGTGGCGCAGAAAAATTGCAACCTGGACGATCAGCGAGGCAACATGACAGGCGGGAAGGACGGCATGAACAAGGGCGGCAAGCCGCCGGTGGACCTGATGCGGTACGACCTTCTGGCGCAGGCCGCCCTGAGGCAGGTCGTGCGCCTGGCGCTGATGCGCGTCGAGAAGGACGGACTGCCCGGCGACCATCACTTCTTCATCAGCTTCGACGTACGCCATCCCGGTGTCGAGCTCTCCGACCGGCTCCGCAAGAAGTATTCCGAGGAGATGACCATCGTCATCCAGCACCAGTTCTGGGATCTCCACGTCCACCCGGAATATTTCGAGGTCGGCCTGTCCTTCGACGGCATTCCCGAAAAGCTGGTCGTCCCCTTCGAGGCGGTCAAGGGATTCTTCGATCCGGCGGTGCAGTTCGGCCTGCAGTTCGAGGTCGCCTGGGAAGAACCCGTGGAACGGCGGGAGACGCCGGAGACCGGAACTCCGGAGGAGGATGCGTCCTCCGCGGCCGGAACCGCGGAAGGCCGGACCGGAACTTCCGGAGCCGGGACGGAAGAGAGCGGGGATTCCGGATCGGGAACCCCGAAGGTGGTGTCGCTCGATGCCTTCAGGAAGAAATAGGACCCGGGCGCCGACGATTGCCGCCCTCGCCGCCGCCGGCATGCTCGTAGCCGGGGCGCCGACGGGAATGCCCGGCCTCCATGTGGCCTCCGCCGCCGAGAAGTTGGCGGCCGTCAACCCCTCCTCCGCGGCGGCGCGCCGACTGGAAAGGCTGCCCGCGAAGAAGCTGTTCGCGGAGGTCCGGGGACCGGCGCCGCTGCCGCCCCAGCCCGTCGGCTTCTATTCCCGCGGATGCGCCGCCGGCAACGTGGCCATGCCCCTGACCGGTTCGGCATGGCAGGTGATGCGGCTGTCGCGCAACCGCTACTGGGGACAGCCGGTGCTCATCGAATTCCTGAAGAAACTGGCCATCGAGGCGAAGGCGCTGGACGGCTGGAACGGCCTGCTGATCGGCGACCTCTCGCAGCCCCGTGGCGGCCCGATGCTGACCGGCCACGCCTCGCACCAGATCGGCCTCGATGCCGACATCTGGCTCACCCCCATGCCGGACCGCGTCCTCTCGCGCCGCGAGCGGGAGACCATGTCGGCCACCCTGATGACCCTGGACCGCAGGAGGATCAACCCGGCGCGCTTCACCGAGGCGCACGCGAGGCTCATCCGCCGGGCCGCGAAGAACCCGCTCGTGCAGCGCATCTTCGTCCATCCGCCCATCAAGAAGTACCTGTGCGACTGGACCCGCCGGACCGGGCAGCGCGACCGCGCATGGCTGGCCAAGGTGCGCCCCTACTACGGGCACAACTACCATTTCCACGTCCGGTTGCGCTGTCCGCCCGGAGCCAGCAACTGCCGCGACCAGGGCGACCCAAAGGAGGCCGACGGCACGGGATGCGGCAAGAACCTCGCCTACTGGTATTCCGACAGGCCGTGGGGCGGCGGCAGACGGGTGAAGCCCAAGCTGTTCCACAACGGCATTCCCCTGCCCCGGCCGCGACCGAAGAAGCCGAAACCCCGCAAGCCGATGACGCTGGCCAAGCTGCCGGCCTACTGCCGCACGGTGCTGCTGGCACGCTGACCGCCCGCCGGAGCCGGTTTCCGGAACGGAACGACGGGGCGGGCGGGGCGTCGCTCATCCACCCGTCACGGGCGGGAAGAAGGCCACTTCGCGGGCCCCGGTGATGTCGGTGTCGAGATCGGCATGTTCCTGGTCCACCGCGATGCGCAGGGCCGTCTCGTCGGCCAGGGCGTCCGCGTGCGCCTCGTCCCGGCCGCGCAGCCAGCGCAGCAGATCCCCGGCCGTGCGCACATCCTCCGGAGGCGAGACCTCTTCCGAGGCCCTGCCGACCTTCTGGCGCACCCACGCGAAATAGAGAACCTTCATGGCTGGTGCTCCCGTTCCTGCACGGCTACCGGCGGCCGTCTCCGTCGATGAGATGGTGGATGCCGGCGCGGAAATAGTCGTATCCGGTGTAGAGCGTCAGCGCGGCGGCGATCCACAGGCCGGCGAGACCGATATCGGTGGTCCAGGGCAGAATCCTGTCGCCCGCCGGCCCCGCGATCAGGAAGCCGATGGCGACGAGCTGGATGGCCGTCTTCCACTTGGCCAGCCAGGTCACCGGCACGGATACCTGCAGCTGCCCGAGGAACTCCCGCAGCCCCGACACCAGCACCTCCCGCGAAAGGAT
This sequence comes from uncultured Rhizobiaceae bacterium, assembly GCA_964430935.1. Lineage (GTDB taxonomy): Bacteria > Pseudomonadota > Alphaproteobacteria > Rhizobiales > Aestuariivirgaceae > Thermopetrobacter. The sequence goes on from CAYSHK010000075.1 coordinate 23,701, forward strand.
GATGATGGCGGCCCACAGATGCGGGCCGTGGATGGTGCGGTCCGCCGCGAGCATGAGAAGGACGCCGGCCACCAGCAGCTTGTCGGCGATGGGATCCAGCATCGTGCCGAGCGCCGACTGCTGCTCCCAGGCGCGGGCCAGGTAGCCGTCGAAGAAATCCGTGATGGCGGCCGCGATGAAGATGGCGAGGGCCGTCCAGCGCAGCAGGTCCGTCCCCCACAGCAGGCAGGCGGCCACGGTGGGCACCGCCGCGATGCGGCCGTAGGTGAGCAGGTTCGGCACCTGCATGGCCACGTGCAGACCGGACCGGCCTCTGTTCTGGTTGCTGTCCGTCATGGTGCCGTTCGCGCGTTCCTGCCCGTCATCTGAAATGGTCGTGTATCAGCCGAGCCAGCTTCAGGGAGATGCCCTCCACGGCGGCCAGCTCGGAAACTTCGGCCCGGGCCACGGCCCGTGCCGAACCGAACGCGGCAAGAAGCGCCCGCTTGCGCGCCGCTCCGATGCCGGGGATGGCATCGAGCGGGTTGCCCCGTGCCTCCCTGCTGCGACGCGCACGGTGCGAGCCTATGGCGAACCGGTGGGCTTCGTCCCTGAGTCTCTGCAGATAGTAGAGCACGGGACTGCGTCTGTCCAAGTGCAAAGTGCGACCGTCCGCCAGATGGAAGACCTCGTTGCCCGCGTTGCGCTCCGGCCCCTTGGACACGCCGACGAAGGCGACGTCCCGCACACCGAGCTCCCGGACCGTCTCCAGAACGGCGTTGAGCTGGCCCCGCCCGCCGTCCACAAGAACGAGATCCGGCCACGAGGGGAAGCCTCCGTCCGGCACCTCCTCCGTCTCCGGCCCACCGGGGCACTCCTTCGCCAGGCGCGAGAAGCGCCGCCGCATCACCTCGCGCATCATGCCGAAATCGTCGCCGGGAACAAGGTCGGCATCGCGGATGTTGAACTTGCGGTAGTGCGCCTTCATGAAGCCCTCCGGCCCCGCGACGACCATCGCTCCGACGGCGTTCGTCCCCTGGATGTGGGAGTTGTCGTAGACCTCGATGCGTCGCGGGGCGCGCGGCAGCCCGAAGGTCGTCGCCACCACCTCCAGCAGCGCCTTCTGGGCCTTCGCGGAGGCGAGCCGCTGGCCGAGGGCCTCGCGGGCGTTGTCCAGCGCCGTCTCCACGAACTGGCGTTTCTCGCCCCGCTTCGGCACATGGATGCGCACCCGGTGTCCGGCCCTCTCCGAGAGCGCCTCCTCCAGAAGCTCGCCGTCCTCTATCCCGTGGGAGAGCAGAATGAGCGGAGGGGCCGGGCGGGCGTCGTAGAACTGGGCGAGGAACGCGGAAAGGATCTCCGCCTCGTCGCGGTCCTCCGCCGCGCGGGGAAAGTAGGCGCGGTTGCCCCAGTTCTGCCAGGCGCGGAAGAAGAACGCCTGGATGCAGGTCTGGCCGCCCTCCTGGGCCAGGGCGAAGACGTCGGCGTTCTCGAATGTCCGCGGGTTGACGCCCTGCCCGGCGGCGATGTGCGCCATCGCCGCCAGCCGGTCGCGCAGCACCGCGGCGGTTTCGAAATCCAGCCTCTCCGCGGCCTCCTCCATCTGCCGGGTCAGCTCCGCCTGCACCCCGTGGGAGCGTCCGGAGAGGAAATCCTCCGCCTGCCGCACCAGCCGGGCATGCTCCTCCAGGCTCACCTCTCCGGTGCACGGCGCGGAGCAGCGGCGGATCTGATGCTTCAGACAGGGGCGGGTGCGGTTGGCGTAGACGGAATCGGAGCAGGTGCGGATGAGGAACGCCTTCTCCATGGCGTTCAGCGCGCGGTTGACCGCTCCGGCGCTGGCGAAGGGGCCGTAGTAGCTGCCCTTCTTGCGCCGCGCCCCGCGGTGCTTGGTCAGGCGGGGCGCCGGATGCTCCTTGTCGATGAGGATGTAGGGAAACGACTTGTCGTCGCGCAGCAGCACGTTGTAGCGCGGCTTCAGCCTCTTGATGAGGTTGGCCTCCAGCAGCAGCGCCTCCGCCTCGGTGGCCGTGGTGGCGAATTCCATCCGCGCCACGCGCGTCAGCATCATCGTGATGCGGTTGGAATGCCCCTGCCCCCGCGCGTAGGTGGAGACGCGCCTCTTCAGGTCGCGGGCCTTGCCCACGTAGAGCAGATCGCCCGCGGCGTCGTACATGCGGTACACGCCGGGACGGTTCGGCAGCGTCTTCACGAACTCGGCTATGACCTCGACGCCGGTCCTCAGACCGTTCTTCCGGGGTCCGGATGTCTCCTTCATGGCCGGGAATCTAGGACGGCGGCCGCGCACCGGCAAGACGCACGCCTCAGGGAACGTCCTTGCGCCGCTCGATCTCCACTCCCACCGAACGCGCCTCGGGGAAGATGTCGGGCTTCTCCACGCGGACGCGGGCGGCGAGCACGTAGGGATTCTTCAGGCATTCCCCCGCGATCAACTCCGCCAGCGTCTCCACCAGATGCACATGCCCCTCGCTGACGATCTGGCGTATGTGCTCCACCACCTTCTCGTAGGACACCACCTTGTGGATGTCGTCCTCCAGCGGTTCGTTGCGCTCGCGGACGGTGAGATCGACATTGATGATCACGCGCTGGGGTTCGAGCTTCTCGAAGTCGTGCACGCCCAGCATCGCCTTCAGCGTCAGGTCGCGCACGAACACGTGCGCGATGCCGCGCCGGGCGGAGGCGATGGCTCCGCTCATGACCGAAGCCGCGTTGTTCTCCCGGTCCATGTCCCGTTGCCCCTTGCTACCTGCACAGTCTCCACGGCGGCCCGCGCCCCCGCAAGCCACCTTGCGCCGGGAACACGCGGTGTCAAGAGAAATCCGCCGCCGGGAACGGGAGGAAGGAGGCCGGCGCCTCCCGCCCTCACGGGCGCAGGGGGGCGCAGGCCCGCTCCAGCCATGCCAGGGTTTCCGCATCCCCTTCCAGAAGGGGCGTGAGAACCGTCCGCACATGCCGGTGATAGTCGTCCAGCCAGGCGCGCTCGTCCGGATCCAGCAGGGCGGTGTCGATCAGCCTGCGGTCGATGGGACACAGGGTCAGGGTCTCGAAGGACAACATCTCCCGCTCCTCTCCGTCCCGCCTTTCCGGTTCCCTGCACAGGATCAGGTTTTCGATGCGGATGCCGTACCGGCCCTCGAGATAGAAGCCCGGCTCGTTGGACGTGATCATTCCGGGGCGGAATTCCGCCCGGCCGATGCGCGATATGCTCTGCGGCCCCTCGTGCACGGAAAGAAACGATCCGACGCCGTGTCCCGTGCCGTGGTCGTAGTCCAGTCCCGCGTCCCACAGGAACCGCCGCGCCAGCACGTCCAGATTGGCGCCCGTGGTGCCTTTCGGAAAACGCACGCGGGAAAGCGCGATCATGCCCTTCAGAACCAGCGTGAAATGGCGGCGCATATCCGCCTCCGGCTCCAGCCCGGGCGGACCGATGAAAACCGTGCGCGTGACATCCGTCGTGCCGTCGCGGTACTGCCCTCCCGAATCCACGAGATAGAGCTCGCCGGGGCGCAGGGGGCGGTTGCTCCGTGTCGTCACCCGGTAGTGCACGATGGCGCCGTGCGGACCGGCCGCCGAAATGGTGTCGAACGACAGATCGAAGAGCGGCTCGCCGGCGCGCTCGGCGGTGTCCACGCGGAACGCCTCCAGCTTCATCGCCGCCGCGATCTCGTCCACGCCTCCATCGGCCGCCGCCGTCTCCAGCCAGCACAGGAAGCGGGCGAGTGCCGCACCGTCGCGCACGTGCGCGGCCCGCGCCCCAGCCCGTTCGGCCGCCGTCTTGCAGGCCCTGGGCAGCACGCAGGGATCCCGGCCGTGGACCGGAGAGGCGCCAGCCTCCTCGAGGACGAGCAGAAGCTTTTCCGCCGCATGTCCCTCGTCCACCAGCACCCGCGCGCCCCGCTCCCCCAACTCCCGCAGGCGCGTCTCCAGGGCATGCGGGGGACGGATGAACGCGACGTCCGAAAGGGCGTCGGAGACCTCCCGCGGCACCTTGCCGGGTTCGACGAAAAGCTCCGCCCCGCCCTCCGCGGGTATCAGCGACCAGCCGAGCACCACCGGCGTATGCGGAATGTCGTGGCCACGGATGTTGAACAGCCAGCTCGTCGACTCCGTGCCGGTGATCAGCGCATGGTCGGCGCCGGCCTCCGCCAGGCGCGAGCGGACGATATCCAGCTTCTCCGCCACCGCCATTCCGGCGAAACGCACGGGATGGAGGAAGATCCCGCCTTCGGGGGGTGGCGGCCTGTCCTTCCACAGGGTGTCGACGGGATCGGGGAGAACGGGAACGAACGCCGCTCCCTTCCCCTCGAGCCCGCGCCGCCAGCGGCGCACCTCCCGCCGCGACATCAGCCACGGGTCGAAGCCGGCCCTGTCGCCCTCCCCGAGCCGCCCGGCCAGCCAGTCGGCCGGCCGGTGGTCGGCCACCGGAAGGACGGTGATCACTTCCGCGTCCACCTGCTCCGCCGCCTGCAGGGTGTAGCGACCGTCCACGAACAGCACCGCCTCGCGCGCGAGAACCACCAGAAGCCCGGCGGACCCCGTGAAGCCGGTCAGCCACGCCAGCCGCTCGTCGCAGGCGCGCAGATACTCGTTCCGCCAGGCGTCGGTGCGCGGAAGAACCCATGCGGCAAGCCCCTCCGCGGCCATCCACCGCCTCAGGGCGGCGATGCGCTCCCGCGCCATCTCCGGCTGCGAGACGTCCTCGAAACTCTGAAATCCGCTTCTCTTCATGGTCAAGCCCTACTCCCTGCCGCGGACGCCGGCAATCGCCCTTTCACTGCACGGAGAACCGGCCCGCGCGCAAGCCCCTCAGGGGAAGGACCGCGGAACGGCCCCGGAAACGCGCCGCAAATTATGAAAAAAGTGTGACAGCGGCTTCGTGGGAACCGGAAAAAGCCATTTTCTCTCATGGTGTTATGGAAAATCATGAGCTATGCATCCAGTGCATATCTGGCTTGCCGTATTTGCTATTGTACGCACCGCCGCGCGGGGACATATAGGAGACACGAAACGGGGCCGACGCCCCACATGAATTCCTCTGGACCTTGAAGGAGGTCGGACCGATGTCGATCCTCACCCATGCACACGATCATCACCATGTGTCCCCGACCGAGGCCGTGATGAACGCCGTGCGCACCGCCTTCCACGCCGTCGTCGACTGGCACCGCAAGCGCAGGGCGGAAGCCGAGCTGATGGAGATGGACGACCGCATGCTGGCCGACCTCGGCATCACGCGCGGCGAGATCCACGAAAAGGTCTGGGGCTGACGGACACGAGTTTCCCTCCCTCTGACGAACCAAGCCAGGAACAGAAGTTTCTTCCCTCCCTCTTCTTCTTTCCTCCCTGGCTTCACACTGGACCCGGCTTCTTCAAGCCGGGTCTTTTTTTGCCCGCCGCTCACCCTCCGCGCAGCGTGGGCCGGGTCAGGACGAACCAGCCGCCATAGCCGATGAAGGCGAGCGCCGGCACCTGCAACCAGGCGGAAGCCCCGGAGAAGAGCAGGATCCAGCCCCCGCTGAGCGTCATCGCCGTCAGCGCCACCGCCTTGGTCCTGGCCGGTATGGCCCCATGCCGCTTCCATTCCCGCACCGCGCGCCCGAAGCGCGGATGGTGGTACAGGGCGTCGTGCAACCGCTGCGAGGAATTCGAGAACGCCCACAGGGCGACCAGCATGAAGGGAACCGTCGGCAGGACCGGCAGGAAGATCCCGACCACGCCGAGCAGGAAGGCCGAGATCCCGAGCCCCCCGTAGAGAAGACGCTTCACATGCCGCCGCAACGCGCCACACCTCCCCGGCCCAGCAGCAGCGTGCTCCACTCCCCGAGGCGGATCCGCCCCAGAGGCCGAAGCCCATGGGCCGTGAACCGCGCGAGAACCGCGTTTTCCTGCGCCCGGAGCAGACCGGAGAGCACCACGTGGCCATCCCGCGCCGTGCAACGCGCCAGATCTGCCGCCATGCGCCGCAACGGCCCCGCGAGAATGTTGGCCAGCACCAGATCGTAGGGTACGGCGTTCCGGATCACGGAATGCCGCGTGCCCGGAGCGACGAGGAAACGGATGAACGGCGCCGCCTCGTTCCGCCGGGCGTTGTCGCGGGCCGTCCGTACCGCCACCGGGTCGATGTCCGAAGCGACGACGGGAACGCGCCACAACCTCGCCGCGGCGATGGCCAGAACGCCGGTTCCCGTTCCCACGTCCAGCACGCGGCGCGGGCGCCGGGTGCGGGCGATCCGCTCCATGGCCAGCAGGCATCCCCGGGTGGTGCCGTGATGTCCGGTGCCGAATGCCACGCCCGCATCTATCTCCAGGGGAACGCCGCCGACGGGCCGTCTGTGCCGGTCGTGCGATCCATGGATGAAGAAACGGCCGGCCACCACGGGCTCCAGTCCCTTCAGGCTCTCGGCCACCCAGTCCACATCCGGCAGCGGCCGCTCGACGAGATCGCCCTCCGCGAAGCCGCCGGCCGAAAGCGCGTCGGCGAGCGCGGCCATGTCGGGCGGTGCCGCGTAATAGGCCTCGACCCGCCACAGATCCCGGGCCCCGTCCACCTCCGCGAGGGCCACCGCGGAGGCCTCCGGCCATGCCAGCTCGGACAGCAGGTCGGCGAGGAATCCCGCCCGTTCCCGGCCCATGGGCCTGCCCACCAGATGCACCGTCTCCGCGCGCATGTTCAGCCTCCCGTCCGTCCCGCCGCGACGTACCGCGTGAAGACACCCCCGATCACCGCCGCCGCCACGGCCGTTATCAGAAGTTCGGCGGTATCCTCGAGCGCCACGAGCCTGAGCAGCACCTTCACGGCGACGAACGCCGCCACGGCCACCGCAAGCGCCACCGCCACCCTCATCGCGCCCCCCTCCGTAGACCGCTCGCGCCCCGGAAGTCCGTTCCGTCCGTCCGCACGTTCTCCAGTTTCGCCCCGGCGAACCGCGCGCCGATCATCCGCGCACGCGTCAGCGAGGCCCCGGACAGATTGGCCCCCCTGAAATTCGCGCCGGAGAAGTCGCTCTCCTCCGCAGCCATGCCCGTCAGTTCCGCGCCGCCGAAATCGGACCAGCGCATGTCCGTGCCGATGACCACCGCGCGCAGCATGTGCGCCCGGCGGAACACGCCCCTGTGGAAGCGCGCCTCCTCCATCACCACGTCCTTCATGAAGCTTTCGGAGAAGTCCGCCTCGTCCCCCACCGCGCCGGAGAGCTCCGTGCCGAACAGGAACGCGCGCCGCAGATCCGCGCCGCGCAGGATCGCACCGGTCAGATTGGTATGGAAGAGATCGGCGCTCTTCAAGTCGGCGAATTCCAGGAAGCAGCCCGAAAGATCCGCCCATTTCAGACTGGCCATGCGCATGCGCGCCCCGATGAGGTCGCACCCGGACATCCTCGCATTGTCGAACTTCACCCCGGTCAGATTGCTCCCGTGCAGATCGATCCCGGAAAGGTTCCGGCCGGAAAAGTCGCAGTGCCGGAGATCCGTCTTCGG
>CAYSHK010000076.1:0-19890 GCA_964430935.1 uncultured Rhizobiaceae bacterium
CGGCAAGTCAAGCGCTTTGTGCATCATTTCTGCGCTTTTCGTCACCTGTTGCGGAATGGCGGAATTGCCATTCCGCGCGGCTGCTGGAATAATCTCCGGAGGAACCCCGGAAAACGCAGGAACATCGGAGGATCGGGTCATGCCGCAGGAGCACACGAGGGCCATTCCGCCCAAGCCCGAAAACAGGGAACGGCAGCCGAAACAGGATCCCAGATCGGCTCCGCATGTGTTCTTCCGCCGCATAGACCGCAGCATCGCCCGGTTCATCGATCCCCTGGGCAATCTTCTCGTGGACATGTTCCACTACGGCGCACTGTTCGCCATCGGGGCGGCGACCGTCTGGGCCGCCCTCCAGGAGTTCATCCTGATCTTCGAGAAGACCCACGCCACGGTGGAGGATCTGCTGCTGCTGTTCATCTATCTGGAGATAGGCGCCATGGTCGGCATCTACTTCCGCACCAACAGGATGCCCGTCCGGTTCCTCGTCTACGTGGCCATCACGGCCCTGACGCGCCTGCTCATAGGCGAGGCGGGCAAGCATGGCGTCGACCACATGGACATGATGTGGATCGCGATCTCGACTCTGCTTCTGGCGCTGGCGCTGCTGATTCTCCGCTTCGGCTCCTTCAGATATCCGTCGCCGCCCTCGGATCACGAATCGAAGCTCAAGTAGGCGTGCGCGCGCCACGGGCTTCGGAATTCAGCGGTGCAGTTCCTCGGCCCGGTGCTCGCGCGCAAGGGCATCCAGCACGCCGTTGACGAACGCCGGCTCCTCCCCGCCTTCGAAGAAGGCGCGGGCGACGTCCACGTATTCGGAGATGGTCACACGCGGCGGTATGTCCGGCCTGCGGAGCAGTTCGAACCCGCCCGCGCGCAGGATCGCCCGGACCGTGGCGTCCAGCCGCGGCAGTTTCCACTTCTCCGTCAGATGCCGGTTGACGGCGCGGTCGATGTCCACCTGGTCGGACACCACGCCGCGGACGATGGACTGCAGCAGCTGGATGTCCGGATCGCCGCATTCCCCGTCGTCGAACCGTTCTCCGATGCGGCGCGACGAAAATTCCGCCAGCACGTCGGAAAGCGCCGCCCCGCCGACATCCATCTGGTAGAGAGCCTGCACGGCGCCGAGCCTGGCCGCGGAGCGGGCCACGGCCTTCCGTCCCGGTTTCCGGCGCCTTTCCCCTTCCCTGCCCTTCGCGGTCATGCCAGGGCCTTCTCGAGCAGGGAGCGCTTCAGGCGCGCCATAGCCACCGCGGCCTCCGCCGCTCCGGCCCCCTTGTTCTTGCGGTCGACGCCGGCGCGCTCCCACGCCTGCTCCCGGTTCTCCACGGTCAGAATGCCGTTTCCGACGGCCACTCCCTGCAGGGTCAGCTCCATGATGCCGCGCGCCGATTCGTTGGCCACGATCTCGAAATGATGGGTCTCGCCGCGGATCACGACGCCGAGCGCCACGTAGGCGTCGTAGCGCGGCCCCTCCTGCGCGATGCCCTCCTCCTCGGCCAGCATCCCGGCCGTCATGTCCGCGCCTTCCGCCATGGCGATGGCGCCGGGTATCTCCAGGGCGCCCGGAACGTGCACGATGTCGTATGCGATTCCTTCCCCGTCGAGCCAGCCGGTCGCGCCCTTTTCCAGTTCGTCCAGCAGCTCGTCGTAGAACCGCGCCTCGATGATGAGCACCCGCATTCGGTCTCTCCCGTCGTTCAGCAGCCGTGGAATTCCGCCAGTCTGGCCACGTAGCGCGCCAGCATGTCGATCTCCACGTTGACTCTCCGTCCTTCCCGCGCCTCCCCCCAGGTGGTCACCTGCTGGGTGTGCGGAATGATGTTGATCTCGAATTCGCAGCCCTCGACCGCGTTCACCGTCAGGGATGTTCCGTCCAGCGCCACGGACCCTTTCGGCGCGACGTAGCGCGCCAGCTCCCCGGGTATGCGGAAACGGAAAATCTTCGAATCCCCTTCGGGTCTTATGGAGACGATTTCACCCACACCGTCAACATGCCCGGAGACGATATGCCCCCCCAGCTCGTCACCGACCCTGAGAGCCCGCTCCAGATTCACCCGCCGGCCCGGTTTCCAGTCGCCGAGCGTGGTCTTGGAGAGCGTCTCCGCCGACGCCTCCAGATCATGCCACATCCGGCCGTCGTCCAGCGCCCCCCTGGCGATCACCGTGAGGCAGCATCCATCGTGGGCGATGGACGCGCCGATCTCCACGGTGGCGGGATCGTAGTGGCTCGCGATTCGGAATCTCGTGTCGCCCCGGCTCTCCACCTCGAGAACCTCGCCGACATCGGTGATGATGCCCGTGAACATGGTCTCCCGTTCCTGCGTTGCCGGCCCGGATCATCCGGCGCCGTCGTTCCGCCTTTCATAGACCCGCAGGACATCCCGGCCAAGAGGCGTTTCCTCCACCAGCTCCATGCCGCCGGTGAGCGCCTCCGGAGGCAGCCCGGCCAGAGCGTCCTGCCCCCCTTCGCCCAGCGTCCTTTCCGGAGCGGTGAAGATGGCGGCCTCGTCCGGCAGCCCGCGTTCGACGAAGGATCTGGCGACCTGCGCGCCGCCCTCCACCATCAGGCGGTTGATGCCTTCCTCCGCGAGCCGTTTCAGCACGGCCTCGACGGAAACGCGGCCCTTGTCGTCGTGCGCCACCGGGATGATGCGGACATGCGGATGCTCCCTCTGGAACTCCAGGGCCCTGTCGCGCGCCGCCAGGGTCGTGAAGATCCATGTCGGCACCTCTTCCGCCGTGGCTACGAGACGGCATGCGGGAGGAAGCGTCAATCCACCGTCGAGCACGACGCGGACGGGGGAGAGATCCTCCATTCCCGGCAGCCTGCACGTCAGGGAGGGGTCGTCCGCCTTCACGGTGCCGACCCCGACCAGGATGGCATCGGAGCGCGCCCGCATCAGATGGGCGCGCGCCAGCGCCTCGGGCCCCGTTATCGCCGTGGGCACGCCGGGTTCCGCCGCGATCTTGCCATCTGCGGAGACGGCAAGCTTGAGGAGCACGTGCGGCCTCCCCCGCACGATGCGCGACAGGAAGCCGGCCAGCACCCTCCGGGCCTCCTTCTCCATGACCCCGGTGACCACTTCGATGCCGGCTTCCCGCAGCCGTTCCAGCCCCCTGCCGGAAACCCTCGGGTCCGGATCCCGGACGGCCACGACGACACGGGCCACTCCGGCCTCCACGAGCGCGTCGGCGCAGGGCGGCGTCCGCCCATGATGGGCGCAGGGCTCCAGGGTGACATGGACCGTGGCGCCACGGGCCGCCTCCCCGGCCATGGCCAGGGCCTGCGTCTCGGCGTGGGGACGCCCGCCCGGAGCCGTCCAGCCCAGCCCGACCGGCATGCCGTCGCGGACGATGACGCAGCCGACGGGCGGATTTTCTGCCGTGTTTCCGAGCGCGCGGAGCGAGAGCCGCACGGCATGGGCCATCCAGCGCTCGTCCCCCGCCGTCGCGTTTTCGTTTCCGCTCATCCGCCTTCGCCGGTCAGCTGGCTGAGAAAGTCGCAGAAGTCCGCCGCTTCGCGGAAGTTGCGATAGACGGAGGCGTAGCGCACGAAAGCCACGTCGTCGAGGGCCTTCAGCCCCTCCATGACCAGCTCGCCGATGTCGCCGGAGGAGATCTCCGCCTCGCCCCGGCTTTCCAGCTGGCGGATGATGCCGGAGATCATGCGCTCCACGCGTTCCTCGTCCACATCGCGCTTGCGCAGGGCGATCTTGACGCTGCGCGTCAGCTTCTCCCGGTCGAAGGGCACCCGCTTGCCGGACCGCTTGACCACGGTCAGTTCCCGCAGCTGCACGCGTTCGAAGGTGGTGAAGCGCCCTCCGCAGTCCGCGCACTGCCGGCGCCGCCGGATGGCCGTTCCCTCCTCCGCGGAACGGCTGTCCTTCACCTGCGTGTTGTCGGACGAACAGAATGGACAGCGCATCTCGTCATCCCGCCTTGTCCCGCGACCGCCGGCGCCGCCTCGCGCCACCGGCCGCGCGGAGCATCAGCCTATGGCATCTTCATATATCGGGAAACGGCCGGTCAGCGCCAGAACCTTCTCCTTCACGCGCGCCTCGACCTCGGCGTTGCCCTCCTCTCCGTTCGCGGCAAGGCCGTCCAGCACCTCGAGGATCAGCCGCGCGGTCTCGCGGAATTCCGCCTCCCCGAAGCCGCGCGTGGTCGCCGCCGGGGATCCCAGCCGGATGCCGGAGGTCACGAACGGCTTTTCCGGATCATTGGGGATGGCGTTCTTGTTGCAGGTGATGTTGGCCCGCCCCAGAGCGGCTTCCGCGGCCTTGCCGGTCAGCTTCTTGGGCCTCAGATCGACGAGGACCACGTGCGTATCCGTACCGCCCGAGACGATGTCCAGACCGCCCTTGACCAGCTCGTCAGCCAGTGCGCGGGCGTTGTCCACGACCGCCTTTGCGTAGTTCGCGAACTCCGGCCGCAGCGCCTCGCCGAAGGCCACGGCCTTGGCGGCGATGACATGCATCAGCGGGCCGCCCTGCAGACCGGGAAAGATGGCCGAATTGATCTTCTTGGCGAGATCCGGATCGTTGGTCAGGATCATGCCGCCACGCGGGCCGCGCAGCGTCTTGTGCGTGGTGGTGGTGACCACGTGCGCCCATTCCAGCGGATTGGGATGCGCGCCACCGGCGACCAGACCGGCGAAGTGGGCCATGTCGACCATCAGGTAGGCCCCCACGGAATCCGCGATCCGCCGCATGCGTTCGAAATCGATGATGCGCGGATAGGCCGAGCCTCCGGTGATGATGAGCTTCGGCCGGTTCTCCTTCGCCAGCCGCTCCACCTCGTCGTAGTCGATGAGATCCGTGCCCTCCTCCAGGCCGTAGGGCACTACGTTGAACCACTTGCCGGAGAGATTCACCGGCGAGCCGTGGGTGAGATGGCCGCCCGCGGCCAGGTTGAGGCCCATGATGGTGTCGCCCGGCTGCAGCAGGGCCAGGAAGACGCCCTGGTTGGCCTGGGAACCGGAATTGGGCTGGACGTTGGCGAATTCCGCGCCGAACAGCTTCTTCGCCCGCTCGATCGCGAGGTTCTCCACGATGTCCACGTACTGGCAGCCACCGTAGTAGCGGCGTCCCGGATACCCCTCCGCATACTTGTTGGTCAGCACGGACCCCTGTGCCTGGAGCACCGCCCTGGAAACGATGTTCTCGGACGCGATCAGCTCGATCTCGTTCTGCTGTCTGCGCAGCTCCTTGTCGATGGCTTCCCTGACCTCGGAATCGGCCTCGGCGAGGCTGGCGGAGAAGAAACCGGATGGCGTAAAGTCGTTCATGTTTCGAAAACCCCATTGGTGACTTTGAGGGACGTTGGAGCCGGGTTAGGACAAAAAAGGCGCGGGAACAAGTCCCGCGCCGCGTCCGTACCACACCCCGGACGGATCATTCCGCCGCCTCCCGGGTGTTCCGGGGAAGGTCGAGGCGGGTCCACAGCTCGTCCAGCGCCTCCGTCATGCGCTCGATCTCCTCGGGCCCGTGCATCGGTCCGGGCGTCAGACGGATCCGCTCGGTGCCGCGCGGCACCGTGGGATAGTTGATGGGCTGGACGTAGATGTCGTAGTCGTCCATGAGCGCGTCCGTGAGCCGCTTGCAGCGCACCGCGTCCCCCACCATCACCGGAACGATGTGGCTGGGTGTCACGATCACCGGCAGGCCACGCTCAAGAAGCCTTTCGCGCAGAAGGGCCGCGTGCTTCTGCTGCAGTGCGCGTTCCTCTCCGGATTCCTTCAGGTGCCGCACGGAGGCGAGAGCGCCCGCGGCGAGCACCGGCGACAGGGAGGTGGTGAAGATGAAGCCGGAGGCATAGGAGCGGATGGCGTCGCAGATGTCGGCGTCGGCGGCGATGTATCCACCCATGATCCCGTACGCCTTGGCCAGCGTGCCCTCGATGATGTCGATGCGGTCCATGACGCCGTCTCGCTCGCAGACGCCGCCACCGCGGGGGCCGTACATGCCCACGGCGTGAACCTCGTCGATGTAGGTCATGGCACCATACTTGTCGGCGAGATCGCAGATGGCCTCGATGGGCGCGATGTCGCCGTCCATGGAATAGACGGATTCGAAGGCGATCAGCTTGGGTTTCTCCGGCGGGATGGCCTTCAGCTTCTCCTCGAGATCCTCGAGGTCGTTGTGGCGGAAGATCATCTTGTCGCCACGGCCGTGCCTGATGCCCTCGATCATGGAGGCGTGGTTGAGTGCGTCGGAGAGCGTGACGAGTCCGGGGAGCAGCTTCGCGAGGGTGGCAAGGGTGGCCTGGTTCGCCATGTAGCCGGAATTGAACAGCAGGGCCGCCTCCTTGCCGTGCAGGTCGGCCAGTTCCTTCTCCAGCTCCACGTGGTACCAGCTCGTGCCGGCGATGTTGCGCGTGCCGCCGGCGCCGGCACCCACGTCGTCCACCGCCTCGTGCATGGCCTCGAGCACCTTCGGGTGCTGTCCCATGCCCAGATAGTCGTTGGAGCACCAGACCGTGACCTCCTTCACGTTTCCCTTGCCGTCGTAGTAGTCCGACCTGGGAAACTTCCCGCACTTGCGTCTGAGCTGCGCGAAGTAGCGGTAGCGCCCTTCCCTGTGCAGATCCTCGATGGCTTCGCGGAAGATGCGTTTGTAGTCTGGTGCGCTCATGAACTGCTTCCCCGTACTCTGGTGCTCTACCGTTTCCCCCAAGGCTCCTCTTTCCAGCCGGTTCCGCCTTGATCTCCGTCATGGAGACGGCGTCCCCCGATTTCCGGCATGTTCACAATAATGTGAACGGTCGTGAGGAGTTGAGTTAAATCACCTTCATGACCGTTTTGTAAGGATCCGGATCGTCTTTTCGCATACCTGCCGCGGGGAAGGCAAATCACGGCTGCGTTCCCTGTTGCCGCGCGGCGGCGCAGAGGCCATATAAGCCTCTCACCGGACATGCGGAAGGAACGGGAGACATGACCGCCAGGATGACAAAGGTCGTCGTCCATTACGACGAGATCGCCCTGAAGGGGAAGAAGCGCAGGTTCTTCGAGGAACGGCTGGTCGCCAACCTCAACGACTTCCTGAGGAACGACGGAATTCCCATGCGCGCCCGCAAGAGCTGGGGACGCATCTTCATCGAGCCTCTCGCGGACGGCGGGGCGGACATGTCCATCCACGAGGAAGGGTTGCGTGCGCGGCTGCGTCTGATCCCGGGCGTATCAAACTTCGGTTTCGCCCTGTCGGTGCCGAAGGACTACGGGACCCTGCTCGCCACCGCCCCCTCCCTCGCCGCGCGGGCCGCGGGCGGCACCTTCCGCGTCACCGCCCGCCGCACGGACAAGAGCTTCCCGAAACGCTCGCAGGAGATCGAGCGCGAATACGGCGCGGCCATGCTGCGGACGGGAGAGCCGCTCAAGGTCTCCCTGAAGCATTTCGACAGCGAGGCCCACATCGAGGTGCTCGACCGCGAGATCATCGTCTACCTCAAGGAACGTGGCATGGGCGGTCTGGCCGTCGGTTCGTCCGGCCGCATCGTCTCCCTCATCTCCGCCGGTTTCGATTCCCCGGTCGCCTCGTTCATGCTGATGAAGCGCGGCGCGCGCATTCTTCCGCTGCATTTCCATTCCGCCCCGGTCACGTCGGACGAACCGATCGCCGCGGTGCATGATCTTTGCGCCACGCTGAGCGACGTGCAGGGGCGTCTCACCCTGGCGCTGGTTCCGGTGATCGGCATTCAGCGGCATCTCGAGGAGCATGCACCGGAAAAGCTGCGCATCGTTCTTCTGCGCCGGTCCTTCATGCGCCTCGCGTGCCGCTACGCGCTGGACAGCGGGGCCCTCGCCCTGGCCACGGGAGAGAGCCTCGGACAGGTGGCCTCGCAGACTCTGGAGAACATGCGCGCCATCGACGACGCGGCGTCGCTGCCCGTGATGCGTCCTTTGTGCGGGCTCAACAAGACGGAGATCATCGACATCGCCCGGCGCATCGGAACCGCGGACATATCCGCCCGCCCCTGCGAGGACACCTGCGCCCTCTTCGTGCCGAAGGCTCCCGAAACGAAGGCGAAGATGCGGGAAGTTCTGGCGGCCGAAGAAAGACTGGATCTCGCCCGGCTGGAAGAAGAGGCCATGTCGGGGCTCGAGACGGCCCGCTTCATATGGGGCCGGGAAGAGGAACCCCAACAGGCGGACTGATCCGCCCCGCCCCGTTGCCGGAACGATGGATCAGCCGGGTGGTGGACCTGCATGCGCCACCACGGGCTGGGGCTGGCCGTGCACGAATCCGGTTCCGTCGAGCCTGTAGATGTCGTCCCGGAAATGGACGAGCCCGTCACCCGTCACCCAGGCCGTGAAATAGCCGATGATGAGCGAGGGCGGATTGAGAACCTTCACGTCCAGCCGCTCGCGGGACTTCACCACCTCTTCGATTCGCCTCTGGTCCCAGCCGTCCTGTCCCTTGAGAATCCAGTTGGTGAGGATGTGCACCCGCTCGACCCGCACGCAACCGGACGAATAGTAGCGGGATATGGCGTTGAAGAGCTGCTTCGTCGGCGTGTCGTGGAGATAGACGGAATACTTGTTCGGGAAATTGATCTTCACCGAGGCCATGGCATTGCCGGGGCCCGGCTCCTGCCTGAAGTGGTAGCGCTTCGGATCGATGTTGTTCCAGTCGATCGTCTCCGGATCCACTTCCGGCCCGCCGTATCCGTCGAACACCCTGATGTTCATCTCCTTCAGCATGCCCGGATTGCGGCGGGCCTTGGGGATGATGTCCTTCTTCACGATGGACAGCGGGGCGTTCCAGTACGGATTGAAGTTCAGTTCCGTGATCTTCGAGATCAGGGAGGGACTCGGGCGGTCGGGCTTGCCGACGATGATGTTGTGGCGGGAGAAGACGCGGCCGTTCTCCACCGTCTCCAGCTGCGCCGCGGGAATGTTGACGATGATGTAGCGCGGGGCGATGCCCTGTATGGCCCACTCCATGCGCGGCAGGTTGGCCATGAGCGTCTCCAGCCTGACCTCCGCCGGAATATTCAGCTGCTTTCGAGTCTTTTCATCCACGTAGCCGGTGGGCCGCAGTCCCATGTTCTGCTGGAACCGCATCAGTGCAAGTGCCAGCTTCTTGTCGAATTTCTTCGAATCCGTCCACGCCTCCGGCGGCAGGTATCCCTCGTCGATCAGCCGCTTGCGCAGAATGCGGACGCGCTTGCTGCGGCTGCGGGGCACCAGCGTACGCCCCTTCGGCAGGCGAGGCCAGCCTCCGCGGCGGACGATCAGGTCGTACCTGGTGATCGCCTCCTCCATGAGATGGGGGGACTGCGCCGTCACCATCGGCCAGACTCCCCTGTCCCAGAGGATCTGGGTCTTGGTCGGAGCGGTGGGCTTGCGGTTGAAATTGGTGAAGAACCCCGCATGCGCCGCATTTCCGCGAATCAGGAACGGCGCCGCGAGCCCCGCTCCGCCCAGGGCCAGAAACCGGCGGCGGCTGGAAAGCGCCCGTGTTTCGTCAGTCATTGTGGTGCCGTGTGACGCAAATCGTTTTCTCTGCATGACCGTCTATATACGTGGCACTCGTGGCATCTTCCAGACGTTTCATGGCGATATCCGATCACAATGGCGCAAGCACCCCGTCCGTGACCCGGACGGGGTGCGCGTTTCCTGTCGGTTCCGGGGAGCGGCGGGAAGCGGTCCTTCCGCCGGTCCGCCCACCAGCCTTCAATGTTTGCGCTCGACGCAGATCTTGCGTGCCCGCACCGCCTGCACGGTCTTCACCAGCAGCAGCACGATCAGCAGCGTCAGCAGCACGAGCAGAACCACGGCCAGGGAGGCGAGGAACGGCGCGCCGGTCTTCGCCGCCATGACGAACGTGGCGATGGTCATGGCCGCCATGGGGAACGAGTAGGCCCACCACGAGAGGAAGAACGGCAGTCTGGCGAATCGCGGCACGTCTATCGCCATCAGCATGGCGAAGAACAGCGCCAGGTAGTAGAGCACGTGCGCGAAGGCGTCGAGCCGGCCGCCGTTGAGCTGCAGATACGAGATGAAGCCGACCGCGGGCGGCGCGATGAGGATGAACAGGGTCGGCAGCAGCATGGCCGGCAGCGGATCGTGGAAGAGCATCCGGTTGAACACGATCGCCATCAGGATCACCCAGAAGGAGATGCCGACGGCGAAGAAGAACCAGGAGATCTCCACGTATCCCAGCTGGACGCCCGCGATCGGCGCGATCACGTTGCCGACCGCCGGAATGAACCAGGCCGGATTGAGATGGCCGAGCTGGAACTTGTCGTGATGGACCCAGCTTCTGACCACGTGCAGGGTCAGGACGAGATGGGCCGCCACGCCGGCCGACCACAGCACCAGCGCGAACGTTCTGTGCAGCGGCAGCATGCAGATCGCCAGCAGCAGAAGCGAAATGGATATGGCCGGAAAGAAGGCCATCATCACCGGATGGTTCAGCTCCCCGATCACCGCCTTCGGATAGCGGATGAACTTCAAGAGGTAGATGGCTCCAAGGACGATGAAGACGGCCAGGGTGAAGGCGGCCAGCGCATGCCCGACCGGAAAACCGATTCCCAGCGCCTGCTCGCCCTTGTGCCAGGCCAGCGTCATGCCGGACAGGCCCATCACCATGGCGAAGAAGGAAACCGGAAAGAACTTCAGTCTCGGGGACTGTTCCGCAGCCTGCATCTTGTCTTGTTCGGTCATGTTTCCGACCCTTTCGATTCTTCCGATGCGTTCCGGCGGGTAGGCTCGATGCGATTCCCCTCCCCCGCCAGATGTTCCGTTTCGTGAACAGATATAATCGCACTCGCCACGTCTTGCATGTGACATGATCACCGCCTTGCGGGCGATGCCGCCATGCGGAACCGCCCCGCCGGCGCGGCCCGCGCCGTTTTTCCGCTTAGACGAGAGTCCGGCTTTGCGCCCCGGTGCCGGGGTGTTACCAATGGCCGGTCATCGGAATGGAGCGGTCATTGCCATGCAGAACATCCTGAAGGAACTGGAGGAGCGCCGCCGCCAGGCCCGCGCGGGAGGTGGGGAGCGGCGCATCGAGGCCCAGCATGCGCGCGGCAAGCTGACGGCGCGCGAGCGCATCGAACTGCTTCTCGACGAAGGTTCCTTCGAGGAGTTCGACATGTTCGTGGAGCACCGCTGCACGGATTTCGGCATGGCCGAAAGGAGAATTCCCGGCGACGGCGTGGTGACCGGCTGGGGTACGATCAACGGACGCACGGTCTATGTCTTCGCCAAGGACTTCACGGTCTTCGGCGGCTCCCTTTCGGAAACCCATGCCGCCAAGATCTGCAAGATCCAGGACATGGCCCTGAAGAACCGCGCTCCCGTGATCGGTCTCTACGACGCCGGAGGGGCGCGCATACAGGAGGGCGTGGCGGCGCTCGGCGGCTATGGCGAGGTCTTCCGCCGCAACGTCGCCGCTTCCGGCGTCATCCCCCAGATCTCCGTCATCATGGGTCCCTGCGCCGGCGGCGACGTCTATTCTCCGGCGATGACGGACTTCATTTTCATGGTGCGCGACACCTCCTACATGTTCGTCACAGGCCCGGACGTGGTGAGGACCGTCACGAACGAGGAGGTCACGGCGGAGGAGCTCGGCGGCGCGAAGGTCCACTGTTCGCGGTCCTCGGTCGCCGACGGCGCCTTCGACAATGATCTGGAGGCCCTGCTCCAGATGCGCCGCCTGATGGATTTCCTGCCCTCGTCGAACATTTCCGGGATTCCCGTTCTGCCGTCCTTCGACGACGCCTCGCGCATCGAGCCTTCCCTCGACACGTTGGTTCCCGACAACCCCAACCGGCCCTACGACATGATGGAGCTGGTGGAGAAAACGGTGGACGAAGGCGACTTCTTCGAGATCCAGCCGGAATTCGCACGCAACATCATCACCGGTTTCGGCCGGATCGAGGGCGCGACCGTCGGTATCGTGGCCAACCAGCCGATGGTTCTCGCCGGTGTCCTGGATTCCGACGCCTCGCGCAAGGCCGCGCGCTTCGTCCGCTTCTGCGATGCGTTCAACATTCCGATCGTGACGTTCGTGGACGTGCCCGGCTTCCTGCCGGGTACGGCTCAGGAGTACGGAGGTCTCATCAAGCACGGCGCCAAACTCCTGTTCGCCTACGCCCAGGCCACGGTCCCCCTGGTCACGGTCATCACCCGCAAGGCCTACGGAGGCGCCTACGACGTCATGGCCTCCAAGCACATCGGCTGCGACGTGAACTACGCGTGGCCCACCGCGGAGATCGCCGTCATGGGAGCGAAGGGCGCGGCCGAAATCCTCTATCGGCGCGAACTGGACGACCCGGAGAGGATCGCGGCCCGCATCGCCGAATACGAGGAACGCTTCGCCAATCCCTTCGTGGCCGCGGAGCGGGGCTACATCGACGACGTCATCATGCCGCACAGCACGCGGCGGCGCATCGCCCGAGCCCTGCGCATGCTGCGCACCAAGAAGGTCGAGTCCCCCTGGAAGAAGCACGACAACATCCCGCTCTAGGGAAACCCGCGGCGCGCGGAAACGCGAAAGGCCCGGGAAACATTCCCGGGCCCCTCTCCGACATGCCGTTTCTCCGTCGCCGTCAGCGCAGCTTCCACGCGGCGTGGCAGGCGCGGCACTGGCCGGTCAGCTCGCCGATGGCACCCACCACCTTGCGGTAGTCCTCGGCGGTGGGCTTGTCGCCGACGGCCGCCGCGACATCCGCGATGTTGCTGGAGATGAGATGCATCTGCATGCCCATCTGGTGCATTTCGGGCGGCATCACCCGTCCGAAGCCGCCGAAGCCCTGCGCGCCGGGCTTCTTCATGCCCATGCCCATCTGCATGCCGGGAGGCGGACCGCCCAGAACCTGCATGACGATGCGGCCCATGCCCATGTGCATCTGCTGGGCGTCGCCGCCCTCTTCGACCATCTTCGCCATGCGCTCGCGGACCAGTTTCCTGATCTGGTCGATCTTCTCCTGGGGCACCTTGGCGTCACGCAGCTTCCGCATGAGTTCATGCGCCGGTCCGAGATCCTCTCCCGCCACGCGGGCCACCTCCTTGAAATCACCCTCGGCCAGCGCGCTCATCATGTCGTCGACGGATTCCAGGAACCCGCGCATCATGGCGAGGAACTGCTGCTGCATCTGCGGATCCATCTTCACCAATGTGCGCCCGTCGTCCTGCGCCGCATTCTGGGCGGACGCGGCACCCGCGGCGGTCGCCAGCGCGAGAAAGCCTGCAACGATCGTCCTTTTCATCTTTCCGTTCTCCAATGGCTGTTCGTGTCAACTCGCCCCACTCTGAAACGGAATGATAGGGACGATTCCGTCCCCGCCGAAATCTATTTTTTCCCATTTCTTTCCGCGCGCAGCCTTTCCCACCATTCGAGACGGCGGTTGATCTCCCGTTCGAACCCCCGTTCGGGCGGCCGGTAGAAGCGCCTGCGCCCCATCTCCGGCGGAAAGTAGTCCTGTCCGGAAAAGGCGTCCGGCTGGTCATGGTCGTAGAGATATCCGGCTCCGTATTCCTGATCCTTCATGAGCTTCGTGGGCGCGTTGAGGATAATCTTGGGCGGCATCAGAGAGCCCGCCCGCCCGGCCTCCTTCATGGCCGCGCCGAACGCCTTGTAGACGGCGTTGGATTTCGGGGCCGTGGCCAGATACACGGCGGCCTGCGCAAGCGCCAGCTCGCCTTCCGGGCTGCCCAGCCGCTCGTAGGCTCCATGCGCGGCGACCGCCTGTTCCAGCGCCTGCGGATCGGCGAGGCCGATGTCCTCGGAGGCCATGCGCACGAGACGGCGGGCGATGTAGAGGGGATCCTCCCCGGCCACGAGCATGCGCGCCAGCCAGTAGAGCGCGGCGTCCGGATCCGATCCGCGGATCGACTTGTGCAGGGCCGATATCAGATTGTAGTGCCCGTCCCGGTTCTTGTCGTAGACGGGCATGCGCCTGCGCACGATCTCCGAAAGGGCTTCCGCATCCAGCGGTTCCTCGCCCTCCGGCACGGCGGCATAGACCTCCTCGACGATGTTCAGGAAGTATCTGCCGTCGCCATCCGCCATTTCCACCAGCGCGGCGAAGGCCTCCTCCGTCAGCGGCAGCGGGCGTCCCTCGTGGTGTTCGGCCCGTTCTGCCAGCTTCCGCAGCGCCGCCGCATCCAGCCGGTTCAGCGTCAGGACCCGGCACCGCGACAGCAGCGCGGCATTCAGCTCGAAGGATGGATTTTCCGTGGTGGCGCCTATCAGGGTGATCGTACCGTCCTCCACGACGGGCAGGAAGCTGTCCTGCTGGGCCCTGTTGAAACGGTGGATCTCGTCCACGAAAAGGATCGTCCCCCGTCCCGACGCCCGCCGCTCCCGCGCCGCCGCGAAGACCTTCTTCAGATCCGCCACTCCGGAGAAGATGGCGGAGATCTGCTCGAAATGATCGTCCGTGCAGCCCGCCAGCAGGCGCGCCACGGTCGTCTTGCCCGTACCCGGCGGCCCCCACAGGATCAGCGAGGGAATCCGCCCCGTCTCCGCCATGCGGGTCAGCGCCCCGCCCTCGCCCGTCAGATGCTCCTGCCCGACCACTTCCTCGAGGGCGGCGGGACGTAGCGCGTCCGCCAGCGGCCGGCGCGTAGCCTCCCCGGCCTCCGTCGTGGAGAACAATGTCCTGCCGTCAGCCATGGCGCCCGAAAATATTCCGATTACTGTCAAAATGGGCTTTTCCGCCCGTCCACGGAGGATTATAGTCGAGGAAGGGGCAAGGGGCTGTCATGAAACCTGAAAAATCCGCACTATGTCCTGCACCCCCGCTTCCACTTGCGGTCCGCGGGGTGCTGGCTTTCGTTGTGCTCTTTCTGCCGCTGGTACTTTCCACGACATCACCTCCGGCATTCGCGGCCGCAGCATACCGCTCCCTGCACAACAGGGAAACCGGGATCCGCTTCGACTATCCGGCCACGTGGAAATACGGCCTGGAACGGGATGGTTCCCTGGTCATCCGGGGACGCGGAGGAACACCTCCGCAATATGCCTTCATGGTCGTCCAGACACTTTCCGGCACCACGGACGCGGCCGGCAGTCTGGATGCCGTGCTCCGCAAAAGCACCCGCCTGAAGGGCTTTCGACTCATTCTGCGGGGCGAGGAGAAGCTCGATGCCGGCAGAGCCCCCTATTTCGTCATCCGCTATGAAACTCCGCTCCACGGCCAGCCCGTGGTCTGGAAGCACATCCACCTCGCCGTCTCCGACGGCCGCTCCGTCCATCTTCTCTCCTATCGTGCGCCTGAAAGCATCTTCGGGATCTACAAGAAACATTTCGACCATCTCGTCCTGAGTCTCTCCTTCACCGGCGCGGGATCCCCGGCCGCGACGCCACGGCCCCGCAGGCCGGTATCCGCCAGAACACCCATCCGCTTCGTACTGGATGAGGGCTGGCTCAGCGATTACGTCGGCGGATACCGTTTCCGCCTGCCTCCGGCCTGGCGGTACGAGGTGAAGAAGAACGTGATCTACGCTTTCTCCCCTTCCGGACGCGCCGGATTCTTCGCGCTGGGAGACGTGGTGGACGGGCACGTGGATGCCGGGGCCTGGGCCGATGCGGCGGAAAAGGCCCTGTCGGGCCGGCTGGGGTTCATGGAGAAACGGCTGCTGCGCTCCAATTTCAAATATCTCGGATACGTGCCGGAAGGCATGGAGTACATCGTACGCGACTACGAGGGACACATCGGCCGCACCCCGGTACGCGGACATGTCCTCTATGCCACCTACGGCCTGCGGGTCTACGTGGCCGGCATTTTCCTGAGCCGCAGGAACCGTCGGGGCGTCCGCGAGATCGAGGATGTCCTGAACGATTTCGAGACCACAATCGGAAGTCTCGAGGAGGCATCCACTCCGCCCGCCTCCGCCACCGCCCCCGCTACGAAGGGAACGCCGCGGGGCGGCTCCGTCTCGATAGGCGCGCCGCCGCCCGCAAGGTAGGCGCGGGTGGAAAAATCCGGGGGCGTCACGGCGTTTCCCGTCAAGGGAAACGGAACATACGGAGGTGACGCATGTATTGCAGGAACTGTGGTGCCCGTATCCCCGACGATGCGAACTTCTGTCCGGAATGCGGCGCCCCGGCTTCCGGGGAGGAGCACGGCGGGAAACCGGGAGCGGCCGCCGAAGCCGCGCCGCCCGCCGCCGAGCGCCCGAAAATGGCGACGTGGAAGAAGGTCCTGCTCGGCATCGTCGGCGCCATCGTCCTCGCGGTCTCGCTGGCCATCTTCCTGACGGGCTCGCTGGTGGATGCCGTGGACAGGCAGCTCGCGGCGCTGCGCGCGGGCGACGTGGACGCCGCCTACGCCATGACCTCCGACGCCTTCAAGCGCGCGGTTTCCCGCGAGCGTTTCGCGGCGTTCCTGAAGGCCAATCCGGCGCTCATGCACGTCACCGACCACTCCTTCACCACGCGCGAACGGGAGAACGGCATCGGCACCCTCAAGGGCACGCTGGAAACGGAGAACGGTGGACGGATCCCGGTCGTCTACAAGCTGGTCGAGGAAAACGGCGCATGGAAGATCCTGAGCCTCACCCTGCCGAAGCAGGGCGTGTCCGACCAGTGACCGCCGGCGGCGTCCTCATCGCCTGAGCCGCATGATCCTCCCCCGCCGGTCCACGGCGACCTGCCAGATGCGCTCCCCCGAGGCGAGAAGATTCTTGAGATCCTTCACGTTGCGGATCTTCTCGCCGTTGACCTCGAGGATGATGTCGCCCGTGCGGAAGCCGGCCCGCGCCGCGGGGCCGCCAAGCACCTTCACGATCACCACGCCGGTGCTCGCCGGGTTGCGCAGGCCCAGTTCGTCGATGACGGCCGGATTGAGATTGGCCACCTTGAGGCCGGTGAAGAGGGTCAGCCCGGAAATGACCGTTTCATTGCGCGGCGGGGTCTCGGGAGGCGCCACGCGGCTCACGGTGATTTCCATCCGCTCGTCGTTGCGCATGACGGAGAGATGCGCCTTCCGGCCCACGGGGCGTCCCGCGTAGCGGTATCCGAACTCCCGCACATCCCCGATGTCGTGTCCGTCCACGGCCACGATCACGTCGCCGCGGCGCACGCCCGCCTTCTTCAGCGGACTGAGCGGATGCAGCTTCACGACCAGCGCCCCGCCGGGCCGCTTCAGGCCGAGGGACTCGGCGATGTCCGGCGTCACCGCCTGCAGATAGACGCCGGCCCAGGGCCGCACGATCCGGCCGCCCTCCCGCACGTTGGCGATCAGCGTCTTCACCATGTTGGAGGGGATGGCGAAGCCGATGCCGTTGGAGCCGCCGGAGCGGGAGAAGATCATTGTGTTGATGCCCACCAGCTCGCCCTTCATGTCGACCAGCGCGCCACCCGAATTGCCGGGATTGATGGCCGCGTCGGTCTGGATGAAGAACTGGTAGTTGGACTTGCCGATGCCCGTGCGGGCGGTGGCGGAGACGATGCCCTGGGTCACCGTCTGCCCCACGCCGAAGGGATTGCCGATGGCCAGCACGATGTCGCCCACCTCCAGGGCGTCGGAGTCCCCGATCTTCAGATAGGGCAGCTTCTCCGCCGCGTCGATCTTCAGCAGGGCCAGATCCGTGCGTTCGTCGCGCAGGATGAGCCGGGCGCGGAACTCCCGCCTGTCGGAGAGCACGACGCGGATGTCGTCGGCGTCCCGGATCACGTGGTTGTTGGTGACGATGAAGCCGGTCGGCGTGATGATGACGCCGGAGCCGAGCGAATTGCGCACCCGCTCCCGCGGCCGGCCGAAGAAGAGGTCGTCGTCGAAGAAGCGCCGGAAGAAGGGATCGTCGAACAGGGGCGAGCGCACCCGCACGATCTTCTTGGCATAGACGTTGACGACGGCGGGCTTCGCCTTCTTCACCACCGGCGCGAAGGTGAGCTTCATTTCCGCCAGCGAGCGGGGCACCCGCTCCCGGGCCACCCCCGCCGCCGAAAATCCCTGCAGCAACACCATTGCGGCGAGCAGCAAGACGGAAAGGGCGGCGAACCTGCCGCGCAGCGGGCAAAACCTGAATTCAGTGCTCATATGCCTGTGCCTGCAACCTTGCATCCGGCGCGGTATTTCATTTTCGTGGATTTTTCCGCGCAAATCCGAGAACGAACAGCAGCGACCGCTCCAGCCTTTCCATGATCCCCGCATCAAGATGTCCGATTCGGGAACCGACCTTTTCACGCCGCAGTGTCAGCAATTTGTCCGCCATGATCTGAGACGGACGGGCAAGCCCGTTTTCCGGCGCGGGTTCCACGGTGATGCGCAACAGCGGCGCATCCACTACATGCGAGGTCAGGGGGCAGACAATGATGCTGGCATGATCCGCGTTGAGATGGTCCGTCTGCACGATCACGGCCGGGCGTGGCTTGCCAAAATCTCCCGGCGCGCTGATGGTGACGACATCCCCTCTCTTCACTCCCGTCACCCGTCATTCCAGAGGATTGTCCGCCTGCACGGCCTCGATGAAATCCATCTCGGCGTTTTGCGCGTCAGCCAGCGAGACCCGGCGGGATTGCGCACGCACCATTTCGGCAAAGCCCGGCGCCCCGGTATCCGGCACCAGAAGGCGCACCTGCCGCAACGGCACCTCCCGCCGCGCCCCGCACTCTTCGGCGGCGTTCTTCCTTGCACGATCGACATGCATCGGCATGACAGGGCAGCTCCCAAATCGACAGTCACCACATAATGAATGTAACACGTCCACACCCCGCCGCCAACGCTCTTCGCCCCGACCGGAATGCTCATGCCGACAGCAACGCCAACGGCAGGCTGCCGAGGTGGAAGGTTGACCATGCAATGACATGCCTGCTCCGGTTGCGGCCGGAAGACCATGATTGGTAAAACAGATGCAGGATTATATAAAAAGGTCGGGAAAGATAACTTTAAGCCAGTCCATCAACGCCTTGATCCAGTCAAATTTGGAGGCCAGCCACCCTGCGCCCCCTATCAAGCCTGCCTGGATTAGGCGAGAGCCTATATTCACTACTAATTTAGCCAACTTCCTCAATTCTATATCAATATTTTTATCCATTTCCTCAAGGAGGATCTGAGATTTATCAACTAGCCAAGCACCAATCTTTTTGATTATGTTGCCAATGCTTTTCAATGCATCGAGCGCCCGGGCTTTCGCGACATCTTTCAGGCGATCGATGTCGATGATATCCGTCAGCCGCTCTTTCAGTTTCCGCAGCAGGTCCGGGATATGGGGATCAGCAATCCGCTCGCCCAAATCCTCCAAGTCTTGCGCCATTTCCTCAACGACTTCAGGAGTTGCCCGCACTTCTTCCTCGGAAAGCTGCTCGGCTTCATCCGTTTGCCGCTCCCAAAAACGGAAACGCTCGAGGAAGCCGTGCAATACCCTGAGCTGTGTTTCCATCTTACGCCGCAGGACTTCCGGCCAGGCAAGGCGCTCGTCCTCGCTCATGCCTTCAAAATAGGCGCGCAATTCTTCCACCTGCATGGCAAGCTGCCGTCCCTGACTTTCATCCAGCGGCGCTTGCTCAGGGATGAGCCGCAACAGTTGTTCGAGCTCCACCATCATGCGGGGGTCAATGGCGTTGGTCCGGCCATCCTGCCGCAGGGTTTCCACCATCTGTCGCAGCTGGCGCGCCAGTGCATGCAACGTGGCCTGCAATTCCTCATCAGAAAGCCCCTGCGCATGCACGGGCCGCTGCTTGAGCATTAGCCGACCATCAATCCATTCAACCTCTATGGTGGCTCCTTCTTGTGGTGGAATGGCCGGATTTTTCCTCTCCTCATCCCCATCAGATGGAGGTGGAGACGGGAAATCCACCTTGCACCCATTCTCCTCGATCAGTCGCCTGATCTCGGCATTGACGACCTTGGGGCCTTGTTTCCACAGGGCTTCGGGACGCAGCACGCGGGCGCGTTGCAGCTCCGGGCTGGACGCGCAGTAGCAGGGACTGC
>CAYSHK010000077.1:0-5605 GCA_964430935.1 uncultured Rhizobiaceae bacterium
ACTCGTCTACTGGTTCGCCATCCTCCTGGCGGTGAACCTGCAGACCTCGTTCCTGACGCCACCGTTCGGTTTCGCGCTCTTCTACATGAAGGCCGTGGCGCCCAAGTCGATCCGCATCCAGCAGATCTACGCCGGCATCATCCCCTTCGTGATCCTGCAGATCATCGGCCTGATCCTGGTGATGGCCTTCCCCGACATCGCCCTGTGGCTGCCCCGCCAGCTGCTCAACTGACACGTCCGGAACGGCGGCCCGGGGCGGGGCTCCATCCGGCCCCGTCCCGTGCCGACGGCGATCCTAGAAGATGAAATCGCTTTCGCTCAGCCATTCCGGACACACCCCCAGAAGGGTGACGTGCACGTCTCCTTCCTCGATGACCGTGTTGCCGTGACCGTCTGCGGCGATCAGGTCTATGTCGTCCATCGATGCCGGGCGGGTGCCCACGAGATGGAAGTCGAGCACGTCCTGTCCGGGCGTGAAGTCGTGTATCGTGTCCGAACCGGGGCCCTCCGCGTAGTACGTGAAGAAGCGGAACGTATCCCCTTCCCCGCTGCCGCCCCACATGTGGTCGTCACCGGGGCCACCGACCATGATGTCGCTATCCGTGCCGCCGTACATGTAGTCGTCTCCGGCGTTTCCGTACAGCTCGTCTTCTCCGCCCCCGCCAAGCAGGCGGTCGTTTCCCGGGCCTCCCCCGAGACGGTCCCAGCCGCTGCCACCGTACAGCGTGTCGTCGCCTTCGAAGCCGGCAAGCATGTCCGCCCCGGAGCGGCCGAGGAGGATGTCGTTCCCGGAACCGCCCCTCAACCTGTCGTCACCGGTTCCGCCATCCAGGAGGTCGTTTCCTCCGCCACCGTCCAGAAGGTCGTTTCCGCTGCCTCCGACGAGAAAGTCCATTCCGTCCCCGCCGTACAACCAGTCGGAATGTTCGCCGCCGAAGATGAGGTCGTTGCCTTCCTCTCCGTCCATGCTGTCGTTTCCATGGCCCCCGGTGAGGAAATCGTCGCCCGGACCGCCCGAGACGATGTCGTTGCCTTCACCGCCGTCCATGAAATCGTTTCCGTCCTCGCCGTACATGAAATCGGGGCCGCGTTCGCCGTACATCTCGTCGTTGCCGGTCCCACCGTACATCAGGTCATGGCTGTTGCCGCCGTACATGCGGTCGTCCCCGCCGCCGCCCTCCATCTGGTCCAGACCGGCCCCGCCGTACATGCGGTCGTCGCCGTCCAGACCGCTCATGCAGTCGTCGCCGCCTTCTCCTCGGATGAGATCGTCTCCGGCCGTTCCCACAAGGGTGTCGTCTTCATCCGTACCTATTATGTTCTCGCCCGTGGAGCCGGGAGAGGCCGCGTCGCCGAGATGCATGCTGTGACGGAACAGTTCGGATACCAGGGCATTCCATGTCATCGTTTTCTCCTCCTCGTGCACTCCGCTTCGTTCCCCGCCTGGCCCCGGGCGGCCAAGCTCTGGAATACTACCATAGGTTGATGTCAATTGTGTGGCGTACGGAGCATTTGTGCTCCGCCATTCTGCGTCGTGCCGGGAGGGAGAAGGATCACT
This sequence comes from uncultured Rhizobiaceae bacterium, assembly GCA_964430935.1. Taxonomy (GTDB): domain Bacteria; phylum Pseudomonadota; class Alphaproteobacteria; order Rhizobiales; family Aestuariivirgaceae; genus Thermopetrobacter. The sequence continues at coordinate 1,559 of CAYSHK010000077.1, forward strand.
CCACCGGGGGCTGGGCGTAGCCGAGGCGGCGTGCCAGCTCGTCGGCCAGCCGGGCGGCCGCCTCCGGGATCCGCGTGCCGGGCGGGAAGATGGCCTGCGCCCCGGCCTCCCGCAGCGCCTCGAAGTCCTGAGGCGGAACGACGCCGCCCACCACGATCATGACCTCGCCCCGGCCGCGCTCCTCCAGCGCCTCCTTGAGGGCCGGAACCATGGTGAGGTGTCCGGCCGCAAGCGTGGAGACGCCGACGATGTCCACGTCCCTCTCCACGGCCAGGTCGGCCACTTCCTCCGGAGTGGCGAAGAGGGGCCCCGTCACCACGTCGAAGCCGAGATCCGCGAAGGCCGACGCGATGACCTTCTGGCCGCGGTCGTGTCCGTCCTGTCCGATCTTGGCGACCAGGATGCGCGGAGGGCGTCCCGCCGCTTCCGTCAGGCCGCGCACCTTCTCGCGCGTGACGGCGATCGCCGGCTCCTCCTCGCCGGCCTCCTGCGCGTATACGCCGCGCAGCACCTTGACCGGCGGTTCGTGGCGGCCCCAGACCTTTTCCAGCGCCTGCGAGATCTCGCCCACGGTGGCCCGGGCGCGGGCCGCCCGCACGGCGCCTTCGAGCAGATTGCCCTCCCCGGTCTCCGCCATGCGCGTCAGGGCGTCCAGCGCCTTGCGCACCGTCGCCTCGTCCCGGTCCGCCCTCAGCCTGCGCAACTTCTCTATCTGGCGGGCGCGCACCTCCGCATTGTCCACCTTCAGGATCTCGATCTCCGGCTCGCCCTCCACCTCGTACCGGTTGACGCCGACGATGGTCTGGCGGCCGGTGTCGATGCGCGCCTGGGTCCGTGCCGCGGCCTCTTCGATCCGCAGCTTGGGCAGTCCCTCGGCGATGGCCTTCGCCATGCCGCCCATCTCCTCCACCTCCGCGATGTGCGACAGCGCCCGCCGCGCGAGATCCCACGTCAGCCGTTCCACGTAGTGGCTACCCCCCCATGGATCCGCCGGCACCGTCACACCGGCCTCCTGCTGGAGATGGATCTGCGTGTTGCGGGCGATGCGGGCGGAGAAGTCCGTCGGCAGGGCCAGCGCCTCGTCCAGCGCGTTGGTGTGCAGCGACTGGGTGTGTCCATGGACGGCGGCCGTGGCCTCCAGCGCGGTGCGGGTCACGTTGTTGAAGACGTCACGGGCCGTCAGCGACCAGCCGGAGGTCTGGCAGTGGGTGCGCAGCATCAGGCTCTTCTCGTTGCGCGGAGAGAATTCCGTCTTCATCAGGTGCGCCCACAGCAGGCGGGCGGCGCGGAGCTTGGCGATCTCCATGAAGACGTTCATGCCGATGGCGAAGAAGAACGACAGGCGCGGCGCGAAGGCGTCCACGTCCAGACCGGCCGAAATCCCGGCGCGCACGTATTCCAGACCGTCCGCCAGGGTGTACGCCAGCTCCAGGTCCGCCGACGCGCCGGCCTCCTGCATGTGGTAGCCGGAGATGGAGATGGAGTTGAAACGCGGCATCTCCCGCGCCGTCCAGGCGAAGATGTCCGAGATGATGCGCATGGACGGTTCCGGCGGATAGATGAAGGTGTTGCGCACCATGAACTCCTTCAGGATGTCGTTCTGGATGGTGCCCGTCAGTTTCTCGTGCGGAACGCCCTGTTCCTCCGCCGCCACGATGTAGAGGGCCATGATCGGCAGGACGGCGCCGTTCATGGTCATGGAGACGCTCATCCGGTCGAGCGGGATGCCGTCGAACAGCGTGCGCATGTCGAGGATGGAATCGATGGCCACGCCGGCCATTCCCACGTCGCCGGCCACCCGCGGATGGTCGGAGTCGTATCCCCTGTGGGTTGGCAGGTCGAAGGCCACCGACAGCCCCTTCTGTCCGGCCGCCAGATTGCGCCGGTAGAAGGCGTTGGATTCCTCCGCCGTGGAGAAGCCCGCGTACTGCCGGATCGTCCACGGGCGGGCGGCGTACATCGTCGGATAGGGGCCGCGATGGAAGGGGGGCAGCCCGGGCCGGCCGGGCAGGTGCTCCAGCCCCTCCACGTCCTCCGGACCATACTCGCGCTTCACGGGGATGCCCTCCGGGGTCATGGTCTCCCCGGTTTCCCGTCGGGGCGGGAGATCCGGCATCGCGAATTCCGTCCGGGTGAAATCGGGCAGGCGGCTCATGGCTGCACCTCCAGAAGACCGTGCGCTTCTCCGAGCGCCTCCAGAACGTCCATGCCGGCATGCAGCTCCCTGTCCACGGGCAGCCCGGATCCCTTTCCGGCAATCCACACCGCCCGCACGCCCCGGCCGCGCAGCGCCTCCAGCATCTCCGCGCCCCGTTCGAGGTAGTCGTCGTTGCCGCCGCACAGGACGGCCAGCGGCGTCTCCGCCGGATCGCACGTCTCCGGATCTCCGGTCGCGCACTCGATACCGCCGGCGGCCAGCAGGTTGCGCGTCCAGGTGACGCGCGGATCGTTGGGGCTGCCCGCAAGGGCGAGGAAGGCCCGGGGCGGGTGCCCGCACCGCGTGCGGAAGGCGGAGGCCGCGTCGCGCAGCCGCTCGAATGGCTCGGAGAGCCGCCGCGGCCGCAGACCGCCTTCCGGTGCCGCGCCCCGGATCGGGGGGGCGGGCGCCAGCATCTCCGGCAGCTCTTCGTGCAAATCGGGATATTCGCTCACGCCCGTCAGGGGCATGCGGCGGGTGGCCACGTCCGCGGCGCGCCGATCCGCCGTTTCGGCGATCATGTCGGCGACGAAACCGGAGAGCAGGGCCGCCAGCAGCCCTCCCTCGCGTTCGATGTCCCGGAACGTCTCCCACGCGCGCGAGGCCAGGTCGCGGGTCAGGGTGTCCAGGAAATGGGATCCGGCGGCGGGATCGCGCACCCGGTCGAGCGCCGCCTCCTCCAGCGCGATGATCTGCGCGTTGCGCGCCATCCGCCGGGCGAAGGCGTCCGGCAGCCCGAGGGCGGCGGTGAAGGGCAGCAGCGTGACGGCATCGGCTCCGCCGACGCCGGCGGCGAAGGCGGCGGACGTGACGCGCAGCATGTTCACATGCACGTCGAGGCGGGTCATCATCCTCCAGGCGCTTTCCACATGCAGACGCAGTGGAACGAAGGGAATCCCCGCCGCTTCGAGCACGCGCGCGTGCAGCAGCCGCGCCGCCCGCAGTCTGGCCATGGTCATGAACTGGTCCGTGTCGGCCGTCATCAGCCACATGACCAGCGGTGCCGTCCTGTCCGGCGCGAGGCCATGTCCCTCCAGAAGGCGCATGATCTCCACGAAGGCCGCCGTGGCCAGCGCCAGCTCCTGCGCGTCCCCGCAGCCCGCGGCGTGGAACAGGCGGGTGTCCGCCGCCAGCAGGCCGGGCGGAGCGCCGCCCTTGCGGACCACCTCCCCGATGGCCGCCGACAGGGTTGCCGCATCCGTCCGGTCCCGCCCGGTGGCCGGGCCGCAGAAGGGATCGACGGCCATGCGCAGCGGCAGAAGGGAGAGATCCAGATGACGCCTCGCGCACAGCCCGAGCACCTTCCCCGCCACGGCCGGCCATTCCGTTCCGCAATCGAGACGCATCGGCACGATGTCCGGTTCCATCTCGTCCAGGATCGCGAGAAGATCGTCGTCCGCCAGCCCGAAGCCCGCCGCGAGCGGCGCGGTCCGGGAGACCGGAACGAGGCCGTCCGCTCCCCCCCTCATGTCCTCGCGCGCCTGCTCCAGCGCATTTGCCGGATCGGGGATCTCCAGGCGCTGCATCACGGCCCAGCCGTGACGTTTCGCCAGCGGGGCGGGGCGGAGGGGAAGCCGCAGCGGCTCGCCTTCGGAGAACACGGGCGGAATCCGCAGGCCCTCGGGCGTGGTCCGAGCCAGCGAATCGACATCGCGGCCGCGCAGCGAGGCCCGCGCCCGCTCCAGCCAGGCCTCCTCGGTGGCGGCCGGAAATTCCCGTCCCGGTGCGAAGTCGTCCATGTTCCCTCCTCGGCGTGTCCGCCGGAGAGATTAGCCCGCTCCCGGCCGGAGGCAAAACTGGCCTTTGGGCGTACGAAAAAAGGCCCGTTCCGCGGAACGGGCCCGAAACCG
>CAYSHK010000078.1:0-5008 GCA_964430935.1 uncultured Rhizobiaceae bacterium
CGCCTGCGAATGGCGGGGAGGCCGCATGGATTCCCGGGTCGGAGCCCGGGAATGACGACCGAGTGGGCGAAAATGATGGAGCAAATGCCTGAACCTCCGCCGCTCGTGGCCGCCCGAACCTGTCCTGAACGGGTCATGTCGTGCCAATGCCCACCTTCAAGGCATAAGCAGCGGAAACACCGGTTCGAGCATGACCATTCGAGACGCAATCACGAGATCACGGTCTCGCGCTCAAGGCCTTACCCGGCAGCGGCGGGGGTTAGCCTGTAAACGCGCTTGGCCAGCTTGTTGGCGGCGGCGATGTTCCTGTTCTTCAACGCGGCGCGCACGGCCTCCAGCTTGCGCACGCTTTCCGGCGTCAGATACGGCCCCCAGGAAAGCGGATCATCCTCGCGCAACACCTCCACTTCCACATCCGCCGCGAGATCCTCCACTCGAACCAGCCTGATGTTCTTCTCCGGTGTCATTTTCTGCGCGTGCTGTAGTCCTTTTCCCATCATCAAGGGTTGGTTGATACGCTGTGATCAAAACTGCCGATCTTGAGGTGTTGCGCGCAATTCTCCACAGAACGTGCAAAGGCCGTTGTTCTGGATCATGAAACAGACAGCAGGGGCCTTTGTGATAATCAGGTATTCTTCAATCGCCTCAGCTTCCGACATGGCCGGAATGACATCCTGTTCCGTTTCCTCATAGCCATGTGCGGAAATCACATAATCACCAGCGGCAATGAGCTGACGTATGCGGGCCGGTAAGTTTGTCATTGATCTTCATTCCGCCGCCTCGCCTTTCTTCCCTTTCTCCAGCAGCGGTTTCAGATACCGGCCAGTCCAGCTCGCCTCGCAGGCCGCCACGTCCTCCGGCGTGCCCGCAATCACCACTTCGCCGCCCTTGTCGCCGCCTTCGGGGCCGAGGTCGATGATCCAGTCGGCGGTCTTGATGACGTCCAGATTGTGCTCGATGACCACCACCGTGTTGCCCTGGTCCACCAGCTCGTGCAGCACGTCCAGCAGCTTGGCCACGTCGTGGAAGTGCAGGCCCGTGGTCGGTTCGTCCAGAATGTACAAGGTGCGGCCCGTGGCGCGCCTGCTCAGCTCCCGGGCGAGCTTCACGCGCTGGGCCTCGCCGCCGGACAGCGTGGTGGCCGGCTGGCCGACCTTGACGTATCCGAGCCCCACGCGCTCCAGCATCCGCAGCCTGTCGCGCACGCTCGGCACGGCGGAGAAGAATTCCGCGGCCTCGGAAACCGTCATGTCCAGTACGTCGGCGATGGTTTTCCCTTTCCAGGCGATCTGGAGCGTCTCGCGGTTGTAGCGGGAGCCGCCGCATTCCTCGCAGGTCACGTAGACGTCCGGCAGGAAATGCATCTCGATCTTGATGACGCCGTCGCCCTTGCAGGCCTCGCAGCGGCCGCCCTTGACGTTGAACGAGAAGCGGCCCGGGCCGTAGCCGCGCGCCTTCGCCTCCGGCAGCCCGGCGAACCATTCGCGGATCGGCGTGAAGGCGCCGGTGTAGGTGGCCGGGTTGGAGCGGGGCGTGCGCCCGATGGGGCTCTGGTCGATGTCGATGATCTTGTCCAGCTGTTCCAGTCCCTCCAGCCGGTCGTGGGGCGCGGGGTTCGCGCGGGCCTTCATCAGCCGCCGCGCGGCCGCCGCGTAGAGGGTGTCCACGGTCAGGGTGGACTTGCCGGACCCGGAGACGCCGGTCACGCAGGTGAAGACGCCGAGGGGGAACTCGACCGTCACGTCCTTCAGATTGTTGCCGCGCGCGCCGACGAGGCGCAGGAAGCGGCCCTTTCCGGCCCTGCGGCGCTTCGGCGGAACCGGAACGGAGAGCTTGCCGGTGAGGTACCGCCCCGTCAGGGAGGCCGGTTCGGCCATGATCTCCTCCGGCGTTCCCTGCGCCACGATCTCGCCGCCGTGCACTCCGGCTCCGGGGCCGATGTCCAGCACGTGGTCGGCGGTGCGGATGGCGTCCTCGTCGTGCTCCACCACGATGACCGTGTTGCCCAGGTCGCGCAGCCGCGTCAGCGTCTCCAGAAGCCGGGCGTTGTCGCGCTGGTGCAGACCGATGCTCGGCTCGTCCAGCACGTAGAGCACGCCCGTCAGCCCGGAGCCGATCTGGCTGGCCAGACGGATGCGCTGGCTCTCGCCGCCGGACAGGGTGCCGGAGCGCCGGTCGAGGGTGAGGTATTCCAATCCGACGTCGATCAGGAACCTCAGCCGCTCCCGGATCTCCTTCAGGATGCGCGCCGCGATCTCGCGCTTCGCCGGGGAGAGCGCCTCTTCGACGCCGGCGAACCATTCGTGGGCGGCGGCGATGGACATCTCCGACACCTCGCCGATGTGCTTGCCGGCGATCCTGACCGCCAGCGCCTGCGGCTTCAGCCGGTAGCCGGAGCAGGCGGGGCAGGGGTGGTCCGACTGGTAGCGGGAGAGCTCCTCGCGCACCCAGTCGCTCTCCGTTTCCTTCCAGCGCCTCTCGATGTTGCGGACGACGCCCTCGAAGGGCTTCGTGGTGCGGAACTTCCGCACGCCGTCGTCGTAGGTGAAGGTGATCTCCTCGTCGCCGGACCCGAAGAGGATCACGCGCCGCACTTCCTCCGGCAGATCCTTCCAGGGAACGTCCATGGAGGCGCCGTAGTGGCGGCAGATGGCGGCCAGCGCCTGCTCGTAGTAGGGGGAGCTGGAGCCGGTGCGGGCCCAGGGGGCGATGGCGCCCTCGCGCAGGGTGCGGCCGTCGTCCGGCACGACGAGGTCGGGCTCGAAGGAGAGCCGCGTGCCCAGTCCGTCGCATTCCGGGCAGGCGCCGAAGGGGTTGTTGAAGGAGAATAGCCTGGGCTCGATCTCGTCGATGGTGAAGCCGGAGACGGGGCAGGCGAACTTCTCGGAAAAGATGATGCGCTTCGGCCGCCCCTTCTCGTCCCTTTCATCGGCGAATTCGGCGATGGCGACGCCGTCGGCCAGCTTCAGCGCCGTCTCCAGGGAGTCGGCCAGCCGGGAGCCGAGGTCGGGGCGGATCACCACGCGGTCCACCACCACCTCGATGTCGTGCTTGAACTTCCTGTCCAGCGCCGGCGGGTCCTCCAGATGGTGGAACTCCCCGTCCACCTTCACCCGCTGGAAGCCGGCGCGCAGCAGCTCGGCGAACTCCTTGCGGTATTCCCCCTTGCGGCCGCGCACGATGGGCGCGAGCAGGTAGAGGCGGGTGCCCTCGGGCAGCTCCAGCAGGCGGTCCACCATCTGCGTGACCGTCTGGCTCTCGATGGGCAGGCCCGTGGCGGGGGAATGGGCCGTGCCGACGCGCGCCCACAGCAGGCGCATGTAGTCGTGGATCTCGGTGACCGTGCCGACGGTGGAACGCGGGTTCCGGCTCGTCGTCTTCTGCTCGATGGAGATCGCCGGCGAGAGGCCCTCGATGGAATCCACGTCCGGCTTCTGCATCATCTCCAGGAACTGCCGGGCGTAGGCCGAAAGGCTTTCCACGTAGCGCCGCTGGCCCTCGGAGTAGATCGTGTCGAAGGCCAGGGAGCTCTTGCCGGATCCCGACAGGCCGGTGAAGACGATCAGCTTCTCGCGCGGCAGCTCCACGGAGATGTTCTTGAGATTGTGCTCCCGTGCGCCGCGCACGGAAATGACTTTGCGTGGATCGGGCATGGAAGGAGCTTTATCTGAAAAGGTCTGAATGAGAGCCGGTTCTGACCAGTATCAACTCGCTGTCGGTGACTTGATATATGAGAAGCCAGTCCGGCGCCAGATGGCATTCACAAAAGCCTTGCCAGTTGCCGGAAAGCTGGTGCGGGCGGCACTTTTTTGGCAAAGGCTCGTCATTGGCCAGTTTTTCAACGATTGCCGCCAGCCGCTCAGGCTTCGCGCCACGCTTCAGCATGCGCCTGAAGTCCTTGCGGAAGCGGCTGGTCGGCGCGATTTTTCTCATTTGTCATCGCGCTTCGCCATGAGGTCGGCCATCAGCTCATCCACGCTGTCATGAGTCACGAGGCCGGCGCGATATTCTTCATCGCGCAGCTTCTCCAGCTCCGCCGCCGTTTCCGCGTTCGGCACGTGCAGGGAAAAGGGAATCCCGCCGCTTTCCACCACCGCGCGGTAGGTCATGTTGATAAGCGCGCTATGCGAAAGCCCCAGGCGCTTCAAAATCGCCTCGGCCTTTTGCTTGGTCTCCGGCTCGATCCGCGCCCGCACCGTCTGCGTCTTCATGGCCATCAGAATAAACCCGCATATGTTGACTGGCATTTGTAGCTACAATGTAGCACACACATGTACAGAGGCAACCCCGCCCTCCACCCAATGCCGGTCGTAGTCTCCGATTGTCGCCCGCTCTCCTTTCTGCCCGGCCTCCATGCCGGTCGTAGTCTCCGACTGCGACCGGAACGATCATGCCTTTGCGCTTGGATTCCCTTTCGCCGCACAAGCCAGCCTTGAGCGCATTGTGTGTGGCAAGAACATTCCGGTCGGGGTCGGGAGACCCCGACCGGCAGAGGATATCCCCGGCAGAGGGCAACCCCATCTTGCCGGTTATAGCCCTTGCCGGACATGGCAATCGTTTTCCTCAACCCATCTTGCAAACCTTGACCCCATGCCCCAACTCCGCCAACCTGCCCGCACGGACAAGTTGAAGGGGCCGGGTCATGGCGCGAGTGTGGATTTCTAGCAGGGAAGACCTTGAGCAGTGGCTGAACGGCATTGCCGATGAAGAGCTGCGCCGCAGGTATGCCGTGGCCATCGCCAGCCGCGCCGCCTTGCGGGTGGTGCCGGTTATCGAGACATGGCTGCGTAGGGATGAGGGAAAGGCCATTTCCGTTGTTTTGCCCGTGTTCCATGCTATAGCCGCATCCCGGCTCGCGGCGGTGGAACCGAGCCGGGATGCGGAAATCATTAACGCCGCCGCCACCGCCACCCGCGCCGCCGCCTACGCCGCCGCCTTCACCCCCACCGCCGCCGCCCGCGCCGTCGCCTACGCCGCCGCCTACGCCGCCTACGCCGCCGCCGACGCC
>CAYSHK010000079.1:0-13043 GCA_964430935.1 uncultured Rhizobiaceae bacterium
TCTGGGCATCGACTACATCCGCAAACGCAACGACATGATCCGCGCGCTCACGCTGGAGCAGGTGAAGGCGGCGGCCGCGAAGCTGCTGCATCCCGAGCGTCTGAAAACCGTTCTGCTCGGCCAGCCGCAGGGCGTCGGAGCGGAATGACGGCGCCGACCGTCCGGTCCGCGGCGGAATCGTCCGCCGTCCGCATGGTCCTTTGACCGCCGGAGCGGAACGGCCGCATCAGAAGCGCAGGCGGGGATGGTCGCGGAACAGCTCCAGGGCTTCCGGGTTGGCCAGCGCCTCGATGTTCTTCACCTCGCGGCCGTGCACCACGTCGCGCACCGCGATCTCCACGATCTTGCCGGACTTGGTGCGGGGTATGTCGGCGACTTCGGCGATCACCGCCGGAACGTGCCGCGGCGAGGCCCCCGTCCGGATGCGGGTGCGGATCTCCCTCTCCAGATCGTCCGTCAGTTCGACGCCTTCAGCCAGCCGCACGAAAAGGACGATGCGTTCGTCGTTGTCCGGCGTCTTCTGGCCGATGGCCAGCGCCTCCAGCACTTCCGGCATCTTCTCGACCTGCGCGTAGATCTCCGCCGTGCCGATGCGCACGCCCCCGGGATTCAGGGTGGCGTCCGAACGGCCGTGGATGACGATGCCGCCGTGCTCCGTCCATTCCGCGAAGTCGCCGTGATGCCAGACGCCGGGAAAGCGTTCGTAGTAGGCGGCGCGGTACTTCCGCCCGTCCGGGTCGTTCCAGAACATCAGGGGGCGGGTCGGGAACGGGCGGGTGCAGACCAGTTCGCCCTTGCCGCCCCGGAGCGGCTTGCCGTCCTCGGACCAGACGTCCACGGCCATGCCGAGCACGGGACCCTGGATCTCGCCGCGCCAGACCGGCTCGAGCGGATTGCCCGCGACGAAGCAGCCGCAGATGTCCGTGCCGCCGGAAATGGAGGCGAGATGGATGTCTCCCGCGATTCCCGAATAGACGAAATCGAATCCTTCCGGAGACAGCGGGGAGCCCGTGGAGAACATGGCCCGCAGTCCCGACAGGTCGAAACGCTCCGCGGGCACGAGACCGGACTTGCGCACCGCGTCGATGTATTTCGCCGAGGTGCCGAACTGCGTCATGCCTTCCGCCTCCGCGTAGTCGAACAGCGCCTCCGGTCCCGGATGGAAGGGCGAGCCGTCATAGAGCAGCAGCGTGGCTCCCGCGGCCAGGCCCGAAACCAGCCAGTTCCACATCATCCAGCCGCAGGTGGAGAAGTAGAACAGCCGGTCGCCCGGGCGGATGTCGCCGTGCAGCTTCAGTTCGCAGAGATGCTTCAGCAGAATGCCGCCGGCGCGGTGGACGATGCATTTCGGCACGCCAGTGGTGCCCGAGGAGAACAGAATGTAGAGCGGGTGGTCGAAGGGCAGGGGGTCGAAACGCGGTTCCGCCCCCGCATGGGGCGCCAGGAAGTCGTCCCATGTCACGGCCCGCGCGCCCAGCGCGGCCGCGACCTCCGCGGCATTGCCGGTCAGGTCGATGACGACCACCTTCTCCACGCCGGGCAGCCGCCCGAGCACCTCGGCGATCTTGTCGGCGAGGGGGAAGGTGCGGCCGTTGTAGTAATAGCCGTCGCAGGTGAAGAGCACCTTGGGCGCGATCTGGCCGAAACGGTCGAGGATGCCGCGCGGGCCGAAATCCGGCGAGCAGGACGACCATACGGCGCCCATGCTGGCCGCGCCCAGGAAGGCCATGACCGTCTGCGGCATGTTGGGCACCACGCCCGCCACCCGATCGCCGGCGCGCACGCCCGCGGCCTCCAGCGCGGCCCGCACGGCGCCCACGGCCGAGCGCAGCTCGTCCCACGACACGCGGTCGCGCACCCTGTCCTCCGCGCGGAAGATGATGGCGGGCTCCCCACCGCCGGAGGTCAGCAGGTTGGCGGCGTAGTTCAGGCGGGCGTCGGGGAAGAAGCGGGCGGCGAGCATGTCGTCTCCGTCCACGAGGACGCGCTCGCCCTTCGTGCCCCGGACGTCGCAGAAATCCCACAGCTCCGACCAGAAGTCCTCCATGCGGTCCACGGAGAACGCATGCAGGTCCCGGAAGGTTTCCAGCGGGACGTCCAGATCGGCGGACAGCGCGTTCATGAAACGCATCATGGTGGAGGTATTGCGGCGCTCTTCGGAGGGCTGCCAGAGTGGGGCGTCGCTCATTGGGGCTCTCCCGTACAGGCCTGACGCAGGATCGCCAGATTCATGGCGCAACAGAGATGCAGGCACAAGGTGTCGAAAGTTGAATTGTGCTAAACTTCAAGGTGCACGATTCGCGTTGGAAGAAGGGGGGATGGCATCATGGCGGGACGGCGCGGCGGTCTGGTCCGGTTTCTGGTGTTCGCGATACTGCTCGCTGCGGTTGTGGCCGGCGCGGTATTCGCGGCGACGCGGCTGCTCTCGCCCCGCTTCGTGACCGAGCGGATCGTGGCGGCGGTGAAGGAGCGGACGGGCCGGGATCTGACCATCGCGGGCGGCGCCCGGATCGGGTTCTGGCCGCGGCTCTCCATCCGTCTGAACGACGTGACGCTGTCCAATCCCCCGGGAATGGGCGGCGGCACCTTTCTCAAGGTGGCGGAGATAGACCTCGCGGTGGAGGCGCGGCCGCTGCTGCAGCGCCGGCTCGAGGTGAAGCGCATCTACATGCGCCGTCCGCAGGTCAATCTGCTGGTGGACCGCAAGGGGCGCCAGAACTGGGACTTCTCCGCCGCGACGGAGACGGCCGCCGGGAAGGGCGATGGCGGAGCGGCCGCCCCGGCCGGCAATGGTGGCGCGGGCGGAGGCAATCCGGCCGGCGGGCTGCTCGACGAGGTGCGCATCGCCCCCATCATCATCGAGGAGGGCAGGGTCGGCTACCTCGACGAGCGCGATGGCACGACGTTCACGGCCACGGACGTGAATCTCAACGTCTCCCTGCCGACGCCGGAATCCCCCCTGTCGCTGAAGGGGTCGGCCGTCTGGAGGCAGCAGCCGGTGCGATTCGCGCTGTTCATCAAGGCTCCGCAGCGCCTCGCCACCGGCGGATCGCCGCTGGAGGCGAACATCGACACCGCACGGCTCAAGGCCAGCTACACCGGACTCGCCAGCCTGCGGACGGGGTTCGAGCTCGCGGGCCATCTCGAGGCCTCGACGCCGTCCCTGCGCGGCATGATGCGCTGGCTCGGCGTGGACATTCCGCCGGGGCGGGGGCTGGAGGCGCTGTCCGTGCGCGGCGGGCTGGACCTCAGGCCGGACAGGCTCGAACTGAAGAAGGCCACGTTGAAGCTCGACGGAATGACGGCGCGCGGCACGGTGCGCGTCCTGACGAAGGGGGCGCGGCCGAAGATCGTCGCGGCCCTCGGCGTGGACCGCATCGACACCAACGTCTACATGGCGCCGGAGAAGGCCGCGAAGGACGGAGGGAAGAGCGGAAAGGACGGGAAGCCCGGCGGAACCTCCTCCGCCGGGGGCGTGACCGCCTGGTCCGACGCGCCCATAGACCTCTCGTCCCTGAAGGCCGTGGACGCGGACCTGCGTCTGGCCGCCAACGCCATCCTCTACCGGAAGGTGCGCATCGGACGCAGCAGCGTCACCGCCACCCTAAAGAACGGGGTTCTGGACGCCTCGCTGAAGGACATGGCGCTCTACGGCGGCAGGGCTTCGGGACGGCTGGTGCTGGACGGCTCCGGGCCTAAGGCGGTGGTGCGCGGCGCGCTCAACGCGAAGGGCCTGAATGGCGAGGGGCTTCTGAAGGATTTCGCCGACATGACCTCGCTCAGGGGAACGCTGGACATGTCCCTTTCCCTTGCGGCCAAGGGGCGCAGCCAGCAGGAGATGGTCTCGACGCTGCTGGGCAAGGCGCGGCTCACCTTCCGTGACGGTGCCGTCAAGGGCGTCAACATCGCCCGCCTGGTCCGCACCGTGGAGAAGGCCGTCGTCAACGGCTGGGAGAAGGCCCCGAAGGAGAAGACCGATTTCGCGGAGCTCTCCGGCAGCTTCGACATCCGCGACGGCATCGCGAAGACGAAGGATCTGAAGATGCTCGGGCCGCTGGTGCGCCTCTCGGGCAGCGGCGAGGTGGATCTGCTGCGCCGCAGGCTCGATCTGCGGATCGACCCGAAGCTCGTGAAGAGCCTGAAGGGCCAGGGCGGCAAGTTCGACCTGAAGGGGCTGCCGGTTCCCATTCTCATCCGCGGGCCATGGGACAATCCGAAGATCTATCCCGATATCGAGGGGATACTGAAAAATCCCGAGAAGGCCTACGAGACCTTCCGCAAGCTCATGCGGAGCGGGCCGGCAGGCTTCCTGAAGGCCATGACGAAGGCGCGCGAGAGCGCCGGACGCACCGCCAGGGACGCGGCCAGGGCGAAGCAGAAGCAGGTGGAGGAGAAGGCGAAGGAAGAGCTGGGCAAGGTGGTCGGCGACGAACAGGCCGAAAAGACGGTGAAAAAGGCCAAAAAGAAGGCTAAGAAGATCCTCGAGGACATTTTCCGCTGATTCCGCTGACCCGGGTCGGGGGCGGTCGTTCGTGGAGTGGATGCATGACCGTGCGCGTTCAGGAGGAGCCGTTCGACGCCGCCGCGGAGTACGCCGCCTTCCGCAGGGCGGACAACCGCGGGGCCACGGTGATGTTCACGGGAACGGTGCGCCAGATGAGCGAGAACGCCGGCATTTCCGCCATGACCCTCGAACATTATCCGGGCATGACGGAGCGGGCGCTCGAGGAGATCGAGCGGCAGGCGCGGGAACGCTGGGATCTCAGGGACGTCCTCGTCATCCACCGTTACGGACGCATGCTTCCCGGCGAGGACATCGTGCTGGTGCTCACTGCATCCGACCATCGCCGCGACGCCTACGAGGCCAGCATGTTCCTCATGGACTGGCTGAAGACGAAGGCCCCCTTCTGGAAACTCGAGGAGACGGACACCGGCGAACGCTGGGTGGAGGCGAAGGAGACCGACGACGCGGCGGCAGCCCGCTGGGAGGAGTGAGGCCGTGGCGCGCTACCGTGGACCGGGAGGAAGGTGGCGTGGAATTCTCGACGTCTCCGCGACCCTGGCCCTGATCTCCCTGGCGGTGTGGGGCGTGCGGCATCTGGGCCGCTTCGACGGCGGCGAGGTGCGCGTGATCGACGGGGACTCGCTGATCGTGGACGGTCGGGAAGTGCGGCTGCACGGAATGGACGCCGTGGAACTCCACCAGACATGCCGGGAGCCGGACGGAAGGGAATGGCCGTGCGGACGTCTGGCGCGGGCGCATCTGCGGAAACTGGTGCGCGGGCGGTCGCTGACCTGCCGGACCGTCGATGAGGACCGCTACGGACGCATCGTCGCGCGTTGCGTGACGGACGGAGGGCTGGATGTCGCCGAGCGCATGGTGCGTGATGGCTGGGCCGTGGCCTACATGCGCCATTCGCCTCTCTACGTGGCCGCGGAGAGGGACGCGCGCGAGGCCCGGCGCGGCATCTGGGCGGGACGTTTCACCCCGCCGGAGGAGTGGCGCGCGCGGCGGCGGGTCGTGCATGGCGGCGCGGCGGCCACGGGTGATGCGGCGCGGATGCCGCCCGACTGATCACTTCCAGAACTGCGGGGAAAGCACCACCAGAACGGTGAAGAACTCCAGCCGGCCCAGCAGCATGGCGAAGGCGAGCAGGATCTTCACCGGATCGGGAAGGGAGGAGAAGTTGCCCGCCGGACCGATGATGTCCCCGATGCCGGGGCCGACGTTGGTCACCGCGGTGACCGATGCCGAAAGGGCGGTGGTGAATTCCACCCCGAACAGGGCGATGAGCACGGCGAACAGCAGCACCGTGGCGAAGAGCGCCGAAACGAAGGCGAAGACCGACATGGCGATCTCCTGCGTGATGGCGCGGCCTTCGTAGGAGATGGTCACCACGCGGTGCGGACTGGCCAGACGTTTCAGGTAGGCCTGTGTCGCCAGCCCCATGATCTGGAGACGGAACACCTTCATGCCGCCCGCGGTGGATCCCGTGCAGCCGCCGAGGAACATCATGGCGAAGAAGGCGGCCACGGCGAAGGGGCCCCACGTGGTGAAGTCGCCCAGGGCGTAGCCGGTGGTGGAGACGATGCCGACCACGTTGAAGGACACCTCGCGCAGGGCGGCGAGCGGCGCGGTTCCGGTGGCCATGATGCGCCAGAAGGTCATCAGCAGGACGAGGCCGAGCACGATGCGCACGAACCCCATGACCTGGCGGTCGCGGAAGACCAGGAAATCGCCCTCGCGCACGGCGCGCACGTACAGCACCATGGGCAGGGAGGCCAGGAACATGAAGACGGTGGCGATCCAGTGCAGGGCCGGCTGCGGGAAGAAGCCCATGGAGGCGTCATGGGTGGAGAAACCGCCCGTGGAGATGGTCGTGAAGGCGTGGTTCACCGCATCGAAGGCGGACATTCCGGCCACCCGGTAGGCCAGCGCGCAGGCCACCGTCAGCAGCAGATAGGCCATGGCGATGAAGCCTATGAACTGCCGCGCCTGGGGCACGATCTTGTCCGAGCGGTCGGAGCTCTCCGTCTGGAACAGCTGCATGCCGCCGACCTTCAGGAAGGGCAGCATGATGAGCGCCATGACGACGATGCCCACGCCGCCGATCCACTGGGTCAGCGAGCGCCACAGCAGGATCCCGGGCGGCATGGTGTCGAGGCCGGAGAGCACCGTGGAGCCGGTGGTGGTCAGGCCCGAGACGGTCTCGAACCAGGCGTCGGCGAAACTCATGCCCCGCTCCAGAAAGAGATAGGGGATGCAGCCGAACAGGGAGACGGCCAGCCAGCTCGCGACGGTGAGCAGGAAGCCCTCCTTCAGACGCACGCGGTCCGTCCACGCATCGCGCGAGACCAGCACCATCATGAGGCCGGCGAAACCCGTCAGGAGGGCGGATCCCGCGAAGACCTCCCAGTCGTCGTTGTCGTGGATCAGATCCACCAGCATGGGCGGAATCATGAAGGCCATGAGCACCAGCAGAAGCATCCCCACCACGAAGACGATGCGGTAGGGCGCCACCGGTCCGGCCAGACGGTGCCCGTCCCGGCCCGGAGCCGCACGGCCTTTTGGAACGATCGGCATGCGTCGCGTGACTCGTGGTTGCTGCTGGCGCGGGACTATACGCCCGCGGAGGGGACGGGAAAAGGGCGTTACGATTCGTCGCGGTGAATTTTCTGGAAACGCGGCGCGGCGGGGAGTATGTATTTCCCACCTCCCGACGCCCTGCCCGGGCCGTCTCCGCGCCGCCGCGGAGCCCGTGACGGACCGGCCCGGACGAGCGCCTGAAGGCTGCATTCGGACAGTTCCTGATCATAACCGGCAAGGAGGCATCGTCATGGGCGAGGTGTTCCAGCGCGCCGTCGAGGCGCTGAAGTCCCTTCCCGACGCGGAGCGCGAGCGGCTCTCCTGGGAAATCATCCAGCGCGTGGAAAGCAAGAACGAGTGGGACAGGCTGGTCAGGGATCCGGCCGCGCAGAAATGGATGCGCGAGGCCGCTGAAAATGCCCTGAAGGAATTCCAGAAGATCACCAAGCGTCTCGGTTATTCGCAGGTTTCGCTGCCACTGGACAACGTGCTGCGGGAGACGTCCTACTGGGAGACGTTCGACCAGCTGCCGGCCGAAATCCGCGAGCTGGCCGAGGAGAACTACCGGCTCTGGCGAGAGAACCGCAATCATCCCAAGCTGCGCTTCAAGCAGGTTCTGGACGATCCGAAGGTCTTTTCCTTCCGCGTCGGCCTGAGGCACCGCACGCTGGGCGTGGAGACACCCAACGGCCGCATCGCATGGTTCTGGGTCGGCTCCATGGACGACTTCCGCAAGATGACGGGCGCCGAAGCCTGACCGCCCCCCATCGGCGGGATACGGAGTTTCGCACGGCAGAAAATCCCGGCGGGGAGGCTCCGCAATTTGACTTTGGTCATTGATGGAGCATCCGGCGTCCCCTAAGTTTCGCCACATGGATGGAAGCAGAAGCCACTTGCGGAAGCTGAGGCGAAGGCGCGGTGCCGCCTTCGTCGCGCTGTATGCGCTGGTGCTGGAGATCTTCTTCGGCGCCATGCATGCGGCCGCTCTCGCCGCTTCGGCCTTCGGGCCGCCGGCGAATCCGCAGTCCTTCCTCTTCCAGATATGCACGCCCGGAGGAATCACCTCCATCCGGGTCACCGACAGCGAGAAGAGCGAGAAACCGGCGGCCCCCACTTCACGCGGATCGGCGAGCGATTTCTGCCCCGTCTGCGGTTCCACCGCCGTGTCGCTCTTCACCTACGTGCCGCCGGTCACAGTCCCCCCGGTGGCGCCATCCCTCTCTGAGATCATCCAGCCGGAAGACCGGCAGGTCCGCTCCCTGACCGCCTGGCGGACGGGCCGGATCAGGGCTCCGCCGGCCACCCTCTGATCCAGTCCCCCCTACGGCATGTCCGTATGCCGCGGGACGGCACGAGGCGTTCGCATGACCGCGGAAGGCATGCGACCGGGCCGGACCGGAAAGCGGACCTTCCCTCCCGCCCCGTGCGCCACATCCATTCATTGGCTCATTTTCGAGTGGTGCAGAAAGACTTTTCACAGAGAGGATCAGAACGATGCTGAATCGCAGACAGATGATGTTGGCTGTCTCCAGTGGTGCGCTGGCGCTCGCCGCCGGCACGAAGGCGGGCCTTGCCAAGATGATGAAGATGGTTCCGCCGTGGGTCTGGCAGAAGGAGCACGGCGTCGTCTCGCCGGTGAAGAAGGATCCGAATCCGACCCAGGACGAATTCAAGAAGTATCCGCGCTGCCCCTACTGCGGCATGGACCGCAAGATGTGGAGCCATACCCGGCATCTGATCCAGTACGATGACGGCACGGCCGAGGGCACCTGCTCCATCCGCTGCGTGGCCGTGGCCTTCGCCATCAACCTGGATCGCGGCCCGAAGAAGATCTGGGTGGGCGATGCCGGTTCCGACGCCAAGATCAAGCCGCTGGTGGAGGTGGAGAAGGCCACCTACATCATCGACCCGTCCAAGATGGGCACCATGACGAAGGTGCGCAAGTGGGCCTATGCCGATGCCGCCAAGGCCAAGGCGACGGGTGCCAAGACCGTCGGTTTCGACGAGGCCCTGCAGGAGGCCTACAAGAGCCTCGGCGAGGACAGCGCCCGCTCCCGCAAGATGCGCGCCGAGAAGCGGGCCCACATGATGAAGAAGATGAAGATGATGAACATGAAGTGATCGGAGGGCGATTGCCTTTCCGTTGCACTGCTGCAACAACGAAAGGGGTGGCCATGCCGCCCCTTTCGACTGTGAATCCGGAGTATCCAGTCATGCGCGCAGTCCGTCTTCTCGTTCTCGCCCTGGCCGCCTCCGTCCTGTTCGCGCCGCAGCTTGCGGCCGGCACCGCGGAGGATCTGAAGAACCCGGCCCCCAAGGTCGATCTCCCGAAACCGCACGAGCACGACCGCTGTCCGGTGTGCGGCATGTTTCCGGCCCGCTACTACGAATGGATCGGCACCATCGTCTTCAAGGACGGCACCGCGGTGCATTTCGACGGCGCGAAGGATTTCTTCAAGTTCTGGCTGAACATGAAGAAGTACGACACCAAGGGACACACCCAGAAGGACGTCCAGTCCATGGGCGTCACGGCCTACTATTCCACGGAGATGATAGACGCCCGCAAGGCCTTCTACGTGATCGGATCCGATGTGCTGGGGCCCATGGGGCACGAGCTCATACCGCATCCGGATCTCTACGACGCCAAGGAATTCATGAAGGACCATCACGGCAAGGCGATCATCCGTTTCGACGACGTGGACATGGAAATGCTGAAGGGGCTGGACGAAGGCCGCTTCATCCTGCATGGCAAGGAGCTCAAGTGACGCCTCACGGACGGGTGGTCGCTTTCACGCGGGAGGGACGGGAGCATGCGCAGATCCACGGTGGCGATGATCGTACTCGCGGGCGGGCTCGTCCTGCTCGCGCTGGAGCTCGCGCACGGCATCTGGCGCAACGGCGCCGACGCCCGGGCCCGCGGGGAGAGGGCGGAGCTCGTGCGGACGCTGGGGCTGAGCGATCTCGCACTGTTCACCGAGGCCCGGTATACCCGCCATCCCACGCAGGCCGACCTTTTCACACCGTTCCAGGACACTCCGCTTTCCCTGGAACACTTCCCGACCGGCTCCCTGATTTCGCCGCCGCGCGATTTCGGGCCCTCGGGCCGTTTCGCCACGGAGCATGAAAAATGAGACACTGGCTGGCCCGGCAGCGTTATCTGGTGGACTTCACCCTTGCCGCCCTGCTGCGGCGCAAGGGACGGAACCTGATGCTGCTGTTCATCTACACCCTGGTCATCTTCATTCTCGCTTCCGTCACCTTCTTCGGCTCCGCCCTGCGGCACGAGGCCAAGGCGGTTCTGCGGGGCGCGCCGGAAGTGACGGTGCAGAACCTGGTCATGGGCCGTCACGCCATGGCTCCGCCGGAGTGGGCGGAGAAGCTGAAGAAGATCCGCGGCGCGCGGCGCATAGAGGGCCGTCTGTGGGGCTACTTCTACGACAAGGCGAACGGCGCCAACTACACCGTCATGGTGCCTTCGCGGTACGACCGGGAGAACGCCCTGGAGGACGGCGAGACGATCATCGGCGCGGGGCTCGCCCGGGTGCGCGACGTGCGGCGCATCGGCCACCTGTTCCTGCTCTCCCCCAAGGGCAAGCTGATGAAGCTGAAAGTGAAGCGGATTCTGCCCGAGACCTCCGAACTGGTCGCCGCGGACCTGGTGCTGATGTCGCGGGGTGATTTCCTTCGCTTCTTCGATCTGCCGGAGAACGGCGGCTACACGGATATCGCCATGCAGGTGCGCAACCGCAACGAGGTGGCCAAGATCGTCGAGAAGATCTCGAAGATGCTGCCCACGGCCCGCGTCATCACACGCGAGGACGTGCTGCGCACCTACGAGAACGTCTTCTCCTGGCGCGAGGGCGTCGTTCTGGCCATGCTGAGCGCCGCGCTGGTGGCCTTCGCCATCTTCGCGTTCGACAAGGCGTCCGGTCTCTCCGCGGAGGAACGGCGGGAGATCGGCATCCTGAAGGCCGTCGGCTGGGAGACGTCGGACATTCTCGCGATGAAGCTCTGGGAGGGCGGCCTCGTCTCCCTCTTCGCCTTCATCTTCGGCGTGGCGGCGGCCTACGCGCACGTGTTCCTGTTCGACGCGGGAGTGCTGGCGCCGGTGCTGAAGGGCTGGTCGGTGCTCTATCCGCAATTCTCCCTGACGCCGCGGGTGGACCGGCTGCAGCTGGCCACGCTGGCCTTCGTGACGGTGATTCCCTTCACCGCCGCGACCCTGGTGCCCATCTGGAAGGCGGCGATAACGGACCCGGACGTGGTGATGCGATGATCGAGCTGAAGGACGTATCCAAGATCTACAACGAGGGCCGGCCCAACGAGGTGCGGGCCGTCTCCGACGTGACCCTGACCATTCCGGCCCGGCGCGTCACCGTGTTCAAGGGGCCGTCGGGCTCCGGCAAGACCACGCTTCTGACGCTCGTCGGCTGTCTGGCGCGGCCCACGGAAGGCCGCATCCTGCTGGACGGCGAGCTGATATCCTCTCTGCCGGAGCGGTTCATGACCGAGGTGCGGCGGCGGACCTTCGGCTTCGTCTTCCAGCGTTTCAACCTGATCCGCGGCCTTTCCGTGCTCGAGAACGTGATGCTCCCGGCCTATCCGCTGGGACCGGACTACGCGGAGCTGAAGGGGCGGGCCATGGACCTGCTGGCCCGCCTGAAGCTCGACCACAAGGCGCGGATGAAGACGGAATATCTCTCCGGCGGCGAATCCCAGCGCGTGGCCATCGCGCGCGCGCTGATCAACGATCCGGAGTGGATCATCGCGGACGAACCGACCGCCAATCTCGACTCGAAGCTGGCGCTGCAGTTCCTCGACGAGGTGCGTCGGCTGAAGGAGGCCGGAAAGTCGATCATCATCACCAGCCATGACGACCGCATCGTCGAGGCCGACGTGGTGGACACGGTGGTGGAGATGGAGGACGGCCGGATCATCGGCATCGAGGAGCGCGACAAGTCATGATCTTCGATCCTCCCGTCATGGCCCTGCTTCTGGCCTCTGCCTTCTCGACGGTGATCGTGGCCCTGGGGGCGGTCTTCGGCGTGCATGTGCTGCTGCGCTGGAATCTGCAGGACGGGCACGCCCGGCAGATCCGCATGGAGAAGCGGACCTATCTCGTCTCCACGGCGCTGATGCTGGTGATGGTGCTGCAGCTGGCGGCCCTGGTGCTCTTCGTGCACAACGCGGACCGCATGGCGGTGCTCTTCACCGGCGCGATGTGCGCCGTGGGAACGCTGAACGTCAACGAATACGGCATGCCCGCGTTCCTGATACAGGTCGCGGTGTTCTTCGGCGCGGCCCTGTGGCTGATCGTCAACGCCGCGGACAACATGGGGCGCGACTATCCCTACACCCGCCTGAAGTACGGCCTGCTGGTGCTGCTGGCGCCGCTGGTGGTCGCCGGAGGCGTTCTGGAGTGGCTCTACTTCCTGAATCTCGATCCGAACGTCATCACGTCCTGCTGCTCCAAGCTCTTCACGCCGGAGAACGCCGGACTGCAGGCGGACCTTTCCTCGGCCGACCCGAAACTGGCGCTCCAGGCCCTGTTCGGCGGGTTGGGGCTGCTTCTGGCGCTGGCCGCATGGGCCATGCGTTCGCGTGCGGGCGCCGCGGTCTACGGGATCGCCGGCTCGCTGTTCTTCATCGTCGCCATCGTGGCCATCATCTCGGCGGTGTCGTCCTACATCTACGAGACGCCGAACCATCACTGCCCGTTCTGCATCCTGAAGCCGCAATACGGTTTCATCGGCTATTTCCTGTATCTGCCGTTGTTTCTGGCGTCGGCCATCGCGCTGGGCGTGGGCCTGCTCTCCCTGTGGCCGCTTCCGGAAAGCCTGCGCGACCGGCTTCCCGTGCGCCTGCACCATCTGGTGATCGCCTCGGCGGGACTGTTCGCCGTTTTCGGAGCGGTGGCCCTGTACGCCATCCTCACGTCGCACCTGGTCATGTTCCG
>CAYSHK010000080.1:0-1503 GCA_964430935.1 uncultured Rhizobiaceae bacterium
TCCTCCAGAACCTCCCGGGCATGGCCTTTCACCCGGACCTTTCTCCAGACTTTGGCTATGCGGCCCTCGCGGTCGATGAGGAAGGTCGAGCGCTCCACGCCCATGTACTTGCGGCCGTACATGGATTTCTCCTTCCAGACGCCGTAGGTCTGCACCACCTCCTTCTCCGGATCGGCGGCCAGGATGATCCCCAGATCATGCTTGGCGCGGAAGTTGGCATGCTTCCGCACGGTGTCCGGGGAGACGCCGATGACGACGGCGTCGGCCTCTGCGAATTCGTCTCCCAGGGTTGTGAAATCCCTGGCTTCGGCGGTGCAGCCGCTGGTGTTGTCCTTGGGATAGAAGTAGAGCACCACCTTTCTGCCGCGGAAATCCGACAGGCGTATCGTGCCCTCGGTGTCCGTTTCCAGTTCGAAATCGGGGGCGACGTCTCCCTCGGCGGGTGCCTCGCTCATGGCATCATCCTCCTTGACGATTGTTCAGGTTCATTCCGGACGGCATCATGATAGACATGTGCGACGGCCCGCGTCCCGTCCGTTTTCATGATGCCGAAACGATTTGCTTCGTATGATGGATCCGACGGCGGCCGGCAACCGAATCGGCAACATAATGTGGCCCAACTGGTGGCGTTAACCTGCCCATATTCTGGCGGGGCGCCGCCGTACAGGCGAACGACTGGTGGTCAGGGAACGAAGAGAAGTGACGCGCAGACTCATCAGGCTCACGTCCGTTCTCCTCCTGGCCATGGTCCTGGTTCTGGCGTCCGCCGCCGGATGGCTCTGGTGGCGGCTGTCCAGCGGGCCGCTGTCCCTTTCCTTTCTCGACGAGCGCGTCCAGCGGGCCATCAACGACAATCTCGAGGGCAGCGGCCTGAAGGTCCGGATGGACGGCATCATCCTCGAACTGGACGAGGTGACCGGCCAGCCCGCCTTCCGCATGCACAACCTGCGGCTCCTGGACGACGACGGCCGCATGCTGGCGCACGCGCCGCGCGCCTCCGTCGGGGTGAAGGGTGGAGCGCTGCTGTCGGGATCCGTGCGGGTGCGCAAGCTGGACCTCATCGGTCCCCGCATCGTCATGCGCCGCAAGACCGACGGGACTCTCGAAGTCGGTTTCCGCATGACCGACGGGGAAAGGAAGCGTTCCAGGGGCGAGAAGACGGAAGGGGAGGACGTGGAAAAACTCTTCCGGCTGGACAACGTCTTCAAGATCATAGACGAGCAGATCTTCAGCCCCGCGGATTCGGGACGCACCACGTTGTCCTCTCTCGAAGCGGTCCATATCACGCGGGCCTCCATCTCCTTCTACGACGAGCTCAACGACGTTCTGTGGTTCGCGCCCAGCGCCGATCTCGTGTTCCGTCGCGTGCCCTACGGTTTCGCCCTGTTCGTGGCCGGGGACATCTCCAATGGCGGAAAGCCGTGGCGCACGGAGCTCACGGCCACATTCCGCCGCAAGAGCCGCACCTTCACCGTGGCGGCGCGCGTGTTCGACGTCATACCG
>CAYSHK010000081.1:0-3919 GCA_964430935.1 uncultured Rhizobiaceae bacterium
CCATAGCCGATGATGGTCTTGCAGGCGATGAAGGTCGGCTGGTCGCTCTCGCGGGCCGCCGACAGGGCGGCGTCTATCTGGTCGGCGTCGTGGCCGTCTACCTCGATGGTGTCCCAGCCTGCGGCCTCGAAGCGCGCCACCTGATCCATGGAGGTGGCCACCGAGGTGCTGCCGTCGATGGTGATGGAGTTGTCGTCCCACAGCACCACCAGCTTGTTGAGCTTGAGGTGACCGGCGAGGTCTATGGCCTCGTGGGAGACGCCTTCCATCAGGCAGCCGTCGCCGGCGATCACCCAGGTGTAGTGGTCCACCAGGTCGTCGCCGTAGCGGGCGTTCAGCATGCGCTCGGCCAGCGCCATGCCCACCGCCGTGGCCAGACCGGAGCCCAGCGGACCGGTCGTCACCTCGACGCCGGCCAGATGCCCGTACTCGGGATGGCCGGCCATCTTCGAGTGCAGCTGACGGAAATTCCTGATCTCGTCGATCGTCGCCTCCTCGAACCCGGTCAGATAGAGAAGGGAGTAGAGCAGCATGGAGCCGTGCCCCGCGGACAGCACGAAGCGGTCGCGGTCCGCCCAGTCGGGCTTCGCCGCGTCGAATTTCAGATGCTGCGTCCACAGCACGGCGGCCACGTCGGCCATGCCCATGGGCATGCCGGGATGTCCCGACTTCGCCTTCTGGATGGCGTCCATGGACAGGAAGCGGATGGCGTTCGCCATGTCCATGCAGCTGATGTTGTCACTCATCGTCTTCGTCTCCTCGGATGGGATGGATGTGCTCTCTGCGCCTTTTCGCCCCCCTCAGGCGGCGCGGTGTTTCATCTCGATCAGGCGGTGGATCATCGGCGTCAGGATCAGCTGCATGGCCAGATCCATCATGTCGCCCGGCACCACGATGGTGTTGGCCCGCGTCATGAAGCTGTCGTGGATCATGGACAGCAGATACGGGAAGTCGATGCCGTGCGGATCCTTGAAGCGGATCACCACCATCGACTCGCCGGCGGTCGGGATCCAGCGGGCGATGAAGGGATTCGAGGTGTCCACCGTCGGAACGCGCTGGAAGTTGATGTCCGTCTCGGAGAACTGCGGGCAGATGTAGTGCACGTAGTCGTGCATGCGCCGCAGGATGGTGTCGGTGACCGCCTCGGTGGTGTAGCCGCGCGCCGAACGGTCGCGGTGGATCTTCTGGATCCACTCCAGATTGATCACCGGCACCACGCCGATCTTCAGGTCCGCGTACTGGGCGACGTTCACCTCGTCGGTGACCACGGCACCGTGCAGCCCCTCGTAGAGCAGCACGTCGGACGCCTCCGGCGGGAACTCCTCCCAGTCGGTGAACTTGCCGGGCGGCACGCCGTACTTCTCCGCCTCCTCCTCGTCGTGGACGTAGTGGCGCGTGCGCAGCCAGCCCGTCTCGCCGTAGCGCTTGAAGGTCTCCTCCAGCTCCTTCAGAAGGTTCGCCTCGGGGCCGAAATGGGAGAAGTGATGGTTGCCCTCGGCCTCGGCCTTCTTCATCGCCTCCTTCATCTCCATGCGGTCGTAGCGATGGAAGGCGTCACCCTCGATCATCACCGCGCGGATGCCCTCCCGCCGGAAGATCTGCTCGAAGGTGTGCTTGACTGTGGACGTGCCCGCCCCCGACGAGCCCGTGACCGAAATGATGGGATGTTTGACCGACATGGGCCTCTCCTGCAATTCGTGATCCGTATCGTGAATGTCCCGGCGCTCCGCCCGCCGTCAGAAGCGGAACAGCCCCCGCTTCGAGAACAGCGGCGAACGGGAGCCCCCCAGCGGCATCTCGTAGTAGCGGCGCACCCGCTCCACCTCCTCGCGGGAGCCGAAGACCAGCGGCGTGCGCTGATCGGGGCGTTCCGCCACCTTCTCCAGGATGCGCACCCTGCCGTCCGTGGCCATGCCGCCGGCGGCCTCCATGAGCAGCGCGATCGGCACAGCATGGAACAGCAGCTTCATCCGCCCCTCCGCGTAGCCCGGACGGCTGTCCGCGGGATAGAGGAAGATGCCGCCCCTGTTGAGGATGCGGATGGCCTCCGCCACCAGCGATGCCGACCAGCGCATGTTGTAGTCCACCCCGCGCGGCCCGTCGGCACCGTCGATCATGTCGTCGATGTAGGTGCGGATGGCCGGATCCCAGAAACGGTAGTTGGAGGCATTGACCGCGTATTCCCGCGCATGCGGCTCCGGCAGCCGCTTCCCGGAGGCGGTGACGAAGAACCCGCCCGTCTCCGGGTCCATCGTGGCGATCTGCAGCCCGCCGCCCTTCAGCGCGAAGGCCAGGGCGGTGCGCGGCCCGTAGATGAAGAAGCCGCCCGCCAGCGCCTCCCCGCCCGGCTGCGCGAAGGTCTCTTCGCCCTTTTCCGGCCAGATGGCGAAAAGCGTGCCCGGAGAGGTGTTGGCGTCGATGTTGGACGAACCGTTCAGCGCATCCAGCGTCACCGCCACCGGCCCGCCGGCCGCGCCCTCCTCCATGCCGCCCTTCTCCCGGGCGACGCGGGCCACGGGCGCGCCCTTCAGCGCATCCATGAACGCCTTTCCGGCCTCCTCGTCGAAATAGGCGAAGATCTCGCCGGGCGGCCGCCCCTCCAGACCCGGATTGAGAGGACCCCGCGCCACCTTGCGCGAGATGTCGCGCGCCGCGGCCGCCAGCCCGGAGATCACCTCCGCCGCCGCCCGCAAGGCATCGTCGCCGCCCGCCCGCTCCTTCAGCCAGACGTCCAGTTCAGTGTAAGCCATGTGTTCCGTCAGAGCTCCCTACCCTGTACCCTCGGGATGCGGCACTCCCGCCTCCCGGACCCCCGAATTCTGCGGGGAATTCCGATCCCGCGCCAAGTGGGCAAAATGCCCCGTTTTCCCTGTCTGCCTCGCGTGGCCCGGTTGTCCCGGCCCCGTTCCCGTTTCTTCGCCCCGTATCCCGATGGGGCGAGGATGGAGGAACTGGAAAGGAAAGTAAATTTGAATTATCTTACCTTTCAATTCAGTTTTTTTTAACCGCGACACATCGGAGCAGGTCCGGAAAGGGGGATTTCCGGAGCTCCGCCCACCCGAGGAGGACGATCGGCCATGACCCTGCGGAACGTCACCCTGAAGCAGCTTCGCGCCCTGCAGGCGGTGGTGAGCGCCGGATCCGTCGCCGGCGCCGCGCAGCGTCTGCACGTCACTCCGCCGGCCGTCTCGCTGCAGCTGAAGACGCTGGAGGAGAACGCCGGCATATCGCTCATCGAGCGCTCGCTGGACGGCCTGCGCCCGACCCCGGCCGGGACGGTCCTGCTGGACGCCATACGCCAGATCGAAGGCGTCTTCCGGGCGTCGGAGCTGTCGCTGGCGGAGATGAAGGGCATGGCAAGCGGCTCCGTGCGCGTCGGGGTGGTGTCCACGGCGAAGTACTTCGCGCCCAAGGCCCTGGCCGCCTTCGTCCGCGAGCATCCGGAGATCGACCTGCGCCTGCAGGTGGGCAACCGCGGCGAGACCATCGCGGCCCTGGAGAACTACGATCTGGATTTCGCCATCATGGGTCGGCCGCCGGACCGCTTCGAGGTGGAGCGTTCGATCATCGGCCCCCACCCGCACATCCTCATATGCCCGCCGGACCATCCGCTGGCCGGGCGGAGGAACCTGCGCCCCGCCGACCTCTCGCACGAGACCTTCCTGATGCGCGAGAAGGGATCCGGCACCCGCGCCCTGACCGAGAAGCTCATCGCCCGGATGGACATCGAACCGCGCATCGGCATGGAGATCAGCTCCAACGAGACCATCAAGCAGGCCGTCATGGCGGGCCTGGGCATCGCGCTGATCTCCGCCCACACCGCCGCCTGGGAGCTGCGCGACGGCCGCCTGGGCCTGCTGCCGCTGAAGGATCTGCCGCTCATGCGCCAGTGGTACGTGGTGCGCCGCAAGGAGAAGCG
>CAYSHK010000082.1:0-92642 GCA_964430935.1 uncultured Rhizobiaceae bacterium
CGGATGCGCTCCATCCATTCGCGTTTCATGCGGCCTATGCCGTGCTCCGCGGAAATGGAACCGCCCAGATCCAGAACCACCGCGTTGACCGCCTCCACCACGTCATCCCAGCGGGCGAGGAACTCGTCGCGATCCATGTCCGGCGGCTGGGAGATGTTGAAGTGCAAGTTGCCATCGCCCACGTGCCCGAAGGGCACCGGCCGGGCGCCGGGCACCACCTTCAGAACCGCCGGAATCGCCCTGTCCAGAAATTCCGGTATGCGCGATACGGGTACGGATATGTCGTTCTTGATCGAGCCGCCCTCGTACTTCTGGGCCTCCGACATCCCCTCCCGCAGCCGCCAGAACTCCGCCGCCTGGGTTTCGTTCTGGGCCAGCGCGGCATCCTCGATGAGCCCCGCCTCGAAGGCGGCGCCGAGCGCATGCTCCATCTCCTCCAGCGCCATTCCCTGCCGGCCGTGGCCGGACAGCTCCACCAGCACGTACCACGGCGCGGCACCGGACAGGGGATCGCGCAGCCCCAGATGGGCGACGGCGAAGGTCAGCCCCAGATGGCTCATCAGCTCCACCGCGGTGAGCGTGGTGCAGGGGGCATGCCGCCGGAGCAGCCCGATCAGCTCCACCGCGTCGCGCGGGCTCTCCAGGGCGCAGAAGGCCACCGCACGGTCGGTCACCGCAGGGAACAGGCGCATGGTCGCGGCGGTGATGATCCCCAGCGTCCCCTCCGATCCGATCAGAAGGTCCCGCAGGTCGTAGCCGGTATTGTCCTTGCGAAGGCCGGAGAGCGATCCGACGATCTCTCCCGAAGGCAGCGCGGCGCGCAGGGCCAGGCACTGGGCGCGGGCGGTACCGTAGGCTATGACGTTCACCCCGCCGGCGTTGGTGGCGAGATTGCCGCCGATGCGGCAACTGCCCTCCGCGGCGAGGGAGAGCGGAAACAGCCGCCCGGCCTCCTCCGCCGCGGCCTGCGCGTCCGCCAGAACGACGCCAGCTTCCAGAGTCATGGAATCGTCCTCCGGATCCACCTTCAGTATGCGGTTCATGCGGTCGAGCGACAGGACGACCTCGTTGCCACCCTCGAACGGAATCTGCCCGCCGACCAGTCCGGTGTTTCCCCCCTGCGGCACCACCGCCACCTCCGCCTCCGCGGCGATCCGCAGCAGCGCGGCGACCTCCTCCTCCGAACCGGGCCGCAGAACGCAGGCGGCACGGCCCACGTAGCGGTCGCGCCATTCATGCAGATACGGCCGCATGCCCTCCGGATCGGTCAGAACATGGCGTTCCCCGACCACTCCGGCGAAACGCTCCAGAACCTCCGGCGAGGGCGGCGCGAAATCCCGTGGTTCCCTCATGCCTCCCCCTCCTCAGGCCGCGGCGCGGCGGCGCGGCGCAGCCGGTCGTTTATGGCCTCGCCCAGACCATGCTCCGGGACGGGGGCGACGGCGATGGACGGCACGCCCGTTTCGTCCAGGATGCGCAGATAGGCGAAGAGGTTCGCCGCCGCCTCCCGCAGATCCCCGGACGGCGAGAGGTTGAGCCCCGGCACGCCCTTCGGCGCATCGGGGCCGAAGGCGAGAAACATCTCCCCCTCCTCCGGTGCCGCGGCATCGAGACGCAGACGCGCCCGCGGAGCATAGTGGCTCGACAGCTGACCGGGGGCCGAAGGGGCGCCGCCCACGCCGCCTCCCGCGCGGAGCGGCCGCCCGAGGACCTTGGCGATCTCCTCCCGCGGGATGCCGCCGGGACGCAGCAGAACGGCCTCCCCGCCGGCGTCGAACCCGACGATGGTCGATTCCACGCCCACGGGGCATTCGTCTCCGTCGAGGATCACGGCGATCCTGTCGGCAAGCGGACTGTCCGCGACATGCTCCGCCTCGGTAGGGGAGAGACGCCCCGAGACGTTGGCCGAGGGCGCCACCACGGGGCCGCCGAAGGCCTCCAGCAGCGCCCGGGCCAGAGGATGGGCCGGAACGCGCAGCGCGAGGGTGTCCAGCCCCGCCGTGGCGAGCAGGGAGACGGGGCAGTCCTCCGTCCTCGGCACGACGAGCGTCAGCGGTCCGGGCCAGAAGGCCTCCGCCAGCCGCCGGGCGGCGTCGTGGAAGCGGCCCAGCTCCATCGCCCGGCCGGCGTCGGCGACATGGGCGATCAGGGGATTGAAGCGCGGCCGCCCCTTGGCCTCGAAAATGGCGGCGACGGCGGAATCGCTGGTGGCGTCCGCCCCGAGGCCGTAGACGGTCTCGGTCGGGAACGCCACAAGACGCCCCGCGCGCAGGGCCGCCGCCGCCCCGGCCGGATCCGTGGTGATTTCCGCCATTGGCCTCGCCCGCATCCTGGACTACCTTCATGATCACTAGAGCCAAGCGGGCGGGAGGCGTCAAGGCGGAACATGCATCTGCATTCGCATACCGAAAGCATCGCGCATGCCCTGTTCCATGCCACCGGATTCGGCAGCGCGCTGGACAAGGGGCTTTTCGAGGGACTGGACCGGGATCTCGTGACGGCCGTTCTGGACGAGGCGGCCCGCTTCGCCGAAGCGGAGATCGCGCCGGTGGACCGTGTCGGCGACGTCGAGGGCTGCACATACGACCCGGTCGGGCGGAGCGTTTCCATGCCGCCGGGATGGAGGGAGGCGTACGCCGCCTTCCGCGAAGCGGGATGGGCGTCCGCGCCCGGAGATCCGGAACATGGCGGTCAGGGCATGCCGCTGACCCTGGCCGTGGCCCTGCAGGAGATATGGAACGCCGCTTCCGTCGCCTTCGGCCTGTGCACCCTGCTCACGCAGGGCGCATGCGAAACGCTGTCCCGCTTCGCGTCGGCGGATCTGAAGGCCCGCTTCCTGCCGCGCATGATTTCCGGAGAATGGACGGGGGCGATGTGCCTGACGGAGCCGCAGGCGGGATCCGACCTCTCCACCATCCGCACGATGGCCGAGCCGGACGCGGACGGCGCATGGCGGCTTTCGGGGCAGAAGATCTTCATCTCGTTCGGGGAGCACGACCTGACCGGGAACATCGTCCATCTGGTGCTGGCGCGCACGCCGGACGCGCCGCCGGGAACGCGCGGGCTGTCGCTGTTCCTCGTGCCGAAGGTGCTGGAGGACGGCACCTGGAACACCGTCTTCGCCACCGGCCTCGAGCGCAAGACGGGCCTCCACGCGTCGCCCACCGTGCCGCTGTCGTTCGAGGGGGCGCGGGGCTGGCTGATCGGAGAGCGGCATCGGGGGCTGGCCCACATGTTCGTGATGATGAACAACGCGCGGCTGCACGTGGGAGTGCAGGGCGTCGGCGTCGCGGAGCATGCTTGGCGCAAGGCGTCGGCCTTCGCCCGTGAACGCCGGCAGGGACGGCGGCCCGGACGCGAAGGGCAGGTGCCGATCGTCGAGCATCCGGACGTGCGCCGGATGCTGCTGGACTCCATCGCCATGACGGCGGCCGCGCGCTGCATATGCCTGGAAACCGCCTTCGCGTCGGACATGGCCCGCCTGGCGGAGGACGAAAACGCGCGCAGGCGCCATGCCGCCCATGCCGCCCTGATGACGCCGCTCGCCAAGGCCTTTTCCACCGATGTGGGCGTGGAGGTGGCCGATACGGCCATCCAGGTGCACGGCGGCATGGGCTACATGGAGGAGACGGGCGCGGCGCAATTGCTCCGCGATGCCCGCATCCTTCCCATCTACGAGGGCACCAACGGCATCCAGGCGCTGGATCTGGCATACCGCAAACTGCCGATGGACGACGGCCTGCCCCTGCGCCGCCACATGGACGGCATCGCCGATCTGTCGCGCCGGCTGAAGACCCGGCCGGAACTTTCCGAAACAGGCGCGCGCCTCGGCTGGGCCCTGCAGACGCTGGGCGAGGCCGCCCGTTTCATGGAGGCGAACCTGAAGGATGGAAATGCGCGCCCGTCCGCCGCCGCCGTGCCGTTCCTGCGCCTGCATGCGCTGGTGGCGGGAGGGGCCGGGCTGGCGCGCATGGCCCTTGCCACCGGAGATCCGGCGCACGTCCTGACGGCCGGCCATTTCATGCGGGGGCCGCTTGCGGAAACGGCGGCGCTGAAAAACGTGATCATGGGCGCGTCGGACACCATCGTCGACGCGGAGACGCTGCGGCTGCTGACGGAAGAGGGATCATGAAACGCACCCTTCTGCTGACGCATCCGGATTGCCGCCGCCACGAGGTGCCCGAGGGGCACCCCGAGCGGCCGGCCCGCCTGGAGGCGGTGGAAAAGCTGCTGGCTACGGAGCATTTCTCCGATCTGGCGCGCGAGGACGCGCCGAAGGCTCTGCGGGAGCATCTGCTGCTGGCCCATGCCGCGGAGCACGTGACGCACATCGAGAGTCTGGTGCCGGAGGAGGGACTGACGCAGGTGGATCCCGACACCTGGCTGTCGCCGCACAGCATGGAGGCGGCGCTGCGGGCCGCCGGCGCGGCCGTGCGGGCCGTGGACGCGGTGGCCAACATGGAGGCGGACAACGCCTTCTGCGCCATCCGGCCGCCGGGACACCACGCGGAAAGCCACAGGGCCATGGGCTTCTGTCTGTTCAACAATGCCGCCATCGCGGCCCGGCACGCCCAGGAGGCCTATGGCGTGGAGCGGGTGGCCATCGTGGATTTCGACGTGCACCACGGCAACGGCACCCAGGAGATCTTCTGGTCGGATCCGGACGTGCTCTACTGTTCGACCCACCAGATGCCCGCCTATCCGGGCTCCGGCGACGCCTCCGAAACCGGAGAGCACGGCAACGTGATCAACTGTCCGCTGCCGCCCGGAGCCGGCCCGGCCCAGTTCCGCGAGGCGGTGCGTTCGCGCATCCTGCCGGCGCTGGACGCCTTCGAGCCGGAGTTTCTCGTCCTCTCCGCCGGATTCGACGCCCACGAACGGGACCCTCTTGCCTCCCTGAAGCTGCGGGAGGAAGATTACGTGTGGATCACGCTGACCCTCATGGAGGCGGCGGACAGGATGTGCGCGGGGCGCATCGTCTCCGTGCTGGAGGGAGGCTACGACCTGCCCGCGCTGGCCTCCTCGGTGGCGGTGCACGTTCAGGCGCTGATGAAGGGAGCTGCGACATGACGGAACGCCCGGAGACCGGAAACATGAAACCGGTCGAGGAAATGAGCTTCGAGGAGGCGGTCGCGGAACTGGAGCGCATCGTCTCCGAACTGGAACGCGGCAGCGTGCCTCTGGAGAAGTCCATCGCCATCTACGAACGCGGGGAGGCGCTCAAGAAACGCTGCGAACGGCTTCTCAAGGAGGCCGAGGCGCGGATCGAGAAGATCACCCTCGATGCCGAGGGACGGCCCACGGGCACCGAGCCGCTGGACGTGGAGGACGGATCCTGACGCGGGAACGGCTCGACCGGCTGCTGGTGGCGCGCGGGCTGTGCGCGACGCGGGCGCGGGCGGCGGACGCGATCCGGCGCGGGACCGTGACCGTCGGGGGCGAGCGGGTCGCGAAACCGGGCCAGCGCGTCTCCGCCGACGCGGACATCCGGATCGAGGATCCCGCCGCGGGATACGTCTCCCGTGCGGCCCTGAAACTGCTCGCGGCGCTGGAAGCCTTTCCGATGGACGTCGGAGGGCGCGTCTGCGTGGACATCGGCGCCAGCACGGGCGGTTTCACGCAGGTCCTTCTCGAACGCGGCGCGGCACGGGTTTTCGCGGTCGACGTCGGGCACGGACAGCTGGACCCCTCCCTGCGGAAGGATCCACGGGTCGTCCGCCTGGAGGGGGTCAACGCGCGGAACCTGACGGAAGCGCAGGTTCCCGAGCCGCCGGACGTGATCGTCTCCGACGTCTCCTTCATCTCCCTGACGCTCGCCCTGCCCCCCGTGCTGGCGCTCGCGCGCCCGGGGGCGCAGCTGCGCGCGCTGGTGAAACCCCAGTTCGAGGCCGGACCGGAACACGTCGGCAAGGGGGGGATCGTGCGGGACGAACGGGTCCACCGGCGGGTCCTGGACCGGATCCGGAAATGGCTGGAAGACGAAGGCTGGAAGGTCGCGGGCATCATCCCCTCGCCCGTGACCGGTGGCGATGGAAACCGGGAATTTCTCGTGGCCGCCGTCAAGAGGGAGGAGCGGCCGCCGGTCCACCGGACGCGGGCGACCGGGATTCATTGATCCAGATCAAATCTTCCGCGATGTGGAAGTCCTGCCATTGCCGGAGGGATGGGCAGCCTCTACCTTGGAGGCATGGGGATTCCCGCCCTTTCCGAGGGGCGCTTCCATCTTTTTCCGCAATTCACGACAAAATCAGGAGACCGCCAAGATGGCCTACGAATTCAAGCTGCCGGATCTGCCATACGCGTACGACGCGCTGGCTCCGCACATGTCCGCGGAGACGCTGGAGTTCCACCACGACAAGCACCACGCGGCCTACGTCACCAACGCCAACAAGCTGCTGGCCGGTTCCGGGCTGGAGGACAAGGACGAGATTACGATCATCCGCGAGTCCTTCGGTTCCAATCCCGGCCTGTTCAACAACGCCGCGCAGGTGTTCAACCACACCTTCTTCTTCGACGGCATGAAGCCCGGCGGCGGCGGAGACAAGCTGCCCGGCAAGCTGGCGGAAATGATCGACCGCGATCTCGGCGGTTTCGCCAGGTTCCGCGAGGACTTCATCAACGCCGGCGTGACGCAGTTCGGTTCCGGCTGGGCCTGGCTGGCCCTGAAGGACGGCAAGCTGGAGATCATGAAGACGCCGAACGCGGAAAATCCATTCGTGCACGGCGCCACGCCGATCCTGGCCTGCGACGTCTGGGAGCACGCCTACTACATCGACTACCGCAATCTCCGTCCGAAGTTCCTCGAGGTCTGGCTCGACAACCTCGTGAACTGGGAATTCGCCGAGGCCAACCTCGAAGCGGCCCTCTGAGCGCCGGACGGTCGCGCAATACGACGACGCACGGGCGCGGGCGGCTCCGGCCGTCCGTGCCCGTTGCTTTCGACGGGGTGCATCGTTCCCGGACGCATCCGGGCGGCGGGGGCTTTCAGCCGCTGCGGCCCGCCGCCCCTTCCAACAATGCCACCACCGCGTCGCGGCCACGTCTGCGCGCCACGTCCAGGGGTGTCAGGCCGTTGTGATCCACGGCCGAGGCATCGGCTCCCGCATCCAGAAGGAGCTTGACGATCTCCGGCTTTCCGCCTCCGGCCGCCCAGTGCAGGGCCGTGCCACCGTTGCGGTCGCGGGCGTCGGCGGATGCGCCCTTCTCGAGAAAGGCGCGGACGATGACCGCCCTGCCCTTCTTGACCGCCTCGATGAGGTCGCGGTCGAGCTGTCCGGGCTTGCCTGTGTCCCAGCCGGAAACGCCGGAAATGACCAGCTCCCCGTCCATCACCTCCTGCAGCATCGGCTGGTAGTTCTTGGCCAGCGTGTCCACGACCTGCGCCCCGTCGCCGTATTCCAGCGCCGTGGCTTCCGCGGCCTCGGCCAGATCGAGGCCAAGGATCATGCGGCCATTGGGGGAGATGACGTAGAAGCGGTGTCCGGCCATGGCGGGCTCCATGCATTCATGCGGCGATACGGAACAAAGGCGCGGAGGGGACATGCGCCTTCCGCGCCTTTAGCATTTCGGATCCGTCCGGACCAGACGTCTTGCCGTTCGCCGGAACGTCAGCCCCTGCGGCGCGGATGGATCCGTATCTCCACCCGCCGGTTCTGGGCGCGGCCCGCGGGCGTGGCGTTGGACGCCACGGGCGCCCTCTCGCCCATGCCGATGGCCTCCAGACGCTCGGGATTGACGCCCTGCGCCTGCAGATACTGCACCACCGCCATGGCGCGCCGCTCCGAAAGGCGCTGGTTGTATTCCGCCGAACCGGTGGAATCGGTGTGGCCGGTCACGGTCACGTCGGTCTCCGGGAAGCCCTTCAGCACCACGGCCACGGCGTTGAGCGTGCGGTAGAACTGGGGCCGGATGTCCGCCTTGTCCACGGCGAAGGTGATGTCGCTGGGCATGACCAGGCGGATGTCGTCCCCGTCACGCACGATGCGCACGCCGGTGCCCGCGAGCTTCTTGCGCAGGATGTCCTCCTGCCTGTCCATGTAGGCGCCGACTCCGAGTCCCGCGATGCCGCCGATGGCCGCGCCGATGGCCGCGCCCTTGCCCGCGTCGCCGGCGATGGCCCCGCCGATGGCCCCCGCCGCGGCACCGGCCGCCGCGCCGCCAAGGCCTCCGAGCAGCGTGTTGGAGACCTTCTCCTCGCCCGTGTAGGGATCCGTCGTGCAGCCGGCCAGAAGGGCGGCGCCGAACATCACCGTCAGGGTCTTCCTCATGAGCCTGTCCTCGCGAATCATCCGTTCCCACTCTTTCCGCATACGTCTCGCCACCCAATGCGGCGGGATTGTGTCGTTCCGGGACAGGATACGGGGCAAGGTTTCACAAAGGGTTAACAGATCGTTAGCGCACGCCGCAGTCCCGGAAACGCAACGGCCCCTCCGGGAGGGAGGGGCCGCGCATCCGATGCGGGAAAAACGGTCTCACGACTTCAGGGAGGCGTAGTACTCCTGCAGGATCTTCACCACCTCGGGACGCGAGAACTCCGGCGGAATGGGCTCGCCGGCGGCCAGACGGCGGCGCTGCTCGGTGCCGGAGATGGTGACGCGCTCGCTCTTGTCGTGCGGGCAGGTCTTGGCCGTGGCCATGCCGTCGCACTTCTTGCAGTAGAAGGTGATGTCCACCTTGAACGGCTTGGTGATGAGCGCGCCCTCCCACAGCTCGTCGAAGATGTCCTGGGCGTCGAACGGGCCGTAGTAGTCGCCCACGCCGGCATGGTCGCGGCCGACGATGAGATGCGAGCAGCCGAAGTTCTGACGGATGACGGCATGCAGCAGGGCCTCGCGCGGGCCGGCATAGCGCATCTCGATGGGATAGCCGGCCTGGATCACGGTGCCGGGCACGAAATAGTTGTCGATCATCGCCTGGATGGCCTTGGTGCGCACCTCGGCGGGGATGTCGCCGGGCTTCAGCTTGCCGAGCACCTGATGGATGAACACGCCGTCGAGCGTCTCCACGGCCAGCTTGGCCAGGAACTCGTGGGAGCGGTGCATCGGGTTGCGGGTCTGGAAGGCGGCGACCTGCGACCAGCCGCGCTTGAGGAACTCGGCGCGGGATTCGGCGGGACGCATGAAGAGCTCACCATACTTCTCGGCGTACTCGCCCTCGGAGAGGGCGCGCACCTTGCCGGCCAGGTTCACCGGCCCCTGGTTCATCACGGACTGCACGCCGGGATGCTCCATGTCGGTGGTGCGGAAGACGTGCTGGCACTCGAATTCCTTGTCGATGGTGTACTTCTCGCTCACCTCCATGACGGCCATGATCTCGCCGTTCTCCGGATTGACGAGCGCGACCTCCTCGCCCTCGCTGATGGAGTCGGCGACATCCTGCTCCACCGGGCAGGTGATCGGAATCGGCCAGAACAGGCCGTTGGACATCTTCATGTCCTGGCACACGCCCTTCCAGTCGTCGTAGCCCATGAAGCCCTCGAGCGGCGTGTAGGCACCCATGGCGAACATGGAGACGTCGGAGACCTCGCGCGAGCGCAGCGGCACCTGCTTCAGGGTCTTCGCATGCTCCAGAACGGCGGCGCGCTCGGCTTCCGGCAGAAGCAGCGGCATGACCTCGTCGGAACCATGGGGCGGAACAAGTTTCGACATGACAGTCTTTCTCCCTCTTCAAGTAGGACCGTTTCCCGGAAAGGCGTCCCCCGCGGAAGGGGCGGCCTCCCCGCTCCCTCGAAATTCCGGACTGGCTTTACCATTGTGCGGGGAAAATCGCCAGTCCGTTCCATAAAAAAATACGCATAAATGAATATGTGCCCCTTTTCCAAAGAGAAAGAGCGCGGTATATGGAAGCAGCGTCCGCAAAGGCTGGGGACAAGAGCCGCGGACCGAAGCCGGAGGGGTCACGTCCGTTTTCCGATCAGGTCATGCATGGATCTGGCGCAGGGGCACCCCGGCGGCGGATTTCGCGTGCGCGTGTGGCATTTTGCGCCCTTCTCGCGCGGCCTTCGCTTCGGAATAGAAGAAGCGGACGTTGAGAACCGGACGACGTAAACAAACTGACTTGAAAGCAAGAGGGACCATGGCACAGGACGGACCGCACAGCCAGACGATCGCCGTCATAGGCGGCGGCATCGCAGGCGTCACCGCCGCGCTGGAAGCCGCCGAGACCGGCTATGACGTCATCCTGATCGAGAAGGAGCCGGCCCTGGGCGGCCGCGTTACCCGCCTCAATCGGTATTTCCCCAAGTTCTGCCACCCGACGTGCGGACTTGAGATCAACTATCAGCGCATCAAGAAGAATCCGCGGCTGAAGGTGCTGACCATGCATGAAGTGGTCGCGGTGGAGGGCGAAAAGGGGAACTACGTCATCAGGGCGAAGAAGCTGCCCCGCTACGTCAACGAGAAATGCACCGCCTGCGGCGAGTGCGGCAAGGTCTGCGAGACCGAGATCGACGATCCCTACAACTACGGCCTGGGCAAGGTGAAGGCCGCGCGCCTGCCGCACGAGCACGCCTTCCCGATGCGCTACGTGATCGACGCGGCGGTGAAGGGCACCGACGACGAGGGCCGCATCTCCGAGGCCTGCAAGTACGGGGCGGTGGACTTCTCCGAGGAGGAGGAGGAGGTCGAGCTGAACGCCGGCGCCATCATCTGGGCCACCGGCTGGCGGCCCTACGACGCCTCGAAGCTCGAGACCTACAGCTACACGCACTCCGCGGACATCATCAACAACGTGGAGATGGAGCGGCTGGCCAACCACGACGGCCCCACCGGCGGCAAGGTGGTGCGCCCCTCCAACGGGGAGCCGGCCAAGAAGGTGGCCCTCATCCAGTGCGCCGGTTCGCGCGACGTGAACCACCTGCCCTACTGCTCCATGATCTGCTGCCTGGCTTCCCTGAAGCATGCGGCCTACGTGCTGGAGCAGTACGAGGACGCGGAAGTGCACATGTACTACATAGACATCCGCGCCCACGACAAGATGCAGACCTTCTACGAGCGCATCAAGGTCGATCCGCGCATCAAGTTCATCAAGTCCAAGCCGGCCGAGATCCACGTCGGCGAGGACGGCCGTCCGATCGTGAAGGGCGAGCGGACCATCGACCGCGAACTCTACGAGGAGCCCTACGACCTGGTGGTGCTGGCCACGGGCATGGAGCCCGAGGCGAAGGGCATCTCCGCCTCCGGTGACGTGGTGATGGACGAAGACGGCTTCGTGCTCGCGGTCGAGAGCGAGGACGGCGGTCAGTTCTCCTGCGGCGTGGCGGCCGGGCCCTTCGACGTGGCGCTGTCCACGACCTCGGGCACGGCGGCGGCATTGAAGGCAATTCAGGCAGTGGGGGCCAGGTAAGGACAATGGCTGACAACAAGATTGGCATCTATCTCTGTGAGGGCTGCGGCATCGCCGACGCCATCAACATGGACGAGCTGGAGCAGACCGTCGCCAACGAGTTCGGCGTCGTCACCTGCAAGCGCCATGCGGCCTTCTGCTCCGACGAGGGACGCGCGGTCATCGAGAAGGACGTGAAGGACGGCGAGGCCAACAAGGTGGTGGTCGCCGCCTGCTCGCACCGCGTCATGACCGACCGCTTCAACTTCGAGGGCGCCGTGACGGTGCGCGCCAACCTGCGCGAACAGGTCGCCTGGACGCAGCCGGCGGGCGAGGAGGACACCCAGATGTTCGCCGCCGACAACGTGCGGATGGGCATCGCGCAGGCCCGCAACTCGGAGAACCCGGAAGGGCACGAGAACGTCGTGAAATCCGAGAAGCTGCTGGTGGTGGGCGGCGGCATCGCCGGCCTGACGGCGGCCCTGGACGCGGCGAAGACGGGCCGCGAGGTCACCCTCGTGGAGAAGACCGACCAGCTGGGCGGCTGGACGCGCAAGTGGAGCAAGCTCATTCCCTCGCGTCCGCCCTACCGCGGTCTGGTGGACAACAACATCGAGGACGTCATCAAGGCGGTCGAGGAGAACGACAGGATCACCGTTCTGACCAACGCCCTCGTGACGAAGACCTCCGGCGAGCCGGGCGAGTTCAGCGTGACCATCAGCCATGGCGGCTCGGACACCGAGGACGTCTTCGGCGCCATCGTCGTGGCCACCGGCTGGCGCATGCCCGACGACATGACGCCCTACGAGAAGTACGGCCTCGGCAAGATCGACGGCGTGATGAGCGGCGTGGATTTCGAGGAGGTCCTGAAGAACGGCGTCGAGAAGGACGGCAAGAAGCTGGAGACCATCGCCATCGTCATCCCCTGCGAGAGCGAGCAGATGCCCTACACCTCCGGTGTGGCGGACCGCATCGCCATCAAGCAGGCGATCCAGGTGATGGACGCCAACCCCTCCGCCATGGTCTACGTCCTGCATGACAACCTCCGGGCCCACGGTCAGGCGGAGGAGCTCTACCGCGAGGCGCAGGACAAGGGCGTGGTCTTCATGAAGGCCATGGTGAAGTCGGCGGAGGCCGGCCCGACGCTGACCACGGACGACCTGCTGCTCGGCCAGGAGGTCAAGCTGACGGGTCTGGACGCCGTGGTGGTGATGACCGGCATGATGCCGAACTCCACCAACCCCGACCTGCCGAAGGCTGACAAGGGCAACGAGTTCCTGTGCGACGACGTGAACCCGCGCGTGCCGATCACCGTCAACGGCGAGGAGGCCGGAGACGGCGACGCGGCCAAGGCGGAAGCCTCCGGCGACGAGGAGGGCGCGGGCGTCGCTCCGGCGGACTGCGATCCGGAGAACCCGCCGCTGCCGGGCGGCCCGCTGCTGAACCTGCAGTACCGCCAGGGCCCGCACATTCCGATCCTCTACAACGGGTTCATCGACTCGCACTACATCTGCTTCCCGTACGAGACGCGCCGCACGGGCATCTACGTCTGCGGCGCGGTCCGCAAGCCGATGACCACCACGGAGGCGAAGGAGGACGCCGCGGGCGCGGTCCTGAAGGGCGTCCAGGCCATCAACCTGGTGAAGGAGAGCCGCGCGACGCATCCGCGCACGGGCGATCTCTCCTACCCGAACTTCGGCCTGGACATCTGCACCAAGTGCCGCCGCTGTACGGTGGAGTGCCCGTTCGGCGCCATCGACGAGAACGAGGAGGGCTATCCGCAGCTCAACCCGTCGCGCTGCCGCCGCTGCGGCACGTGCATGGGCGCCTGCCCGGTGCGCACCATCTCGTTCAAGAACTACTCGCCGAACATGATCACCGAAATGATCGAGGCCGTGGAGCAGCCGGATCCGTTCGACGAAAAACCGCGCATCATGGTTTTCGCCTGTGAGAACGATGCCTATCCGGCGCTTGACATGGCGGGCATCAACAGGCGCGAAATCAACAAGTACATGCGCTTCATCCCGGTGCGCTGCCTCGGTTCGGTGACGCTCGTCTGGGTGTCCAACGCGCTGGAGAAGGGCTTCGACGGCGTGATGCTGATGGGCTGCAAGTCGGGCGACGACTACCAGTGCCACTTCGTGAAGGGTTCCGCCATCGCGAAGGAACGCATCGGCAAGGTCGAGGAGACGCTGAAGAACCTCATGCTGGAGCCCGAGCGCGTCAGCTTCGAGGAGGTCTCCATCGCAGATTCGAAGCGTGTCGTCGAGCTCCTCGACAAGTTCGGCGAAGAGATCGAAGGCATCGGCCTCAATCCGTTCAAGGGGTTCTGAGATCATGACAGCTGCCATACCGCAACCGTCCCGCACCTACGACCTGTCGTTCGCCCGCTGGGTGCGCGAGAACGTCAAGGGCGGCGACAAGATGAACCTGTGCATGCAGTGCGGCGTGTGCGCCGGCTCCTGTCCGATCGGCAACGAGATGGACAACGGGCCGCGCAAGACCTTCATGATGGTGCGCGCCGGCATGAAGGAGGAGGTCCTCTCCTCCTCCACCCTGTGGAACTGCACCTCCTGCTACCGCTGCTACGTGCGCTGCCCGCGCGGCATTCCGGTCACCTCCATCATCCAGGGACTGGCCGCCGTGGCCGCCAAGGAGGGCTACGCGCCCAAGCAGAAGGTGGAGAACTACTACTTCTCGAAGGCCTTCTGGTGGTCCGCGGAGAAGTTCGGCAAGACCGACGAGCGTCTCGTCACGATGAAGTACTTCTTCTCCTTCGGCCTTTCGGAGGGCATCAAGAAGGCGCTCGACAACCTCAAGGTCGCGCTCGGCATGATCAAGGCCGGACGCATGCACATCGGCCTGCCGCACACCATCAAGAACAAGAGCCAGCTCAAGGCCATCGTGGCCAAGGCCAAGGAACTCGAGCAGAAGGGGTAAGACA
Source organism: uncultured Rhizobiaceae bacterium (assembly GCA_964430935.1). Lineage (GTDB taxonomy): Bacteria > Pseudomonadota > Alphaproteobacteria > Rhizobiales > Aestuariivirgaceae > Thermopetrobacter. The sequence continues at coordinate 14,267 of CAYSHK010000082.1, forward strand.
TGAGCGAGAAGATGAAGTTCACCTATTACCCGGGCTGCAGCTCCGAGGCCACCGGCCGGCATCTGGACGAGTCCACCAGGGCCGTCTTTCCCGAGCTGGGGATCGAGGTGCAGGACATCGAGGACTGGAACTGCTGCGGCGCCTCCATCGGCCACATCGGCGGCGGTCCGCTGCCGCAGCTGGCGCTGAACGCCCGCAATCTGGCCAACGCCAAGAAGAACGGCAACGAGCACGTCTTCACCTCCTGCGCCGCGTGCTATCTCAACACCCACGGGTCCAACCTGACCATCCGTGACGACGAGAAGAAGCGCGAACTGGCCAACGAGGCGCTGAAGGCCGGCGGCATGGACGGCTACGAGGGCGACCTGAAGGTGCACCACGCCATGGAGGTGCTGGTCAACTTCGTCGGCATGGACAAGATCGCCGAGCGCGCCACCAACAAGCTCGAGGGCCTGAAGGTGGCCGGATGGGTGGGCTGCCAGACGGTCCGGCCCTTCGCCGAGACCGACGATGGCGGCAACTACGACACCTACGAGGAGCCGCACTTCCTGGACGACATCACCAAGGCCTGCGGCGCCGAGGCGGTGGACTACGAGCCGAAGACCAACTGCTGCGGCGGTTCCGTGGCGGTGATGAAGCCGGAGAAGACGCTGCATCTGATGAAGCTGCTTCTCGAGGAGGCCGAAAAGGCCGGCGCGGACGTGATCTCCACGCCCTGCCCGCTGTGCCAGACCAACCTCGAGATGTATCAGGAGGCCATCAACAAGAAGTACGGAACCAACTTCAACATTCCGGTGGTCTTCCCCCAGCAGCTGATGGCGGTCGCCTTCGGCATGGATCCGCAGAAGGACGCGGCACTGCACCGCAATACCATCCGCGCCGAAAAACTGGAGAAGATGGCCAAGAAATAGGCCGTCTCCCCATGGAACAGAAAAGCCCGCCCGCAGTCGTCTGCGCGGCGGGCTTTCCATTTGCCATCATGTTTTGTCAAGGTTACCATTGCCTTCCGGGGAAAATCCGGCATATATTGCAATTCGTGAATATATCCGGCCGAAATCGACGCGGCACCGGTGCGTGGAACCGGGCCGGATGGAAGGAAAGGCGGCACAAGGGGGGAGCCGCCCGCCCCGGAATTCCGAAAAAGCACAAACAACGGGAAAGAAAAAAGAGGGAGCCTTGGGATGAAAGTCACCGAATTTCTGGAGAACCACCAGCATAAAATCGTTTCCTGCCGCCGCGCCGACACGCTTCAGGCCGCGGCTTCCCTGCTCTATTCGAACCGCATCGGCGCCATGCCGGTGGTGGACAGCGCGGGCAAGCTGGTGGGCATCCTCTCCGAGCGTGACATCGTCTCGGCCCTGTCCCAGCGTCCGCACGAAATCCTGAAGCTGCGCGTGCGGGACGTGATGTCCTCCCCGGCGGTCACCACCCAGTGCGAGGCGGACATGGACGAAGCCATGCGGCTGATGATGAGTCACAAATTCCGCCATCTGCCGGTGGTGGACGCGGAAGGCCGGCTGCGCGGCATGCTCTCCATCCGCGACTGCCTGGCCATGCAGCTGCGCGACAAGGAACTGGAAGCCAACGTGCTGCGCGACAGCTTCATCGCCGCCCGCTTCTCCTGAGAACGACGGCGGAAGCTTCCGTCATCACATGCATGACCGGTTCTCCGCGGAACGTCCGGCGGTCGGGGCTGCCGCATGCGCGTTCCGCGGCATCGGGTCCGTCCGCTTCCGGGACGACGGCTCCCGGCTTCGCAGGGCATGATCTTCCACGCCGGGACGTCCGGATCAATCCTCCGGCTCGAGCAGCCTGTGGATATGGACGATGAAATAGCGCATCTCGGCATCGTCGATGGTGGCGCGGGCCTTCTCCTCCCATGCCTTGTGGGCCTCCGCATAGCTGGGATAGATCCCGACGATGTCCAGATCCGACGGATCCTGGAACTCCACTCCCTGAACGTCCTTCAGGCGTCCGCCGAAAACCAGATGCAGATACTGCTTCGATTCGTAGACATGATCGGTCATTGCCTGCGTTCCCCTCGCGGATGATGCCGGTGCCGCCCATGGCCCCGGTAGTCCCTCAAGTATTCCATGATCTGCGCATGGAGCGCCGGATTGGCGGCCACCACGCCGAACGGCCGCGTCTCCCGGCGATTGTAGACGATCGTTTCTCCATGCGCATCCGTGACGATCCCTCCGGCCTCGCGCACGATGAGGTCGCCGGCGGCCACGTCCCAGTCGCACTTGCACCCCGGCGCGAGCATTCCATCAGCCTCGGCCGAGGCGACGTGCGCCAGCCGCAGCGCCAGGGACGGCAGCTTCGTGACCGTCACCTCGGGCCAGGGCCTGCCCCACATGCGCCTGTCGTATATGGAGCGGGGACCGATGATGCGCGCGCCTTCCAGCGTGCGGGCATCTCCGACCCGGATCGACCGCCCGTCGAGCGTCGCCCCACGCCCCGCCATGGCCGCCCACGTCCGGCCGCGCGCCGGAGCGTGGATGATTCCGATCACGGGCCGGCCGTCCTCCACGAGGGCCAGGGAAACGCACCAGTCGGGATCGCCGCGCAGAAATCCGCTGGTGCCGTCCACGGGATCCAGCACCCACACGCGCCGGCGGGAAAGACGCTCCTCGCCGTCCGCGGTCTCCTCGGAAAGCCAGCCGTATTCCGGCCGGGCCGCGCGGAGCATGTCCCGCAGCGCCCCGTCCACCGCCAGGTCCGCTTCGGACACCGGACTGCGGTCGGCCTTCCTGTGCCATTCCGGGTGATGCCCGAAATATCCCATGGCGATGCGGCCCGCCTCGAGGACGGCTTCCATGGCCAGCCGGAAATCCGCGTCATCTCCCGGCAATGGTCATGCCCTCCACCAGCAGGGTGGGCGCGCTGTGGCCGCTGCGGAATTCCAGATCGTCAGCCGGCGTTACATGCAGGAACATGTCGCGCAGATTGCCCGCGATGGTCACCTCGCTGACGGGGTGGACGATCTCGCCGTTCTCGATCCAGAACCCGGAAGCGCCGCGCGAGTAGTCGCCGGTCACCTCGTTGACCCCCATGCCGATGAGCTCCGTCACCAGCAGTCCGCGCTTCACCGAGCCCATGAGATCCCGGGGCGAGGCCGAGCCCGCGGCGATGTGGAAATTGGTGGCCGCCGGAGCCGGGGGCGACGCCAGACGGCGCGAGGCGCGCGCGTTGCTCTTCAGACCGAGCTGCCGGGCGGATGCCAGATCCAGAATCCATGCCCGGAGAATTCCGTCGGAGACGACCTCGAGCCTTTCCGGAAGCAGCCCCTCGCCGTCGAACGGTTTGGAGGCCGGTCCACGGAGCATGTGGGGATCGTCCATGACATGGACGCCCTCCGGGAGGATGCGGCTGTCCATGCAGTCCTTGAGGAAGCTGGCGCCGCGGGCGATGCTGCGCCCGTTGACGGCCGAGGCCAGATGCCCGGCCAGGGAACCGGCGATGCGCCGTTCGAAGATGACGGGGGCGCCGGTCATGGATTCCGGCTTGCGGGGGTTCAGCCTGCGCACGGTGCGCTCCCCCGCCTCGCGCCCCACCTCCTCCGGATCCTTCAGATCCGAAAGATGGGACTTCATGTCGTATTCGTAGTCGCGCTGCATCTCCGTCCCCTCGCCGGCGATGACGGCCGCGGAGACGCCGTATCCGGTGCGGCCGTAGCCGCCGCAGAAACCGTTGCTGACGGCAAGGTAGACGAAACTGCGGGACGCGGAGGCACCGGCTCCGGCCGATTTCGTGACGCCCGGCACGGCCAAGGCCGCCGCTTCGCAGGCCAGCGCCATCTCCTCCAACCGCTTCCCGTCGATGGAGAAATCGTCCATGAGATCGAGATCCGGCCAGTCGCGGGCGATCTCCTCGGGCTCCGCAGGCCCGGCATAGGGATCCTCCGGTGCCGCCTTCGCCATGGCCACGGCCCGCTCCGCCGCTTCGTCCATGTCGGCCCGGGCGGGATCCCCGAGGGAAACCACGGCCTGCCGCCTGCCGACCATGACCCGCAGGCCGAGGGAGGCGCCGTCGGAGCGCTCCAGATGTTCCAGCGCCCCTTCCCGCACCTCGATCTCCACGCTCTCGCCGCCGGTGATCAGGACATCCGCGGCATCGGCACCAGCGCGGCTGGCCGCCTTCATCGCACGGGCCGCCATGTGCTGGAATTCCTGCATCAGCTTTCCGGTGTCGGTCATGTCCGTGGGTATCCCGTCTTCGGTTTCAGAAAATCGCGTCCAGTACCGCCCCGGCGAAAATCAGCAGGCCGAAATCGCGGTTCGCACGGAACAGCCTGAGGCAGGTGGAAGGGTCGTGGATGTCCAGCAGGCGCAGCTGCCACAGCCCGTGCAGGGCCGCGGCGGCGACGCCCAGATAGTAGATCGGCCCGGCACCGGCCAGCCAGCCGGCCAGCGCGAACAGCCCGATGGCGAGGGTCAGGAACACCGCCAGCCACTGCGGCGTCCTTTCACCCAGCCGCAGGGCCGTGGACTTCACGCCGACCAGAAGGTCGTCCTCCCGGTCCTGATGGGCGTAGATGGTGTCGTAGGAGAGCGTCCAGAAGATCCCTCCCGCATACAGGGCGAGCGCCGGCCACTCCACCGCGCCACGCGCGGCCGCCCAGCCAAGAACGGCTCCCCAGTTGAAGGCGAGGCCCAGAAAGACCTGCGGCCAGTAGGTGTAGCGCTTCATATGGGGATAGACCAGCACCAGACCGAGGGAGGCGATGCCCAGAAGGATCGCCTCGCGGTTCAGCTGCAGAAGCACCACGAGTCCGACCAGCGCCAGCCCGCCCAGGAAGATCCATGCCTGCCGCAGACCGACCTGGCCGGACGGCAGAGGCCGGAAACGCGTGCGTTCCACGCGGGCGTCCAGATCCCGGTCCACGATGTCGTTGTACACGCAGCCGGCACCGCGCATGACCACCGCTCCGACGAGAAACAGCGCCAGCAGCTTCAGGTCCGGCATGCGCCGCCCCGAAGCCACGGCGGCCAGGGCGATGGCCCACCAGCCCGGCAGCAGAAGCAGCCACCAGCCGATGGGACGCTCCAGGCGCATCAGACGCGCATAGGGCCGCGCGCCCGCGGGCAGCAGCCGCTCGCTCCAGTGATCGGGCAGCGCGTCCGCGACACGCATGTCCGCCTTGTTTTCCGGTTGTGCTTCAGGCCGTGTCATACTGCCGTTTCATTAGCGCGATTGCCTGCCCCGCGCAATTGCGTTGCGCGTCGCGGCGGGGCGCATTATGTCTGCCCCATGACCACGCTCGCACGCATTCCCCGGCTCCACGCGGAAGCCCGCCTCGGCTCCGGCGCCACGGTGGTGCCGGACCGGGGGCAATGCCACTACCTGCTGCATGTCATGCGGCTCGGCGAGGGCGGCCGCGCGCGGCTGTTCAACGGCCGGGACGGGGAATGGCTGTGCACCCTCACCCGCGCCGGCAAGCGCTGCGAGCTGACCTGCGACGAAAAGCTCGCCGATCCCGCGCCGCCCCCGGACATCGACTACGTGTTCGCGCCGCTGAAGCACGCGCGGCTGGACTACATGGCGCAGAAGGCCACGGAAATGGGGGTGCGCCGGCTGCGTCCGGTGTTCACCGACCACACGGTGCCGAAACGGGTCAACACCGCGCGGCTGCGGGCCAACGCCATAGAGGCGGCCGAACAGTGCAATCTCGTTTTCGTCCCCGAGGTTCTGGAACCGGTGCGGCTCGACCGCCTGCTGGAGGAATGGCCGCGGGAACGCCGGATCATCCACTGCGACGAATCCGCGGAGGTGGGGAACCCCGTGGAAGCGCTGCGGAACATTCCGGAGGGACCGCTCGCCGTGCTCATCGGACCGGAGGGCGGATTTTCGGATCGTGAAAGAGCGCTTCTGCGCGGGTTGCCGTTCGTGCACCGCATATCCCTCGGGCCGCGCATCATGCGGGCGGACACCGCGGCGGTGGCCGCGCTGGCCGTCGTGCAGTCGGTGCTCGGCGACTGGAAATGATGCGGGAAACCATATTGCGTCCTCCCCCGCGCGCAATTACAAGATGGCCTGACATGGACGTTGGGGGATCTCCGCCTTGGACAGCACGGACCTGATCAGCGGCCGGGAGCCGCTCGTCGCCTTTCTGGAAGCGGGATGCAAACCGCCCGAGGACTGGCGCATAGGCACAGAACACGAGAAGTTTCCCTTCCTCACGGACACCCTGGAACCCGTGCCGTACGACGGTCCGCGTTCCATCCGCGCCCTGCTGGAGGGATTGCGCGAGCGGCACGGCTGGGAGCCGATCATGGAGGGCGGGCAGATCATCGGCCTGAAAGGCCGGATCGGCTCCATCACGCTGGAGCCGGGCGGGCAGTTCGAGCTATCCGGAGGGGCGGTGGCCAACCTCCACGAGACCTGCGAGGAGGTGCACGATCATCTCGCGCACGTCCGGCAGATCGGCGACCGTCTGGGAATAGGCTTCCTCGGCATGGGCTTCTCGCCCCTTTGGAGCCTGGAGGAAACTCCGACCATGCCGAAGGGGCGGTACCGCATCATGCGCGAATACATGAAACGCACCGGGCGTCTGGGCCGGGACATGATGTTCCGTTCGGCAACGGTCCAGGTCAATCTCGACTTCTCGTCCGAGTCGGACATGGTGCGGAAAATGCGCGTCTCCCTGGCTCTGCAGCCGGTGGTGACGGCGCTTTTCGCCAATTCGCCCTTCACCGAGGGGCGGCCGAACGGCTATCTCTCGTATCGTTCCGCGATCTGGCTGGACACCGACGCCGACCGCACGGGGATGCTGCCGTTCGCCTTCGAGGACGGTTTCGGATTCGAGCGCTACGTGGACTACGCCCTCGACGTGCCCATGTACTTCGTCCACCGCAACGGCGAATACATCGACGCGACGGGACAGTCGTTCCGGGATTTCATGGAAGGCCGACTGCCCGCCCTGCCCGGCGAGCTCCCGACCCTGAAGGACTGGGAGGACCACCTCTCGACGATCTTTCCCGAAGTGCGCCTGAAGCAGTTCCTGGAGATGCGCGGAGCCGATTCCGGGCCATGGCGGACGCTGTGCGCCCTGCCGGCCCTGTGGACCGGCCTGCTCTACGACTCCGGCGCGCTGGACGCCGCGTGGGATCTGGTCCGGGACTGGACGGCGGAGGACCGGCAGAAGCTGCGCGAGGACGTGCCGAAACTGGCGCTGAAGGCGGAAGTGCGCGGGCGCAGCGTGCGCGACATCGCCCGCGACTGCCTGGAGATCGCCCGCCGCACGCTGGATTCGCGCGACATCGTCGGCTGCAAGAATCTCAACGAGACCCGCTTCCTGGACGTTCTCGACGAGATCGTCGATGCGGGCCGCACCCACGCGGAGGAGCTTCTGGCGCTCTATCACGGGCGCTGGAACGGCGACGTCACCCACGTGTTCCGGGATTTCGCCTTCTAGCCACGGGGTGGTCCGGCGGCGGAACCGCTCAGCAGCGGAACGCCTGAATGCCCGTCTGGGCGCGTCCGAGAATCAGCGCATGCATGTCCTCGGTGCCCTCGTAGGTATTGACGGCCTCCAGGTTCACCATGTGACGCATCACCGGGAATTCGTCGGAAATGCCGTTGCCGCCCAGCATGTCGCGGGCGTCGCGGGCGATGGCCAGCGCCTTGCGGCAATTGTTCCGCTTCATGAGGGATATGGCGGGAGGCGCGAGACGCCCCTCGTCCAGTCCCCGCCCCAGCATCAGGCAGCCGGAGAGCCCCACGGCGATCTCCGTCTGCATGTCGGCCAGCTTGCGCTGGACAAGCTGGTTCGCGGCCAGCGGACGGCCGAACTGCCTTCTGTCCAGAACGTATTCCCGCGCCGCGTGCCAGCAGGCCTCGGCGGCGCCCATGGCGCCCCACGCGATGCCGTAGCGCGCCTTGTTCAGGCAGCCGAACGGTCCCTTCAGACCGGCGACACCGGGCAGAATCGCGTCGGCGGGGACCTCCACTCCGTCGAGCACGATCTCGCCGGTGAGAGAGGCCCGCAGGGAGAGCTTGTTGGCGATCTTAGGAGCCGAATAGCCGGGCAGTCCCGCCTCGACGACGAATCCCCGGATGGCGTCGTCCTCGTCGGCCAGCTTCGCCCAGACGATGGCGATGTCCGCGATGGGGGAATTGGTGATCCACATTTTCGTGCCGTTCAGCACGTAGCCCTTTTCCGTGCGGCGGGCACGCGTCTTCATCGACGCGGGATCCGAACCGGCATCCGGCTCGGTCAGACCGAAACAGCCGATCAGCTCCCCCGTGGCCAGCTTCGGCAGGTATTTCCGCTTCTGCTCCTCCGTGCCATAGGCCTCGATGGGATGCATCACCAGCGAGTTCTGCACGCTCATGGCCGAACGGAAACCGGAGTCGACGCGCTCCACCTCCCTGGCCGCCAGACCGTAGGCGACATGCCCCAGACCGGCGCCGCCGTAGCGGGGATCCGTCATGATGCCGAGCAGCCCCATCTCGCCCATCCCGCGCATGATCTCCAGGTCGAAGGTCTCGTTCCGGAATCCCTCGACGACGCGCGGCGCCAGCTCGCCGGCGGCGAATTCCGCCACGGCGTCGCGGATCATGATCTCCTCCTCGCTCAGATGGGCCTCCAGCCCCAGCGGATCGCTCCAGTCGAAATCCTGCATCTGACGGCTCCCTTCATCGTTCGCGTGTGCGGAAGGATGCGCCGCCTCCACGCACATGGCAAGACATTCCGGGGTCGGACTTTTGGATGGGTCCAGCGGGAGCCGGCGCATGCCGCCAGCGGAGGACCGCCAGCCTCGCCGCTAGAGCCGGCCTCCGGCCTGAAGACGGCCCAGGGGATAGGCCGTCATGGGATCCTCCCGCTCCAGAGCCTCCAGACGGCGGACGATCTCGGCCACGTCGGCATTCATGCGGGTGACGAGTTCGTCCACGGAACAGAATTTCTCGTCGGGGCGGACGAAGGAGACGAAATCCACCAGCAGACGCCGGCCGTAGAGGTCTCCCTCGAAATCGGGCAGGTAGACCTCGAGGAAACGTTCGTGGGTGTCGAAGGTGGGCCGGGTTCCGATGTAGCCCGCGCCGCGCCAGCCGGAAGGATGCGGCATGGGCGGCAGGTCGCCGGCGGATGAGCCGTCCGCCAGGCGCACGCGCATCGCGTAGATGCCCTCGCGCGGCTCGCATCCCTTCGGCAGCCGGATGTTGGCGGTGGGGAAGCCGATCTCCCGGCCGCGCCGGTCGCCCCGCACCACTTCGCCCTCGACCATCCACCAGTATCCCAGCTCGTGCGCCGCGCGCCGCACGTGTCCGTGCCGCAGATGCGCCCGGATGGAGGAGGACGAGAAGGGGGCCACGCCGTCGTCGTCGGTGACCTGCTCGATCACCGTCACGCCGAAACCGTACTTTCCGCCCAGCTCGCGCATGAGCTGGGGATTTCCCTTGCGGCCGTGGCCGAAATGGAAATCGTAGCCGGTGATGACGTGGGCCACCGCCATGCGTTCCACCAGATAGAGACGGACGAATTCCTCGGCCTCCAGGACCGCCATCTCCCGGGAGAACGGCAGGACGGAGACGAAACCGCCGCCCAGCCCGCCCAGCAGACGGGTCTTCATGGGAAGGGGCGTGAGACGGAAAACCGGTTCGTCCGGCCGGAAGAGATCCCTCGGATGCGGCTCCAGGGTCATCATGCCCCATCCGGTTCCGCGCCGCTCCGCCTCCTCGCGGGCGGCCTGGAGAAGCTGCTGGTGACCGCGATGGACACCGTCGAAATTTCCGATGGCCACCACGGCTCCGCGTGCGGCATCCGGCGTGTCGCCGTCTATGGTGAACTGCATCGTCATGTTCGGCGATATCCCCGTTTCCACCCGTTGCGGACGTTCATCCATTCCGCGACGGAGCCAGCACCACGGCCTCGCCCCGCAGCACCACCCTGTCGCCCACCAGGCACCGGGTGGCCAGCGTGACGCGCTTCCTGCGCGCATCCACGGACGAGACCTCCACCTCCGCCGTCACCGTGTCGCCGATGAAGACCGGCGCGCGGAACTGGATCGACTGGGAGACGTAGACCGCCCCCTTTCCCGGCAGGCGCGTCCCCAGCACCGCGGAGATCAGCGAGGCCGTCAGCATGCCGTGCACGACGCGCCAGCCGAAGACGGTCGTCGCGGCGAACCCGTCATCCAGATGGGCGGGATTGACGTCCCCCGTGACACGGGCGAAGGTTTCGACCTCCTCCTCGCCGAAAGCGCGGCTCAGGGACGCCTTCATGCCCGGCTCGATATCCTCGACGAACACCTGCGCGATCCCGCTCATGACCGTTCTCCCTTCCATACGAGGCGCTCCATCACCCCCACCAGGTCCAGCCCCGGCGCCTCCTCCTCCAGCCGGGAGAGAACGGCCGGAAGCCCTCCCGTCCTCAATTCTTCATGATGGACGCCCGTCGCTATGTAAAGAGCGGCGATTCCGAAGTTGCGCGCGCCCTTCATGTCCGTGGCCATGCCGTCGCCGATGGCCAGAATCTCCGTCTTCTCCACACGGCGCCCGGCGGCCGCGACGGCCCGCTTCAGACATTCCTCGTAGATGGGAGAGAAGGGCTTTCCCGCCATGACGACATTGCCGCCGAGCTCCTCGTAGATGGCGGCGAGCGCACCGCCGCACGGAATGATGCGGTCGCCGTGCTGGACCTTCAGGTCGGGATTGGCGCAGACCATGTCGATCCCGCGCCGGGCCAGGCCGGCCAGCAGATCGCGGTATTCCTCCGGCTGCTCCGTCCGGTCGTCGTAGAGGCCGGAACAGAGCACGATCTCCGCCTCCTCCGGGCCGGTGATCTCCACGGGCAGCCCCTCGCGCAGACGGCGGTCCTTCTCCGGCCCGAGATGGAAGACCTTCGCCCCTTCGCGGGCGGAGACGACGGCGCGCGTCACGTCGCCGGAGGTCACGATGTCGTCCCATGCGGCACGGGGCACCTTCAGACCGTCCAGCTGCTCGATGAGCGCCGGGCGGGGGCGCGGCGAATTGGTGATGAAGACGACGACCCCGCCCGCCTCCCGATGCCGGACGAGGGCGTCGCAGGCGGCCATGTCGGCCCGCACGCCGTTGTGCACAACGCCCCAGATGTCGCAGAACCAGACCGGAAAACGCGGCGACAGGGGCGCCACGTCATCCAGGAGGGCGACCCGCTCGCCGGAGGATGCGTCCTTCGTCATGGGAGAAATGTTCCGACACCCTGAGCAGTTCTCCGGCCACATGTCCGGGGAATCCCCTCCGGAACACGCGGGACCGGCGTGTGGTGTCTTGATGCGGCAAGGACGCCCCTTCCGTCAAGAGGCCGCTCCACGTGACCGCGCCACGATGGCGTCAGGCCGCGCGGGGCGTGCGGTGGCCGCCATGATCCGTCCGCGCCCCTTCCGCCTTTCCGGTGGAAAGACCGGAACGCACGCGGCGCGGCGGCGAGAAGACGCGGCCGCGCGCCAGCTGCGCCAGCGACCCGAGACGGATCTTGATCCGGGGATCGTCCACGCCGCTCGCGATCAGGACGAAACCGGCATCCGGGATCCTTCCGACGGCATCGCCCCCGTCGCTCTCCGCTGCCGCCAGGATGGTGGCCGCGTCCATGTCCACGTAGGCGAAGCCCAGGGCCTTGAGCGCATCCGTGTCCACGCGCCCCGGCCGGGCGTCCGCCAGAGCCAGCCGGACATTGGCCTGGGCCAGCCACGCCAGCCCCTCGATCTCGGAGGCTCCGAGACCGGCCAGCATCTCCTGGGAGATCTCGAGCACCAGCAGCGAGGCGACATCCCGGTCGCCGTCCATGAAGGCGCGCAGCTCCTCCCTGAACCGGGGCGAGGACAGGGAACCCTTGGTCAACGGACAGATGACCGGGGTCCTGTGCCCCTTCTCGAGAATGCGGCGCACGAAATCGGCGGTCTCGCGCAGCATCCGCATGTCGAACGCCGTCGCGGCGCCCGCGCGCGTCGCCTTCAGTCCGGCATGGCGTCCGAGATAGATCCGTCCCCCGTCTCCGGCCAGCGCGGGAACGGCGCGGTACAGGGCGGTGACGCCGCCGCGCATGTCCACCACGGGCTCCATGTACAGGCGGAAGCCCTCCAGGGGATCGCGCGGGGATACGGGAGCGGCGGGCGACGGGGCGGCGGGCTCCCCGACGGAGGTCCGCTCCCGCGCCGCGGCCGAGGGACCGGGCCGCGGTCCGCCGGAAAGTTCCGGAGCCCCGTCCTCCCCGCCTTCCGCGGCCGGCTGCACCAGCCGGGGTTCGACCGTCCTCCGCGGTTGGCGCGCCCTTTCCTCCAGGACGTCCACCCGGCCCGCCAGGGCGGCGATCTCGCGTTTCAGGCCCGAAAGCACCTGCACGATGTCCCGCAGATACCTGCGGCCGGGGAAACTGGTGCGCACGGCGGCGCCGGTGACGATGAGAATCTGGGCGGCGGCGAGCAGAAGGATCGATACGAGAAGCACCGAAGCAAGCGGCCAGCCCTCGCTCCAGGCCCATACGGCCAGAGCGGCTGCGGAAAGGGTCAGGCCGATCGGCATGACCAGGAAGAGAAAACCCTGAAGTAGTCGCATGTCGCCATTCAGTCCCGTTCAGTCATGATCCGTATCGTCTCCCGCTCTTTTTATGATTCGTTTTTGTACAGCCTGCAGGGAAACGTTAACCATACTTTCCACCTGAAGCAAGCAGAGGTAGTCCCCCGCTGTGCAACACACCCTGCGCATGCGTGTCCGCCGCGCATCCGGGGGCCCCGCTTCCGTGATTTTCCGGGAGTCATTCCGCCCGCAGGAGAACCCGGCCGCCGCCGGATCCCCCACGGCGGAACGCCGGAGCGGCGGTCTTTACCGTTCCGGACAAAAATTGCCCTCAGCTCTCTTGACGCGGGACGGCCGGCGCACTATCTCCGGCGCAGCTGTTGGCACTCTCCACAGGCGAGTGCCAACAATACGTCCGCCGGAGGTTTCCGGCACAGTCTTCAACAGGTCGTGCTCCCCGGACGAACCGTGCCGCAGGGAGCGGGGAACCAGGAAGCATTCTTGAGGAGTAGAAGGCATGACTTTTCGTCCCTTGCATGACCGTGTGCTCGTGCGCCGCATCGAGGAGGAGAACAAGACCCCGGGCGGCATCATCATCCCCGACACCGCCAAGGAGAAGCCCCAGCAGGGCGAGGTTCTCGCCGTCGGCCCCGGCGCCCGCGACGAGACCGGCAAGCTGGTCCCGCTGGACGTGAAGGTCGGTGACAAGGTGCTCTTCGGCAAGTGGTCCGGCTCCGAGGTGACCATCGACGGCGAGGAGCTGCTCATCATGAAGGAATCCGACATCCTCGGCATCATCGAGTGATGCGCCGCGGTCCGGCTCCGGAAGGGGACGCATGTCCTTGTCCCTTGCACCTCCGGACCGTCGACGACGAGGGAATGAACAACCAGAGAGGTTCGAAGAAAGATGTCTGCCAAGATCGTGAAATTCGGCTTTGAGGCTCGCGACGCCATGCTGCGCGGCGTGGACGTTCTTGCCAACGCCGTGAAGGTGACCCTCGGCCCGAAGGGCCGCAACGTGGTGATCGAGAAGGCCTTCGGCGCCCCGCGCACCACGAAGGACGGCGTCACCGTCGCCAAGGAGATCGAGCTGGAGGACAAGCTCGAGAACATGGGCGCGCAGCTGCTGCGCGAGGTGGCGTCCCGCACCAACGACGTGGCCGGTGACGGCACCACCACCGCGACCGTGCTGGCCCAGGCCATCGCCCACGAGGGCATGAAGCTCGTCGCCGCCGGCATGAACCCGATGGACCTGCGCCGCGGCATCACCCAGGCCGTGGAGGCGGTGGTGAAGGACCTGAAGGACCACGCCAAGGCCTGCAAGTCCTACGAGGAGATCGCACAGGTCGGCACCATCTCCGCCAACGGCGAGAAGGAGATCGGCGAGCTGATCGCCAAGGCCATGGAGAAGGTCGGCAACGAGGGCGTGATCACCGTCGAGGAGAACAAGGGCCTGGAGACCGAGCTGGACGTCGTGGAGGGCATGCAGTTCGACCGCGGCTACCTGTCGCCCTACTTCATCACCAACCCGGACAAGATGGTGGCCGAGCTGGATGACCCGTACATCCTCGTCTACGACAAGAAGCTCTCCGGCCTGCAGCCGCTGCTGCCGCTGCTCGAGGCGGTGGTGCAGTCCTCCCGTCCGCTGCTGATCATCGCCGAGGACGTCGAGGGCGAGGCCCTGGCCACCCTGGTGGTCAACCGTCTGCGCGGCGGCCTGAAGGTCGTGGCGGTGAAGGCCCCCGGCTTCGGCGACCGTCGCAAGGCCATGCTGGAGGACATCGCGATCCTGACCGGCGGCCAGGTGATCTCCGAGGACCTGGGCATCAAGCTGGAGAACGTCACCCTCGACATGCTCGGCACCGCGAAGCGCGTCGTGGTGGACAAGGACAACACCACGATCATCGACGGCGCCGGTTCCAAGGAGGACATCGAGGCCCGGATCAAGCAGATCAAGAAGCAGATCGAGGACACCACCTCCGACTACGACCGCGAGAAGCTGCAGGAGCGTCTGGCCAAGCTGGCCGGCGGCGTCGCGGTGATCAAGGTCGGTGGCGCCACCGAAGTGGAGGTGAAGGAGCGCAAGGACCGCGTGGACGACGCGCTCAACGCCACCCGCGCCGCCGTGGAGGAGGGCATCGTGCCCGGTGGCGGCGTGGCCCTGCTGCGCGCGAAGAAGGCGCTGGAAGGCCTGAAGGGCGAGAACGAGGACGTCCAGGCGGGCATCGACATCATCGCCCGGGCCCTGGAGGCTCCCATCCGCCAGATCTCTTCCAACGCCGGCGTGGAGGGCGCCATCGTCGTGGGCAAGGTCCTCGACAACGACGACTACAACTACGGCTACAACGCCCAGACCGGCGAGTACGGCGACATGATCAAGATGGGCATCATCGACCCCGCCAAGGTGGTGCGCACGGCTCTGGAGGATTCGTCCTCCGTCTCCGGCCTGCTGATCACCACCGAGGCCATGATCGCCGAGGCTCCGAAGAAGGAGCAGCCGGCCGCGCCGGCCGCGCCGGACATGGGCGGCATGGGCTTCTGATCGACGGAAAGCCGCATACGCCGTTCACGGCATGCCTCTCGACCGCTCCGGGACCCCTCCCGGGGCGGTTTCTCTTTCCGCCCTGCTCCGCCCGGCCATGACTGGACAGCCCCGCCCCGGGATGGGAAAAGGTGCGGCATGATCATCATCTCTCCGCTTGAAACGGTTTCCGACGTGGTGCGGGAACATCCCGACGCCTTCGTCTGCGGCCTTCTCGGCCCCGGCATGGCGCATCCCGACCTGCCCGTCGCCGCGCCGCGGCGGCTGAGGCTGACGTTCCACGACGTCCGGGAGGACCATGGCGGCGGCATGGTGCCGCCGGAAATGCGGCATGTGCGGGAGCTGATCGCCTTCGTGGCCCGGTGGCGCGATACGGCGGAAAGGCCGCCTCTCATCGTCCACTGCTGGGCGGGGATATCCCGTTCTCCGGCGGCCGCCTTCATCGCGGCGTGCATGCTGCATCCCCGGCGGGAGGAAGCCCATCTCGCCGCGGAGCTGCGCGCGCTTGCGCCCGATGTCACACCGAACATCCGCATGGTGAGGCTGGCCGACGCCCTTCTGGGGCGCGCCGGACGCATGGAAGCCGCCGTGCTGGCCATCGGACGTGGTGCCGAAACCTCCTGGGGACGCGTACGGAGATGGAAATGCGGAAGCCGCGCTCAGCCGCCTATGCGGCCATGGGCGAAGTCCCAGTAGAGGGAGCGGGCCTTTTTCGTGAGGGGACCGATCTCCAGCTCGCGGTCCTGGATCCGCGTACAGGGCATCACCTTGGAGAAATTGCCCGTGGCGAATATCTCGTCGGCCTCCAGAACCTCCGGCCAGGTGATGGTGCGCTCGACGACGGTCACGCCGGCGGCGCGCATCAGGGAGATGACGCGCTGCCGCGTTATGCCGTTCAGGAAGGTGCCGTTCGGCACCGGGGTATGGAGCTCCCCGTCCAGCCCCAGAAAGAGGTTGGCGGTGGCGAATTCCGCCACGTTGCCGTTCGCGTCCAGCACGACGCAATTGTCGAAGCCGGCCTCGCCGGCCTGCGCCAGGGCCCGGCCGACGTTGGGATACAGGCAGGCCGCCTTGGCCGTGGTCGGGGCCATCTCCGGAGTGGGACGGCGGAAGCCGGACAGCATGGCGGAGAAACCGCGGAAGGCGGGCATCGGGGCCTCGACGAGAATGAGCGCGAACCGCGTGCTGGCCGGTTCGGGATTGATGAAACCCGCCTCGGCCCACATCATGGGCTTGACGTAGAGCGCCGCGTCGTCGGGAAACAGGGCGAAACCCTCGCGTGCAAGGGCCCCGATCTCCTGCGCCTCCATGACCGGCCGCAGACCCAGCCGGAGGGCGGAATCGACCACCCGGCGGCAGTGCCTGTCCAGATCCGGCGCAACGCCCTCGAACCTTCTCGCCCCGTCGAACACGCAGGAGCTCATCCACATCACATGGCTGTCGGGCCCTATGACCTTCGGATTTCCTTCATGCCACCTTCCCCCGAACCATGTGCGCGTCGCCATCCGGCAGCTCCTTTTCCGTTCCGCATCCACCTCCCCCGCCCGATGCGGAGAATAGCACCGTTGAACAACGGATCCACAACGACGAAAACCGCCAGTTTCCGGGAAACCGGCGGTCCATGTCTCCTTGCGGGGGGAACGGCTTCCTCGGCTCAGCCGTCGCGGTAGAAGATGTGGCGGCCGATCTTGCGCACCTTGCGCATGGCCCAGGCCCATCTCGGACGGACATAGTCGGCGTGATAGTAGTTGACGCCGGCCAGCGCCTCCATGCCGAGCTTGCCGTTCAGGGCCTTGGTGGCTATGCGACGGGCCTTGGCCCACGCCTTGCGCTGGCGCGCTATGTCCGGCTTGCCATCGCAGGCGAAGGAGAACTGGCAGGAATTGCGCCTTTCCGCGCCCTGATAGACCACGCCGCAGATGGTGTTGGGGAATCGCGGATCCTTCACGCGGTTGAGGATCACCTTGGCCACCGCCATCTGGCCCAGCTCGCCCTCGGAACGGGCCTCGAAGTAGAGCGCCGTCGCAAGGCAATTGCGCTCCCGCAGATAGCGCTTGCGCGCCGCCACCTTGCGGGCCATGCGTTTCTTGCGCTCGCCCAGGATGCGCTCCCGGTCCGTGCGCGCCATGCGCCAGCTCTTCTCCAGCTTCCAGACGGGTGGAGAGGTGATGAGACGGGCCTCGAGAACCTCCGGCCTGTCGACGGTCATCAAGGGGGGCTCACGCTCGATCACCGAAGCCGCCAGAAAATCCGACTTTCCGGAACGGACCACGCGCGGGGCCTCGACGATCTCCGTCACGGGCCCGTCGTCGATGCCGTCGGTGCGCAGTCCGGCGCTGAGCACCAGCGGCAGGGACGGACTGGCGACGGTCGGCGCGGGGGTCGTGATCGACGTCCACTCCCCGTCGTCCAGAGCGCGGGCATTGGCGTTCTTGCCGAAATGATGACCGGCCAGCGCCATCGCGGCACCGAGCGTGATTCCCGCCAGAACAAACGAGGCGATCTCGGAAACGCGCCAGCGGCCCTCGTCTCCATCGTCCAGTTCATCCGCTCCGAAGGGAAACTCGTCCTGATACTGCATGCCTTCCAGCCTTCCGAATCGCATGCCCGGTGGGCTACGCCTGTTGCGGTTTTCTGCACCGCAAATGCGGTCATTCTTCGGCAGTATGCCCCCGCGAGGGTTTAGCACAGGTTAACCATAACGGACAAGCGGCCGGAAATACGCATTTCCGGCCGCTTTCATACGGTTTTTCCGGGGTTTCCAGGCTCAGCCGGCACGGTGCCTCAGCGTCGCCTGGGCGGCGGCGAGCCTGGCGATCGGTACACGGAACGGCGAACAGGAGACATAGTCCAGTCCGACGGTCTCGAAGAAGTCGATGGAGGCCGGATCGCCACCATGTTCGCCGCAGACGCCGAGCTTGATGTCCCTTCTCGCCGAGCGGCCGCGTTCCGCGCCCATGCGGACGAGCTGTCCGACGCCCTCGGTGTCGATGGAGACGAAGGGATCCGTCTCGAAGATGCCGCGCGAGACGTATTCCCCGAGGAATTTCGCCGCATCGTCGCGGGAAATGCCGAGGGCGGTCTGCGTCAGGTCGTTGGTGCCGAACGAGAAGAATTGCGCGGTGCCGGCGATGCGGTCCGCCACGAGGGCCGCGCGCGGCAGCTCGATCATGGTGCCGACCATGTAGTCGATGCGCTCGCCGGCCTCGTTCATCACCTGCTCGGCCACGGCGTGAATGCGTTCGGCCACGATGTCGAGCTCCTTCTTCGCCAGCACCAGCGGCACCATGATTTCGACCAGGGGCGCCCTGCCCGTGCGATGCTTCACCTCGATGGCGGCCTCCAGGATCGCACGGGCCTGCATCTCCGGAATCTCCGGATAGGTGATGCCCAGACGCACGCCGCGATGGCCGAGCATGGGGTTGAATTCATGCAGCTCGTCCACGCGCCGGCGGACCTTCTCCGCATCCACGCCCATGGCCTCCGCCAGCTCGGCGATATCCGCCTCCTCCTGCGGAAGGAACTCGTGCAGCGGCGGGTCGAGCAGACGGATGGTCACCGGAAGCCCGGCCATCTCGGTGAAGATGCCGATGAAGTCGTTGCGCTGCATGGGCAGCAGCCTGTCGAGAGCCGTGCGGCGTTCCTCCTCGTTCTCCGCGAGGATCATCTGGCGCACGGCCATGATGCGGTCCGCCTCGAAGAACATGTGCTCGGTACGGCACAGACCGATGCCCTCGGCCCCGAACTCGCGGGCCGTCCTGGCGTCATGGGGCGTGTCGGCATTGGTGCGCACCTTCATCCGGCGCACGGAATCCGCCCATTCCATGAGGGTGGCGAAATCGCCGGACAGTTCCGGCTGGACCATGGGCACCCTGCCCTTCAGCACCTCGCCGGTGGAACCGTCGATGGTGATCCAGTCGCCGGCCTTCAGCACCTCGCCGCCGGCGGTCATGGTTCCGGCCCGGTAGTCCACGGAGATGGTTCCGGCGCCGGACACGCACGGCGTGCCCATGCCGCGCGCCACCACGGCGGCGTGGGAGGTCATGCCGCCGCGGGTGGTCAGGATGCCCTGCGCGGCGTGCATTCCGTGGATGTCCTCCGGAGAGGTTTCCACGCGCACGAGGATGACCTTGCGGCCCAGGGCGTTCAGGCGCTCCGCCTCGTCGGAATCGAAGACGATCTCGCCGGAGGCCGCGCCGGGGGAGGCAGGCAGGCCCGTGGCCAGGACATGGCGCTCCGCCGCCGGGTCGATGGTCGGATGCAGCAGCTGGTCGAGGGCGGAAGGCTCGATGCGCAGCACCGCCTCCTCGCGGGTGATCAGCCCCTCGTCCACCATGTCCACGGCGATTTTCAGCGCCGCCCTGGCGGTGCGCTTGCCGGCGCGCGTCTGGAGGATCCACAGCTTGCCGTTCTGGATGGTGAACTCCACGTCCTGCATGTCGCGATAGTGGGCCTCGAGCTTGTGGAAAATGTCCACCAGCTCGCGGAACACTTCGGGCATCAGGCTTTCCAGCGACGGCAGAGGATTTCCTGCCTCCCGGCGCGCCTCCTCGGTCAGCGGCTGGGGCGTGCGGATGCCGGCCACCACGTCCTCGCCCTGTGCGTTGACGAGGAACTCGCCGTAGATCCTGCGCTCGCCGGTGGACGGATTGCGGGTGAACGCCACGCCGGTGGCGGAGTCGTCGCCCATGTTGCCGAAGACCATGGACTGCACGTTCACGGCGGTTCCCCAGTCGCCGGGGATGTCGTGCAGCCGGCGGTAGGTGATGGCGCGCGGGGAGTTCCAGGACTCGAAGACCGCCGTGATGGCGCCCCAGAGCTGTTCGTTCACGTCCTGCGGGAAGGGCGCGCCCGTCTCCTCCTCCACAAGCTCCTTGTAGCGCACGATGATGTCGCGCCAGTCGGCGGCGTCCAGTTCCGTGTCGAGCTCGACGCCCTTCGACTGCTTGAAGTCCTCCAGTATGTCCTCGAACAGATGGTGCTCGACCCCCAGGACCACGTCGCCGTACATCTGGATGAAGCGGCGATAGCTGTCGTAGGCGAAACGCTCGTCGTCCGTGCGTTTCATGAGACCTTTCACCGTCTCGTCGTTCAGGCCGAGATTGAGCACGGTGTCCATCATGCCGGGCATGGAGACGCGGGCACCCGAGCGCACGGAGACCAGCAGCGGATTCTCCGGATCGCCGAAGACGCCTCCAGCCTTCTCGCCGACCTCCTTCAGCGCCGCCTCCACTTCCCCGCGCAGTCCCTCGGGATAGGTCCTGCCGTTGGCGTTGTACCAGGAGCAGACCTCGGTGGTGATCGTGAAGCCGGGGGGAACGGGCAGTCCCAGCCGGCTCATCTCCGCCAGATTCGCGCCCTTGCCGCCCAGAAGGTTCTTCATGTCGGCGCTGCCGTCCGCCCGGCCGTCGCCGAAACGGTACACGAGCTTGTCCGATAGTGCGGTCATTGCCCTCGATCCTCTTGAAGGAAGTTCTGTCTGGAAGGTTTCCCGATACGACGGACGCTTGGCGGCGCAAGGTAATGCCGCGCCCGGGTGGTAAGCCGTGAGAACCAGAACGCCACTGCCGGTGGTGCGTCAAGTCTTCTTTCGGCTAATGAAAGTTTTTCTTGCGGCCCGATGCACATCTGCACACCCACGCCCCCGACGGTCCGCGGGCCGGACGGAACGGAAGAGCGCGTCCCTCAGCCCTCGATCCTCGAGAAGTCCGCCACGGTCGCGGCCGCGGCACGGATGCGGGATAGCAGTTTCAGCCGGTTCTCGCGCAGGGTCGGATCCTCGGCGTTGACGGTGACCTTGTCGAAGAACTCGTCCACGGGACCGCGCAGACGGGCGAGCGCGGCCATGGCCGCCTCGAAGTCCTCCGCCTCGATCGCCCTGCGGGCGTTGGCGCGGGCCTGCCGGATGGCGGTGGCCAGAGCCTTCTCCGGACCGGCGAGAAGAAGCTGGCTGTTCGGCTCCCCCTCGTAGGCCACGCCGTCCTTCTTCTCCTCGATGCGCAGGATGTTGGCGGCGCGGCGGATGCCGGCCAGAAGATTCCGCCCGTCCTCCGTGGCGAGGAAATTCTCCAGCGCCTTCACGCGGCGGACGATCATCAGAAGGTCGTCCTGACCGCCGAGCGAGAAGACGGCGTCGATGAGATCGTGCCGCACGCCGGATTCACGCAGATGCACCTTGAGGCGGTCGATGACGAAGCCGAGCAGGTCGCGGGCGATCTCTCCGGCATCCTGCGTCTCCTCGTCGAACGCCGGAGACAGACGCACGCGGTCCTCCAGGAAGGGCAGCAGCGGCACCCGCAGATCGTTCTCGAGTATGATGCGGATGATGCCGAGGGCGGCGCGCCGCAGGGCGAAGGGATCGCGCGATCCGGTCGGCTTCTCTCCGGCCGCCCAGAAGTTGGCCAGCATGTCGAGCTTGTCGGCCAGGGCGACGGCGATGGAGACGGGCTGGTCCGGCACGCGGTCGGAGGGGCCCTGCGGCCTGTAGTGGTCCTCGATGGCCTGGGCGATGTAGGGCGGCACGCAGGATTTCAGGGCGTAGTACCTGCCCATGAGCCCCTGCAGCTCGGGAAACTCGCCGACCATCTCGGTGGTGAGATCGGCCTTCGAGAGCCGGGCGGCGAAGGCGGCCTCGTCCGGATCCGCGTCCACGAAGGGCGCGAGGTCGCGGGCCAGCTCCTCCAGCCGGCGCACCCGGTCGCCCTGCGAGCCGAGTTTCGCATGGAAGGTGATGGCATCCAGAGCCGGAACCCTCTCCTCCAGCGGAACGGAGAGATCCTGCTCCCAGAAGAACCGGGCATCGGACAGACGTGCGGCGATCACACGGTTGTTGCCATCGACGATCTTCGCACCGCCGTCCCGCGCCTGCAGGTTGGACACCAGCAGATACCGGTTGGCCAGTGCGCCGCCATCCTCCTCGCGGTGCCTCAGCGCGAAGCATTTCTGATGGCTGCGGATGGTGGTGATGATGACCTCGGGCGGCACCTCCAGGAAGGATTCGTCGAACTCTCCCATGAGTACCACCGGCCATTCCACGAGACCGGCCGTCTCGCGCACGAGCCCCTCGTCCTCGACCAGCTCCAGTCCGGCATCGGCCGCCAGTTTCCGCGCCTGTTCGCGGATGATCGCGGCACGCTCCTCGCCGTCCACGAGCACGAAGGATTGGCGCAGCTTCTCCCCGTATTCCGCGAACGAGGAGACGGCGAA
Source organism: uncultured Rhizobiaceae bacterium (assembly GCA_964430935.1). Taxonomy (GTDB): domain Bacteria; phylum Pseudomonadota; class Alphaproteobacteria; order Rhizobiales; family Aestuariivirgaceae; genus Thermopetrobacter. Next base: position 36,513 of record CAYSHK010000082.1, read on the forward strand.
CGCGTCCGGCGCCATGAACCTGTGGCCCCGCGTGACGTTTCCGGAGACGATGCCCTCGATCTCGAACTCCACCGGACGGCCGTCCAGAACGCAGACGATGGAGTGCAGGGGACGCACCCAGCGCAGACGCCGCGAGCCCCAGCGCATGGACTTCGGCCACGGGAATTTGCGGATCACCTCCGGCAGCAGCTCGCGCAGCACCTCTTCCGTGGGGCGGCCCGGTTTTTCGATGCGGGCCACGTAGTAGGCGCCCTTCCTGTCGTCCTTGACGATGTCGCAGTCGGCCAGGGTCAGCCCCGTGGCGCGCAGGAAGCCCTGTATGGCCTTCTCCGGCGCATCCACCCGCGGGCCGCGGCGCTCCTCGGAAACGTCCGGTGTCCTTTCCGGAACGTCCTCCACCACCAGCGCGAGACGCCGGGGGCCGGCGAAGGCGCGGGCGGAGCCGACCTCCAGACCGGTCTCCCCAAGTCCGTCGAGAACGAGTCTTCGGAGATCCTCGGCCGCGCGCTTCTGCATGCGGGCGGGGATTTCCTCGGAGAAGAGTTCTATGAGAAGCTCGGGCATTTCCGTTCCACCTGTTCCGGGGCCGCGCCCCGCCGTCAACCCTCCGGCATCCTGCATGCATCCGTCCGGGGGAACCGCGCGCCGGAGGCCGGCGGATCTCCCGTCCTTCCGGCGGGAAGGAAATTCCGGCGGGCAAGGCGCGCCCGCGGCCGTTCACGCCGTTTCCCTATCCCTCCGCATCGTCGTCCGCCATGCCGCAACCGCCCCCGGCCCTCGTTCCGGCCCATGCCTCGCAGCATCCCTTGGCCAATTCGCGCACCCGGAGGATGTACGCCTGCCGCTCGGTGACGGAGATCACCCCGCGCGCATCCAGCAGATTGAAGACATGGGAGGCCTTGATGCACTGGTCGTAGGCCGGCTGGGCCAGCAGATGGCAGTCCCCCTTTCCGCCCTCCTCCAGCAGCCGCCGGCATTCGGCCTCCGCGTCTTCGAAATGGCGGAAGAGCATGTCGGTATCCGCATACTCGAAATTGTACCGGGAATATTCCTGCTCCGCCTGGAGGAAGATGTCTCCGTAGGTGACCCTTTCGGCGCCGTCGCGGCCGTTGAAATTGAGGTCGAAGACGTTGTCCACGCCCTGCACGTACATCGCAAGGCGCTCCAGACCGTAGGTGAGCTCTCCGGAGACGGGATCGCAGTCCATGCCGCCGACCTGCTGGAAATAGGTGAACTGCGAGACCTCCATGCCGTCGCACCACACCTCCCAGCCCAGCCCCCAGGCCCCCAGCGTGGGGCTCTCCCAGTCGTCCTCCACGAAACGGACGTCATGCTCCAGGGGGTCGATGCCGATGGCGCGGAGGGAGCCCAGATAGAGCTCCTGCAGGTCGTCGGGGGACGGTTTCAGGATCACCTGGTACTGGTAGTAGTGCTGGAGGCGGTTCGGATTTTCGCCATAGCGCCCGTCCGCCGGCCGGCGGCAGGGCTGCACGTAGGCGGCTTTCCAGGGCAGCGGCCCGATGGAGCGCAGCGTCGTGGCCGGGTGGAAGGTGCCCGCGCCGACCTCCATGTCGTAGGGCTGGAGGATGACGCATCCCTGCCGCGCCCAGTAGTCGTGCAGCGTGAGAATCAGGTCCTGGAACGAACGGGCCGGATCTAGGCCCCTGGCGCCTTCGCTCATGATGGATCGCCCTGTTGCGCAAACGGTTGAATCTGGCGGCGAAGGTAGGGGCACGCAACGGTCGCGTCAACAGACGTTCGCGCCCTTTTCATCCCTCGTCTCCGTCCCCCTCGGACGGCCTGTAGATCCCCGTCCTGGGATCCTTCTTCAACGTGACGGTCCGTTCCGCCTCCGTCTCCTTCTCCACCACCTTTCCCTCCGGGGCGTCGTGGGCGGGCTTGCGGGCCCGCTCGCGCAGCCTGGCCTCGCGTTCGCGGACGAACTTGAAGGTGACGAAGACCAGCGCCACGACCAGAAGGAAAACGAGCAGCTTGGCACCCATCACTCCGCCCCTTCCGTCTGCCGGTCCACCCAGCCGAGATAGGCGGCGAGGCCCGCCTCGACGGGAACGGCCACGATCTCGGGAATGTCGTAGGAGTGATGCGCGCGCAGATGCGCCTCCACGTCGGCGTAGCGGTCGCGGCGCGTCTTGGCGAGCAGGAGGATCTCGGCGTCCTCCCGCACTTCGCCTTCCCACTCGTATACGCTTTCCACGGGCACCATCTGGACGCATGCGGCGAGCCGCCCCTCCACGAGGCCGCGCGCCAGCCGACGCGCCTCCTCGCGGGAACCGGCCGTCGTCATGATCACCACATGGCCGTCCCGCTCCACGGTCTCAGCCCTCCTTCGGGCGTTCGTCGACGATGCGCACCGCCTTGCCCTGCGAACGGGGCACGGCGCCGGGCTCCCCGACGATCACCTCGGTGGAGATGCCGACGTTGTCCTTGACCAGCTTCTCCAGCCTGTCGGCCATCGCGCCGCGGGCGGCTTCGTCCGCGGCCTCCGGCAGCGCCTCGGTGCGGATGGTCATGACGTCCATGCGTCCGTCGCGGGTCAGGACGATCTGGAAATGCGGAGCGAGCCCCTCCACCTTCAGCAGCTGCTCCTCGATCTGGGTCGGAAACACGTTGACGCCGCGGATGATCATCATGTCGTCCGTGCGGCCGGTGACCTTCTCCATGCGGCGGAAGGAGCGCGCCGTTCCCGGCAGAAGCCGCGTCAGATCGCGGGTGCGGTAGCGGATGATCGGGAAGGCCTCCTTGGTCAGCGAGGTGAAGACCAGTTCGCCCCGCTCTCCGTCCTCCAGCGTCGCGCCGGTCTCCGGGTCGATGATCTCCGGATAGAAATGGTCCTCGTAGATGTGCAGACCGTCCTTCGTCTCCACGCACTCGCAGGCCACGCCGGGGCCGATGATCTCGGACAGGCCGTAGAGATCCACGGCGTGCATGTCGAAGGCCTCCTCGATTTCCCGGCGCATGGCGTTCGTCCACGGCTCGGCGCCGAAGATGCCGACCTTCAGGGAGCTTTCGCGCGGGTCCAGCCCCTGATTGCGGAACTCGTCCAGGATGGCGAGCATGTAGGAGGGCGTGACGGCGATCCCGTCCGGCCGGAAATCGTTGATGAGGGTGACCTGCCGGGCCGTCATGCCGCCGGAGACGGGAACCACCGTCAGCCCGAGCTCCTCGCCGCCGTAGTGGGCTCCCAGTCCCCCGGTGAACAGCCCGTAGCCGTAGGCGTTGTGGAGGATGTCGCCCTTGCGCAGCCCGGCGGAACGGAAGGCGCGGGCCATCAGTTTCGCCCAGGTGCGGATGTCGTTCTTCGTGTAGCCCACCACCGTGGGCTTGCCGGTGGTGCCGGAGGAGGCATGGATGCGCACCACCTCCTCGCGCGGGACGGCGAACATGCCGAAAGGATAGTTGTCGCGCAGGTCCTGCTTCGTGGTGAAGGGGAATTTCGCGAGGTCGGAAAGCTCCTTCAGGTCTTCGGGACGGACCTTCGCCTCGTCGAATTTCCTCCGGTAGAACGGCACGTTCTCGTAGGCGTGGCGCAGCGACCACTTCAGGCGCTCCAGCTGCAACGCCGCGATCTCGTCGCGCGACGCCGTCTCGACCGGCTCCAGATCGCCGGGCTTCGGCGAAAGGTCTTCCATGGATCCCCGCTCCCTCTTCCGTGTCTTCCAGCGGGAGAGCGGACCGGCTCCTCAGACCGTCTCCGCCTCCCTGGCCATTTCCCGGCCCGCGTCGAAGGCCTCCGCGTTCAGATCGCGGAACCTCTCCGGCACGAGCCCCAGCATCTTGTCGCGCAATGTGTCAGGATCAATGATCTCCGTCAATTCCGCCAAGGCTCCCAGGGCGACGATGTTGGCCACGCGGGCGTTCCCGATCTCCCGCGCCCGCGCCGTCATCGGCAGGGAGACCACCCGGCCGCCCCCTTCCGGCGCCTCCCGGACGTTGCTTTCGTCGACGACGACCAGGGTTTCCGGTCCCAGCAGGCCGGCGGAGGCGGGCACCGCGACCTGATCGAGGATGACCACGGCATCGAGACGGGTGGCGAGCGGATATTCCACCTCGCGGTCGGAGACCACGAGATCGGAGCGCGACAGACCGCCACGCGAGGTGGGTTCGTAGGCCTGCGACTGCGCGACGAAGCGCCCTTCCCCGGCCAGCGCCGCGGCGAGAATGCGGGCGGACAGGATCAGCCCCTGTCCGCCGGAGCCGGAAAAGCGGATCTGCATGTCCTTCATCCTTCCTTCCCCCCCTGCCGGACGCGGTCGCACAGCTCGCGGTAGGCCCCGCCGTACTCCTGCCGTTTCTGGCGCACGAACACGCCGGTCGGGAAGGGATTGGGCCGGAAGGGCCGGGCGACGCGGTTGTCGGACCGCTCGGGAATCATGACCTTCTTCTGCTTCAGGACCATCTCCGGAGAGCTGCCCAGCGCGTTCTTGCGGCCGAAGATCTCCGTGCAGTCGGAGATCACCTCCACGAACGAGAATCCCTCGTGCGCGATGGCCTCCTTCAGAAGATCCTTCAGGGTCGGGATCTGGAGCGTCGCTTCGCGGCCCACGAAACTGGCTCCCGCACCCTCCGCCAGACGGCAGGCGTCGAAGACCGGCTCCATGTTGCCCGCAGGCGTGGTGGTGGTGTAGCGCTGCGCGGACGTGGTGGGCGACACCTGCCCGCCGGTCATGCCGTAGACCTCGTTGTTGAGCATCATGCAGGTGATGTCGAGGTTGCGGCGACAGGCATGGATGAGATGGTTGCCGCCGATGGCCAGGGAATCCCCGTCGCCGGTGATGACGATCACCGTGAGATCCGGACGGGCCAGCTTCAGCCCGGTCGCGAAGGCCAGCGGACGGCCATGGGTGGTGTGGAAGGTGTTGGCGTCGATGTACGCGCCGGTGCGGCCCGAGCAGCCGATGCCCGAGACGATGGCCAGCCTGTCCTTGTCCACGCCCAGCTCGTGGCAGGCCCAGAGCAGCGCGCGCAGGGCGATGCCATGTCCGCAGCCGGGACACATGAAATGCGGCATCAGCTCCGTTCTGAGCCAGTCGCGGATGTCGAATTCGTCGGCGGAAGTGACCTTGATCTCGTTCATGCCACGCTCTCCCTGACGGCCTCGGCGATCATGCCCGGCGTGACCGCCTCGCCGTCGTAGCGGTTCACCCCCCGGACGGCGACGCCCTCCGGCGCCAGACGTTGCGCTTCGAGCACGAGCTGCCCCATGTTCATCTCCGGAACCACGACCGCCTTCCTCCCGGCCGCGAGGGCGCGGAACGTCCGCTCCGGGAAGGGCCACAGCGTCACCGGACGGAACAGACCGGCGCGGACGCCCTCCGCACGCAGTTCGCGGATGGCGGATTTCGCCGCGCGGGCCGGAGTGCCGATGGCGAGGATCAGCACCTCCGCGTCGTCCGTCTCCACCAGTTCGTTGCGTTCGATCAGATCGCGGTGCCGCTCCAGCTTGCCGAGCAGACGGTCCATGAAAGCGGTCACCTTTTCCGGATCCTGGGTGGGAAAGCCCCGCTCGTCATGGGTGAGGCCCGTGGTGTGCACCCTGTAGCCGTCGCCGGGGCGGGCCATGGCCGGGATCATGTCGTCCCCGGCGGCGAAAGGAAGGTACTCCTCGCGCGGGCCGGTGGCCCACTTGCGCTCCGTCAGCTCCCCGGGAGCCGGCCGTGCGAGCTCCACGGTCTCCACCAGATGGCCGATGATCTCGTCGAAGAGCACCACCACGGGCACCCGCAGCGCCTCCGACAGATTGAAGGCGCGGATCGTCTCCTCGTAGATCTCGCGCACCGTGTGGGGGGCCAGCACGATCACCGGATGATCGCCGTGCGTGCCCCAGCGGGCCTGGAGTATGTCGCCCTGGGCCGGGCGGGTCGGCATGCCGGTGGAAGGGCCGCCGCGCATCACGTTGACGACGACGCAGGGTGTTTCGGTGATGGCCGCGTAGCCGAGATTCTCCTGCTTGAGGGAGAACCCGGGTCCGGAGGTGGCGGTCATGGCCTTCACCCCGCCCAGCGACGCCCCGATGACCGCCGCCATGGAACCGATCTCGTCCTCCATCTGGATGAAGGTGCCGCCCACCCTTGGCAGTTCGGCGGCCATCTTCTCGGCTATCTCGGAGGACGGCGTGATCGGATATCCCGCGTAGAAGCGGCAGCCCGCCGCTATGGCGCCGAGCGCGCAGGCGGCGTTGCCCTGGATGTTGCGACGGACGGGCGCGTCCTTTCCGGCATGGGCGTTCATCGGGCGACCTCCGTGGGCAGTTCCTTGTGCAGCCGGATGGCGAAGTCCGGGCAGAGCATTTCGCAGAGGCGGCAGCCGGTGCAGGCATCCGGATCCTTCACGACCACCTTGCCGCCCTCGTCGAGGGCGAGGCAGCGCTCGGGGCAGAACTTCACGCAGATGTCGCATCCCTTGCACCAGGCCTCGGTGATCTCCAGGCGGTTGACGACGTTCCGCAGAACCGGATCGACATCGGGCACGGGCAGAACCTCGCCCTCCGGAACGGTGGCCTCGTTCACCCATTCGCGACCGGCGAGGAACGCCGCCCTGTTGATCTCCCGCGTCTTCGGCGGCACCAGCCGTTCGATCACGTCCAGCCATGCCCGCTCGGTGAAATCCAGCGCCGTGGAGAGAATGCCGAGCAGAACCGTGTTGGCCGCACGTTCGTTGCCCAGCTTCGCGGCGATGCCGGTGGCGTCCAGCGCATAGCCCACCGACACCCTTTCGAGCACGTCGCGCGGCGTGGTCTTCGCGTACTGCGGAGCGACACCGCGCCCCCGGTCGCGGCAGGCGAACGGCGGCACGATCTTGCGTACGTCCGAGATGAAGGTGCCCTTCTCGGGATCCAGGAAATGCAGCCAGCGCAGCCCCTCCGCCCATTCCAGCGCCACCAGCACGTCGGCCTCTCCGGCCGGAATGACGGGCGAATGCACACGTCTGCCGAAGCGCACGTGCGAGAACACCGCACCCCCGCGCTTGGCCATGCCGTGGACTTCCGACTGCTTGACCTCCAGTCCATGCTCCTGGCAGAGGGTGGCCAGCACCTTGGACACCATGATGACGCCCTGCCCTCCGACGCCGACGATCAGCACCGAGGTGACGCCGTTCCTGTCCCCATCCGAACCCATTCCGTCCTCCGTCTCCCGGCCCAGACGCCGTTCTCAGTCCTTCCCCGCCGCCCGGATCGCATTGGACGGGCAGACCTGCGCGCACAGCGAACAGCCGATGCAGAGCATCGGATCGATCTTCACCTTGTGATGGCCGTCGTACATGCCGTCCGACCAGGAGATGGCCGGGCAGCCGAGATTCATGCAGGACTGGCAGGCGACGCAGGTTTCCTGCACCACCTCCAGCGCGTCGCCGCGGATGCGCACCGGATCCAGCACGCACGGGCGGTTGGAGATGACCACGGCGACCCCCTTGTATTCCGTGGCCTCGCGGACCGCCTGGTAGAGGGCGCCCAGATCGTAGGAATCCACCTCGCGCACCCATTTCACGCCGATGGCCTTGCAGATCTGCACGAAATCCACCCTGTTGGTGGGTTCGCCGCGCAGGGTCACGCCGGTGCCCGGATTGTCCTGTCCGCCGGTCATGGCGGTGATGTGGTTGTCGAGGATCAGCACCGTGATGTTGGCCTTCATGACCACCGCGTCGATGAGCGGGGGAATGCCCGAATGCAGGAAGGTGGAATCGCCGATAGTGGCGACGATGGGCTTTTTCTCGGCGCCGGATTTCGCCAGTCCCACCGCGTTTCCGATGGAGGCTCCCATGGCCACGCACGTGTCGATGGCCCGCAGCGGCTCGATCGCGGCCAGCGTGTAGCAGCCGATGTCCCCGCAGACCCGGGCGTCGATGGCGCGCACCGCCATGTAGCTCGAGATGTGCGGGCAACCGGCGCACAGAAGCGGCGGGCGCGGCACGATCTCCGGCTCCGCGGGTTTCCTCTTCCTGGGCGGCTCGATCAGGCCGGCCTCGATGAAACCCTTGCGCACGATCTCCGGGGAGAGCTCGCCCTCGCGCGGAAAGAAGGCCTTGCCCTCGCAGGGGATCCCCATGATCTTCAGCTGCTCCTCGATCAGCGGTTCCAGCTCCTCGACCACGATGACGCGGGAGTGGCGCTCCGCGAATTCCCGGATGCGTTCCTTCGGAAGCGGGAAGGAAGAAGCCAGCTTGAGCACCGGAGCGCCGGGCAGGACTTCCTTTACGTAAGAGTAAGCCATGCCGACGGTGATGACGCCCACATCGCCCTCGCCCTCCTCCATCCGTGTGAGAGGGCTTTCGTCGAAGAAGCGGCCGACCACCTCCTCACGCGCGATCACCTTCGGGCGGTTGGCCCGGGCATGGGCCGGAAGGGTCACGTTCTTGCGGAAATCGTCCACGAATCCCCTGGCTTCGACCGCCTCGCGCCCACCGAGACGGACGGGAGAGCGGGTATGCGAAAGCCGGGTGGTGGAGCGGACGATCACCGGCGTGTCGAACTTCTCGGAGAGCTCGAAGGCGAACTTCGTGTATTCCAGCGCCCCCTGGGCGTCGGCCGGCTCCAGAACCGGCACGTTGGCGAACCTGGCGAACAGGCGCGTGTCCTGCTCGTTCTGGGAGGAATGCATGCCCGGATCGTCCGCCACCACGATCACCAGCCCCGCGTTCACGCCGATGTAGGACTGCGACATGAGGGAATCGGAGGCGACGTTCAATCCCACGTGCTTCATGGCGCACATGGCGCGCACGCCGGCGAAGGACGCGCCCGTGGCGATGTCGAGCGCCGTCTTCTCGTTCACCGCCCATTCGGCGTAGATGTCCTCGGGAGGGAACTTCCCGACGGTCTCCAGAATTTCCGTAGACGGCGTTCCCGGATAGGCCACGGCGAGGCCGCAACCACCTTCCCAGGCGCCGCGGGCAATGGCCTCGTTGCCCATCAGAGGCTCGACGCGGGCGTTCGTCTTCGGTTTCCGCTGGACGTTCATGCGCTTCTCCCTTTCCCGGCGCGCGGAATGGTAAGCGCACGGAAGGGCTTTGTGAAGCATCGCACCCCGCCGGCGGCATGGGAAATTTGACGCATACGTAAGGTCAATTTTCGGCTTTCAGGCACTTCGAGAAGGCCCGCCCGAGCGATTCCAGCAGGCGCGGGAAGTGATCGGGTCCCCTTGGCAGTGCGTATCCCAGAGGGTCCAGAACCTCCCTTCTCGCACCCGCCTCCCGCTCCAGAAGCCGGGCCCAGCGTCCGCCCCCGCCGGGTCCGGTGAACACGCAGATGCCCGGATGCCGCCGGGCCAGCCGCACGATCGCGGAGATGCGGCGCATGCCGGGACGCGCCTCGCCGGGAGGCTCCACGGAGGCCAGCGGTTCCAGACGGAAACGGCGCTCGAAATACTGCGTCGCGTCATGGACGACGATGTAGGGCCGGTCGTTGAGCGGGGCGAGCATCGCCTCGAGAGAGGCGGTGACCTCGCGGATGCGGGCTTCCAATCCCTTCGCGTTGCGGTGATAGAGTTCCGCCCCGGCGGGATCCAGCTCGCCGAGGACCCGGGCCATCTCCAGAGCCATGGCCACGCCGTTCTCCGGTCCGGTCCAGACATGGAGGTCCGGTTCACCGCCGGCCGCCTCCGGCCCGTCCGGCCGCAACGGATCGAGATCGCGCCTGGGAAGCACCTTCACGCCCCGCGCCTTCGCCAGCTCGACGATTTTCGCCCGCGCCGCAAGCTCCGGCAGACGCCCCTTCAGAAAGCCTTCCAGCCCGTAGGAAACCAGGAAGACCGCGTCGGCATCCGCCAGTGCCCGGACCTCGGACGGCCTCAGGGCATGATGGTGCGGATCGCCGCCGTCCTTCAGCAGCAGGACCGGCGAACCCGCCCCCTTCATGACGGCGGCGAGAAGCCCGTGGAGCGGCGGGATCGTGGCGACCACCCGCGGCGCCGCATGGGCGGAAGCCGGGAGAAGCAGGCCGAACACGAGGAGGGCGAGAAGCGGCAGATGGCGGAAACCGTTCATGCGATGGCCTCTGGCATTTCGGAGCGTATCCTCTCATATATTGGCGCATGACAGGTCCGGACAACAGCCCTCTCCTGGAATTGCGCGATGCCGGCGTGCGCGCCCCCGACGGGCGCTGGCTCATCCGGCACGTGAGCCTTTCGGTGCGTCGCGGGGAGATCGTGACGCTCATCGGCCCCAATGGCGGAGGCAAGACCACGACGATCCGCGCCGCGCTCGGCATCCTGCCGCTGGCGGAGGGGGAGGTGCGCCGCCAGCCGGGCCTGCGCGTGGGCTACGTGCCCCAGAAGCTGGCGCTGGACCCCGCCCTGCCGATGACCGTTTCGCGCTTCATGCGCCTGACCTGCCCCGCCACGGACGAGGACGTCGGACGGGCGCTCGAGGAGACCGGCGTCCACGCCCGCATGAACGCGCAGGTGGCCGGCCTTTCCGGCGGTGAACTGCAACGGGTCCTGATCGCCCGCGCGATCCTGAGAAAGCCGGACCTTCTGGTGCTCGACGAGCCGGTCCAGGGCGTGGACTTCGCGGGCGAGGCGGCACTCTACGAACTCATCGGACGCATACGCCGGAGGCTGGGCTGCGGCGTGCTTCTCGTCTCGCACGATCTGCATTTCGTGATGGCCGGAACCGACCGGGTGGTATGCATCAACGGCCACGTCTGCTGCTCCGGCCATCCGCACGCGGTGACGAAGACACCCGAATACGCCGAACTTTTCGGGCCGGCGGCACTGGAGCGGCTCGCCGCCTACACCCATCATCACGACCACGTTCACGCACCCGACGGCCATATCTGCGGAACCGGGGACTGCGGCTGCGGGGAAGCGGAAGGGGAGCGCGACGGATGATGCCGGACCCCTTCATCCTCCGCGCCCTCGCCGCCGGTCTCGCCGCCGCGCTCATGGCCGGTCCCCTCGGCAGTTTCATCGTCTGGCGGCGCATGTCCTACTTCGGGGACGCGCTGGCCCATTCCGCGCTGCTCGGCGTGGCACTGGCCCTGCTGCTCGACATCTCCGTGACCGCGGGCGTGCTGGCGGTGGCCATGGCGGTGGCCGTGGCGGTGAACCTCCCGACCGGCGTGCGGCGCCTGCCCCCGGACGCCCTTCTGGGCATATTCGCGCATGGCGCCCTGGCCGCCGGCCTGCTCCTGACCTCGCTGCTCATCCGGCCCGGCTTCGACCTCATGTCCCTGCTGTTCGGCGACATCCTCGCCGTGACCACCACGGACCTGCTTCTGCTGGTTCCCGGGGCCCTGGCCGTCATCGCGGCCCTGGCCTCCATCTGGCGCCCCCTTCTGGCCGCCGCCGTCTCGGAGGAGATCGCGATCGCCGAAGGCATGAACCCGCGCCGCGCCGAACTCGCCCATACGCTTCTTCTGGCCGCCGCGCTGGCGCTGGCCATGAAGATCACCGGCGTTCTGCTCTTCACCTCGCTTCTGATCATACCCGCGGCGGCGGCACGGGCCTTCGCCCGATCGCCGGAGGCCATGGCCGGGCTTGCCGTGATCGTGGGCATGGTCTCCGTCTCGGGCGGTCTGTGGATCTCCTGGACGTTCGACGCCCCTTCCGGGCCGGCCATGGTCAGCACGGCCTTCTGCCTGTTCGCCGTTTTTCATATCGCGGCAAGCATGCCGCGTTTCCGCTGACCATATTTGACCGAGGACAAGGCACGGGGCCGTCCGTATGGCAGCATGCGGACACGTCCGATCTCATCTCCGGGAGTTCTCCCATGTCGCAGACTTCCCTGAAGAGCGTTTCCTTCGCCATTTCGGGCTCCGGCGGAGCCGGCGTCATGACGGCCGGGGAGATCCTTCTCATGGCCGCCGCCAAGGCGGGATACTACGGCCTCCAGACCCGTTCCGTGGGACCGCAGATCCGGGGCGGGGAGGCGGCCAGCCTGATGCGCCTGGCCACCTTTCCCGTCCATGTCCATGCCGATGCCTTCCATGTCCTTCTGGCGGTGGACTGGCTCAATTTCGACCGCTTCTCCGGCGAGATCGACCTGGCCGACGGAGCCGTCGTCATCACCGACGAGAAAAGCGGCGAGCTGCCGGAAAAGGTCGCGCGCACGGCATCCGACGTGATCCGGCTGCCCTTCCACGATCTGCTGAAGAAGACGGGGGGACGGGTCAACATGCTGGCCGTGGGCGTCATCGGCAATCTCGTCGGCCTGCCCGAGGAGGACCTGGCCGACGCCATCTCGCGCCGCTTCGCCTCCAAGGGGAACGCAGTGGTCGAACTTTCGGTGTCCACCATGCGGACCGGCTACGCGGAAGGGGAGAAGCTGCGCGAATTCGAGCAGCGGCTCGCTCCCGCCGAACCGCGGGACGGTGAACGCTGGATCATCAACGGCAACGAGGCGGCGGGCCTGGGCGCCCTCACCGCCGGCGTGAAATTCGCCGCCGCCTATCCCATAACGCCGGCGACCGAGATTCTCGAATGGCTTTCCCCCGCCCTTTCGGGCTCCGGCGGCATGCTGATCCAGGCGGAGGACGAGCTGGCCTCGATCAACATGATCATCGGAGCGTCCTTCGGCGGCGCGCCCGCCCTCACGGCCACCTCGGGGCCGGGACTGGCCCTCATGGCCGAAGGGCTGGGACTGGCCGCGGCGGCGGAGATTCCCGTCACGGTCATCGACGTGCAGCGGGGCGGCCCCTCCACCGGCATTCCCACGAAGTCGGAGCAGACCGATCTCAACATCGCGCTGTGCGGCATGCACGGGGAGGCTCCCCATCTGGTGCTCGCCGCGACCTCCGTCGCCGACTGCATCCGGACGACCGCATGGGCCGTGCACCTTTCGGAACGGCTCCAGGCGCCGGCCATCATGCTCTCCGATCAGATGATGGGGCAGATGAAGACCATCATGCCGCGTCCGGAACTGCCCGGGCTGAAAGCGGAACGCGAGACCGTGGCTTCATGTCCGGAAGGGGGCTATGCCCGCTACGCGCTCACCGGATCCGGAGTTTCGCCCATGGCCCTGCCCGGCGCGCCCGGATGCATGTACACCGCCGACGGACTGGAGCACGACGAAAGGGCCGTTCCCTCCACGCGCGTGGAGGACCATGCCGCGCAGCTCGCGAAACGGTACCGGAAGCTTGCCGACTTCGACTACGGCCCCGACTGGGCGGACATCTCCGGCGAAGCGCCGCTCGCCGTCATCACCTGGGGATCCACGGCCGGAGCCGTCCGGGAGGCGGCCCGCGAGGCTGCCGGGGAGGGCCTGGCCGTGAAGACGATCGTCATCCGCCTGCTGTCGCCGCCGCAGAAGGAACGGCTGGAAGCTGCGCTCGAAGGCGTGCGGACGCTTCTCGTCGTCGAGAATTCCTTCTCCGGCCAGTTCGAACGCTATCTGCGTTCCTTCTTCGAGCTGCCGGAGGAAGTCCGCAGCCATCGCCATCCGGGACCGCGTCCGGTAACGGCCCGCGAGATTCTGGAGGCCATCAGGGAGGCCGCGTCATGACGGAGCAGATCAGAAAACCCGCCGACTACAAGAGCGCGATCAAGCCGATCTGGTGCCCCGGCTGCGGCGATTACGGCGTGCTGTCGGCCGTCACCAAGGCTTTCGCGAAACTTCAGCTGGCACCGGAGGACACCGCGGTCGTTTCCGGCATCGGGTGCGCCGCACGCATCCCCGCCTACATCAACGCCTACGGATTCCACGGTCTGCACGGACGGGCCCTGCCCATCGCCACGGGGCTGAAGCTGTCCCGTCCCGACCTGACGGTGCTGGCCATGGGTGGCGACGGAGACATGTACTCCATCGGCGGAAACCATTTCCTGCATGCCTGCCGCCGCAACGTGGACATCACGCTGCTGGTCATGGACAACCGCATCTACGGCATGACCAAGGGACAGCCATCGCCGACCACGGAGCCGGACTTCCCCACCCATCTCTATCCGGACGGCACGCATCTGCAGCCGCTCAACGCCCTGGCCATCGCGCTGGTGGCCGGAGCCAACTTCGTGGCCCGCACCTTCTCCGGAGACCCCAACGGACTGGCCGAAGATATCGCCATGGCCATAAATCATCCCGGTTTTTCCGTCATAGAGATACTGAGTCCCTGCGTCACCTTCCGCCCGGAGCAGCGGGAATGGAAACACGAGGTCCAGCGCAACGTGCTCACGCCCGCGGCCTCCGTCGCCGAGGCCCTCCAGGTGGTCACCACGGGACCGGAACTGGCCACCGGCGTGATATGGAAGGGAGATCGCCCGCCCTACGAGGGACCGGGAGAGGAGGCGGGCATCGCGCTCGACCGACTGCTGGAAGGATTCGCGGCATGACGGAACGCATCGAACAGACCCCGCCGCACATCGACAACATGCAGGACCTGCTCACGGCCGCCTATCTCGTGGAGGAGGAGGCTGGCAGCTGCCTGGAGTCCCTCGCCGAGCAGATGGAGGTCCACAACAATCCGGAGACGGCGGCTCTGTTCCGCCGCATGGCCTCCATGCGCAAGGAGCACGCCGCCGCCATATACGCCTCCATGGAACCGGAATGGCGGAAGGAGATCTACACGCGCAATCTGCGCTGGCTGGGCGAAAGCTGTCCCGGCGCCGTGGACATCACACGCGCGCACTACCTGATGCGTCCGTGGCACGGGCTGCGGATCGCCCTCGCCGCCAAACGGCGGATCCACGACTTCCTCGAGGCCATCGCGCACATGGCGCAGGACGAGAAGGTACGCGAGCGGGCGGTGGAGCTGAAGGCCGAAGTCGCCGCCCACGTCCGGGCCGTGGAAGAGGAGCTGGCCCGCACTCCGGAACCCGAGGAGCACTGGGATCACGACGACGATCCGCCCGTGCTCCAGGAATAGGGAGCGCGGGATCTTCTCCGCAGGCGCATGCGGCCCGATGCGCGAACGGCCCTACGTACCGGCCCTTCCAACCATCTTCAGGCCGAAGGCATAGACGAGCGCCACGTCCTTCAGATGGTCGAAACGGCCCGGCTTGCCCGCATGGCCCGCTCCCATGTCCGTCTTCAGCAGCAGGGGGTTGTCGTCGCGTTTCCGCTCGCGCAGCCTCGCCACCCATTTCGCGGGTTCCCAGTAGGTCACGCGCGGATCCGTCAGGCCGGCGACGGCGAATATCGCCGGATATTCCTGCTCCCTGACGTTGTCGTAGGGGCTGTAGCTGGCGATGTTCAGATAGTCCGTCTTGCTCTCGATGGGATTGCCCCATTCCGGCCACTCCGGCGGAGTGAGCGGCAGAGAGGGATCCAGCATCGTGGCCAGCACGTCCACGAAGGGCACCTCCGCGATCACGGCGCGGAACAGTTCGGGTGCCATGTTGGCCACCGCCCCCATCAGCATGCCGCCCGCGGAGCCGCCCTGGGCGACGATGTTTCCCGCCGTCGTGTAGCCCTCCTCCGCGAGATGCTCGGCCACGGAAATGAAGTCGCGGAAGGTGTTCACCTTGTGCTCCCGCTTGCCCATCCGGTACCAGCGGTATCCCTTGTCCTTCCCCCCGCGCACGTGGGCGATGGCGTAGATGACGCCGCGGTCCACGAGCGAAAGGCGTGCGGTGGAGAAGGCCGCGGGGATGGTGATGCCGTACGCGCCGTAGCCGTAGAGCCACAGGGGGGCCGATCCGTCCATGGGGGTGTCCCTGTGCCACAGCAGGGTGACCGGTATCCTCTCGCCGTCGTGGGCGGGCGCGAAGATGCGCCGGGTCACGTAGTCCTCCGGATCGTGGCCGGATGGCACCTCCTGCTCCTTGCGCAGGATACGCTCGCGGGTCGTCATGTCGTAGTCGCAGGTGCGCTGCGGCGTGGTCATGGAGGAATAGGTGAAGCGCAGCAGCGTGGTGTCGAAGTCCAGCGACGCGGCGGACAGTCCGAGGGAATAGGCGTCCTCGGAAAAGGCGATCTCGTGCTCCCTGCCCGTGTGCAGGTCGGTGACCACGATGGCCGGCAGGCCGTTCTCGCGCTCCAGTCTGGCCATGTGCCCGGACGTCACCATGTGGGAAAGGATCAACCGTCCCTCGCGATGGGCCACGAGATCCCGCCAATGCTCGCGCCCCGGCGTCTCCACCGCCGTCATGGCGATGCGGAAGTCCTCCGCCCCGCCGGCGTTGGTGCGGATGTACAGCGTGCCGTGCGCCTCCTCCACGTCGTATTCGACTCCCGGATCCCTCGGCGCGACGAGCATCGGTTCCGCCATGGGATCGTCCGCGGGGATCAGACGGATCTCCGACGTCTCGTGGTCGTGCGCGTCGATCAGAACGAAACGCCGCGACGTCGTCCTGCCGATGGAGACGAAGAAGCCCGGATCCTCCTCCTCGTAGACCAGGACGTCCCCGGCCGGATCCGTGCCCAGCCGGTGTCTGTAGACCTTCGAGGGCCTGTGGTTGTCGTCCAGGCGCACGTAGAACAGATGCCGGCCGTCCTCGGCCCAGACCACGGATCCCCCGGTATCGCGGATCACCGTGCCGGTGTCCTCGCCGCTTTCGAGATCGCGGATGTGGAGATCGTAGTATTCGGAGCCCCGCAGGTCGGCGCTCCAGGCCAGCCACCGGTGATCCGGAGAATGCTCGGCCGCGCCAAGGCGGAAGAAGTCGTGCCCGCGCGCCTCCCGTTCGGCGTCGAGCAGCACGGTCTCCTCCCCCCCGTCCCGCGGCAGGCGCACCACGCGCGGGTGCTGGGCCCCCTCCACGTAGCGGAAGGCATAGGCCCACGGGCCGTCGGTCACGGGCACGGAGCTGTCGTCCTCCCTGATCCGCCCCTTCATCTCCGCGAACAGCTTCCGGCGCAGCTCGGCGGTATCCGCCATCTGCGCCTCCTGCCAGGCGTTCTCCGCTTCCAGATAGGCCCGGATGTCCGCCGGCAGGGCGTCGGGATCCTTCATGACCTCCCGCCAGTTTTCGGCGCGCAGCCATGCATAGTCGTCGATGCGCTCGATGCCGTGATGGACGGTCTTCACCGGGCGCTTCTCGGCCCGGGGCGGGCGAAGGTCGCTCATGTCGTCACTCACCTTTCGTCGGCGGTCTCATCCGGTCGGAAGTCCAGGGCGAGGCCGTTTATGCAGAAGCGCAGTCCCGTGGGGCGCGGGCCGTCCGGGAACACGTGTCCGAGATGGGCGTCGCAGGACGCGCAGCGGACCTCGATGCGCCGCATGCCATGGGAGAGATCCTCCAGCTCCTTCAACGCGCCTTCCGAATGCGGCCTGAAGAAACTCGGCCAGCCGGAACCGGAATCGTACTTGGAATCGGAGGAGAAAAGCGGCGCGCCGCAGACCACGCAATGATACGTTCCCCGCCGCTTCTCCGCGTTGTAGGGGTGGGAGAAGGGAGGCTCGGTTCCGCACAGCTGCGTGACCCGGTACTGCTCCTCCGTGAGTTTTCTGCGAATCCCATCGTCGGCCATGCGTCGAGCATACCGCGAGCCCCGCGCAAGGCAAACCGTTTATCCACCATGCAGGGAACACGCGGCACGGGCATGGCCTTAAGTCATTTTTCACCACCTTGCTGCTAGGCTGCGCGCGGAAAGGGCGAGGCACGGGGAAAGGGAACACGGGAGGGGCTCCATCGCGGCAACCAAGCGGGGCTGGTGGCATTGGCTGACAAGGAAAAGACGGACAACACTCGGCGGCGTCTGTTCCGTGGTGCGTCCCGGGCTCATGGCACCCCCGTCTTCGGCGGGGGCGACGGCGTTCGCGGAAGCGGACCGGCTCCCTTCGCATCCGCCTTCCGCGTGGCCGCGCCCGTGACGGCCGTCCCCGGCGCCTCCGTTCGGCCCGCTATGGAAATCCCCCCGTCCGGCACACCCTGCGCGCCTTCCACCACCATGCCCGCCGGACCGGAGAAGGCAACCTCTCCCGTCGCGCCGAGCACCCCGCCGACACGGGATCCATCGCCCATCGCCCCGGGAGATCCCGGCATTCCCGCGCCGCTTCCGCCACCCTCCGCCCCGGAGCCGACGGCCGCGCCCGCCGGAGAGAGCTCCGTCCCCGATGCCCACGACGCCCGACGGCATCAGGCCGCCACCTGCGCTCCATATCCCGGCAGGCCCCCGTCGCCCCTGTCGCCGGCCGTGATGCCACAGGCCGAACCACGACCCGGCCAGGCCCTTTCCGGTGATGCCGCGGAAGGACATGGGGCGTCCGGCGGGACCTCCGCTCCGGCCGCAGGGGACGGACATGCCGATGCCGGGGGAAACGGGAACAGGGAGAAGGAGCACGTCGCGGCTTCGCTGCTGGACATTCTCGCCCAGCCGGACAGCGCCATCAATCCCCATATCAGGGCCATGGCGCTGGATGCGCTCCAGGCCCTGCTGCCGGAAATCGGCACGCCCGGTTTCCTGCGCACTCTGGCCAGACGGCTCTGCCTGATGGAACGCCCGCCGGCCTCCCTGCTGCGCACGCTCCTTTCCGGGAACGACCGGGAGATCGTCGGCACGCTGCTTCTGGACGCCCGCATGCCGGAAAGTCTGCTCGTGGAAATCGCCGAACGCAGCGGTCCCGAGGTCCTCGGCGTCCTGGCGCGCAGACGCAGGCTGTCCACGGCGGTCTGCAACGCCCTGCTGAAACGCGACGATCCGGAAGTCATGCTGGAGCTGCTGCGCAACCGCAACGCGGTGATCGAGGAGCACGGATACTGGGCCGTGGTCCGCCGCGCGCGCCACGAACCCGGCCTGCACGCTCCGCTCGTCACGAGGGAGGACCTGCCGGCCGCGGTGGCCTTCGATCTGTTCTGGCATCTGCCGCCGATGCAGAGGCGTTTCGTGATTTCCAGATTCGTCAGCGACTCCGACATGCTGGACCGGATTCTGCGGATCGCCAGACCCGCCGCGGACGGGCTCGACGCCACGGACCGGGCCATGCATATCGAGACCATGATCTCCATGATCTGCGACGGCGAGACCGAAGCGGCGGCAAGGCGGCTCTCCCGTCTCACCGGAATGCATCCGGACGCCTGCGGACGCATCGTCTCGGACGCCTCCGGCGAGGGACTGACCATCACCCTCAAGGCGCTGGGCCTCCAGCGCCGGGTCTTCACCGATGTCATCGAGCGCATCCGCAGCGCTCCGGCCGCACCCCTGGACGGCCGCCGGGACATGGAGGAACTGCGGATCCTGTTCGACACGCTTTCCACCAACAAGAGCTGGGTCATGCTCACCTACTGGGACTGGTCCGCACGCGGCATCGGCCCCTACTCCGACCGCGAGGAGGCGGCCGGAGATCCCCGTGGCGTCGCCCTGCCCGGAGCGGAAGCGGAGACCTCCGGCGGCGAAACCGTCCCCGCCGTGGAGTCCGCCGGCGGAACGGAGCGGCAGGAGACTTCCGGAGCCGCCCCCCACGCAACCGGACCGGAGCCTGCCGGGGCGGCGGGGGAGATGCCGGCGGATGCGGAGAAGGAGGAACCTTCGGCGAAGAACCGCGGAGAGCCGGAAGGGGGCATGGAGTCGACGAAGGGGCCGGAGCGGCCGGAGGCGGAGGAATCCGGAGCCGGAGAGGCGACGGCTTCCCCTTCCATGGAAGAGGGGGAGCCGGACGGCACCGAAGCGGAGCGGGACGGGGAGGAGGACCTGCCCGACGACCCGCTGGCGCGCATCGACGCCCTGCTGCGTCAGCTCCAGAGGGCCGCGCGCGGAGGCGACGACCGCGAAGGTGGGGAAAGGGAAGGGAAAGTGGCCTGAGGAGGGCCGCGCCGCGTTCCGTCAGCTCACGCGGGCGATGCAGAAATCCACGGCCTCGACGAGGGCGTCCCGCGCCGCGCTCTCCGGAAAGATGCCCAGCGCGTCCCTGGCGATTGCGCCGTAGTGGCGGGCCCGCTCGATGGTGTCGGCGATGGCCTGATGGCGCTCCATGAGCTCCAGCGCATGCTCCAGATCGCCATCCTTCTGGTCGCCATCCTCCATGACCCGTTTCCAGAAGGCGCGCTCCCCGTCCGTGCCGCGCCGGTACGACAGCACCACGGGCAGAGTGATCTTGCCTTCCCGGAAATCGTCGCCCACGGCCTTGCCCAGCTTGTCCTGCTCGCCGGCGTAGTCCAGGGCGTCGTCCACCAGCTGGAAGGCGATGCCGAGGTTCCGTCCATAGGATTCCAGCGCCTCCTGCTCCTTCGCGGGACGCTCGGCGACCACGGCCCCGAGTTCGGCGGCGGCCGAGAACAGTGCCGCCGTCTTGGCGTTGATGACCTGCATGTAGGCGTCTTCCGTGGTGGAGACGTCGTGCTGGGCGGCGAGCTGGAGCACCTCGCCCTCGGCGATGATCGCCGCCGCGTTGGACATGATGCGCAGGGCCTCCATGAGGCCGGTGTCGACAAGCATCTTGAAGGCCTGCCCGAGCAGGTAGTCGCCCACCAGCACGGAGGCCTGGTTGCCCCAGATGAGACGCGCCGCCTTGCGGCCGCGGCGGTAGTCACTTTCGTCCACCACGTCGTCGTGCAGAAGGGTGGCCGTGTGCATGAACTCCACGGCGGTGGCCAGCGGAATGTGCTTCTCGCCCCGATAGTCGAACATCAGCGCGGAGGCGATGGTCAGCATGGGGCGCAGGCGCTTGCCGCCGGAATTGATCAGATGTCCCGCCAGCTCCGGTATCATGTCCACGTGAGAGTGGGCATGGGCGAGGATCGTCTCGTTGATCTTCTCCATGTCGTCGGCGACAAGTTCCAGCAGGGGGGCCAGCGATGCCCTGCCGCCATCCTTGTCTCCGAACGGAACCACTACACCCATAATTCCTGATCCCTTTCGCTTGCGGGTACCGGCGCATACCTATAAGGGCGAAAACGGACAACAGCAAGCGCGACCTATGGCCGCCAGAATACATTTCTGCTATGCTGAACGCGAGTCCGTGTCTCCCCTTCACGTATGATCATGCGAGAGATACTCAGAACGAACGATCCCGTCCTTCTTTCCTACGCGCAGCATCTGCTCTCGGAACGGAACGTGCGGGCTCTCGTGTTCGATCAGAACATTTCCGCCGTCGAAGGCTCCATCTGCGCCTTTCCCAGACGCCTCATGGTGCGGGACGAGGACGTGGCGCGGGCCCGCACGGCCCTCATGGAGATCCGTCAGCATCTGACGGAGCAGGAGTAGACCGGCATGGACAGTGCCACTGACGTCTTCAGCGACGACGGCTTTCTGGACGGCAGACTGAAGATTCTCCAGCCGCGGAAGGGCTTCCGCGCGGGAGTGGATTCGGTGTTCCTCGCCGCCGCGGTTCCGGCCCGTCCGGGAGACACCGTCTTCGAGGCCGGAACGGGCCCCGGCGTCGCCGCCCTGTGCCTCGCCGCGCGCGTCCCCGACCTCCAGATCACCGGCGTGGAGGAAAACCCCACCTACGCCATGCTCGCGGAGAAGAACGCCGCGCGGAACGCCCTGGGCGGAACGCTGCGCGTCATCCGGGGAGACATCCGCAACGCGCTGAAGCCGGACATCGCCGGCATGCCGGAGCAGAACACCTTCCAGCACGCCTTCGCCAATCCGCCCTACTTCGAGGAGGGCACCGTCATGGAGCCCCGCTCCTCCCTGCGCAGCAGGGCCCATGTCTTCGGCCCGGAGGACCTCGATCTCTGGGTGAAGGCGATGACCGCCATGGTGGTGCACCGCGGCACGGTGACGGTCATCTATCCGGCCCGCTTTCTCGACCGGCTGCTGGGCGCCTTCTCCGCCCGTCTGGGCGGCATCCGCATCGCCCCGCTGCACCCCAGGGCCGGCGCGCCCGCCTCGCGCGTGATCATCCAGGGCACGAAGGGATCGCGGGAGCCCGTCCGCGTGCTTCCGGGCATGATCCTGCACGACGTGACCGGTGATTTCACCGTTCCCGCCCGGCGCATCCTGCGCAAGGGCGATCCCTTTCCGATGGGCTGATCCCCGCCGCGACCAGCCCCGCCCATCCGCCCGGACGGAACGTCCGCCATGCGGAATATGCCCTGCCGCCGCACTTGCCTCTCGACAAGGGCATTAGCATCGCTAATATCAGCGCCATGAAACTGGCGGAGTGGCTGAAAAGGACGGGCACCACCCAGGCAGCGCTGGCCGAGGCGATCG
This sequence comes from uncultured Rhizobiaceae bacterium, assembly GCA_964430935.1. Classification (GTDB taxonomy): domain Bacteria; phylum Pseudomonadota; class Alphaproteobacteria; order Rhizobiales; family Aestuariivirgaceae; genus Thermopetrobacter. The sequence goes on from CAYSHK010000082.1 coordinate 58,491, forward strand.
GCGTCAGCCAGGGCCGGATCTCGCAGATCGTGGCGGGAGACGCGCCCTCCCTCGAAGTGGCCATCCGCATCGAAAGGGCGACGAAAGGCCGTGTCAAACCGGCCGACCTCGCCGCAAGGGAGACAGATCTCATGATGAATCCGCAGGCCAATCCGGATCTGGACAGCGTGGACGATGCACTGGACGCCATCCGGCGCGGCGAAATGGTCGTCGTGGTGGACGACGACGACCGCGAGAACGAGGGGGACCTGATCGCCGCGGCGAGCCGCATCACGCCGGAGCAGATGGCCTTCATGATCCGCCACACCTCCGGCATCATCTGCGCGCCGATGACGCAGGAGGATGCCCGCCGCCTGAATCTGGAACCGATGGTGGCCACCAACGACGCCCCCCTTTCCACCGCCTTCACGGTTTCGGTGGACTACCGCGAGGGGCTGACGACGGGCATTTCCGCCGCGGAGCGGACCGCGACCGTCCACGCCCTTGCCAATCCCAACGTCCAGGCGTCCGACTTCGTGCGCCCCGGGCACGTCTTTCCGCTGGTGGCCCGGCCCGGTGGCGTACTGATCCGCTCCGGCCACACCGAGGCCGCCGTGGATCTCTGCCGCCTCGCCGGAGAGACGCCCGTCGGCGTCATTTCCGAGCTGGTCAACGACGACGGCACGGTGAAGCGCGGGCCGGAAGTGCTGGCGTTCGCGCGCGAGCACGGCCTGAAGATCATCTCCGTGGCCGATCTCATCGCCTACCGCAGGGCGCGCGAGCGTCTCGTGGAACGGCTGGACGAATTCGAGCTGGAAACGCCGGCCGGGCATGCCCGGGCCATCAGCTACGCCACGCCCTTCGATCCGGTCCAGCACCTCGCGCTCGTCGTCGGGCAGATCGGAGACGGACGGGACGTACTCGTGCGTCTGCACCGGGAGAACGTCCTGGAGGACGTATTCGGCTCCCGCAGGACGCTGAACCGCGTCTTCGAGAAGTTCCGGCAGGAGGGTGGCGGCGTGCTCGTGTACCTGCGCGAGGGCGCCACCGGCGTTCCCGCCTCGCCGCTGATCCAGCCGGAGGAGAGGGAGAACACCGGCAGCGCGCAGGCGCGTGACAAAGCCTGGCGGGAGGTGGGACTCGGCGCGCAGATCCTGCGCGATCTGGGCTGCAAGTCCATCCGGCTCATGGCGTCCTCGGAACGCCACTATGTCGGCCTCTCCGGATTCGGCATCGAGATTTCCGAGACGATTCTGGACGGCGAGAGCGAATAGCTCCCGTCCACATCCCAACCGGACCGCGAACGGGGCGGAACCGCCGGTTCCGCCCCGTTCCGCCGTCTTCATCCACTCTGTTCCGCCGACACGGCGCCCCCTTCCGGAGCCCTTCCGCCGGCGGGGGCTAGTTGCCGTCCTCCTGCGCCGCGGCGGCATCCCTGCGGCCGGGCAGGATCAGGTTGAGCAGCACGCCGACCACGCCCGCGAGCCCGATGCCGCCGAGGGCGAAGTCGCCGTAGGTCAGCTTCAGTCCGCCGATGCCCGTCACCAGGATGAGCGCCACGATGGCGAGGTTGCGCGGCTGCGTCAGGTCGTGCCGGGCCTGCACCAGGGAATTGAGGCCCACTACCGTGATGGCGCCGAACAGCAGCATGAGGATGCCGCCCATGACCGGCGTCGGGATGGTGGCGAGAACGGCGCCCAGCTTGCCCACGAAGGCGAGCACGATGGCCCAGATCGCGGCCCAGGTCATGATGGCGGGATTGTAGGCCCTGGTCAGGGTCACCGCACCCGTGACCTCCGAGTACGTGGTGTTGGGCGGACCGCCGAGCAGGGAGGCCACGGAGGTGGCGATACCGTCGCCCAGCATGGTGTTCTCGATGCCCGGATCCTTCAGGTAGTCCTTTCCGGTGACCTGCCCGATGGCGATGATGTCGCCGAAATGCTCGATGGCAGGCGCCAGCGCCACGGGCAGGATGAACAGGATGGCGTTCCAGTTGAATTCCGGGAAGGTGAAACTGGGGACCGCCAGCCACGGAGCCTTGGCGATGGGATCGAAATTCACGACGTCGTAGCCCATGAAGTCCATGACGATGGCGGCCAGATAGCCCACCGCCGCGCCGGTGATGATGGGCACCACGCGCAGCAGTCCCCTGCCCTTGATGGCGACGAGCACCGTGGTGGTCAGCGAGATGGCCGCCAGGACCAGCGCCGGCCCGATGTCGACGAGCTTCGCGGTTCCGTCGCCCGTCTTGCCGAGCGCCAGATTGACGGCCACCGGCGCGAGGATGAGGCCGATCACCATGATGACGGGGCCGGTCACGACCCGCGGCAGGAAGCGCTCCAGCCAGGCGCTGCCGCGGATGCGGACGATGGTGGAAAGCACCACGTAGACGAGGCCGGCCGCGGCCAGACCGCCGAGCGTGGCGGCCAGCCCCCACTTGCCCTTGGCGACGATGATCGGAGAGATGAAGGCGAACGACGAGGCCAGGAAGACCGGCACCTTTCCCCGGGTGATGACCTGGAAGATCAGGGTGCCGAGGCCCGCGGTGAAGAGGGCCACGTTCGGATCCAGCCCGGTCAGGATGGGAACCAGGACCAGGGCGCCGAAGGCGACGAACAGCATCTGGCCGCCGATGAACCACTGGTCCGGATGAAACCGGTATTCCGGCTGCGAGAAATCCTTGTGCATGACGATTGCATCCCTGTGCAGAAAGCCTCCCCTCAAGCCCCCGACAGAGCGCGGGCCTGCACGACAGGTTTCCGGCGGGAATCCCCCGAAGCCGCTGGAAACCGCCTCGAACGGAAAGCCTAGGCGCGGCATCACCGTGCGTTCAAGCGGATTGTCGCTATTTTCCAAGGCTTTCGCACATCACGTCGGGGCAGGATGCGCACAGTTGTTGACAATCCTGCCGCCATGCTGGCGCACCGGCCGGCGGCTGCTATGATCCGGGCGTGGGCGACGCCTCCTCCGCCCCTCACACCGGAGCCACCATTCAACGGAATTTCGAGCCATGTCCGAGATGCTGACCGTCGTCGACCATCCGCTGATCCAGCACAAGCTCACCCTCATGCGGGACAGGAACACCCCGTCCGCCGTCTTCCGTCAGCTCCTGCGCGAGATCTCCCTTCTGCTCGGCTACGAGGCCCTGCACGACCTGCCGCTGACGACGAAACGGATAGAGACGCCGGTGGCGCCCATGGAGGCTCCCATCCTGAAGGGCAAGAAACTGGTGCTGGTCTCCATCCTGCGGGCCGGCAACGGACTTCTGGAGGGCATGCTGGACCTGGTGCCCTCGGCCCGCGTCGGCTTCATCGGCCTGTACCGGGATCCGGAGACGCTCCAGCCCGTGGAGTACTACAAGAAACTTCCCGAAGGCATGCCGGAGCGCACCGCGGTGGTCGTCGATCCGATGCTGGCCACGGGGAATTCCGTCTGCGCCGCCATCGACAGGATCAAGGAGAGCGGCGCCCGCGACATCCGCTTCATGTGTCTGCTGGCCGCGCCGGAGGGAGTGGAGGCCATGCACGAACGCCATCCGGACGTGCCCGTCTTCACCGCCGCCGTGGACGAGCGGCTGAACGAACACGGCTACATCGTGCCCGGCCTGGGCGACGCGGGCGATCGCATGTTCGGAACCAAGTAGGCGGTCGGGATTCGGATGCGCGGGCTGCGCCGGGAGGATGGTGGGCGGTACTGGGATCGAACCAGTGACCCCTACGATGTCAACGTAGTGCTCTACCGCTGAGCTAACCGCCCGTCCATGGAATGCCGGACCCGACCGTCCGGCGCCCGCCCGATATATCCGTCTTCAGCGGATCGTTCAAGAGCAAATCGGCGGGAGCGGGAAGCGTTTTTCTCAGGCCGCCATGAGACGGTCGATCTCGTCCACCAGCTGCCGCAGGTGGAAGGGCTTGGAGAGGATGTGCGCATCCTTCGGCGCGTTGTTGTCCGGGTTCAGCGCGACGGCGGCGAAGCCTGTGATGAACATGATCTTCATGTCCGGCCAGCGCTCGGCGGCACGCCGGGCCAGCTCGATACCGTCCATCTCCGGCATCACGATGTCCGTCAGCAGCAGTTCCACCGGCTCGCTCTGCAGGGCCATCCAGGCGCTGGCGCCCTCCGCGAAGTCGATGACCTCGTGGCCCGCGCGCTGCAGAGCCTTCTTCAGGAAAATCCGCAGGTCATTGTCGTCTTCAGCAAGCAGGATCTTCGTCATGGTCGTCCTTCTGCGCGATGGTTGCCTCTCCAGAAACCCCGGCAGGCGGCGGAGGCCGCGTCCGACACCGCCACCGGCAGGCTCATCCTCACGGCCGCCGTTCCGGGGAGGCCGGAGCCTTCCCGAAGAAATCCACCACTTCCAGCCCCCCGGCGGCATTGAATGTATGGATTCCCTTTTTGGCGCGAGGATGGATGTTTTTTGTTACCTTTTGCAAATAGCATGCCTCGTCGATCCGGTCGACCCGGCAGATGGCCAGGCCGGCCCCGTAGCCCCCCCGGCAATCCTGCACGGGCCGGAGAACGCGGCCTTCCCGGACATGCACCGCTCCCGCCGGCCGGGCCTGTCCGGCATCCACGAGAACCGGATTCGCGGGATGGGGATGCCACGGTCCGGCGAGCCGTTCCGCCCGGAATATGGCAAGGGCGTCCCAGCTCGACCCATGTCGTGTCCGTTCCGTGGCGAACATCCACCACTGGCCGTCCAGGCGGCAGACCGTTGCATCCGAAAGTTCCTTGTCCTTTACTAGAACCTCGACGGGCTCCCAGCGTCCGGGAAAGGACACGCAGCGGTAGAGACGCACTTCGCGAGCCTCTCCGGATTCGGGAATCATCCATATTTCCCCGTCACTTGCGAAGACATGCGGATATGAAAGATGCACGTCTTCATCCAGCACGGGAAACAGTTCACCCACCTCCCCTTCTGAATCAACTTCAAGGACGGAGATCACCCCCCGACCCGTCGCGAAAGGGAATTCCTCGACGAAGACGAAGCGCCTGCCGTCCTTCACGAAGACGAACGGATCGGCCAGATACCGGCGTCCGTCGTCCGGCACGATGCTGTAGGCATTCTCGTCCAGCACTCCGGTCTCCAGCAGTCCCCCGCCCGGTTCGACCCGTCTCAGACCGACCATCCAGACATCGCCCTTCCGTCCGGCGAGGGCTGCGATGCGACGCGCGATCCGCGCTCCCAGGGAAGCCGCCGCGAAAGCCGCGATCCGCCCTGCGGAAAGGTCCGATCCTGTTACCACTTCTGCGCGAGCATGGGTGCATCCACTCCCCCTTCCCGGGAGGGCTCCGCGGACGGCGCGCACCAGCCCCTCGCACATTCTGGCCATGACCGGATCCAGCGCGCGGGCGACCACGGTGTCATCCTCCACCGCCGGCAGACCGACGGTCATGCGCCGCCCGTCCGGCCCGGCGGAAATCTCCAGGAACGGCGCACGCCCCTCCAGCACCGCGGCCATGGCGGCGGCCTCCTCCGGCGCGCCATCGTAGAGGGGCGCGAGCACGCCCTCCGCCGGTGCACCGGTGCCCGTGAGATCCACGACCACGTCCGGTTCCGTTCCGGCGGAATCGGAGAAACGGGGCGGCGTTCCGCCGTCCACGGCATCCATCGCGTGCCGCCCGCCATAGAGAACCCTTTCGAGAAGGAGGAGCGCCCGCGCAGCCGGCGGCAGCCGCACCGCATCGGCCGGCGCGACGCGCACTCCGGCCCCCGCCTCCTCCAGTTCCTCCAGCAGCCAGAGATGCCAGCGGCGGAGGTCGGAAGGGTCGAGACGCACCTCCACGAGCGGCTTTCCGTTATCTTGTCCGCGTTCCATGGCCTTTCTCTACGGAAAAATGGTAAAGATTGCCTCCATGAATCCGGACGTCCGTTCCAGACCTCTGAAACTGCTGTTCCACTGCCCCGCTCTCACGGACGGTGGCGCGGAACGTGTCTGGGCCCTGCTGGCCGGCGAGCTCGCGGCGCGCGGCCATGCGGTCCACCTCGTGGTGGACGCCGAGGCCGCCAACGGGCCGGCCGTGCCGTCCGGCGTCGAACTGCACATCCTGCCGCAGGGCCGCCTGGCCGCGCTGCGGGCGCTGCGCCGGCTCCTCGGGGATCTCGCGCCCGACGTGGCGCTTTCCGCCGTCGCGGCGAGCCCGCTGCTTCTCACCATCGCCGCCTCGGGTCTGGATGTTCCGCTCGTCCACGCCTTCCACGGTTTCGAGGAATGGCGCACCGGATACCTGAGCCGCCTCACGTGGCGGTCGCTGCCGTGGATCGCCCGCCGTTCGGCGCGGATCGTGGCCGTTTCCGACGCATTGCGGGAGTATCTCGCGGAGAGCTGGAACGTGCCGACGGAGAAGCTGGTCCGCATCTGGAATCCCGTCGCGCTCCCCGATCCCCTGCCCGCCGTCGATGCCGGCGACCTTCTTTCCCGTCCGCGGGAGATCCTCTGCATCGGACGTCTCTCCGCGGAGAAGGGGCACGGTCTGCTGCTGCGCGCCATGGCGCTCATGCGCGACCGGGAGGCCGGGCTGACACTGGTCGGCGAAGGACCGCGCCGCCCCCATCTGGAGGAGCAGGCCCGGCACCTCGGCATCGCGGACCGCGTCCGCTTCGCCGGCTGGCAGGACGACGTCTGGCCGTGGCTCGGCCGGGCGCGCGTGTTCGCCCTGCCCTCGCGCACGGAAAGTTTCGGCAACGTCGTCGTGGAGGCCCTGGCGGCCGGACTGCCCGTCGTCTGCACGGACACGCCGGGTCCCGCCGAAATCCTCGGGGAGGACGCCCGGCTCGGCAGGCTGGTTCCGGTCACGGGGGCGGAGGAAATGGCGGAGGCGCTGGATGCGCTGCTGGAGAACCCGGGGGATCCCGGGCCACGCCAGATGCGCGCGCTGGATTTTTCCGCCGCCAAGGGCGTGGACGCCTGGGAAGGACTGATCCGCGACGTCGCCGGTGGAAGGAAGGCTAGCGGACCCGCCGTTCCCGCATGAGGGCGACCACGTTGCCCGCCGGGAGCGGGCCGCGGTCCTGTATCTGCCGATGGCGCTCGAAAAGACGGGGCAGCTGGACCTCGATGGAATAGGGCCGCACCCGTTCCGCGATGCGTCGCGGATCGTAGCGGCCGTTGCGGATGTCCTCCCACAGGCGCACGAACCCGTCCGCCATGGCGCGTGCCGTCTCTTCGCGCTCGTCCTCGTTCCGCTCGCGCAGAAAGCCGGAAACGCCCTCCACCATGAGCGGAGCGTAGTCCGGCAGCTCGATCTGGAACTGCGGCAGACGGATGACGCCCATCGGTCTGCCCGAGGCCAGCGTCTCCATCATGAAGCAGGGCAATCCCTCGAAATAGGAGGTGAGTATGCCCGCGTGCACGCGGTGCAGGATGCGGGCGACGCCGGCCCGGTCCTGGAAACCGTGGAAGACCGTCACGTCCCGGATCGCCTCGAACTCCGGAAAGCGGTCCGTGGAACTCTTTCCGACGTAGTGGAACTCCACCCGACCGTCCAGCTTTTCCTTCAGTATACGGATGATGCTGAACATCAGGGGGGGATCCTTGAACGCGTCGAAGCGCCCGGCGAAGACGATCCGCAGGATGCCGTCCGAAACGTCGAACGGCGCCGGCCGGAAGACGTCCGTGTCCACGGAGACGCTCATGAACTCCAGCTTGTCCGCCTGCCGGGGATACTTGCGGGCCAGCTGCTCCACGCGCGCCGGCGTCACGCATATGGCGCGGCTGCACAACCGCATGGCCAGCGCCTCTCCCGCCTCGTAGATTCCCCAGTGACGGGAAATGAGGCTGTCCATCCGGTCGCCCTTGCGTCCCTCGCCGTGTATCTGCTGGAGCAGGCGCACGCCCGCCAGACGCGGGACGGGCGAAAATTCGAACCTCTGCACGTCCGCGGAGACGCGCCCCCTTCCGGCGAGGCGCCGGATGGCGGGCAGATGGCGCAGCATGGCCTTCAGGAACCTGAAGGTGAGCGACTGTCCGATGGTCCGGGCGGCCTCGTGCATCCGTTCCTCCGGATAATGGAGAACGGGAAGGAAGTCGTACGGTCCGGAAGCGCCCTCCAGTCGCACGGGCCTTCCCGGCCGCAGGTCCCCGCTTCCATCCACGCCGACGAGGCAGACGGAGAAATCCTCCGGATGGCGGTCCAGCAGAAGGCGGACATGGGTTTCGATGCCCCCCACCTTGCCGCCGCGCGGATCCATGGGGTGGATGACGAGCAGACGGTACGGCGCGTCTTTCATGGCCTGTTTCCACCCGTGTGCGCGGGGCCCGCTCCGGTGAGGTCCTCCCACAGGATGCGCGCCAGCACGGAGGCGCTCGCGGCATAGCGGCCGGCCATGCGCGCCGGATCGGTCAGCAGCCGCCACGCCCATTCCAGCCCCGTGCCCCGCATCCAGGCCGGCGCGCGCTTCTGGGCGCCGGCCACGAAATCGACGGCGGCCCCCACGCAGACGAAACCGCATTCGACGCCGGCGGAAACCGCCCGGTCCGCGAGCAGCTCCTGCTTCGGCGCCCCGAGGGCGAGGAAGCAGAGGCGGGCTCCGGACTTCCGGATGTCCTCGATCAGGTGGGCGGCGGCCGGACCGTCGGGATCGAAACCGAAAGGCGGGGAGATGCGCGCCGCCACCTTCAGCCCGGAGGCCGTCTCCCGCAGCCGGGCCGTCGCCTCCATGAGCACCTCGGGCGTGGATCCGACGAAGGCGACGGGCAGATCCAGCACCGCGGCGATCTCGCACAGCGGGCGAAGCATGTCCGCGCCGGTGACCCGGTCCACCGACAGGCCCGACCCGCGCCCAGCCAGCCATGCGACCGGCCAGCCGTCCGCCGTCACGTGGCGCGCGCGGGCGTAGGCGGCGCGGAAGGCGGGATCCCGCCTGCGCTTCACCAGATGGTCCAGATTCAACGTGAAGACGGAAAACGGCATGCCATGCGCCGCGTCGTGGGCGATGGCCGAAAGCGCCTCCTCCATGGAGCGCAACGTGATCCGCTGCCCGTCCACAACCGGAAGTGTTCCGTTATGCAACATGTCCATCATCATGTCCGGGGAGGCAGCAAGGGGCATGCCAGCCCCGTTCCCGCCATGAACGCAGGATGAACGTGCCGCTCAGGAAAGGTTCAAGCGGCGTGCGGCAACATGGGGACCATCAACGGGGACGCACAACCCGGACACGTGAAGATCAGCGACAGACATGCCAGAAGGAGACGAGACCATGTTCCGCAAGTTCGCCATCGCCGCAGCCGCCACCGCCGCCATCGCGATCGCCGGCACCGCCGCCATGCCGGAGAGGGCGGAGGCGAAGACGGTCGTCAATCTGGGCATCGGCATCGGACTGCCCGGCTATTACGGCGGAGGATACTATGGCGGAGGCTACTACGCCCCCGGCTACTACTACGGCCCCGCCCCGGTCTACTACGTTCCGCGCCACCGCGTGCGGTGCCATCGCCACCATCGGCGGGTGCGCGTGTGGAGCCCGCGTCGCGGCCGCTACGTCTGGCGCACCATCCGCGGTCCGCGCCACTGCCATCGCTACCGCGCCTGGTGAGGACACCCCCTCCGATCCCCGCAATCTCCCTCATGATCCCTCCCCGGCGGGTCTTCCGGCGGCAACGCCGGAGGGCCCGTTTCTCACTTCACGGCGAGGTGGAAGACGTTCTGGAGAAAGAACAGGCCGAGGAAGCAGATGATCCCGGCGACGACGGGCGTGGCCACCCAGCCGATCACGATCCGGCCCAGCACGCCCCACCGGATGCCCGCCAGCCCCTGGAGGAGCGAAATGCCCACGATGGCTCCGACCACGGCCTGCGAACTCGATACCGGCACCAGAGGGATGGTGGGCAGTCCCCGGGCCATGAGCCAGCTCTCGAGTCCCTTCGAGGCGAAGAGGAACAGGACGATGGCCTGCGCGACCACCGCCACCAGCGCCTTGGGCGCGGAAAGGCGGCCCAGCGTGCCGCCCACCGTCATCATCACGCCGCGGGAATAGGTGAACACGCCGACGGCGATCGCCACGCCCCCCAGAAAGAAGAGCTGCCGCGCGGAATCGATCACGATTCCGCCGATCTCGATGTCGGGAAAGGGACGCGCGGGAATGAACACGCCGACCACGTTGGCGATGTTGTTGGCTCCCAGCGAATAGGCGCCGAAGGCTCCGGCGACGATCAGCGCGGTGCGCGTCAGGGCGTCCACGGTGAGCAGATGCAGCCGGAGCCGTTCTCCGACCGTCCGCATGGCCTTGTAGAGGACGACCGCTATCAGCGCCGAGAGCAGCGGGCATATCACCCAGGTGCCGACGATTCTGGAGAAGACGGCGAGGTCCGTGGGCCGTCCCGCGAACAGGTTCCAGCCGACGATGGCGCCGACGATCGCCTGCGAGGTGGAGACGGGCAGCCCAGACCGGGTCATGAAGTAGACCGCCAGCCCGGCGGCGAGCGCCGTCATGAAGGCGCCGGGCATGGCGCTGATCGACCCCAGCCTGCCCAAGGTCCCGGACGCGCCGGCGCCCGAGATCACCGCTCCGAGGATCACGAAGACCGAGCAGATGACCGCCGCCGTGCGCCAGCGCACCATCCGGGTGCCCACGGCCGTGCCGAAGACGTTCGCGGCGTCGTTGGCGCCGAGCGCCCAGCCCAGGAACATGCCGGAGCTGAGAAAGATCAGCAGCATCGGATCCATGCCGGACCTCCCTCAGACCAGGCGCTTGATGGCGTATATGGCCAGCCGGTCGGCCACGTCCTCGGCCGTGTCGGCGATGGAATCGATGTACTCCACGAACTCCTTCAGATGCAGCTTGCGGCACAGGTCGAGGCTCTCCTCGGCGAAGATGGCCCGTTTCAGGGTGGTGGATATGACGTCCGCCTCCTTCTCGTAGAGCATGACCTTGTGATTGTAGGCGGGCACGTCCTGCGGGCTGCGGAAGAAGGCGCGCGCCCCCAGCCCCAGCTCGTCCGCCGCCTTGACCACCATGTTGGTCAGCTTGCGGAAGCCGGAGCGGAACGGATCGGGGATTTCCGGCCGCTCGTTGGCGAAGGCCCAGAGCGTGCTCTCGAATTCGGAGATCACCTGGTCGGAATTCTCGATGAGACCGAGCACGTCGCCGCGCGAATCCGGTATGAGCGTGTGTTCGTAGAGCTCGCTCTCTATTTCGCGGCGCAGGCTGTCGTTGGCGGATTCCAGCTGGCTGACCCGTTCCAGCCGCTCGTGGAATTCGTCCGTCCAGCCCGTCTTGATGTAGGAGCGGACGGCGAGCCGGAAGACGATGGCCGACTCCGAGAGATTGTCGTAGAAACGGTCGATCTTGCGTTCCAGCTCGCGCGTGCGGCGGAACAGGAAGAGGTCCGGATTGAGCTTCATTATCATTCTGCGGCACCCTCGTTCGGCCTGCCTTCGCGCCCGGACCGGCAGTATAGAACCCGTGGACGCCTTCCGGCAAAGGGCAGAGCGCCCGAACCGGACGGACCAGCGACGCGTCCGTTCCGCCTCAGCCCCTCCGCACGGCTTCCCACAGCACGAGACTTTCCGGCAGGCAGGCGGTGCAGCCGCCACAGCCTCCGGGTTTCCCGGCGGACAGCCGGCGGATCCGGCCCCGCGCCTCCAGCAGCCGCAGCATGGGCCTCACGGCATCCGGTTCGGCCTCCAGATGCGCCGCGATCTCGGAAAGGCAGGCCGCGCCGCGTCTCTCCAGGTATTCCAGGATCCGGCCGAGCATCGCCTCAGCTTCCCGCGGCGAGCGCCGGCGGCGCATGGGTGTCGCCGTAGTGCTTCATGAAGGCGATGACCGCCGCCATGAGAACCACCAGCGACAGCATCCAGGCGGCGGACTGCTCCGGATGCCGCATGAACGTCGCCGCCTGGTAGAATTCCACCGCCGCGAACCAGGCCAGCCAGGAACTCCACGCACCGGCCAGAAGCGCCCAGCGCGGACCGATCTCCCGCACCATCGCCCCGAAGGCCGCCACGCAGGGGAAGTATAGCAGAATGAACAGCATGTACGCGAAGGCCCCGGCACGCCCGTCGAAATGGCGCACCATCGCCCGCAGCGTCACGGAGGAGACGCCCTGATCCGCAGTGACCGCCGTCGCTGACCCGCTCACCGTGGACAGGCCGAGGGGATCGAGCGCGCTTTCCGCCAGCGAACGCAGGTTCTCGGGTACGGAGACGAAGGCGCGCCGCACGGCGTCGGTGAAGTCGAAGGCCCCGGCCCCTTCCGCCTCCGCGCCGGTTCCGGCGGCCGCATGCCCGATCGTGGCATAGAGCGAATTCAGTGTGCCGACCACCGCCTCCTTGGCGAAAATGCCGGTAAAGATGCCGACCGTGGCCGGCCAATTGTCCTCCCGAATGCCGATCGGTTCGAAAATCGGCACGATGGCCCGTCCCACTGCCGAGAGCACGGACTTGTCGGTCCCCTGGTTGCCGAAACTGCCGTCGGTGCCCGCCGAGTTGAGCACGGACAGGACGGCCACCACCACGATGATGATCTGCCCCGCCCCGAGAATGAAGCCCTTCAGCCTGTTCCACGCATGGAGCAGCATGTTGGAGAGCCGCGGCAGCCGGTAGGGCGGCAGCTCCATGACGAACGGCGTCGCCTCGCCCTTCAGCAGCGTCTTCTTCATGAGGAATCCGGTGGCCACGGCGGCCGCGATGCCGATCAGATAGAGGGCGAAAACGACGTTCTGCCCCCCGCTGGGGAAGAAGGCGGCGGCGAAGAGCGCGTAGACCGTCAGCCGCGCGCCGCAGGACATGAAGGGGGCCATCATGACGGTGAGGATGCGGTCGCGGCGGCTTTCCAGCGTGCGGGCGGCCATGATGGCCGGAACGTTGCAGCCGAATCCGACGATGAGCGGCACGAAGGCCTTGCCCGGCAGGCCGATTGCCCGCATCAGCCGGTCCATGAGGAAGGCGGCCCGGACCATGTAGCCGGAATCCTCGAGGAAGGAGAGCACCAGGAACAGCATGCCGATGATCGGGATGAAGGTGGCGACGACGCGGATGCCCTCGCCGAAGCCGTCGGCGAGGATCACGGTCACCCAGTCCGGCGCGCCCATGCCGCCGAGCAGGGCACGCACGCCGTCCACGAAGACGGCGCCGGCGAGAATGTCGAAGAAGTCTATGAAGGCCCCGCCGACGTTGATGGTCAGCATGAACATCAGATATATGGCGGCGAGGAAGACCGCGGGGCCCGCGAAGCGGTGCAGGACCACCCGGTCGATCCGGTCCGACGTGGTGGCCGTGGCGACGCCCTGCCGGTGCACGGCGGCGCGGGCGGCGTCATGGGCGAAGGCGTAGCGCGCCTCGGCCACGATCATGTCGGCGTCGTCGCCCAGCTCGCGCGCCAGTTTCGGCAGCCGGTGGCGCAGCACGCCCGCCGTCTCCTCGCCGGCCAGCCGCAGCGCCAGATCGTCGCCCTCGATCAGCCGCACCGCCAGCCAGCGACGGTCTATGCCCTCGCTGCGGGCGGTGTAGTCGATCACCCTTTCCAGATCGTCGGCGAGCCGTTCGACCGCCGCCGGATAGGCGATGCGCACCGCCGGATGCTCCCGACGGCGCGCCACCTCGCGCACCGTGCGCATCAGCTCGTCGATGCCCTCGCCCTTCGAGGCCACCACCGGCACCACGGGCACGCCGAGGGTGCGCGACAGAGCCTCGGCATCCACCTTCAGCCCCGCCCTGCGCGCGGCGTCCATCATGTTCAGGGCCACCACGACGGGCTTGCCCGTCTCCAGAAGCTGGGTCGTGAAGTAGAGATTGCGTTCGAGATTGGTGGCGTCGAGGATGTTCACCACGACGTCGAAATCCTCGCGGACGATGGCGTCGCGCGCCAGCTTCTCGTCCAGCGATTGCTCCTCCATGCCGGGAATGGGGCGAAGGGTGTAGACGCCGGGCAGATCGACGACCTCGATCTCCCCCTCCGCATCCCGGTAGACGCCGGTCTTGCGCTCCACTGTGACGCCGGGCCAGTTTCCGGTGCGCTGGCGGGCACCGGTCAGCAGGTTGAAGAGCGTGGTCTTGCCGCAATTGGGATTTCCGGCAATGGCGATCCGCAGAACGCCGGAACGGTCCCGTCCGGAGACGCCGCGCCGCTCCTCCCGGCCGCCGGAACAGCATTCGGCCTTCATGCCCGGACCACCTCCGGGGAGGTGCCGCATGCGTCGCAGAGGGAGACCATGACGTGCTGCGCCGCGGCCGGCCCGAGCGCGAGCCGCATCCCGTCCATGGCCAGCACGATGCCGGCGGCGTTGTGCTGCACCACCCGCGCGTGCCCGCCGGTGCGCAGACCGAGATCCATCAGCCGCCGCACGAAGGAGGGCGTCCCGCCTATGGCCCGGATGCAGACCGTCTCGCCCTCCGACGCGAGGACCAGGGGAAAGCTAGCGGGTTTCCGCCCGCATGCGGTGTCCCCGGCTGTGGCAGGCGTTTCGGCTGCGTGCAGGTTCATGGCTTTTCCCGCTTGTCGTTCCGAAGGCGCCGGAATGGCGCCCGGCAGGTGTCGCAAGGTGGCCAAAATTGATCTGGATCAATTTTGTTGCGAATGATTATCAAGTGCAGGTCATAGATAGGCCAGCGCGCGGAAGATTGCAAGTGCTTCGCATTGCCGGAAGCCGAAAAATCCGCGGCGGCGCCCGATGCGCCGGAGCGGGGCCGCGTGTCCGTACCGCATGCGGCGGGCATCCCTCACAGTTCGGTGTACTTGTCCGCCCTGCCGCGCGCCTTGCCGACGGGATACTTGCGGGCGTTGATCTCGATCTTCTCCGCTGCCGCGGCGGCGAGATCGAAATCCGCGGCCTCCGCGATCAGAAGCAGATAGAGCAGCACGTCGGCACACTCCTCCCGGAGGCGCCCGTGCAGCGGTCCGCCGCGGCGGGCCAGTCCGTCGAAGGCCCCGGCATCCTTCCACTGGCACAGCTCGAGGGCTTCCGAGGCCTCCAGCGAAAGGGAGATCAGAAGGTCCTTCAGGGTGTGGAACTGCTTCCAGTCGCGCTCGTCCCGGAACCGCACCAGACGCTCTGTCAATTCGGCCAGATCCGGGCCGGTTCGATTTTCATGATTCATATCAGATCCTTGCCGAAAGTTTCCCCGCGGGGCGGGCAGTTTGCCGCATGAGTCACCTCTGTGGCGGCAAAATGGTGTTTGGCGCTTGTATATCAGCGAATTTTGATTTACACGAATGTGAATATGTTGGAGGGGGGATTCATCCGCCATCCGGCATGTAGAGGAGGAACATGTAAGAAATGACCCATCCGCACCAGCGGCCTGCGGGGGCAGGCGCGAGGGCGGGTGTGTTCGTGAAAAAATCCTTCTCGCGCGAAGCAAGAGGGGTTTTGCCAGTTCAAGCCAACCAGAAAGAGGAGAGGCATGCCTACTTTCGTTCATACCGAGAAGTGCGACGGCTGCAAGGGTGGCGAGGTCACCGTCTGCATGTACATCTGCCCCAACGACCTGATGAAGCTGGACGTCGAGGGCGAGTTCACCGGCCATGCCATGAAGGCCTTCAACCAGGAGCCGGATCAGTGCTGGGAGTGCCTCTGCTGCGCCAAGCACTGCCCGCAGCAGGCCATCGAGCTGCGGCCCTTCGCCGACTGGGCTCCGATGGGCGGCACCGCCATTCCGCTGCGCACCGACCAGGCCATCATGTGGACCATCAAGTTCCGTGACGGCGAGCTGAAGCGCTTCAAGTTCCCGGCCCGCACCACTCCGGTGGGCTCCATCGACCCGTACGGCAACAAGCCGGAGCCGGGCGATCTGGACAGCGAGCTGCTGTTCACCGAGAGCGAGCTGCCGAACATCAACCCGGAGCTGAAGGGCTGAGGCTTTCGGTCGGGGGGAGACCCCGGAACATCGACGGGAGAGCCGCTTTCAGCAGCGGCGGCTCCATGTCACAGGGAAGAACGCAACTGTTTGCATGAGGGAAACAGACTATGAGTGAACCCAGCTTCGGCAATCCCGAAATTGTCGAGATCGAAACCGACATCCTTATCGTCGGCGGCGGCATGGCCGCCTGCGGCGCCGCCTACGAGGCCAAGCGCTGGGCCGGCGACGACGTGAAGATCACCCTGGTGGACAAGGCCGCCATGGACCGCTCCGGCGCCGTGGCCCAGGGTCTGTCCGCCATCAACACCTACATCGGCGAGAACGACATCGAGGACTACGTCCGCATGGTTCACGCCGACCTGATGGGCATCACCCGCGACGACCTGGTGTACGACGTGGGCCGTCACGTCGACGACTCCGTGCACCTGTTCGAGGAGTGGGGCCTGCCGATCTGGAAGACGCTGGACGACGGCACCCGCGTCGACGGCGCCACCTGGCAGAAGAAGGGCGGCAAGATGCTCAAGGACGGCGGCAAGCCCGTGCGTTCCGGCCGCTGGCAGATCATGATCAACGGCGAGTCCTACAAGGTGATCGTCGCCGAGGCCGCCAAGAAGGCGCTGGGGATGGAGAACATCTACGAGCGCGTCTTCATCATCAAGTATCTGCTGGACGCCAACGAGCCGAACCGCATCGCCGGCGCCATCGGCTTCTCCAACCGCGAGCACAAGCTCTACATCTTCAAGGCCAACGCCATCCTGAACGTGTGCGGCGGCGCGGTGAACATCTTCCGTCCGCGTACCACCGGTGAGGGCATGGGCCGCGTGTGGTACCCGGTGTGGAACGCCGGCTCCACCTACGCCATGGCCGCGGAGGTCGGCGCCGAGCTGACCATGATGGAGAACCGCTTCGTGCCGACCCGCTTCAAGGACGGCTACGGTCCGGTGGGCGCGTGGTTCCTGCTCTTCAAGTCCAAGGCGCAGAACGGCTTCGGCGAGGACTACATCGTCAAGAACGCCGACATGCTGAAGGACTTCTCCCCGTATGACGAGGCCGCGGTGGTTCCGACCTGCCTGCGCAACCACGCCATGCTGAAGGAGATGAAGGACGGTCGCGGTCCGATCTACATGGACACCCCGACCGCCCTGAAGGAGCTCTCCGAGACGCTGACGCCGAAGGAGGTCGCGCACCTCGAGGCCGAGGCCTGGGAGGACTTCCTCGACATGTGCATCGGTCAGGCCTCCCTGTGGGCGTGCTTGAACATCCGTCCGGAGAAGGACAAGTCCGAGCTGATGCCGACCGAGCCGTACCTGCTCGGCTCCCACTCCGGCTGCTCGGGCATCTGGGCCTCCGGTCCGGCCGACCTGAAGGGTCAGCCCGACCACTACCACTGGGGCTACAACCGCATGACCACGGTGAAGGGCCTCTTCACCGCCGGTGACGGTGTGGGCGCCTCCGGTCACAAGTTCTCCTCCGGCTCCCACGCCGAGGGTCGCATCGCCGGCAAGTCCATGGTCCGCTTCGTGCGCGATCACAAGGACTTCACGCCGACGTTCAAGGAGAGCACCGACGAGCTCGTGGAGCTGATCTATCGTCCGGTCCGCAACTTCCTTGAGCACAAGGACAAGACCACGGCGATCGACATCAACCCGAACTACATCACGCCGCGCATGTTCCAGATGCGTCTGCAGAAGATCATGGACGAGTACGTGGCTGGTGTGGCGACCTACTACCAGACCAACAAGACGCTGCTCGAGGAAGGTCTTAAGTATCTGACCATGCTCAAGGAAGACGCGGTCAAGATGCGCGCCAAGGACCTGCACGAGCTGCTCAGGGCCTGGGAGAACTACCACCGCGTCTGGGCCGCCGAGGCTCACCTGCGCCACATCCTCTTCCGCGAGGAGACGCGCTATCCGGGCTTCTACTATCGTGCCGACTACCCCGGCCTGGACGAGGAGAACTGGCACTGCTTCGTCAACTCCCGCTACAACCCCGAGACGGGCGAGTGGGAGATGAAGAAGGTGGAGTGGGTGCCGCTCGTCGAGCACTCCACGGGCTTCAAGCCCTCCGCCTGAGGCACTGCCGGGGCATCCCGGTACACAGAACAACGGGCGTCGCCTCCGGGCGACGCCTTTTCCATTCGCGCCACATGGTGTAACACTCGTCCGCGGCGGGAAGGACGGGGCCCGCGAGAGGCGCCCCGGACCGCCACCGGCGGAATTGCACGGCATCGGGGGGCGGCATCGCCCGATCCCCTGCAATTTCCCGAATGGACAACCCCGCCGGACATGACGCGGCATCCGCCGACCGGACATATCCGGATGCGGACGGATTTTTTCAGGAGAGACGACCATGAGTGACCCCAAGGACATCGATCCGCTTGACGACGATTCCGTGCTTTCGCCCACGTCCTATGAAGACGACGACCGCTGGATGGCGGAGGGTGTCGGCGGTTTCGAGATGCCCGTATTCGAGGGTGTCCGCGACGAAAGCGGCTCGCCGGTGCAGCCGGTCCAGCTGACTCCGGACACGAAATTCCGCTTCAGCTGCCACAAGGGCGTGAGCTGCTGGAACAAGTGCTGCCACGGCGCCGACATCACGCTGACGCCTTTCGACATCCTGCAGCTGGCCCGGTATTTCTCCGTGCGCCCGCGCAACATCGTGGCCGATTTCGCCGTGCCGGCCTTCCACGAGGCCTCCGGCATGCCGGTGCCCAAGCTGGTCATGCGCGGCAAGGACGGCAAGGGCGCCTGCGTCTTTCTGGACGAGGAGGAGGGATGCAAGGTCTACGAGGCCCGTCCGGCCACCTGCCGCTACTATCCCCTCGGTCTTGCGGCCATGAAGATGAAGGGCCACGAGCAGAAGGAGGAGATGTACTTCCTGGTCAGGGAGGACTACTGCAAGGGCCATGACGAACCCCGCGAGCAGACGGTCGCGCAGTTCCGCAAGAAGCAGGGCGTGGAACCCTACGACCTGTTCAACGAACGCTGGGTGGAGATCCTGATGAAGGCGGCTTCCTGGCGGTCCGTCGGCGGCCCCTACGGCAAGGACATCCCCAAGCCGATGAAGCAGATGTTCTACATGCTCTGCACAGACATCGACAAGTTCCGGGAGTTCGTCTTCACGACGACCTTCCTGGAGCGCTACGATGTTCCCGAAGACGTCGTGAAGGCGTTCGAAAAGAGCGACGAGACGCTCATGCTCTTCGGTTTCGACTGGATGAAGCACGTCATCTTCGGGGAGGAGACGGTGAAGCTCAAGGACGAGGTTTTCGCCGATGCCTTCGCCGAGGCCCGGGACAACTGGATGAAATACGGCGAGCTGAAGAACACCTGGAAGTACAAGGGCCGCAAGAGGTCCAGCGGAGGGGAAGAGAATCCGGAAGACGGCACGGACGGCTGACCTCCCATACTTTCCGGATGGCATTCGGGGCCGGGAAGATGCTTTCCGGCCCCTTTTCCATGTCCGGAAATCTCAGTCCTTCCCGACGGGCCAGGGAATGTCCTCATGGCCTCCGTGATCGTAGGGCTGATATTTTCTCCGGACCTTCTTCAGGATTTCGGTCGTCTTCCGGTGCCAGTCGCCATCGACGGCGCTGACGCCTCCGTCCCTGGTGCCTTCATCGGCGAATGCCAGGATCTTTTCCGCCTTGACCATGCGCTGGCGTGCGTATTCGACGATCTGCGGCCAGCACGGGCCGGCCTTTCTCGGGCGCATCTCGCGCACGCCGCGCTCGATGTTCGCTGCCACCTCCACCTGCAGGAGGATCCAGGCCTGGAATTCGCGATCCCGGATGTCCCGAACCCTGTCGAAGGCCTCGCGCCATTGCTGCGAACGCTTCAACCGCTCGCGTGTCGGAAACGGGTGGGCCTCCAGGAGGCTGTGTATCAACCGCCATTTCTCCACCTCCCGACGGCAGGCCTCGAGATAATCCACGGAATCCCCGCTTTCCTGCGCATCGACGATCTCGTTGATCCTGCGCAGAATTTCCCGGCTTGCCGGCGTTCGGAACATTGTCATGGCGAAAATCTGATCTGCATCATGTCTGCATCTTCCAATCTAGGCCCGTGGCGGCTAGATGTGAAGCGCAATACGCCCATCTTGCGGAAAGCACGCCATGATCATCGCGCAGATCTCGGATACGCACATCTCCGTCCCTCCCGTCTCCGGCGCCGACCGGGAGGGCGATCTGGCCCGCGTCATCACCGACATCCACACCCGCCGAAAGCGGCCGGATCTGGTCGTCCACACCGGCGACGCCTCCAACTACGGGCGTCCGGAGGAATATGCCGTGCTGCGCCGCATCATGGACACTCTGGACATTCCATGGATCATCCTGCCCGGAAACCGGGACAACCGCGCCCATATGCGCGAAGCGTTCGGCGACCAGCCCTGGATGCCGCCGGGCCGCGACGACCCGCTCGACTTCGCGCTGGACGATTTCGCCGTGCGCATCGCCGCCTTCGACAGCAAGGGGCCGCGCACGAACAAGGGATGGGCCGACACGGAGAGGCTATCCGCCCTTTCGGCGCTGCTGGAGGCCGGATCGGGACGGCCGACGGTTCTGGCCATGCACCATCCCCCCTTCGCCATGCGCTACGCGAAGGATCCGCACCAGTTCGCCGACTGGAGCCACGCGGAGCGCCTTGCCGACGTGGTGCGCCGCCGCGCCTGCGTGAAGCTGCTGCTCACGGGGCACTCGCACAGGCTCGCGGAAAGCCATATCGGAAACGCGCCGGCCTTCACCATGCCGTCGGTGGCGACGGACCTGCGCAAGGGCGAATTCCGCGCCGCCCTGGCCCGCCATCCCGCCTACATGCTCTACGAACTGGACGACGCCGGAGAGCTGGTGCACCACGAACTGCGGATCGTGGACTGATCAGTCCACGATCGGCCTGTCGTCGTCATCGTCGAGGATGCGCAGGGCCTCCCCGTCCAGATCCTCGTACTGACCGGACCTCAGCGACCAGATGAAGGCGCCGAGCCCGAGCAGCCCGAGGAACAGGGCGATGGGTATGAGATAGAGCAGAACGCTCATGCGGCCTTCCTCCGAATTCCGCCCCTCTCGCCCGCTTCACCGTAGGTGGTGAGCGCGAAGCTCCTGTCGAGATTCCTGTCCATCAGTCCCAGCCGCAGGGAATTGGCCACGACGATGATCGAGGATGCGGACATGGCCACCGCCGCGAAGAGAGGCGAAGCCAGCCCCGCCATCGCCACCGGCACGGCGAAGACATTGTAGGCGATGGCCCAGACGAAATTCTGGGTCATCAGCCGCCGGGAGCGCACGGACACCTCGCGGGCCAGCCAGACGGCCCGCAGGGAGGCGCCAACGAACACCATGTCGGCGGCCGTGCGCCCTATGTCGGAAGCCGTGGAGGGAGCCATGGAGGCGTATCCCGCGGCCAGCGCCGGAGCGTCGTTGATGCCGTCTCCGACCATCAGGACCTTGCGGCCGGCTTCGGCCAGCCCCTCCACGTAGGCCAGTTTCTGCTGCGGCGACCAGGCGGCCTTCCAGCCGTCCAGGTCGAGCTCCTCCGCCACGGCCCGCACCGGCCCCTCCCTGTCGCCGGAGATCATCTCCACGCGCAGGCCCGCCGCCTTCAGTCGGCGGACGGTTTCGGCGGCGTCCGGGCGCAGTGTATCCGTGAAGGAGAAGACCACCGGCTGCCGTCCCTCCACGGCGAGCGCCAGCTGGGGCATGTCGGAGGAAAGCGCGGCTTCGTCGCGGACTCCGCACCACTCCAGCGAGCCGAGCCGGACGCTGCGTCCCCGCCATGTGCCGGAGAGGCCGCGCCCCGGATGCTCCACGACGCCGGTGACGGTCTCCGGTTCTATTCCGCGCTCCTCCACCGCCTTCACGATGGCGCGGGACAGAGGATGGGCGGACCCCGCGGCCAGACCGGCGGCGACGGCAAGGGACTCTATGGAGACCGGCCCCCTTTCGGAGAGTTTCGGCTCTCCCATGGTGAGGGTACCCGTCTTGTCGAAGATCACGGTGTCGACGTCCGCCATGCGCTCCAGCGCGCTGCCATCCTTGATCATGACGCCGTTGCGGAACAGCACGCCGGAAGCCACGACCTGGACCGCCGGCACGGCCAGTCCCAACGCGCACGGACAGGTGATGATGAGAACCGAGATGGCATGGAGCAGGGAAACCGGCCAGTCGAAATTCGTCCACCACAGCCAGCCGAAGAGCGTCGCGCCGGCCAGGACATGCACCACCGGCGCATAGTAGCCGGCGAGCCTGTCGGCCAGCCGCACGTAGGCCGACCTGCTCTCCTCCGCGGTCGCCATCAGCCGGATGATCTCGGAGAGGAAAGTGTCCTCCCCGTGCGCCGTCAGCCGCACCACCACCGGGCCGGTGAGATTCATGGCGCCGGCGTAGACCCGCGCGCCGGGGCCCACGCGCTCGGGATTGGACTCCCCCGTGATCAGGGAGACGTCCACGTCCGTGTCGCCCTCCTCCACGACGCCGTCCACGGGGATGCGTTCACCGGCGGCGACCAGCACCCGCATGCCGTTCTGCAGGGCGTCCATGGGCAGGAAGCGTTTGCGCCCCTCCTCGTCGAGCACCGTGGCCCCGGTGGCGGCAAGTGTCATCAGCTGCGAAACGGCGGAACGCGCGCGGGCGCGCATCCGGTGGTCGAGATAGCGGCCGATCAGCAGGAAGAAGAGCAACGACACGGCGGCGTCGAAATAGGCGTGCTGCTGGTGATTGGCCACCTGATAGAGGCTCATCATCGCCGCCGTCAGAACGGCGAGGGAGATGGGCACGTCCATGTTCATGCGGGCGCGGGACAGGGCGTTCCATGCGGAGCGGAAGAACGGCCGCCCCGAATAGGCGATGGCGGGAAGGGCGAGAAGGGCCGACACCCAGTGGAAGAAATCGCGCGTGGCGCCCTCCGCGCCCGCCCAGACGGATATGGACAGGAACATGATGTTGCCGGCGGCGAACCCCGCCACGGCCAGGGCGCGCAGCAGTTCGCGCGATTCCCGGTCGTCCACGCCGAAACCGGCATCGGAGGGGTCGAAGGGACGGGCCGCATAGCCCAGCTCGTCCAGCTTCGCCACGATGCTCTCCGGATCGAATTCCGGATCCGTCCACCGCGCCCGGACCTGCTTGAGGGAGAAATTGACGCGGGCCTCTCCGAGACCCGGCAGTTCCTTCAATCCCTTCTCGATGGTCGAAATGCAGGCGGCGCAATGGATGCCGGGAACCACGAGATTCAGCTCGTACCCGCCGTCGTCGTTCTGGCGTACCCATATGGCCGCGCTGCCGGGGGCGGCACATTCGTCATCGTATCTTACGCCGCAACAACCCACTGCTCGACCGCCTCACTTGGGCTCGACGATGAATTGCGCCTCGGAGCGCCACACCATTTCGGGACCGCGGAAGAAGCGGGTCTCGATACGCCAGCCACCGTTTCCGAGTTCCTGCGTCGTCTCGTAGACGCCGATCTTCCGCTCCTGGAGATCCACCGTGAAATCCTCGCGGTTCCCCGCCGGGCGGCCCAGCGTCGCCACCGCCCGCAGGCCCGTGACGGGACGCCCGTTCCTGTCCACCAGGGACACCGCGATACGTCCGTCCGGCTCGATGAGCACGGTGGACTTCCATCCCTTGGCCAGCATGGCGCGGGCCTTCGCAGCCTCCCTGTTGAACTTGATGGAGGCCTCGTAGCCGTTTCCGGGAAGCTTGCCGGTCCAGCTCCTGTTGGACTGGTAGACGAGCAGAATGTTGGCGGCGAAGATCACGCCGAAGAAGGCCGCGAGCATGAGGAAGACATGCCGGCCGGTCAGTCGGAATTCCTTTTCTGCCTGTGGCATGTGCTCCGTTCCCTCGATATGACGCGGGGAAGGATCGCCCTTCCCCGCCCCATGTTAGGCTATTTCTTCGGTGCTTCAAAGATGGCTTTCTTCTGTGCCGTCTCCTCCGGCTTGCCATCCTTGCCCAGCGCCTCGATGCGGAAGGCGAACTCCTGATGCTGCGAGGTCAGCTTTCCGGGATCCGCCGTCACGTAGACCTTCAGCGTGCGCGCCTTGTTGCTCTCCACCGGCACGTCGAAGCTGCGGGCGGGAGGCTTGTCGATGCCGTTGATGGTCATCCTGGCCCCTTCAAGACCGACGATGGAGACGCGGAAGGTCCGCGGCTCGAGCTGCATATTCAGCAGGCGGAGCGTATAGCCGTTGCGGATTTCGCCGCTGGAAAGCTGCACGAACAGCGGATTGCGGTCGTGCACCACGTTGATCTGCAGCCGGTCGCGGAATGTCAGATGCAGGAAGATGCCCAGACCGATCAGCGTCCACACGGTGAGATAGACAATGGTGCGTGGACGGATGAAGCTGCGCCACGTGAAGTTGACGTCCTTGCCCGTGACGTGATCGTTGTAGGTCTTCACGTTTGTGTAGGCGATCAGCCCCTTCGGCTTGCCGATCTTCTCCATCACCGAATCGCATGCGTCGATGCACAGGGCGCAGGTGATGCAGGCGAGCTGCTGGCCGTCGCGGATGTCGATGCCGGTCGGGCAGACGGCATGGCACAGGCCGCAGTCGATGCAGTCGCCGTACTGGATTTCCGGATGCTTCTTGTGGTCGCGCTTGGAGCCGCGCGGCTCTCCCCGCCAGTCGTTGTAGGTCACCGTGAGGGTGTCCTCGTCGACCATAGCGCCCTGGATGCGCGGCCAGGGGCACATGTAGATGCAGACCTGCTCGCGCATGAAGCCCGCGAAGACCAGCGTGATGGTGCCCATGATGGCGATGGTGGAATAGGCGACGGACGGCGCCCGGCCGGTGAAGACCTCCTTGAAGAGCGTCGGCGCGTCGGCGAAGTAGAGGATGAAGGTCAGCGACGTACCGTAGGCTATGATGGCCCAGATGGCGTACTTCAGCGCCCGCTTCAGGATCTTCTCCGTCGTCCAGGGCGCCTTATCCAGTCGCATCTGGGCGTTGCGGTCGCCCTCGATGAGCCGGTCGACGTGCATGAACAGATCCGTCCAGACGGTCTGCCAGCAGCCGTAGCCGCACCAGGCGCGGCCGAACATGGCCGTAAGGATGAACAGGCCGATGCCCGCCATGATGAGCAGACCGGCGATGTAGTAGAATTCCTGCGGCCAGATCTCGATCCAGAAGAAATAGAAGCGGCGATGCGCCAGATCGACGAGCACGGCCTGGTCGGGCAGCCCCGGTCCACGGTCCCATCGCAGCCAGGGCGTGACGAAGTAGACGAGCAGGGCGATTATGGCGAACGTGCTCTTCAGTCGGCGGAACTTTCCGCTGACGGCCTTCGGAAAGACCTTCTTGCGCGCCGCGTAGAGCTTGCCCGGCTTCGACTGGTCATGCGGCTGCTTCTGGCTTGCGGTTTTCGAGTCCTTCTTGACGGTATTGACGACTTCGACCATGGCTCGCGCCCCTGTGAGTTCCTGATCCGCCGCGCATCCCGCGGCTTCCGTGGGCCCAGAATGACCCTGCAATTTCAAATGGATAAATGTATCGGCCGCAGCACGAACGGCCCTGATGGCAACTTGCCGGAATGGAAAAATTGATCTGTGACAATGTTACTTCGACACCGCCGGCGATCGTGTTCGGAGACAACTTGCCGCGCGACATTTCCGCCTTATGGAAGAACGCCCTTCCTTCATGAAACGGGGATGGCGCCGGGCGCCATCCCCATCGTCTCGTGTTTCCGCCGCATGGCGGACGCCACCGGCGTCAGGACTTCGCACCACCGCCCAGCGAATGGACGTAGATGGTCAGAGCCTTGATGGTGGCCGGATCCAGGCGCCCCTTCCAGGCCGGCATGACGCCGTGCTTCGGCTTCATGACCTGGGACTTGATGGCCTCCCGGGTGCCCGAATACAGCCAGATGCCATCGCTCAGACGCGGGCCGCCGACATCCTGGATGCCCTCGCCCTTGTCGCCATGGCAGCCGTTGCATCCGGCATCCTCCATGAAGACCTTCTCGCCTTCCTTGGCCTTGGCCTCGTCATGCGGCTGGCCGGACAGCTTCAGGACGTATTCCACCACCGCGTCGACCTGCTGCGGCTCGAGCTGCTCGCCGAATGCCGGCATATCGGACTGGCGGGTGTCCTCGTTGGTGTCCGGATTGTAGCGGGCGCCGTTGGTGATCGTGTAGTGGATCGCCTCCAGCGTGCCGCCCCAGATCCAGTCGTCGTCGTTGAGGTTCGGGTAGCCCGGGCCGCCCTGCGCGCCGGAGCCGTGGCACTGCACGCAGTTGGCCTTGAAGGCCGCCTTGCCCATGTTCACGGCGAATTCGCGCAGCTCGGGATCCTTGCTGATCTCCTCCAGGGAGAGCTTCTCGAGCTTGGCGAGCTTTTCGCCGCGGGCCTTCCTGACCGCATCGAGCTCGGCGTTGAGCTCCATGCGGTTGGTGGTTCCAAGAAGGCCCTTCGTGTTGGTCTTCACGAGCGGGATGGCGGGATAGGCGATCATGTAGCCGATGCCCCAGATGATGGTGGCGTAGAAGGTCCACACCCACCAGCGCGGCAGCGGCGTGTTGAGCTCCTTGATGCCGTCCCATTCGTGACCGGTCGTTTCTGTCCCGGTTACTTCGTCTCTTTCAGGATTGGCCATTGGTTTCAGTCCTTGATCTCGTCATCGTCCAGCGGCGTGCGGGCCAGCTCCTCGTAGATCTTCGTGGATCCCGGCCGGAAGACGAAGATGAGCATCCCGACGAAGAACACCCCGAAGAGTACGGTCGCTATCGTGCCCGCGTAGTGCGCCACTGTTTCGTAGGTCATTGCCCTTACCTCAGGTTCTCGACGTTCGATTCATCGAAGGTCTTGAAGTCGACGAGGGTTCCGAGCATCTGGAGATAGGCGATGAGCGCGTCCATCTCGGTGATCTTCTTCGGATTGCCGTCGAAGTCACGCGCCTTGACCTCGGTCGCGCTGCCGAAAGTCTCCTTTCCGTAGCGCTTGACGAGGCCGTCCGTCTCCTCGCCCGTGGCCTGCGCCACCAGATCCGCCTTGGCGTTCTGGATCATCTCGTCGGTGTAGGGCACACCGAGCGTGCGCAGGGTCTTCAGATGGTCGGCGATGTCGTCGAACTTCAGCTCGGTCTTCGCCAGGAAGGGATATCCCGGCATGACCGACTCGGGCACGACCGAACGCGGATCGATGAGGTGCTGGCGGTGCCACTTGTCGGAGTAGCGGCCGCCGACACGGGCCAGATCCGGACCGGTACGCTTGGATCCCCACTGGAAGCCGTGATCGTACATGCTCTCGGCGGCCAGCGAGTAGTGACCGTAGCGCTCCACCTCGTCACGGAAGGGACGGATCATCTGCGAATGGCAGAGATAGCAGCCCTCGCGGACGTAGATGTTGCGCCCGGCCAGCTCGAGAGGGGTGTAGGGCCGCATGCCCTTCACCTTCTCGATGGTGTTGTCGAGCCAGAACAGAGGAATGATCTCCACGAGGCCACCCACTGTGACCACGATGAAGGACAGGATCAGCAGCAGCGTCGCGCTGCGTTCGACCTTGTCGTGCTTGTTGAGAATACCCATTGTGTTTCACTCCCCTGCTTCAGGCCTTGGCCACTTCGAGAGCGGCCTCGGAGGCACGGACGTTGCCGCGCACCGTCTGCCAGAAGTTGTACGCCATGAGCAGGCCGCCGGTCAGATACAGGGCGCCGCCCAGGGCACGGATGACGTAGTACGGATGCATGGCCTCGACGGTCTCCGCGAAGGAGTAGACCAGGAAGCCCTGCGCGTCGTACTCGCGCCACATCAGGCCCTGCATGATGCCGGACACCCACATGGAAGCCGCATAGAGCACGATGCCCAGCGTGGCCAGCCAGAAGTGCCAGCTCACCAGCGTGTAGGAGTACAGGCGCTCGCGGTTCCACAGACGCGGGAACAGGTAGTAGAGTGAGCCCATGGTGATCATGCCGACCCAGCCCAGGGCGCCGGAGTGCACGTGACCGACCGTCCAGTCGGTGTAGTGCGACAGGGCGTTCACGGACTTGATGGCCATCATCGGCCCCTCGAAGGTGGACATGCCGTAGAAGGCCACGGCGATCACCAGCATCCGCAGCACCGGGTCCGTGCGCAGCTTGTCCCAGGCGCCGGAAAGGGTCATCAGGCCGTTGATCATGCCGCCCCAGGAGGGCATCCACAGGACCACCGACATCACCATGCCCAGCGTCTGAACCCAGTCGGGCAGCGCGGTGTAGTGCAGATGGTGCGGACCGGCCCAGATGTAGGTGAAGATCAGCGCCCAGAAGTGCACGATCGACAGCCGGTAGGAGTAGACCGGACGGTTGGCGCGCTTCGGCACGAAGTAGTACATCATGCCGAGGAAGCCGGCGGTCAGGAAGAAGCCCACCGCGTTGTGGCCGTACCACCACTGGGTGATGGCGTCGGGCGCACCGGAGAGCAGCGCGTAGCTCTTGGTGCCGAAGAAGGACACCGGCAGGGCCAGGTTGTTGCCGATGTGCAGCATCGCGATGGTCACGATGAAGGAAAGATAGAACCAGTTGGCCACGTAGATGTGGGAGACCTTGCGCTTCACGATGGTGCCGAAGAACACCAGGAAGTAGGCGACCCAGACGACGGTAAGCCAGAGATCCACGTACCACTCGGGCTCGGCGTACTCACGGCTCTGGGTGACGCCGAGCACGTAGCCGGTCGCCGCCAGCACGATGAACAGCTGATAGCCCCAGAAGACGAACCAGGCCAGGTTGCCGAACGCCAGCCGCGTCTTGTTGGTGCGCTGGACCACGTAGAAGGACGTGGCGATAAGGGCGTTGCCGCCGAAGGCGAAGATCACCGCCGAGGTGTGCACCGGACGCAGACGTCCGAAGTTGGTCAGCGGGAAATCCATGTTCAGGAAGGGGAACGCCAGCTCCGAAGCCACGTAGACGCCCATGGTGAAGCCCACGATGCCCCAGAAGACCGTGGCGATCACGCCCGCCTTCACGACATCGTCCATGTATTCCCCTTCATCGGCGGCGGATGCGTCGCCGAACTTCGTGCTGCGCGCCAGGTAGATCAGTCCCAGTACCGTGGCGAGCAGGAAGATGATGGCGTGGATGGCATATGCGGTGTCTTTCGCATTCGCCCACATGATGATGGACAGAATGGAAAACAGCCCCAGCACGGCCATCTGCGCTAGTCTGACTGTAACCCCCATCTTTCCCTCTCTGTTGCTTTGTTCAAGATAAACGGGTCGTTTCGCTGTTAGCGCCGGTTCCTGGCTCCTCCAGCCCGTTCCGGAGATCGGGAAACGGACTCCCCCGCATCACGCAAGGCCGAACCGACAAGAAGCGCCAAGCGTGATCCAAGTCATGTTCTTAACACATTTTTCAAAGCATTGATCTGGGTCATTGCGTCCTGCGACAGTTTGCTCGATTCAACATAGTTCAGAGGTCGGAAATTCCGGCCAGATTGACATGAGTCAACATTTCCGGAATTGATTTGTATCAATTTTCCACGGAACACGCCATGCCGGCCCGCGCTGCCTTCCCGGAAGACGATCCCTTCGCCCTGCTCCTGGAGGATCATGCGAAGCAGTGGGAGCTTTGCGGCTGGCTGGAGAGAATCGCGGACGGCCTGCCCAACGACGTGCCCCGCGATCTGTGCGCCCTGGCGTCGCGAAGCCTGCGCACGGACATGCCGCGCCATCACCGGGAGGAGGAGGAGGGTCTCTTTCCTCTTCTGATCGCCCGGGCCGAGGACGGGGACATGGCGGACGAAATCATCGCGAAGCTCAGCGAGGAGCACGCCTCGGACGAGGGCTTCGCCGAGGAGCTCGTGGACATTCTGGAAAGGCTGGAGAAAGGGGAGCCGGCGGAAAACCCGGACATGCTGGGCTACATGCTGCGGGGCTTCTTCGAGAACTACCGCAGGCACATACACTGGGAGAACACGGTTCTCATTCCGCTCGCCCGGCGACGTCTCACCGCCGCCGACGTGAGCGTGATGCTGGAGCGGATGCTGCGGCTGCGGGGTGCCCGGAACTGACGGACGGACCGGTTCCGCCCGCCGTCACGCGGCGCGTATCCGCCGGCGCTTCCGGGTTCAGTGGGAGAAGACCACCGGCACCGTCATGTGATCCATGAGGTGCTGCGTGGCGCCGCCGAAAACGTATTCCCGCAGACGGGAATGTCCCCAGGCCCCGATCACGAGAAGATCCGCTCCCGTGTCCGCGACGTGGTTGAGCAGCGCCTCCCCCACGCCGATGCCCCCGGAAACGACTTCCTCGGCGACGGCGTTCACGTCGTGGCGCGCCAGCGCGGCGGCCATGTCGGCGCCGGGAAGGTCCTCCGCATCCTCGTCCTTCATCGGATCGACCCAGGCCAGATGGACCTTCTCCGCCTTCCGGAGAAGCGGCAGGGCGTCGTAGACGGCGCGCGCCGCCTCCCGCGTCGCGTTCCAGCCGCAAACAATCCTCCCGCCCGCACGCGGGAAGCTGCCCATGCGCGGCACGAACAGCACCGGACGCCCGCTTTCCATGACGATGCGTTCGGCGAAGTCGCTCTCGATGTCGGAAATCTCCTCGCGGGCCGGCTGGGAGGCCACGACCAGATCGCTGCGGTAGGCATGGTCGATCACGGTATCGGCGACGAGCGGGGACGGCGAATGCTCCAGACGCCATTCATGGCGCACCATGTTCCGCTCGCAATAGTCCTCGAAGCGGGCGCGTATCTCCTCGGCCTGTTTCTCGAAGGCTTGCCTCTGGGTCTCGAAGAACTCCGGGGGGACATGCAGGGTCACCACCGGATAGACGCGCATGGCGGGGATCACGAACAGGCCGGTCAGGTGCGCATCGTGCTGAAGCGCCAGCCCGCCGGCCACTTCGAGCAGAGCATCCACGCGCTCCGGGTCGTTGAGAGAGACGAGAATGGTCTTCAGTGTCATGGCGCTCACTCCTGCTGGCAAATGCTCGACGGCCCCGCACCGCCCCGATCCGGGCAATCCGCTGAACTGGATATGGGGACAGTCTCGCCGTTATGGAAGGGTTCGGCCTTGACGGGGATCAACGGCGGCAATGCTTCAGGAGCCGCCGCTCTCGTCCTGTCCGGCCGCCGCCGCCAGCGCCGTCAGCGAGGGCGCATGCATGCAGCCGCCTCCCACGGCGCTGATCAGCCCCTCGCCGCGCAGCCGGGTGATCTGGCGCGAGACGGTCTCGATGGTCAGTCCGAGATAGTCCGCGATGTCCACGCGACGCAGCGGCAGCTCGAAGGTCACCCCTTCGTCGTCGCCCTGCGCGGCGCATCCGGCCTTGCGTGCGCGACGCGCCAGCACGAGCAGGAAGCTCGCCACCTTCTCGCGCGCCGTCTTGCGCCCCAGCAGCACCATCCAGTCCCGCGCGGCGTCCAGTTCATCGAGCGTCTTCTCGTAGAGTCTGTGTTCCAGTCCCGGAAACCGCTGCATGAGATTGCGGAAGGCCTCGGCCGGATAGCAGCAGAGCTCCACTTCCGTCGCGGCCTCGGCGAAGCAGGCGTTCGTGGCGCCATGGGCCCGCCCCAGGAAATCCGGAGGAAAGAGGATCCCCACGATCTGCTGCCGCCCGTCGGCAAGCGCCTTCGTCAGGCGCACGGTTCCGGAAAGGATGTTGGCGAAGAACTCCGGCCTCTCGTTCTCGGAGAAGATGATCCGGCCGGCCGGTACCGTGCGGTGATGAGCGATGCGGGAAAGCTCGGAAAGCTCCTCGTCGCCCAGTCCCTCGCAGATGCCGCCTCTGGCCGCCGGGCAGGTCCGGCAGTTGCGCAACTGTTCCGGAAGGATCTGGTCGGGACGCAGGTTCACGTCGACTCACCGCGGGGATGTTGAAATGCAGGGGGCATCGTCATACGGACGAAAGAGCACATCCACCGATGGGCGTCAATCCATGCGAAGGTCCATTCCCCGCACAACCCACCGCGGAACGACGCCCGCGTGTTCCGGATCCGACCGTCTTGAGAGGAGAAAGGCAGGGGCGGCGGTTTCCAACGGAAAGTGGGGGGAACGAAGCGACAGCTGGCTTTCTCGACAGATCCCACCGCCCCTTAGGGTTTCGCCGGACTGCGATGCTCGGAATGCGCATCCGGCTGATCTGTGGTCAGAAAACTAGGCCTGCCGCCCGTCGAATGCATTGACCTGCATCAAGGAATGCAATTTTTTTTGCATTCGCGGGCCTTGACGGGAATCATTGCGAGCATCGATCGCATGGGAGATCATGAATTCCGGTGGAAGATCTTTCATGCGGGATGCACGGCATGCGCAGCGCAGACGGGACGGAACAGGACGAGGTCGCGGCGTTTCTGGAGGATCCGCGGAACTGGCCGAACGGCCCGGAACGGATCGAACGCATCGAGACGCACATTTCGCACATCTTCCTCGGCGGCGATCTCGCACTGAAGATGAAGAAGGCCGTGCGGTTGCCCTATCTGGACTTTTCCACACTGGAACTGCGGGAGAGGTTCTGCCGCCGCGAGGTGGAGATCAACCGTCTCTTCTCTCCCGAATTGTACCTGGGGCTCGGCAGGATCGGCCGCGGCGCGGACGGCAGACTCCGGCTCGGCGACTCCGGTGAAACGGTCGAATGGCTCGTCCGCATGCGCCGGTTCGACGAAGAGAACATCCTCTCCGAGGTGGCGCGGCGGGGACCGCTCGGCTCGGCCCTGATCCGGTCCCTGGCCGGCACGGTCGCGGAAAGCCACCGCAGGGCCCCCGTGCGGAACGCGGACGGCTGGCGCGGCATCCTGCGCACCATCGGAGAGCTGCGCGAAAGCGCACTCGGCGGTGGTGTCCTGCCGGAGGAGGCGGGGGTTTCCGGCTTCCTCGAAACGGCCGAATCCCTCGCCCGGAAGCGGCGCGGACTGCTGGAGCGGCGGGGGGAGACGGGAAGCATCCGGCGCTGCCATGGCGATCTGCATCTCGGCAACATCGTTCTCTGGGAGGGGCGGCCCCTTCTGTTCGACGCCATCGAGTTCTCCGAGGAGCTGGCCACCGTGGACGTTCTGAACGATCTCGCCTTCCTGCTGATGGATCTCGTCCACAGGGGCCAGAAACGGGCCGCCAACCGCCTGATGAACCAGTGGCTGCAGTTCCTCCACGACGAGGGACACCATGCCGCCCTCGGGCTGGTGGGGCTCTACACCGCCTGCCGGGCCGGCATCCGGGCCATGGTCTCGGTGGATCTCGCCCTGCAGAAGACGGGGCGCGACCGCGAGAAGCTGCTCCGCGGGGCCGCCGCCTACATGGATACGGCGAACCGCTCCATCCGCCCGCCCCGGCCGTGCATCGTGGCCATCGGCGGTCTTTCGGGCAGCGGCAAGACGACGCTCGCGACCGCACTCGCCCCGCTGCTGGCGCCGGGCCCCGGAGCGGCCCATTTCCGCTCCGACGTGGAGCGCAAGCTCATGGCCGGCGTGGACGAATACGAAAGGCTCGGTCCGGAATTCTACACGCAGGAGATGTCCGACGCGGTCTACCGCCGGATCGTGGACAAGGCACGGGAGAGCGCGGCATCCGGCTGGGTGGCGGTGATCGACGCGGTCTTTCTGAAGGAACGGGAAAGACGCGCCGCGGAGCAGGCCGCGCGGGCGGCCGGAGCGGACTTCCTGGGAGTGTGGCTGGAAGCTGGCGCGGAGACGCTGAAACGGCGGGTCGGCGCACGTATCCACGATGCCTCCGACGCCACCCCCGGGGTCGTGGACATGCAGCTCGCGCAGCGGCCCGACGTCTCCGGATGGACGCGCGTATCGGCCGAAGGGGGGCCGGATGTCGTTCTCGAACGGACGGTGAAGGCTCTCGGCATCGCGCCGGGCACGGCCGGGAACGGCTGATCCACGGACGGGAAAGGGGCCGGCGGACGCGACCGTCGCCGACCCCTTCGCGGAAATGTTCCGTGGCGACCTCCGCTGGAGGGAGGTTTCAGCGCTTCTTCTTCTGCTCCTCCTGGGCGAGGCGTTCCTTGAGCATGCCGTTGACGATCTCGATGGTGCGCTCCAGATCGGCGATGGCCTCCTCCAGTTCCACCCGCTGCTGCCTGAGGGCGACCAGCCGCTCCGCCATCTTCTTGGATGCGTGCTTGAGCTGCGTGAGCTGCCCGTCCTTCAGATTGTAGAGATCCAGCATCTCCTTGATCTCGGCCAGCGTGAAGCCGACCTTCTTGCCACGCAGGATGAGCTTCAGGCGCGCCCTGTCCCGATAGCTGAAAATACGTGTCCATCCACGCCGCGAAGGATGCAGAAGGCCCTTCTGCTCGTAGAACCGCAATGCCCTGGGCGTGACGTTGAACTCCCGGCAGAGCTGAGTGATCGTGTAGGTCTCGTTTCGTCTGTCCTTTTCCGTCTTGTTGTCCTGACCTTCAGCCATGTCTCTCGACTCCTTGCAGTGGCGGGCCTTTCAGCCTCTTGTCTCCCGTTCCCCGAACCCCGCAT
>CAYSHK010000083.1:0-50913 GCA_964430935.1 uncultured Rhizobiaceae bacterium
CCGCATGCCATCCCTTTCCGGCCATCCGCGCCATCCGGCTTGACGGCCAGCATTCCGAAACCGGAAAGGCGCCGGACGGCCACCGGACATCGCCCGATTCCAAAAATGGAAAATTCTGGATATTTATCCATTTTTGGAATATCCGGACGCATGATCGTTTCCCGGCAGCCGGTCCGGTCCGGGCCGGTGGACGGACCGGAATGGCCATGCAACGACGATGGGCCATCGACGCGGGACACGGGCATCGCGATCGGAAGACCACGGCCCGCCGGAGGAACGGCCCCCTGCCCTCACCCCGCCATTTCGGCGATCTTGCCGCGCACGGCCTCCAGCGCCTCCTCGGCCCTGCCGGCGTCGGGGCCGCCGGCCTGGGCCATGTCGGGGCGGCCGCCACCGCCCTTGCCGCCCAAGGCCGCCGCGGCGGTGCGCACGAGGTCCACGGCGCTTATGCGGTCCGTCAGGTCGTCGGTCACGCCGGCCACCACGGCCGCCTTGCCGTCGTTCCTGTCCACGATCACCACAACGCCGGACTTCAGCTTCGCCTTGCCCGCGTCGGCCATGCCGCGTAGCTCCTTGGGCGGGATGCCGTCCACGATCTTCAGCATGGCCTTCACGCCGCCGATCTCCTCGACGGCCTCCTCCGCGCCGCCACCGCCCATGGCCAGCTTCTTGCGGGTCTCGGACAGCTCGCGCTCCAGCTTCCTGCGCTCCTCGAGCAGCGCCGCGACACGCTCCGCCGCCTGATCGGGCGCCACCTTCAGCAGCGCGGCGATTTCGCCCAGAAGCCTTTCCTGCTTCTCCAGATGGTCGAGCGCCGCCTCGCCGGCCAGCGCCTCGATGCGCCGCACGCCCGAGGCCACCGCGCCTTCCGAAACGATCTTGACCAGCCCGATGTCGCCGGTGCGCTTCACGTGCGTGCCTCCGCACAGCTCCAGCGAAAAGGTTTCCTTGTTGCCGGTGCCCTCCGGCTGCCTTCCCATGGCCACGACCCGCACCTCGTCTCCGTACTTCTCTCCGAAAAGCGCCATGGCACCGGCCTCGCGCGCCTCCTCCACGCCCATGAGACGGGTCACCACCTCGTCGTTCTGGGCGATCACCCTGTTGGCCAGATGCTCGATCTTCTCCACCTCCTCCGGGGTCAGGGCCTTCGGATGGGCGAAATCGAAACGCAGACGGCCGGGCTCCACCAGCGAACCCTTCTGCGTGACGTGCGGCCCCAGTATCTGGCGCAGGGATTCATGCAGGATGTGGGTGGCCGAATGATGCCGACGGGTGGCCGCCCGGGCCTCGTGATCCACCTCCAGCTCCGCCTCGTCGCCGACATGGACCGAGCCCTTCTCCACCACGCCGATGTGCGCATGCACGCCGTCGGCCTTCTTCTGCACATCCTTCACGCGGAACACCGCACCGGAGGGGAAGCGGATCACGCCCACATCCCCCACCTGGCCACCGGACTCGGCATAGAACGGCGTCTGGTTGAAGACGAGAACACCCTCCTCGCCCTCCTTCAGCTCGTTCATCCAGGCCCCGTCCTTCACGATGGCCTTCACCACGCCCTCGGCCTTCTCGGTGTCGTAGCCGAGGAACTCCGTGGCCCCCACCTTCTCGCGCACCTCGAACCAGACGGCCTCGTCCGCCGCCTCGCCGGAGCCCGCCCAGTTGGCGCGGGCCTCCGCCTTCTGGCGCTCCATGGCGGCGTTGAAGGCCTCCACGTCCACGGTGATGCCGCGCGGACGCAGCGCGTCCTCCGTCAGGTCGAGCGGAAAGCCGTAGGTGTCGTACAGCCGGAAGGCCACCTCGCCGGGGAAGACGTCGCCCTCCTTCAGGTTCGCCGCCTCCTCCTCGAGGATGCGCAGACCGCGCTCCAGCGTCTTGCGGAAGCGCGTCTCCTCCAGCAGCATGGTCTCGGTGATGAGCGCGGCGGCCCGCCCCAGCTCCGGGTAGGCCTGTCCCATCTCGCGCTCCAGCACCGGGAACAGGCGGTGCATCATCGGCTCGTGCACGCCGAGCATCTCGATGTGCCGCATGGCGCGGCGCATGATGCGACGCAGGACGTAGCCGCGTCCCTCGTTGGATGGCAGCACGCCGTCGGCGATGAGGAAGGCCGTCGCCCGCAGATGGTCGGCGATCACCCGGTGGGAGGCCTTGCGCGCCCCTTCCGCCTTGACGCCGGACAGTTCCTCGATCTCACCGATCAGAGTGCGGAAGAGGTCGATCTCGTAGTTGTCGTGGGTGCCCTGCAGCACCGCGGCGATGCGCTCCAGTCCCATGCCGGTGTCGATGGAAGGCTTGGGCAGCGGCACCCGCTCCTCCGGCGAAATCTGGTCGTACTGCATGAACACCAGGTTCCAGATCTCCACGAAACGGTCGCCGTCCTCGTCGGGGCTGCCGGGCGGCCCGCCGGGGATGTGCTCCCCGTGGTCGTAGAAGATCTCCGAACAGGGACCGCACGGCCCCGTCTCGCCCATAGACCAGAAATTGTCGGAACCGGCGATGCGCACGATCTTCTCGTCGGGCAGCCCCGCGATCCTCTTCCACAGGTCGAAGGCCTCGTCGTCGTCCACGTAGACGGTGACCATGAGGCGCTCCTCCGGGAGGCCGAACTCCTTCGTGACGAGATTCCACGCCAGCTCGATGGCCCGCTCCTTGAAGTAGTCGCCGAAGGAGAAGTTCCCCAGCATCTCGAAGAAGGTGTGATGGCGGGCCGTATAGCCCACGTTGTCCAGATCGTTGTGCTTGCCTCCGGCGCGCACGCACTTCTGGGCCGTGGTCGCGGTGCTGTAGGGCCGCGTCTCGAGACCGGTGAAAACGTTCTTGAACTGCACCATGCCGGCGTTCGTGAACATCAGCGTCGGATCGTTGCGCGGCACGAGCGGGCTCGACGGCACCACCTCGTGCCCCTCCTTCCTGAAGTACTCCAGAAACGCCGTCCGGATGTCGTTGACACTGTTGCCGGTCATGGAACGATTGCCTCTTTGGAATTATTCTATCTTGCAGCGGGAAATATGCCGTCGCGGACCATGCCGCGCAAGCCCCCATGTCGTCCTGCGGCTTTTATAACCTGCTTGTGTGCAAGTCCAGCGGGGATGCGCGCACGCCATCGCGAATGTGGCGCTTCCGCCCGCAACGGACGCTGTCGCACCGCAGGAGGCCGGCGCGCACATCCTCAGGCGCCCGCCGCATCGATTGTCGCGGCGACGAGTTCGTTGAAGTCCCGCTCCCCGGCGACCTTCTGGATCTCCTCCATGCCGACGGTGTAGCCCCAGCGCCGGGCGATCTTCTCGTAGCGGGGGATGCGGTGGTGGATCAGACGCTCGAAACCCCAGACGGCGAAATCGTCGGGATCCACCTCGCGTTCGTCCCGGATGCCCTTCTCGGCCATGTATTCCGCCCAGATCCGCCTCAGGAACTCCGGCTGGTAGTACATGGGCTTTGGGGCGCGGCGGAAACGCTCGATCAGCATCTCCGCGTGTTCGGGCGTGCCCTCGATGTAGAGAAGAAGAGTGTTGTTCGTCAGTGCGTTGACGACCGGATCGGAAGGATCGTCGAAATTGATCACCTCGCACAGGGATCCGCCGGTGTCGCACAGAAAGTGCTCGTAGCCGTAGATCTCCCTCGCCTTGCCGATGAATTCCGGCACGTCGAGCAGCGCGGCGATCTCGCCCCGGCGGTGCTGGGCCTGGCGCCGGCGGTATTCCTCGAAGGGGAGGCCGCCCTTCTCCGGATTGCCGGGTTTGCCGAGATACGTGGACAGCGGCTCGAGGTTCTCGAAGGTGATGTTGGAGGAGATGTAGATCGAATCCGAGCGCAGGAGCTGCCTCAGCAGAGGCACCTTCATGGCCTCGCGCTTGAAGTTGTCCACGATGTGCTCGTTCATGTAGCGGGTGCCGATGCGGTAGTCGACGGAATAGAGGAACCAGTCGTCCCGGCGGAGCTTGCGCCCGAGCGTCGTCTTGCCAACTCCGGACATGCCGAAGATGGTCACCGCCTTCATGGGCTGTTCCAGATATTCGCGTCCGGATGAGAAACGCATGAGCAAGGCCCCGACAGGTGACGGCCGGCGTCCGGCCCCGATCCTCATTCAGGCATAAACCATGCCGGGCCGCCCCACAAGCCGCACGGACGCGCCACCCCCGGAAGTCTCCGCATGCCTCTGGCACGGCTCTTGCGTAAACCCTCTTGTCCATGACCTGTGTCAGTCGTATACAGGCGCTGCCCGGAAAACGGCAGACAACGGAGGGAAGCACGACGATGGTATCCGGCATCGAACTGGACGACGATTACCGTCCCAGCGAGGACGAGCCGTTCATGAACGAGCGCCAGCGCGAGTATTTCCGTCGCAAGCTGCTCGCCTGGAAGGAGGAGATCCTGCGCGAGGCCCGCAGCACGCTCCAGCACCTGCAGGACGAGAACGAACCCCTCCCCGACATAGCCGACCGCGCATCCACGGAGACGGACCGCTCCATCGAACTGCGCACCCGCGACCGCCAGCGCAAGCTGATCGCCAAGATCGACGCCGCGCTGGAGCGCATCGAGAACGGCGAATACGGCTACTGCGAGGAAACCGGCGAGCCCATCTCGCTGCGCCGGCTGGAGGCCCGTCCCATCGCCACGCTCTCCATCGAGGCACAGGAACGCCACGAACGCCGCGAGAAGGTGTTCCGCGACGACTGAGGCCGCGCGGGACGCGGAAGCTCCGCACACTCCCCCGAACGGACGCAAGGGGCCGGTCGATCCGTGCCCGTTGCGCATGGCAGCCGGATGATCCCCCCTGCGCCGCCTTCCCGGCATCATCCGATGCCGAAGGACGTCTCCCCGTACAGGCTAGAGTTCCGGTTCGTCCCTGCGGGGCGGAAACGGCGGCGCCGGACGGACCGGTTTGGGCGCGGCCGGAGGCGCCGGGCGCGGTGTCCCGAACGTAACGGCCTCGCCGGACGGCAACTCCGCATCCTCCACCGGCGGCGGGGGCGGCGGCGGAGCCGCGGGGGCGGCGGCGCGGGGCGCGGGAGCGGAAACCTTGCGGGCGGGCGCCACGACCGGTTCGCGGTATTCCCCCGCCTCGATGCCGCTCTCGATAACCAGATCCGTATTGCCCCCGACAAGCACGAGATGCTCCACATCGTCGCGCCGCACGAGCAGGAGCTGGCGGTTTTCATCCACGTCGCAGACGGAGACGACCGCGATGCGCCCCTCCGGATCGCGGCGGCGCGCCTTTTTCCCATACAGCTTCAGCGCGACGAGCGCTCCATAGATCGCGACGAGCAGCACCACCGCGATCACCGCGTAGTAGACAAGATCGGACATTCCGGACGCCCCCTCGGTTTCGATGCGAAATCATCCCCCGCGCTCCCTACCGCCCGTATTCCGGGCGGGCATGCGGAGCGCCCGGCCACTATACTCCACCTGCCCCGCGACGGCAAAGACGGCGACGGTTCCGCTCCGTCGCAAGGATATGGTATTCATCTGAAAGGCATGATTCGCCTGCGTTTGTCCGTGTCCGGCAGTGCGTACCCGCCCGGCGGCCCGACACGATGCCGGGGCCGCGAGGCGCATCGGAGGATCGGTTCTCCATCGCGGGAATCGCGGAAGAGGAACGGTGCGGATCCCTGATCCGCGCGCGACAGCAACGACGGGCAGCCATGACGGACACCACGGCCATCACCGGATCCACCGCAACGGACCTGCCGCGCATGCGCCCGGGCCCGCGCAGGGGCGGCGCGCTGCGCATCCTGGCGGGCGTGCTGCTCGCCACTTCCGCGGCCGCGACTGCGGGAGGCCTCGCATGGGCGGTCATGCGGGGCATGCCGGAAGCGCCACGCTGGGCCGTCGCCGCCGGAGGCGCATTGGCCTTCGTCGGGGCCGGAGCCATCTTCGGCTGGGCGGCGGGGCTGTTGCATTTCGGGCATGAGAACCGGCACCGGGCGTTCCTCGACGCCTTCTCGGAGGCGCTGGACGAGGCCTGCCTGGTCACCGACAGGCGGGGACGGCCGCTGTTCGCGAACTCCGCCTACAGGGAGCTGCTCGCACGTGCCGGACGCAACAGGCTCGTGGGGCTGGACAACCTCTACGCGGGTTTTCCCGAACCGGCGCAGCAGATCTACCGGCTATCCCTCAAGGCGCGGGACGGCGAGAGCGGGGAGGCGGAATTCCGGCTCGAGGCCGGGCAGAACGCCCCCGGAGCGCGCAAGGACGGCCATGCCTGGATCCGCATCCGCACGTCTCCGATGCAATTCGACGGCCAGGAGCTGACCCTGTGGCGCATCGCCGACGTCACCGACGAAAGGGCGAGGCAGGACCGGGCGTTCGTCAACCTCCAGCACATCATCGACTATCTCGACAACATGCCGGCCGGCCTCTTCTCCACCCTGCCGGACGGCCGCATAACCTATCTCAACGCCACGCTGGGCGAATGGCTGGGGCTGGACCTGGAGCGCATCATGAGCCAGTCCCTGACCCTGACCGACGTGCTTCCCGAAGAGATCGCCGCCCAGCTGGCCGCCATCGCCCCGGAGCCCGGCGTGCGCCGGATCGAAACCTTCCACGCCGATCTGCGCAGCGCCGCCGGCGAGACCATACCCGTCCGCATCATCCATCGCGTGGACCACGACGCCGCCGGACGTCCGCGGCCGTCCCGCACCCTGGTGCTCGACATGCGGGGAACGCGGCTGGACGCGGAACGTCAGGCCCACAAGCTGGCCCGTTTCGTCAACAGCGCACCGGTCGGCATCGCCATGGCCGACGCGGAGGGGCGTCTGACGATGCTCAACGCGGCGCTGGCGCAGATCACCTCCGAGGCCCATCTCGGGGACAGCATCTCGCGGATCGTCGCACCGACCGACCGCGAGCGGCTGATGCGTCTCTTCCGTTCCGTGGCCTCCGGAGAACGGCTCCAGGCGCAGGGCGATTTCAACATCGAATCCGGTTCCGAGACCCGCGCGCAGATCACGATCGCCGCCACCGAAACCGACCAGGACGGAGTCCGCGCCCTGACCCTGTACGTCATCGACACCACGCTCCAGCAGGGCCTCATGCAGCAGCTCGAACAGGGCCAGAAGATGCAGGCCGTGGGCAAGCTGGTGAGCGGCATCGCCCACGATTTCAACAACATGCTCACCGCCATACTGGGCTTCTCGGACATGCTGCTGCAGAAGCACCGGCCCGAGGATCCCTCGTTCGAGCAGATCATGAACATCAAGCAGAACGCCAACCGGGCCGCCGCCATGGTGCGTCAGCTGCTGGCGTTCTCCCGCAAGCAGACGCTCCAGCCCCGCGTCATCTCGCTCACCGATCTCCTCTCCGACATGATCGCCATGCTGCGCCGGTCCATGGGCGAGAAGATCGAGCTCACGCTGGAGCACGGACGGGATCTCTGGCCGGTCTTCGCCGACCCCTCGCAGATCGACCGGGTCATCATGAATCTGGCGGTCAACGCCCGCGACGCCATGCCCCGCGGCGGCAAACTGACCGTGCGCACGGCCAACGTGCCCGCCGAGGAAGCGGCGCGCATCGCCCCCGACATCATGCCCGACATGGACTACGTGCTGATCGAGGTGTCGGATACCGGCGAGGGCATCCCCCCGGAACTGCTGGACAAGATCTACGATCCCTTCTTCACGACGAAGGCCGTCGGCAAGGGAACCGGCCTCGGCCTCTCCACCGTCTACGGCATCGTCAAGCAGACCGGCGGCTACATCTTCTGCGACTCGAAGCCGGGAGAGGGAACGACCTTCCGCATCTACCTGCCGCGGCACGTGGAGACCGAGAGCGAGAGGGCCAGGCGTCTGGAGGCGCGGCAGGCGGAGAACGAGGGACGCGAGGACCTCACCGGCTCCGGTCGCATCCTGCTCGTGGAGGACGAGGATGCCGTCCGCGCCTTCGCCGTCCATGCGCTGAAGGCGCGCGGCTACGACGTGGTGGAGGCCTCCTCCGGGGAGATCGCGCTCGACACCATGGAGGAGATGCTCGAAAGGGGCGAGACCGTGGACCTCATCGTCTCCGACGTCGTCATGCCCGGCATGGATGGACCGACCATGCTCAGCGAGCTGCGCAGGATGGGTGTCACCTCCCCCGTGGTCTTCATGTCGGGCCACGCCGAGGACGCCTTCGCCGAAAGCCTCGAGGAGGACGTGGAATTCACCTTCCTCGCCAAGCCCTTCAACCTGAAGCAGATCGCCGAGACGGTGAAGCGCGCCATGCCCTGATCCCGTCCACGGCGGCGCGAACCGACGGATGGCGGGCGGATGGAGGAGCCGGATTCAGCGCCCCTCGCGCAGCGAACGGATGAAGGCGATGATGTTCGCTATGTCCCTTTTCGACAGCACGAAACCCTTCATGGGATAATGCGGCTGCCGGAGAAAGGCGGCGATCTGCGAATCCGGATAGCGTGCGGGATTGGCCGCGATCTCCTCGAAGGACGGCGCGTT
The DNA here is from genome assembly GCA_964430935.1 of uncultured Rhizobiaceae bacterium. Lineage (GTDB taxonomy): Bacteria > Pseudomonadota > Alphaproteobacteria > Rhizobiales > Aestuariivirgaceae > Thermopetrobacter. The sequence continues at coordinate 8,424 of CAYSHK010000083.1, forward strand.
CACTGCCGGCTGCACCCTGTCCGCCGGAAAGCCCGGCACGACATGGCATTTGACGCATTGTTCGGCGATCAGCGGCTTCGCCGCCTCCGCCCTCCCGGCCGGAAGGGCATCCTCCGCGTGCGCCGCACCGCCAACAAGCGACAGCGCAAGAACGAATCCTGCCAGTGCTTTCATCATGATCACTCCCCGAATGCCAGGAGAAACGCGATCCGCGATCCGGACCGGGGCGGGGAACCACCCATTTTCATATGTGCCCCCGTCCGCTACATGACAAGGGTCAAGGCAATCCGCCCCCGGCGGAGGCACAACACCCGGAGTTTCCACCCACAGGATCGAGGCCGCAGACATGATCAGGACATTCTTCACCGGTTGCGCAGTGGCGCTCGCCATGATCTCGGGCACCAGCCAGGCCGCCCTGGCGGCGGACGGAGGGACCACGCGCGAGCCCGGGCTCGACATCGTGGGCTTCAACGGCCGTGGATACTTCTTCGGCATCGAACAGTTCGGCCAGCGCCCGCGCACGGGCATCCCCTACGCCGAAATCCGGATCTACGATCTCAGAACGGACAGGGAGATAGACCGCTCCCCGTTCGTCTACGACGAAACGGCGAAGATTCCGGAGGGACATACCATCGAGGACGCCATCGACCGCGCCCGGCGCGCGGTCTACCTCGACGCCCGCCGCGTCATCAAGTACCTGACGCTGGTTCCCCGCGGCCGCACCGTCGTGCCGAAGGACGGCAAGGCGGCCAAGGCCCTGCAGATCTCGGCTCCCGGCCTTTCGGGTCTTCTCACGCTCGAAACCTTCCCGCTCGACGCGCCCGGCTGCAAAGGCGTGAAGACGGTGGGATTCGTGCTCAAGCTCGCGAACGACAAGGGGGTGAGCGAGGTCCACCGGGACACGAAGATGCCGAAGGGACGGGGATGCCCCGTGGATTACGACATCCGCAGCGCCTCCATCTATCTGCCCCATCCGGAAGCCGATGCCCTCGCGGTCGTGATCGGAGCCAGACAGGGCGGACGGGACAGTGGCGACATCCACTATACCGTCGTCGGCCATTTCTATGACCACCGGAAGAAATAGCCGGAGCGAAATTCTCGATCTGGCCCGGGATCTCGAAACGGGGTCCCGCACGGCGCGCTCTCTCGTCGAGGAGGCCCTGGCGCGCATCGCCGATCCCGCCGGAGAGGGAGCGCGGAGTTTCGTACTCGTCGACGGAGACGGTGCGCGCAGGGCCGCGGACCATGTGGACGCCCTCCGTCGTGCGGGACGCGCGCCATCCCCCTTCGCCGGCATTCCCTTTTCCGTGAAGGACCTGTTCGACGTGCGCGGACAGGTGACGACCGCCGGTTCGAAGCTGCTGCGCACCGCCCCGCCGGCGGAGAAGGATGCGCCCGTGGTCGCGGAACTGCGACGGGCGGGCCTTGTGTCCGTCGGCCGGACGAACATGACGGAATTCGCCTATTCCGGCGTGGGGCTCAATCCCCACTATGGAACGCCCGCCAGCGTCTGGGACAGGAGGACGCGCCGCATTCCCGGCGGGTCATCCTCCGGCGCGGGCGTATCCGTGGCGGAAGGAACGACCCCTCTGGCGCTGGGTACCGACACGGGCGGTTCCTGCCGGGTCCCCGCCGCCTACAACGGGACGGTCGGTTTCAAGCCCACCCACGGCGCCCTGCCCTCCAAGGGGATCTGGCCGCTGGCACCCGGGTTCGACGTCGCCGGCCCCCTCGCCCGCACCGTGACCGACGCCGCGATCGCCTTCGACCTCATGAAGGGACGGACGCCGCGGCTTCCTCCCGGACGGGCACCCTCCACCATCGTTCTGGGAATCCCGCAGGACATGGTTCTCGAGGATCTGGATCCTCCCGTCGCCGAAGCCTTCGGAAAGGCGCTCTCCGCCCTTTCCGGCGCGGGAGTCCGGCTGGTGGAGGTCCGCGGTCATGCCATGCCGCGCATCCGTGAACACGGCATCATCGCCGCCTCCGAGGCCTGGTCCGTGCATGCCGAAATGCTGCGCCGCCACGGGGACGCCTACGACCCGCGGGTGCGCTGGAGACTCTCGATGGGAGCCGACATCGCCCCGGAACAGCTCGCGGCAACGCGGCGCGTGCGTGCGGAGATGATCGCCGCGTTCTCCACATCCTGCACGGCCTGCGATGCCTGGGTCCTGCCCACCGTCCCCAATCTACCGCCCCCCATCTCCGCGCTGGAGGACGACGAATCCTACGCCGGGCTGAACTTTCTGGCGCTGCGCAACACCTTCGTCGCCAATTTCCTCGATGCCTGCGCCATCTCCCTGCCCGCCACCCCGGCCGGCGCGCCACCCGTCGGATTCTCCATCATGGCCCCGGCCGGCCGCGATCGCGACCTGCTCGTGACCGCCGCCGCGGCCGAACGCATTCTCTCCACGCACTGACCGCCGATTTTTTTTCGGCCACCCCCCAGAAGCCGGAAACCGCCCGTCCGCGGCGGCCGACGCACCATTCCGCCTACTGACTGTTTCATCCTCTGGTTGCAAAATTGGGGAAACAACCTCCGATAGGTATTGATCGCATGATACAACGTATGATAGAGATCTCTCAGCTGATTCAGACGGGGCGCGAGTTTCCGGCTCGAAACCGGGCAGTCGCGAGCCGGAAGCGTCCCGACTGGATCAGCCCTTTGCAGGCTGCGATGCCACCAGTGAGTGCGATGCGTAAGGCGTACAACGACAGAGCATAAACACGCAGGCTTCACGCGCTCCAATGGAGGGTAGAGGGGAATGAGAACAAGAACGGCACTGGCGCTGGTCACAGCGGCCGCACTCGCAGGTTGCACCGTATCTCCGGAGTACCTGTCCGGGGACGAAATGGTCGCCTTCACCGAAACGAACCTGAAGGGGGTGACGGCCGGACAGGAGCCGATCACCGGTCCGGTCGGCCTGTACGAGGCCATGGCCCGGGCCCTGAAATACAATCTGGACTTCCGCGTCGAGCAGATGAACGAGGCCCTCGCCATGGGCAACCTGGACCTGAAGAGCTGGGACATGCTGCCGAAGCTGGTGGCCAATTCCGAGTGGTCCCGCCGTTCCAACGAACCCGGCGGCCGCTCCGAATCCCTGCTGACCGGAATCCAGTCCCTCGAACCTTCCAAGTCCACGGAAAAGACGACCCTGACGGCCGATCTCACCTTCTCCTGGAACATTCTGGACTTCGGCCTCTCCTATGTCCGCGCTCTCCAGGCGGCCGACAGGGTGCTGATCGCGAACGAGCGCCGGCGCAAGGTCGTGAACCGCATCTTCGAGGACGTGCGCACCGCCTTCTGGCGCGCCGCCTCGGAGCAGCGCCTCTCCGCCGCCATGGACCGGCTGGAGCGCCGCGTGCGCAGGGCGCTCGTGAATTCCCGCAGGCTGGCGCGTTCCGGCCAGACCTCGCCGCTGACCGCGCTCACCTACGAGCGTGAGCTGGTGGGCATCAAGAAGCAGCTCCAGGAGCTGAGAAGCGAGTTGAAGACGGCGAAGATGCAGCTGGCCGCGCTGATGAACGTGCCGCCCGGAACCAAATTCCGGCTGGCCATTCCGAAGCGCCGCACCTCCGCGCTCCGGCTGAAATGGAACACCGGGGAGATGATCCGCATCGCCCTGAAGAACCGCCCGGAACTGCGGGAGGCGGCCTACCGCAAGCGCATCAACGAGAAGGAGGCCCGCGCCGCCCTGCTGGAACTGCTGCCGGGAGCGTCCCTCTACACGGCCTTCAACGTGGATGCCAACGATTTCCTCTACAACAACAACTGGGTCAGCTGGGGCGCCAAGGCGAGCTGGAACCTGATGCGGGTCTTCCGCTATCCGCTCCGCAAGCGCCAGATCGAGGCGCGGGAGAAGGTCCTCCACGCCCGCGCCCTGGCCCTCACCATGACCATCATGACGCAGGTCTGCGTGTCGCGGGTCCGCTATCTCTACCAGCGCCGCATTCTGGAATCCGCCCGCGAGTACCGCAATGTTCAGTACCGCATCCTCAGGCAGGTGCGCGCCGCGGCCACCACCGACGCCGCCAGCGAGCAGACCCTCATCCGCGAACAGATGAACACGGTCCTCGCCGCCGCGCGCTACGACGTGGCCTATGCGGACCTGCAGAACGCCATCGCCAACGTCTACGCGACGCTCGGACTGGATCCCTACGGAGAGGAAGTCGACATCGGCATGCCGGTCAAGGCGCTGGCCGCGAGCCTGCGGAAAACCTGGAACGGGAGGAACGTGGCGAAAGGAACGATCTGAACACCGGCCGCCGGCATGCCGGGGAGCATGACGGCGGCACGCGAGACGGGGGCCGGTTTTCCCGCTTGCCGGTCCCCTGCCCGGCCGGGTGCATGCACCTCTCTCTCCCCATCAGGCGGCTGATCTCAACCAGGCCCCTAGCAAGCATGCACCCGGCCATTCTACCTGGCCGCAAGGCCCAACTTCCCTGTGTTCACAACCGTTGAGCGCAAACTCGACCCTGTCGCCCCCGGCAGGGTCCTTTTTTTGTGCCACGCTTCAGGAGCCGGAACGATTTCCACACCCGGAAAGATTTTTCTTCCCGGTCGGACTTGCAATGAGAACTTAATGAGTACATTATGTGCACATTCAGGAACGATTCGCGGTCGAACGATTTCCGCGGCCTTGCGGAACAAGGAGATTGAGGATATGTCGCAGGCGAAACTCAAACTGGTCGAGAACTCATCCATGGACAAGAAGAAAGCGCTCGAAGCCGCCCTCAGCCAGATCGACCGCGCCTTCGGCAAGGGCTCCGTCATGCGGCTGGGCCAGAACCGCGCCATCGAGGTGGAAGCCATTCCCACCGGCTCCCTGGGCCTCGACATCGCGCTCGGCATCGGCGGGCTGCCCAAGGGCCGCATCATAGAGATCTTCGGCCCCGAATCCTCGGGCAAGACGACGCTGGCCCTGCACGTGGTCGCCGAGGCCCAGAAGCGGGGCGGCATCTGCGCCTTCGTGGACGCGGAGCACGCGCTCGACCCCATCTACGCCCAGCGTCTGGGCGTGGACATCGACGAGCTCCTGATCTCCCAGCCGGACACCGGCGAGCAGGCCCTCGAGATCGCCGACACGCTGGTGCGCTCCGGCGCCATCGACGTTCTGGTCATCGACTCGGTGGCCGCGCTGACCCCGAAGGCAGAGCTGGAGGGCGAGATGGGCGACTCCCTGCCCGGTCTCCAGGCCAGGCTGATGAGCCAGGCCCTGCGCAAGCTGACGGCCTCGATCTCCCGCTCCAACTGCATGGTCATCTTCATCAACCAGATCCGCATGAAGATCGGCGTCATGTTCGGCAATCCCGAGACGACCACCGGCGGCAACGCCCTGAAGTTCTATTCCTCCGTGCGTCTCGACATCCGCCGCATCGGCTCCATCAAGAACCGCGACGAGATCATCGGGAACCAGACCCGGGTCAAGGTGGTGAAGAACAAGGTCGCCCCGCCCTTCCGGCAGGTGGAGTTCGACATCATGTACGGCGAGGGCATCTCGCGCACCGGCGAGTTGCTGGATCTGGGCGTCACCGCCGGGATCATCGAGAAATCGGGATCCTGGTATTCCTACAATTCCGAGCGGATAGGACAGGGCCGCGAGAACGCCAAGCGCTTCCTGTCGGAGAATCCCGATCTGGCCGACCAGATCGAGCAGGCCATCCGCGCCAACGCCGGCATCGTGGCCGAGCAGATCATGAAGCCCGGCGAGGATGCCGCGGAGGGCGGCGCCACCGACTGACCGCACCGGCCATCACGATGCCGGGATCCGGAAGATCTCCCGAAGGGACGGAACGGAGATTCCGTCCCTTTCGTGTTTCGGACGGCACGCGCCCGCATGGCGCGGAACGGAGCCGCCGATCTCCACCGCCGGCCTCCGGCTACGGGCCATCCACGGACCGTCACGGACTGCGTGGCACCGATCGCCGGGCGACGCGCCCCCGCCTGCGACCATGCGGAAGGGAACGGACGCCGCACCGCGTTCCGATTCGCGGGCGGGGTACGGAATTCCGCGCTACAGCAGCCCCTTGCGGAATGCGATGGCGACCGCCTGCGTCTTGTTGGCCGCCCCGAGCTTCTGCATGGCGTTGGAAGTGTAGAGCCGCACGGCGGAAACGGAGAGATTGAGAGCTTCCGCCATCTGGGGGCCGGTCTTGCCCTCGGCGGCGAGCATGAGCACCTCGCGTTCGCGGATGCTCAGCTCCACATCGTCCTCCTCCTCGACGGAGGCGCCGTCCATGATGTTGCACACCCGCTGATGGAAATAGTGGGCGATCAGGTGGAAGTTCGCGGCCAGTTCGTTGCGCACGCCGAACCAGTCGCGGTCCTCCATGTCCGTATTGATCGAGAACAGGGCCCGCGCACCGGACGGATCGACGATGGGGAAGGAGATGCCCCGCGGCACGATGCCGTAGGCCTGGGCGCCACTGCAGATCTCCCGCGCCTTGGGCGTGGCCTCGTTCACCTCGTCCCAGTCCAGCGGCAGCATGCGTTCGAAGGAGGCGCGGAAAACGGGATCCACGGTGACGTAGCCGCTCATGCGGTAGCGGCGCATCCAGTTCTCGTCGTACGTGGAGATCCAGCCGGCCCGCCGCGTCGTCTCGTTCTTCCCGAGTTTCCAGTAGGAAAGATTGGCTATTCCGTATCTGCGGCGCAGATCGTCCATGAAACCGTAGGCCTCGTCCATGGATCTGAAGGGCGCCGTCTCCGCGGAAAAAATATCGTATGCTGTCAACTTCGCCATGAACTACCTTACCCTGCCCGGCGAACCGAATTTCGCCGGACAACCCCTTATCCCTTTCGGATATCCCTTTTTCGGTCCCGCTTCCGTAACGTGTATAACAGGGAAACGAATCCAGCCGACATACCTTTTAGGTGTATCCTATATATTGCAACAACTTTCTGGTTCCAAGCCCCTTGGTCAACTGGATCCAGTTGGTCTTGCCCCACGCCCCGCGAGGGCATAAATCTGGACGGCGGAGCAACATCCGAGGGCCATGGAACCATGCCGATCAAGATCCCCAACGACCTTCCCGCACGCGCCACGCTGGAGCGCGAGGGCGTCATGGTCATGACGGAGGAGGATGCGATCCGGCAGGACATACGGCCCCTGCGCATCGCTCTGCTCAACCTCATGCCCAACAAGGTGCGCACGGAGACGCAGTTCGCGCGGCTGATCGGCGCAACGCCGCTCCAGGTGGAAATGAGCCTGATCCGCATGAGCGACCATAGACCGAAAAACACCCCCCGGGCGCACATGATCGCCTTCTACCGCTCGTTCCGTGAAGTGGAAAAGTCGGGCGAGAAATTCGACGGCCTCATCGTCACGGGCGCGCCGGTCGAGCTGCTCCCCTTCGAGGAGGTCACCTACTGGGACGAGCTGCGCCGCATCTTCGACTGGACGCAGACGCACGTGCATTCCACCATGTGCATCTGCTGGGGCGCCCAGGCCGCCCTGCATCACTTCCACGGCGTTCCCAAGCACGCCCTGCCCCGCAAGGCCTTCGGCGTCTTCCGGCACCGCAACCTGAAACCGGCCTCTCCCTACCTGCGCGGCTTCTCCGACGACTTCTCGATCCCCGTCTCGCGCTGGACGGAGGTGCGCATGTCCGATCTGCCGCGCGACCGCGGGCTGGAGGTGCTCATGGAGAGCGACGAGACCGGCCTGTGCCTCGTCGAGGACCCCGCCCACCGCATGCTCTACATGTTCAACCATATCGAATACGACACGACCTCGCTTGCGGAGGAGTACTGGCGCGACATCGAGGCCGGCCGGAAGATCCAGATCCCGGCCAACTACTTCCCCGGCAACGACCCCCATGCCACGCCGGAGAACCGCTGGCGTTCGCACGCCCATCTCCTCTTCGGCAACTGGATCAACGAAGTCTACCAGACCACGCCCTTCGAACTGGAGAAGATCGGCACGGGAGAGACCTGATGCGCCGCCTCCTGCTGATGCGGCACGCCAAGTCGAGCTGGGACGACCCGTCGCTGTCCGACCACGACCGGCCGCTGGCGCCCCGGGGACTGCGGGATGCGCCACGCATGGGCCGGTGGCTGGCCCGCAACGGCTACGTACCGGAGCGCATCCTCTGCTCCACCGCCCGCCGCGCCCTGCAGACCTGCGACGCGGTGCGCGCCGCGCTCCCCGGCGCGCCGGAACCCGTACCGCTTCCGCAGCTCTACGAATTCGGCCGGATCGAACCCCTGCTGGACGCCATCGCGCGTCATGGCGGCGGGGCGCGGTCGCTGCTCGCCATCGGCCACAACGAGGCGCTGCACGAACTGGCACTGCATCTGGCCGCTTCCGGCTCCGGCGACGACATGGAGGAGCTGCGCCGGAAGTTCCCCACCGCGGCCGTCGCCGTCCTGGAGCTCGACGGGGAGGATTGGCGCGACGCGCTGGCCCGGCGCGGCAGGCTCGTCCGCGTCATGCGCCCGAAGAGGCTCGGGGACGGCTGAACCGGTTTCTCGCCCGAAGGCGAAAAGCGATTCCGCGTCCGCGACTTGCGCAGAGCCGTTGAATCGTTTTCCCATCTTCCCGCATCGGGTATAAGAAAGCCGCACACAGGCGCACCACGGATGTCCATGAAGAACGTTTCCATTTTCGACGAGGCCAGAAATGCCGCCATTGCACTCGGCGAGCGGATGGGAAACGTCTTCTCCCCGAGCATCCGGCTGGGCGTGACGGGCCTCTCCAGGGCCGGCAAGACGGTCTTCATCACGTCGCTGGTGCACAATCTCCTGCACGACGGCGCCCTGCCCCTCTTCGAACCCGCCCGTTCCGGACGGCTGCGCCGGGCATGGCTGGAACCGCAGCCCGACGCCCACGTTCCCCGCTTCGCCTACGAGGACCACGTGGAGGCCCTGACCGCGGGCGAGGACAGGCGCTGGCCGGAAAGCACCCGTCAGCTGTCGCAGCTGCGCCTGACGCTGGAATACGAACCGACGGGACTGGCGGGCCGCTACCTGAGGGGCGGGACCGTCCACGTGGACATCGTGGACTATCCCGGCGAGTGGCTGCTCGACCTGCCCCTGCTCGACATGGACTACGCGGAATGGTCCCGCCACGTCATGGAAAGCGCCGGCACCACCGGGCGCGACGTGGATGCCGGCGAATGGCTGCGACTGGCTTCCTCGCTCGACCCGGCGGCGCCACTGGAGGAGGAGACGGCCCGCAGGCTCTTCCGTCTGTACCGGGACTACCTGAGAGCCTGCAAGGCCCATCCGGGACGTTTCTCCGCCCTGCAGCCGGGACGCTTTCTCATGCCGGGCGACCTGGAGGGGTCGCCCCTGCTCACCTTCGCCCCGCTTCCGCCACCGGACGGCAGCCCCCCCGCCGGTTCCCTGTGGCGCGAGATGGAACGCCGCTACAAGGCCTACGTGGCGCATGTGGCCCGTCCCTTCTTCTTCGACCATTTCGCCCGCATCGACCGGCAGATCGTCCTCGTGGACACTCTCACCGCCCTGAACGAGGGCGCCGCCGCGGTGGCCGACCTGCGCGCGGCCCTGACCTCCGTCTTCGCCTGCTTCCGCACCGGGACCTCGGGGCTGTTCTCGCGACGCGCAGGCCGCATCGTCTTCGCCGCCACCAAGGCCGATCTCATCCACCACACGAGCCACGACCGGTTGCGGGGCATACTGGCCCTGCTGGTGGAGGAGGCCGCGAAACGGGCGGAATATTCCGGCGCGGAGATACGCACCGAGGCCCTGGCCGCAATCCGCGCCACCCGCGAGGGCACCGCCAGACACGACGGAGAGGAGCTGCCGGTCATTATCGGCGTTCCGGAAAAGGGCGAGGAGATCGGCGGCGAGATCTTCGACGGCAGGACGGAAGCCGCCGTCTTCCCCGGCGACCTGCCCGAGGATCCCCGCAGGGCGCTCGACGGCTCGCTGGAGGGGCGGCTGAGGTTCGTGCGTTTCCGCCCGCCCGAAATCCGTCCGCCGAGACCGCTGGAAAAGGCCGACACCTTTCCCCACGTCCGGCTGGACGCCGCGCTCCAGTTTCTCCTCGGAGAGGATCTCGCATGACCCGTGCACGCAAGCCCAGAGCCTTCGTCATCGCACCGGAAAAGGATTCCGGTTCCGCCACCGGGAGCGAAACGCCCGCGCGCGCACCGCAGGCCCTGCCCGCCGGGGCGGTCGTCCGGGAGGATCCCGAACCCCAGTCCCCCTCCCACGGAACGGAGGAACTGCGCAGGGCGGAGGGCGGCCTTCGCAGGGCGTTCCGCTGGGGACGGATGCTGGCCGTCTCGCTGTCCACACTGCTGGCCATGTGGAGCGGAACGCTCCTCTACGGCATGGTCGAGGATCTCTTCGCCCGTTCGCCGGTGCTGGGCTGGGCCACCACCGGCCTGCTGGCTCTGGCCGCCCTTTCCGCCCTGGCCATCGTGACGCGGGAACTGTTCGGCCTCGCCCGGCTGTCTCGCATCACCCGTCTGCACGAAAAGGCGGAAGCCGCGCTTTCCTCCGGCGACGAGAAGTCGATGGAGAAGGTTCTGGACCGGCTGCGCGCCCTCTACGCGGGACGCCCCGACATGCGCTGGCGGCTCGGCAGGCTGGAAGCGCACGGAGATGCCGTCCTGCATCCGGAAGAACGGCTCGCCCTGGCCGAACGGGAGCTTCTGGAGCCGCTGGACGCCGAAGCCGCACGCATCATCGCCACCACCTCGCGCCAGGTCGCGGTCATGACCGCCCTCATCCCCATGGCCACGCTGGACATGGCTCTCGTGGCGACACGCAATCTCACCATGCTGAGGCGGCTGGCGACCCTCTACGGAGGGCGCCCCGGCCTGTTCGGGGGGCTGAAACTGGCCCGCATGGTCATGACGCACATAGCCCTCACCGGGTCCCTGGCCCTGACCGACACGCTGGTCCAGAACGTGCTCGGCAAGGGGCTGGCGGGGAGGCTCTCCGCACGGTTCGGAGAGGGCGCCGTGAACGGCATTCTCACCGCCCGGGTCGGCATCGCCACCCTCGGGCTGGTCCGCCCCCTGCCCTTCCGCGCGGCCCCCGCGCCGAAGCTGGCGGATTTCGCCCGGGAGATCTTCGCCCGCGAGGACCGGACGGCATCCTCCGGAGAATGACTCCGCCCGCATGGACGGACGGCACGGAAAGAACGCCGTTCCTATTCCGCGGCCTGCGCCGCCCGCCGCGCACCGAGCAGGGTTTCGCGCCCCGGCTCCGGCCGATGCGGTATCAGCAGGGCCAGCAGCAGGGAAATTCCGGCTATGCCCGCCCCCAGCAGGAAGACCGCGGAAGGACTCTTCAGCCAGATCAATCCGAAAATCACCGGGATGACGACCGCCGCGATGTGGTTGATGGAAAATGCCACGCCCGCCGTGGGAGCGATGTCTCTGGGGTCGGCGATCTTCTGGAAATAGGTCTTCAGCGCCAGCGCCCAGGAGAAGAGGGCATGGTCCGCGACGTAGAGCCCGGCGGCGATCCACGGGTCCGTGACGAAGGCGTAGGAGGCGAAGACGAGAATCAGCCCCGCGTATTCGAATATCAGCGCCCGGCGCTCGCCCCACCGGCCGACCAGCGCTCCCACCTTCGGCATGATGAAGACGTTCATCAGGGCGTTGATCATGAACAGCGCGGCGATGCCTGCCACGGAGAAATGGAACTTCTCCACCATCAGGAAACCGGCGAAGACGATGAAGATCTGACGCCGGGCTCCGGCAAGGAAGGTCAGCAGATAGTACAGCCAGTAGCGGCGGCGCAGAAAGAGATGCGTATGCTGCTTCACCTCGGCCTCGAAGCGCGGAAAGGCCAGCCAGAGATAGATCACCAGAGCCACTCCCAGCCCGCCACCGATCAGATAGATCGACACGAAATCCAGCCCGAGCCATTTCCACAGCAGGAAGATCACGCCGTAGGAGGCGATGGAGGCGGCGGATCCGGCGGCGAAGATCCGGCCAAGCAGATGTGGCGCCCTGTCCTTCGGCAACCACTGGAGGGACAGGGACTGGTTCATCGTCTCGTAGTAGTGGAAGCCGAAACTCATCAGCATGGTGATGGCATAGAGCCCCGGAGCAAAGGGCACGAACCCCGTGAAGGCCACACCCGCGGTGAGAAAGAGCAGCGCCAGAAGCGCGAAGTTCTGTTCGCGGATGAACAGCAGCCAGCCCACCGCCGTGAAGGCCAGCAGTCCCGGAACCTCGCGCAGGGACTGGAGGATGCCGATTTCGCGCCCGGTGAAATCCGCCCGTTCTATGGCGAAGTTGTTGAGGAGGCTTCCCCAGGTCGCGGCGGAGATGCCGTTCACCACCGCCATGAGCATCAGGAACATGACCGGGGAGCGCCAGCCTGTGGCGTCGGACAGTCTGATGGTCGTGCGTCTGCTCATGTCTTCCATTCCCCGCGGACGTGAACGGGCATCATTAGCGCAGGATGGCGCACGGCTCAAATTCCCGGAGCGTCAGCGCATGCAGATCCAGGCTCCGGCCAGCGCCGCCGGAATGGCCCCGACGATCCACAACCAGAGCACCCACCGGGGCAGAACGGGCTGCCGCCACTCCATGAGCGCGGTGAACAGCAGGGACAGCAAGCCCATGACGGCGGCGTTCGACCAGGGGGCGGAGACGCTGGCGCAAGCCGTGACGTATCCGCCCAGGGTGTTCACGAGCAGGGAAATGACCACCAGTCCCAGCAGGAAATGGGTGTCGGAGATATTCTCCAGATAGTGGCGGGCGAATTCCTCGTCGGACATGTCGCGGCCCGAGAGCTCGTCGTCCGAGGCGATGGAGACACCCGTCACCACGGCGAGCACGACACCGATGACGAAGCTCAGTCCCACGGAGACCGCAAGCCCCCAGAAGATCGCGCTCAAACTGATGGAATCCATGACGGGTCCGTTGCCGTTCGACGGATGGCCGCGAAACCGCTCTTCCCCGGACATGGGGCGCGGCCTCCGCGACAATGCGCGACATGAAGAACGGATTGTCAAGGGATCGCCGACGATTTCCGCATGTCAGAGATGGAAGCTCGGCTCCGGCCTCCAGCCGCCGGCCTTGACCCGCAGCCCTTTCGGCAGCCGCTCCACCGCCTTGCGCAGCAGCGGACGGAGATGGCGCAGATAGGTTTCGCCGAGAATGCGGCCGGCGGTGGTCATGGGCATGAAATACTCGCGCACCGGCTCCACGGCGGAGCTCCAGGTCTTCTTGTGGTCCGCCACGGGGACCAGAAGGTCGAAGACGCGCATGCCGTCGCTCAGCGCCTGTTTCTGCGAAAGGTCCATGTGCAGACGCGTGGGAGAGGACCGGGTCAGCGTCCGTTCGTGGGCGGTGATGTAGCCGTAGTGCCGTCCCTTGTAGCGGAAGCCCAGCTCCCAGGAGATGCGGTGTTCGCCCGCGCGCATCCGCGTGATGACCATGCGCAGGCCTTCCCCCTCCGCCGGCAGGCGGGACAGAAACTCCACGAGCCGGGGATTGGCGAGCGGCCGCGACATGAGTCCCTTGCCGGTCAGCCAGGCCCGCTTCTCCTCCACCAGCCGCTCGATGTCCTCGCCGATTTCCTCTCCGGCGGGGACAAACTCGAACTCCAGCTTCTCGCCGAACCGTTTTTCAAGGGATTTCCGGATCCGCTTGCGTCTCCGGCGCTGCTCCTTCGAATAGCGTTTCTCGTAGGCGTCGACGGAGGGATAGAGGGTCAGATCCATCCACGGCGCCCCGTCCCGCCATGCGGCCCGCTTGAAGGAGGCCTTGAGGAAAGGCGCGATCCGCGCATCGTCCCGAACGTGGCGCAGCCGGACGATATCCACCCGCGCACGATCGCGGACGATCTGCCACGCCCGTTCCAGAGCCGCCATGAGCGGCGCACCGTCGAGAGCCGTCAGAACGTCGCCATACTGGGAAAACGGGTCGGAAAACCAGCTGAGAGCCCGCAGAGGCCCCATCCCGCACCGCATCAGCGGCCACAGCAGCACGAGCCTGCCCGCCCGGCGGACAGTGATCACGAACGGCGTGATTCCATCATCCTTCCCGAGAAACGTCCGCCCCCATGCAAGGCACCAGTCCACGCTCTGGAAGGCATGCACGTCGTTGCCATGCTCCCGTTCGAAGCGACGCCATTCCATCTCCAGCCGCTCCATCTCGGAGAGGCTCGTCGCCACGTCCACCTCCCAGACATCCGCCATGCCCTCCAGGACACCGTCGTTCTTTCCGGAAGTTCCGGACAGAACGGCTCCCGCCGTGGACAGGGATTTGGGCACTCCTTCGAGACCATGGATGACGGGATGTGAGGTCATGTCCAGTCCGTTAACCTGATGGGCGACGCTGCGGAAAGGTTGTGATCACGAACGTGTCATATAACGATTGTCAATTTCTTACCAAACGCTCCGAAATGCCGCATGGTGTCATTTGCATTCATACTTTAATATATATTAGGATAGGAATATGAGCTGAACGGCCCATACTTTCAGTGGTGGAGGGAACGACCATGAAAAGGACACTGGCTGCGGCAGGATGCCTGCTGCTCGCATTTGTCGCACCCGCGACGGCCGCGGAGGACCCGAAGACCGCTTCCGAACACAAGTTCGAGAAGGCGGCGAAATACTATGCGGAATGCAAGAACGCCTCGAAGGAGGAATTCGACGAAATCCGTCCATATCTCAAGGCCTTCACGGATTCCGAGGTGATGGCGGAGACGGTGAACGATCCGGAGCGCTTCTTCCGGCTGATGGAGATCGTCAACGACCCCCGCACGATCCATGTCATGATGAACTGCTCCCTGGAGCCGGTGATGTGGGACACCTGGATGCGCGGTCTCACCGACCTTCCCAAGCTGTGGAACGCCGGCGTGAAGATGATGAATCCGCAGGGCATGGTGAAATGGATGATGGCGCCGATGAATCCGAAGATCTGGGGTTCGATGATGCGCCACATGGAGCCGCAGCGCTACGTCCGCTGGGCCTCGGCATTTACCAATGAGGACTTCTACAAGCCTCTTACCAGTTTCCTGGACACGGACTGGTACGAACCGCGTCTGGCCTGGTTCGTGGATCCGCAGTCCTACGCGCCGCTCTACCAGGCCCTGCAGGTTCCGGGATTGTCCGCGCCCGCGGAAAACGGCGCGGACACGAAAGCGGAGACGCGAAACGACTGATCCTCCCTGAGCAGACTTGCCCGCAGGCGGCCGCATGCCCGCTTGCGGGCCTTTTCTTGACCACCGTTATGCATGGGAATATATTACGCCCATGCCCGGAAACATGGACGGCAGGAACGACGCCCCCGCCCCCTACCGGCTGCACGGGCGGGTATGGATCGACGGTCCGGAGGGAACCTTCCTGGGCTACGGCCGCGTCGTTCTGCTCGAGCGCATCCGCGAACACGGCTCCATTTCGGCGGCGGCGAGATCCATGAACATGTCGTACCGCCACGCCTGGGATCTCGTGGAGTCCATGAACCGGCAGGCCCCCGCCCCTCTCGTGGTCTCCCGCACGGGTGGCCGTGGCGGTGGCGGCGCCCGCCTGACCGAGGCGGGGGAACGGGCGATACGGCTGTTCCGGAACGCCTGGGACGCGTACAAGGCCTTCGAGAGGGAATATTCGCGAAATCTGCGGTTCTGAGATGGAGGGGTCCGTGCGCATCGTCTCCGGCATCCTTGCCCTGCTGGCGCTCCTTGCCGCAACCGGCGTCCGTGCCGACACGATCCACGCCGCGGTGGCGAGCAATTTCCAGCGGACCATGAAGACGCTGGCCCCGCTCTTCGAGCGCCGCACGGGACACCGCCTCGCCGTCTCCTACGGCGCCACGGGACGGCTCTACGCCCAGATCGTGAATGGCGCGCCCCACCAGGTCCTTCTCGCGGCCGACATGGAACGTCCGGCGCGACTGGAGAGAAACGGACGCGCCGTGCCCGGAACCCGTTTCACCTACGCGGTGGGCCGCCTCATGCTGTGCGGCACCGCCCCCGCCCTGCCCGCGAAGGGGCTGAAGATTCTCGCGGAAGGGGGTTTCGGCAGGCTCGCCATGGCCAATCCCCGACTTGCTCCATACGGGCGCGCCGCCGCTCAGGTGCTGGAGCGTCTCGACATTCCGGACACCCTCCGCTCCCGTACCGTCCGGGGAGAGAACATCGGGCAGACCTTCCATTTCGTGCGCTCCGGTGCTGCCGATCTGGGCTTCGTTGCGCTGTCGCAGGTGCTGTCCCTCCCCGAAAGGGAGCGTCCGCCATGCGTGCCCGTGCCCGACAACATGCATGAACCGATTCTCCAGCAGGCCGTGCTTGTGAAGGATTCCCCGGCCGCGCGCGCCTTTCTGGAGTTTCTGCGCTCGCCCGTAGCACGGGAGATCATCCACCGCCACGGTTACGGACCGCCCGAATGATCAGCCCCGCAGACATATCCGCCCTGAAGGTGACCCTGATGCTGGCCGCTACCACCACGGCCATCCTGCTGATCGCCGGCATCCCGCTCGCCTGGTGGCTGGCGCGCACCCGCTGCCGCCTGCGTCCGCTGATCGAGGCCGTGATCGCCCTGCCCCTCGTACTGCCGCCCACGGTACTGGGATTCTACCTGCTTCTCATGCTTGGTCCGGACGGCCCCATCGGCGGCTTTTCGGAACTGCTCGGCTTCGGCCCGCTCGCGTTCACCTTCACCGGTCTCGTCATGGGATCCTGCATCTATTCCCTGCCCTTCGCGGTGCAGCCGATGCGGGACGCCTTCGCCGCCATGGGCGACCGCCCCCTAGAGGCCGCGGCCACACTCCGGGCCGCTCCCCTCGACCGCTTTCTGACCGTGGCCATGCCGCTGGCCGCACCCGGCATTCTGACCGCGACGGTCCTGACCTTCGCCCACACCCTCGGCGAATTCGGCGTCGTGCTCATGATCGGCGGCAACATCCCGGGCCGCACGCAGGTGCTCTCCATAGCCATCTACGACCATGTGGAGGCGCTGGAATACGCCAACGCCCACATCCTCTCCGCCGGGCTGCTGATCCTCTCCTTCCTGCTCCTCCTTCTCACCTACGGCCTCGGCCGGCGCATGAGGATGGTCCGTCCATGATCGAAAGCGCCTTCAGGATGGATCGCGGCGATTTCCGGCTGGAAGTGGACGAAGTGTTTCCCGGCCGGGGCGTCACCGCCCTTTTCGGTCCCTCCGGCTGCGGCAAGACCACTTGGCTGCGCGTGATCGCCGGACTGGAGCGCATCGGGGGAGCCGTGATCCGCTTCGACGGGACGACCTGGCAGGACGGAGGACGGTTCCTGCCCGTGCACCGCCGCCCCATCGGCTACGTGTTCCAGGATGCCGCCCTGTTCCCCCACATGAGCGTCGAGGCGAACCTGCGCTACGGATGGCGGCGCGCCGGAAGGAGGAACGGCGGCATCCACTGGGAGGAGGTCGTCGGCCTTCTGGAACTCGAACCGCTGCTCGAGCGGCGGCCCGCCTCCCTGTCCGGCGGCGAGGCGCAGAGGGTGGCCATGGGCCGCGCCCTGCTCTCCTCCCCCCGCCTGCTGCTCATGGACGAACCCCTGTCCGCCCTCGACGCCGGTGCGCGCAGACACGTCCTCTCGCTGCTGGAGCGGCTGAAGGGTGAGCTGTCCATTCCCGTGATCTACGTCTCGCATTCCCGCGACGAGGTGGCCCGGCTGACGGATCATCTCGTGCTGATGGATCGCGGGCGCGTCCGGGCCTCCGGACCGCTCGCCGAACTTTGGACGCGCCTCGACATCGCGGCGGAACATGGTGGCGCCGCCTCCTCCGTCGTGGAGGCGCGCGTGGCGGGACATGACGACACCTGGAACCTGACCCTGCTCGACTTCCCGGGCGGGCGTTTCATGGTGGCCCGCGAGTCCCTGCTCCCGGGGGCGATGGTGCGCCTGCGCATCATGGCCCGCGACGTCTCGATCACTCTGGAAAGACAGACGGGGACCTCGATCCTCAACATCTTCCCGGCGACCGTGACCGCCCTGGCTCCCACGGGCCCGGCGCAGATGCTGGTGCGGCTGGACGTGGGCGGAGTGCCGCTGCTTTCGGGGATCACCCGCCGGTCGGCCCACGCTCTCGGCCTGACGCCGGGCGCGGAGGTGCATGCGCAGGTGAAGGCGGTGGCCCTTCTCTGAACGCATGCCGGCACGTCCGCGGAGCCCTTGACGGCGGATCGGCGAACGGTGATAAACGCTGCGGGCGGACGCCGCCCGGCCTTCCGTGCCCCTGTGGCGGAACTGGTAGACGCAGCAGACTCAAAATCTGCCGGCCTCGCGGCCGTGCCCGTTCGAGTCGGGCCAGGGGCACCATTCCGACCCGTCTCCGCATGACCACGCGCGAAAACGGCCCGGGAACGGATCCCCGGGCCGCAGGCATCACGAATGTCCGTCCGCCGACACTCAGCGGCAGAAACGATAGCGTCCGGAATAGGTCCTGTAGTAGCCGGTTTCCGGATTGAAGCTGCGATAGCGCGCGGCGCAGTAGTCGTACCACTCCGGCGTCCACGGACGCGGGCGGTAGCGATAGGTCCTGCGATACCGCTTGCGCTTCTTGTTCGCACTAATGGCGCTGGCCACGACGGCCGTGGTCGCGACACCGGCGGCGAGACCCAGCAGGAAGTTCTCGGTCTTCGAGGCCGCCTGCGCGGGCTGCGGCGCGGCACCCATCACGGCAAGCGCGAAAGCGCCCGCGAAAGCCGCACCAATTCCGAACTTCATCTTGCTCGTCATGTCCATTCTCCCATTCAGCTGGCATCCGCCTTTCCGAAACCGCAGATGCAACTCCCTGGTTTTCCGCGATCGGGGAAGGACCCTCGACGGGCCACCCCTCCGTGTCCGGGTAGCGGGAACATTCCTCCGCCCGCCAACCTGGGTTCCGTGTAACAGGTTCAACCTGAATGTCTCATGAATGAATATTGGCACACTTGTGGAGGAATCCAATCCTCCGTGTGACGTATTTTTCGGAATCGGCACCGGAACGCGGACGCGAAAGGAGCGGCGGACGCGCCGCCGCTCCCCGTTTTCCGAAGTTCCCCGGAGGCCGGAGCGGCCCCGATGTCAATAGCCGCCCTTGCGCTTGCTCTCCGGCAGACCGCCGATGCGCGCCGCCTGCTTGGAGGGATCGAGGGGGAAGAGATCGTAGAGATCCTTCTGCTTCACCTTTTCGCCCCACTTCGCGCTCATCGCCTTGATGATCGTGCGCGTATTGGGCTGGTTGCCGCCATTGTTGAAATATTCGTCGCGCAGATAGTTGATCACGTCCCAGTGCTTTTCGGTGAGCTCGATGCCCTCCGCCCTGGCCATGGCCTCGGCCAGCCCTTCGCTCCAGTCCGCCGTATTGGCCAGAAAGCCGTTCGTGACGGTTTCGATCTCCTTGCCCTCGTACATGAAACCCATGATCTTCCCTCCGTTATTTCAGGATGCTTCGACGAAACGACCTTTCGCCGGACACTATCAGGAACGCAGCATTTGCGAAATGCGGACAATTGCCTCTTCCAGACCGCTTTCCCGCGATACGGAGTTCCCCTCCGGCTCCAGCGCCTCCACTCCATCAGTCAACGAACGGATCAGTCCCCGTTCCTCCAGCCGGTCGCAGAACGCGTCCATGTCGCGCGGCGGAGAAAGGATCCCCAGTTCCGCCAGCCTGCGCAACACCCCCCGCCGGGCGGACCAGCGCGGCGCCAGCGGGCTGCGGGGAAGGCGATGCACCATGACCGGCCTGCCGGAACGCACGGCTTCCGCGATCATGGATGCCGAATCCGACGTGACCACGAAGGCGTCCGCCAGGGCGGGCAGAGCGCGATGGGGATTTTCCTTCCGCCCCTCGCGCCAGTAGTAGAAATAGCCGGGCCGTTTCAGAACCTCGTGCAGGGCGCGGGCCTGACGGACACCCGTGCGCGGCGAGGTCGAAACGATCCACGATCCGCCGACCCGACCCACCAGGGCGTTGACAGCCGCTCCCAGCCTGTGCGCCTCCCGCGCGTCGAAACGGATCGGCCAGCGCTCCCCGCCCACCAGCACCGCCACCCGCGGAGCGGGAAGGTCGGAGAACCGCTCCCGCCAGACCTCCAGATCCTCCGGCGGGGCGACGGAAACGGCCGGCGGCAGGTCCACCACCACCACGTTGTGCCGCCGCGGCAGGCCGTACTGGGCCGTGGTGATCACGAGATCGAACCAGTCGAGGGGCGCGCGGGGCCGCCCCAGCCACACCAGCCGGGGTCCTCCCCCCGCGGCATGGCGGATCCAGCGGGCGACGGGAACGGAACGCCGCCCCACGCCGATCACCAGATCCGGCATCGCCCCCTCCTCCACCCGCCGCCGCGACGCTGCATCGAGCACGGCGGTTCCCGGCGGAATCAGAATGTTCGGAAGCAGGCGCAAAGCCCTGTAGGAAAGGGATTTTTCCACAACCTCGGCGTCATTGACGCCGGCCACGGCATGCGCAAGCGCCAGCACCTGCGCATTGTCTCCGGCGCGGGAGCCGGTCAGTGCCCATATGAGAGGCCGCCTCGGCATGGCCTCCGCAATAGCGCGAAACCATGCTCCGACCAAGCGTAAAACGGGACGCGGCCGCAAAAGCCCCACGGCCTCCCATCATGATGGCCGCAAGGGATGCGGAGAAAGGCCCCCGGACAAAAAACGCGGAATCGCCGCAAGGCAATTCCGCGCTTTTTGGTCGTCCCGTCTCCGGGTTGCGGAGTCTTCGGCACCGCACCCTTCCTCTTTCCGCGAGTCGGCACCCTCGCGGACGGGAATTGCAGGAGCCCGATGCCAAGCGCTCCCATTGTGCCGTCACCCTCGGGGACGATCACCATACGGAGCCGCCGCCTTTCCCGTCGCTTCCGCTTCCGGCATTCCGGGCCCGCCCTCGTGGACGCACCCTCCTCGGGATGCACCCGACGGACCCGCCGGCTGCGGTGCTTCCGGTGGCGCCGGTTCCCGGATGCCGGCCGGTCCCCCGGCCCTCTCCGGAACCTTCCGGCTCCGTACGGGATTCATGCTGCATGACAATGGAGAAAATTGCAAATCGAATATCTGAATATCAACATTTCATCCACAAAATACGTATATATGTCAGTATCATTTACCCATTGAATTCCCGTGGACAGCGGGATGCATCAACGCGGCGTGGCGGAGCCGACATAGAGGTAGCTGATGAACTTGGGACGGGGCATGGCATAGAAGCGGTCGCACCGGTCCACGCCGAAACCGCTTTCCCGGAGCAGGTGTTCGATGTCCCGGTTGAGATGGCAGCCGCCGGCGAGCGAGCGCCAGACGGGATTGGCGAGATCCTGGAAACGGGCGACCCGATGCTCGTGCGACTTTCCATGTTCGCAGAAGACCAGACGCCCGCCGGGCTTCAGAACGCGGCGGAATTCGGCAAGGGCCCGTTCGACGTCGGGAATGGAACAGCCGGTGAAGGTGAGCACGACGGTATCGACCGAAGCGTTCTCCATGGGCAGTTCCTCCGCGGAACGCTCCATGATCTCCACCGGAAACGGAACACCCTTCGCCCGCTCCCTGGCGAGACGGACGAGATCGCCGGAAGGGTCCACGCCGACGACGCGACGGACCCGGCTCGGATCGTAGTGCCGCAGGTTCAGGCCGGAACCGATGCCGGGTTCCAGAACCACGCCCTCCGCATGGGGCACGATCTTCCGGCGGTTGCGGGACAGAACGGGCAGGGAACAGACGACATCCGTCAGCGGAGCCAGAAGAAGTTTCTCGTAGATGTTCCTCATCCTTCCATCATATCCGGAAGATGCGTTTCCGCACACGTCTCCCGCACGCCACGCGGATCACATCCGCGCGAAGAAAAAGGCCACCGCCCGCCGATGCGGAAGAGTGCACGTTCCGCATCCGGCAGGCGATGGCCCCAGTCTTTTGCAAGCACCAGATCTGAGGGGAAGGAGGAAGGGAATGCAAAAGACTGCACGATCGTCAACCGTCAACCCGTGACGAAAGTGAACGCCCCTCCGGCATCCCTAGCAGTTCTTGCAGGTATTGATGCCGAGGATCGCATTGATCGCGCACCAGCCGATGGCGCCCGTCGCCAGCGGCACGATGCCGACCCATCCTATCCAGCTGTAGTCGCCCTTGCCGAGAAGCGCCCAGGCGATGAGGGCCAGTCCGGCCACGACCCAGATGGCCCGCTGCGCAACACCCATGTTCTTCTTCATGACGACCTCCTCATGAATCACTGCGTCGACCGAACTTCCTCATGTCGAACGGTCCGCCCCCGCGACTTCCACCGTGACGATACCCCGGGGACCCGGACACATCAGTGATCATGTCACACATGCAAATGATTATCATTAAATGGTAATGCCGTCGGCTTGCGCCGCCGGGGCGGCAGGTTCATATTCAGCTCACCTGATATTCACTTCCACATGGCTGCATGCCGCGGCTTCCAAAAAAGTCCATGAAAAACGGGAGGAAGAATCCATGCACGGCAAGGTGGAGCGTTCGCAGGCGGAGAAGGAGGCGCTCGCTGAGGAAGCCTGGCAGAGAGCCCTGAACTACGAACTGGAATTCGGCTGCTGTCCCCAGTGCGTGCTTTCCGTGGTGCAGGAGCTGCTGGGCGGCGTCTCGGACGAGCTCGTCAAGGCCTCGCATGGCCTCTCCGGCGGCGGCGCACTGGAGGGCAAGGGGGCATGCGGCGCACTGACCGGTGGTCTGATCGCCCTGTCCACGCGGACCGGGCGCGACAGGGACAAGCTGCACAGGGGGCGCGGCATGAAGAACTTCCAGATCGGCAGGGAGCTGGCCGAGGAATTCGAGAAGGAGTTCGGCGGCTTCACATGCGAAGATCTTCAGCGGGCGTTCACCGGGCGTACCTACGACATGTGGAAACCGGAGGAATACAAGGCCTTTTCCGACGCGCGCGGCCCGAAATGCGCCCTCGCCACCGCCTGGGTGACGAAATGGGTGGTCCGCAGGCTGCTCGAAACCGAGTGAGCGGACGACGCCGACAGCATCATCCGGCCCGGCGTCGAGCAGGCACCGGGAGCGCGGAGGAAAGGCGCATTCACCTCTTCCCGGAAACGGTCCGCAGACGGCTCTGCAACAACGGTATCAGATCCCGCGTCATCGCCGCCAGGGGCTTCTCCCCCATGTCCAGGCGCAGCTTCCGCACGGCGCTGCGCGTCTCCTCGGTCACGATTCCGTCGACGGTCCCCGGCTCGTAACCGGCACGCTGCAGCAGATATTCCACTTCCAGCAGCTCCTCGCCCATGAGCGGACCGCGCGCATCCGTCCGGCCTCCGCCGCGTCCCCGCCCCGGAACCGTTTTCTCGACCACTTCGGCGGGATGCGACGTCGCGGTGATCTCCTGACTGCCCGTGCCACTCATGCCTGCGAACTGGATCCGCGCGGCCTCCTCCGCCAGCAGCCGCAGCATGTAGGGCGTCGCGGTCGCCACGGGCATCAGCCCGTTGCGTTTGCGGAACATCAGGATCGCCTGTCGCGTTCTGTGGCCCAGGATGCCGTCCACCGGCCCCGCGTCGTATCCGGCCCGGTTCAGCAGCATCTGCAGCTGCCGAACCTTCACCTTTCCCGTAATGATCCGGCTGCGGGAGAGAACGCGCGCCTCGCGTGCGAAGGCGGCCGCGGGAACGCCGATATTGGCGATGTAGATGCCCTCCTTCACGCTTCCGCCGCCGGAAACCGAGGCCCCCTCGCTCAGCCGATGGTTCTGGGTACCCACATTCATGCCGACCACGACGGGGCCGCGCGGCGTGTCCATGAGCAGCGGCGCACCGGAGGACCCCTTGTAGGTGTCGCAGGTGTAGTAGAGCACCTCGCCACCCGAGACGGCCTTCCTCATGCTCCGGGTGTAGCGGTTGTCCACGATGCGGCAGTTCGGCGAGTAGAGGAGACCGTCGAGCTTTCTGTCGCCATGAATGCCGACGATGTAGAGACGCCCCTCGCGGCCCGCTTTGCGCAGGGTCTCCCGCGACACGCCGCGCACGGGAAGGGAACGGCCGCAGATCGGCTGCGCCAGGCGGATCAGCGCCCAGTCGTTGCCGCCGGTGCGGGTCTCCATCACCGTGCGTCCGTTGAGGCCGCTGACGATCTGGTTCCGGATGAGGGTGTCGTCGTCGCTGTTCCAGCCGCGGAAGACGCCGGCCTTGCGCCGCACCCTGTGTCCCTTCCAGTAGCCCAGCCTGAACACGGCCCCCCGGAGGATGGGCTCCGGATAGCGGTCCGGAACCGCCGAGATGCAATGCGCCGCGGTGGCGATGAGATCCCGGCCGACGCAGAAGGCCGTGCAATAGTTGACCTTCCTCCTGCCGTTTATGTGGATTGGCAAGGCCAGAAGACCAATCTGCCCGGCAAGCCGCCCATGGCTCTCCGGAAGCACGATTCTGTCATCCTTGCCGAGGACGGTGGCGGACGCACTTCCCGACGCCACCGCCATAGCGGCAAAAATTCCAGCGAAAACAGTTAGTTGCAGACCTCTCATCTCCCCACCACCCCGTTCAGACGGTTTCCGCAGCCCCGGGGACGGAATGACGAATCATTCTCATACAACTCTCTACACCACCAAGCGTTGGTGCTTCAAGGTCATATTCAATCATTGCATGCCTAAACATATGGTTGAAAAACATTGCCTGTAGATTTCAACAGGAATGCACTCATTGGGAGGTGGACGCCCCCACCCGCGGCGTTAAACTGCCCCGGATACGACACACGAGCGACAAGAACCCGCCATGCCTCCGACCCTTGACACGGATTTCGCGAGAAGCTGCTTTCCCGCCTTTTCCGAGCCCTCCCTGGAGAACCGCCCCTTCTTCGAGAACGCCGGCGGATCCTACGCCTGCGGTCCGGTCGTCGAGCGTCTCGAACGCTTCTACAGGGCCAACAAGGTCCAGCCATACGGTCCCTTTCCCGCGTCGGCGGAGGCGGGACGGCTGATGGACGAAGGCCGGTCACGGCTCGCCGCGCTCCTGAATGTCCCGGTGGAGGAGCTGACCATCGGTCCCTCCACTTCGCAGAACACCTACGTGCTGGCCCACGCCCTCGCCGGAGATCTGCGGCCGGGCGACGAGATCATTGTCACCGACCAGGACCACGAAGCGAACTCCGGCTGCTGGCGCAGGCTGGCCGAAACGGGCGCCGTCGTGCACGAATGGAGGATAGATCCGGAAACCGGGTTGCTGGACATCGCCGCCCTGGAGACCCTCCTCGGGCCGCGCACCCGTCTCGTGGCCTTCCCCCACTGTTCCAATATTGTCGGACACTTCAATAATGTCGAACGGATATGCGAACTGGCGCATGCCGCCGGCGCGATCGCGGTGGTGGACGGGGTCTCCTTCGCTCCGCACGGCCTCCCCGACATCGCGGCCACGGGCGCGGACGTCTATCTCTTCTCGACGTACAAGACCTACGGTCCCCATCAGGGCGTCATGGCGGTGCGGCGCGAACTTCTGGAGCGGCTCCCGAACCAGGGCCACTGGTTCAACGACACGCATCCGGAGAAGCGCCTCGCTCCGGCCGGACCGGACCATGCGCAGGTGGCGGCGCTTGCGGGCATCGCCGACTACTGGGACATGCTGCATGCCCACCATTTCGGAGAAGGGGATACCCCTCCCCCGCGCAGGGCCGCCGATATCGCCGCATTGTTCCGCAACCACGAGGAAAGGCTCATGGAGCCGCTGCTGGAATTCCTGGACGGGCGCGACGACGCACGGCTCATCGGTCCGTCTTCGCCGCGGGAACGTGCCCCGACCATCGCCCTGGACACCCGGCGTCCGCCACTGGAGATCGCGCGGGATCTGGCGGAGCTGGGCATCATGGCCGGAGCGGGCGACTTCTACGCCGTCCGCACGCTGCGTGCGCTCGGCATCGATCCGGAAAGAGGCGTCCTGCGCCTCTCCTTCGTCCATTACACGACGGAATCGGAAATCGACCAGCTCATAGCCGCGCTCGAGACCACGCTCTGATCGCGCCGCGGCCTCAGGCCGACTCGGCCATCCGCGACAGCCGCCGCGCGTCGGCCAGCTCCACGACCCCGCGGCGCAACCGCACCAGCCCTTCGCGCTCGAAGGATTTCAGCAACCGCGAAACCGCCTCGCGCGTGGACCCAACCTCCGCCGCGATCTCCTGATGCGTCATGGTCACCTCGCCGTTCTCCCCGCCACGCTTGACGAGGAACGCGGCAAGACGCCTGTCGAGACGCGAGAAGGCCACCTCCCCCACCAGCCCGATGAGATCCTGCAGCCGGATGGCGAACGACGAGAAGACGAACCTGCGGAACACGGTGGAGGCGGCCAGCAGCTCGGCGAACACGGCCGAAGGGATCACCAGGGCCTCCACCTCCGTCTCCGTGGCGCCCTCCGCGTCGTATTCGCTCTCCGACATCAGGGCCGCCGTCGTCAGGACGCAGGACTGACCCGGCTCCACCCGATAGAGCAGGATTTCGCGTCCGGTTTCCGAGGTGAGCGTGATGCGCGCCGCGCCTTTCAGCACCACAAGGTAGTTCTCGCAGAGATCTCCCGGCCGGAACAGGGTCGCCCCCGCCGGCATGTGCACCACCCGGGCGTTCTCCTCCAGACGCCGGCGCGCTTCCGGTTCCATCCCGGCCAGCGCCTCGGCCGCCGGAGGACACTGCGCAATCTTCTCGAACAGATTTTCCGTCATGCCCATGATGATGGACGCTCGCTTGCGCCGGTGCAAGGACCGTCCACCCCTTCCCCTCAGGTTTCCTTCCCCGGCCCGGATCTATTTCCGCCCGAGCCTTTCCGCCAGAATTTCCGACGACGTGCTGTGCACGAATGCATGATGTTCGCCGGGACGCACGTAGCGCACCGCCTTCTGCGCCATCAGGGCCGCCTCATGGAATCCGGAGAGGATGAGCTTCAGCTTGCCCGGATAGACGCAGACGTCTCCGATCGCGAAGACGCCCGGCACGCTGGTCTCGAACGCCTCGGTGTCGACGCGGATGCGGCCGCCCTCCATCTCCAGCCCCCACTCGGCCACGGGTCCCAGTTTACCGGAAAGCCCGAAGAACAGAAGCAGAGTGTCGGCCGGCAGCTCGAATTCCTCGCCCCCGTGGGCCGCGCGCACGGCGCGCAGCATGCCCCCTTCGCCGGACAGGCCGCGGATCTGGCCCAGCCGGAATTCCATTTCGCCGGCCTTCACCATCCCCTTCATGCGGCGCACGCTCTCCGGCGCCGCCCTGAATTCCGGCCGCCGGTGCAGAAGGGTCAGCCGCTCCGCGAGGGGGGCCAGCTCGATGGCCCAGTCCAGGGCGGAATCCCCGCCACCGGCGACCACGATACGCCGACCACGGAAGGCTTCGACATCCTTCACGGAAAAGAAGACCGAACGTCCCTCGTAGTCTTCCAGGCCCTTCAGGGGCGGTTTCTTCGGCTCGATGGAACCGCCGCCGGCGGCAACCACCACCACGCGCGCGAGGAAGGTCAGGCCCGATGCCGTACGCACGCGGAAGCCTCCGTCTTCGAGGCGTTCCAGCTCCCTGGCCGCCTCGCCGAAATGGAAGACGGGCTCGAAGGGCGCCGCCTGCTCCAGCAGGCGCTCCGCCAGTTCGCGTCCGGTGATGCGCGGATGGGCCGGAATGTCGTAGATCGGTTTCTGTGGATAGAGCTCCACGCACTGCCCCCCGGCATGGGGAAGCACGTCCACCAGATGGGCGCGCACGCCGGCCATGCCCAGCTGGAAGGCGGCGAAAAGCCCCGCCGGTCCCGCACCGACGATGAGAGCCTCCGTCTCGAGCTGGCCTCCGCTACGCGTCATGTCACCCCTGCTGCTCGGGAACGCGCACGGTCATGCCGTCCATTTCCGGAACGATCTTCACCTGGCAGGAAAGCCGCGAGTTCTCGCGGACGTCGAAGGCGAAGTCCAGCATGTCCTCCTCCGTCTCCGAACGCGAGGACAGACCCGGGATCCTCTCCAGCCAGGAGGGGTCGATGTAGACATGGCAGGTCGCGCAGGCGCAGGCGCCCCCGCAGTCGGCGTCGATGCCCGGCACCATGTTCTTGATGGCCGCCTCCATGAGGGTCATGCCCTCTTCCGCCTCGACCTCGTGGCTCCTGCCTTCCGGATCGATGAAAACGATCTTCACCATGAGCGGTTCCCCTGAGTTGCAGAACGTGAAAAGGCGTATGGGCGAACCATACGCCTTTGTCAATCTGTACGGCTTCCGCCTTTCCAGCCTGCGCAAGCTCCGGGAGCGTCTCACCCGGTCCGGCGCAGATCCCCGGTCCGGCCCTCCAGCCAGCGCCTCCAGGCCTTCCGGAAATCTCCGGCCTGCCGCCTGAGACGCTCCATCAGGGCATCGGGAGCGGACGGCCCCTCCTTCTCCAATGCAAGCGCGGTCTCGGCGAGGGGAAAGGCGCCCACGGCCCGCGCCGCCCCCTTCAGGGTGTGCGCGGCGAGCTTCCATTCGCGGCCATTGCCGCGTGCGGCCTCCAGGGCCGCCATGAGCTCCTCCAGCTGGGCGTCGAACATGCCCAGAAGCTCCCGTTCGAGCTTTACGTCGCCCATCGTGTATCGCGCCAGATGGGCGGTGTCGATCACGTCGGACAGCGCCGGCGCGTGCGTGCTGTCGTTTCCCGTCAAGGTCATCTCGGCCCTCCCGTTTCAGGCTTTTCCCCCGGAACTATCCCCAGCCTGTCCGCCCTTCCGTAAATTTGGGTTTACGCCCGCGGGGTTTCAGGCGAGAATGGTTGACGGTTGGTGAATTGTGACAGCAAGTTGACTCAAAACGGGCCACGAAATTAACCAAACTTTGAAATAAACACCGCCGACATTCCGGCAAACGTTAATAATGAGCCGGATCGCGGAGAGTGCCGCGTGTCCCCTGCGGGACACCGCGGAATGGCGTGTTCCGCGACGTACCGGGCGTGCCCCGCTCCGGCGGGAAACGGGGCCGGCACGCCGGAGGCGACGTCCGTCCACGCATGCGGTCGTCGCCGCCATGACGGACACGGGGCGGATCTGACGGACCGGTCAGAGAAGGGCAGATAAAAAAGCAGGGCAACGGAAACATGGCGAAACCGACAGCAGACAAGGCCGCCAAGACGGAGAGACAGCAGGCTCACGAGGCCGCATCCGCGAAATCCCGGCCGCAGAAGCCGGCGCGGAGAAAGGGGCTGCGCGTGCGTCCCGCCAACCAGAACGACGCCATGGCGGCCGCGCTCATAGCCCGCATGCGCCGTCGCCCCTCCACGGCTCCGTTCTGGTTCGCCTTCGGCATCTCCCTCTTCTGGGTGTTCGCCATCGCGGCCATCTACGGCCCGACCATCGCCGCCATGGGCAACCCCGTGGCGCCGCGGAACCTGCCGACAACCGCCACGGCGATGATCGCGCTCTTCCTGCCCATTTTCCTCGTCTGGTCCACCGCCTATCTGCTCTGGCGCGCCCAGCACATGCGCCAGGTTTCCGAGGCGCTCGTGCACACGGCCCTGCGGCTCGTCCAGCCCGATCAGATCGTCACCGACGGCCTGACCACCGTGGCCCGCCGAGTGCGCGGCGAGATCGACCATCTGGTGGGCGGCATGGAGCAGGCCATCAAGCGCGCCGGCGAACTGGAGGCCGTGGTGCACAAGGAGATGGCCTCCCTGGAGCGCGCCTTCGGCGCCAACGAGGAGCGCATCCGCACCCTGCTGGCCGGCCTCGAGCACCAGCGCAACGCCCTTGCCGAGATCGGCAAGAGCCTCAACGCGGACGCCGAGCCGGTCATCAAGCGCATGGAGGAGTGCATCACCCAGCTCGACGGTCTCGTCGGATCCGCCACCGGAACGCTTTCCTCCCTCGAGCAGGAGCTCAAGAGCACCTCCACACAGTTCACCACGGCGCTGGAGGAGGTTTCCGGCCGCACCTCCCTGACCGTCAACGAGATCGGGGGCCAGGTGGCCCGCCTCGAGCAGATGTCCGGCATGCTGCTCGGCGAAACCAAGAGCTTCACCGAGAAGCTGGGCGAGCAGTTCCAGGTCCTCGGCACCGCCACCGCCACGCTGAAGGACGAGTCCGCGCGCTTCGGCACGCAGGTGAAGGAGATGGAGAAGTCCGTCGTCGAGACCCTGCGCTCCTCCGCCGACGAGCTGGCCCGCACCAACGCCGACGTGGCGCGCAACGTGGAGAGCATGACCTCCACGCTCTCCGAGCAGCTGCGCGAGACCTCGCAGCAGGCCACGGAGCTTCTGCGCACTTCCGGCGAGAACATCACCTATCACCTGAAATCCGTGGCCTCCGACCTTTCCGACCGCATCGTCAATGCCGGCGGCGAGGTGTCCTCGAAGATCGAGGAGGCCGCCTCCATGATGAGCGACCGGCTGCTCTCCATGTCCGGCGAGTTCGTCCACAACGTCGCCGCGGCCCGCGACGAACTGCACAACTACCTCCAGAAGGCGACCGACGACATGGCCTCGCGCCTGGAGGAGACCACCTCGCAGCTCTTCGCCCGCGCCGAGGAGGTCACCGGTCACATGAACGCCCGCCTGGAGGAGACCACCGAACGGCTCTTCGGCCGCGTCGACGAGGCCGCCGGCCGCATGTCCGGCAAGGTGGAGGAGACGGCCACGCTGCTCTTCGGCCGAGTCGCCGAGGCCACCGGCCAGATCGGCCAGTATCTGGACGAGTCCACGGCCATCATCGACAAGCGCATCGCCGAGACCTCCGAGAAGGCCGAGGCGCGCCTGCGCAACGCCACCGGCAGGCTGGCGGAGAACCTGGAGACCATCGCCACCGAGATGACGGAAAAGGCGGAGTCCGCTGCCACCCGCATCGCCGCCAATGCCAACGAGACGACCGAGCGCATGACCCGCCTGATGGACGAAACGGCGGAGCGCCTCTCCGGGCATTTCGAGAAGCGCGCTACGGTACTGTTCTCCCAGGCGGCGGAGGCGTCCTCGCAGATCGCCGGCTTCTTCGACGACAGCACCGAGAAGCTGGAGAACCGCATCCTCGGCACATCCATGAAGGTGGTGCAGAAACTGGGCGACGCCACGGAAGGGCTGGAGAGCCTGCTCACCGAGAACACGGAGGCCATGGCCGCCAGGCTCGAGGAGTCCGCGGCCACCTACTTCACCCGCGTGACCGAGGCCACCGCCCAGATGACCCAGCATCTGGAGACCTCGACCGAAGGCATCACCCAGCGCATCGAGAGCGTGGCCGACGGCATGGCCGGCCGCCTGGAGAAGGCCACCGGCCGCATGTCCGAGCTGCTGGACGTCGCCTCGGCGGATCTCACCACCCGCCTGGAGGATACCACCGAGAAGCTCGCGACCCGCCTCGAGAGCACCTCGCTGGAGCTCACCGGCAGGCTGGACAACGTCTCCGCCACCGTCACGGAACGTCTGGACGAGACCTCCCGCACCCTGCTCGGAAAGCTGGAGCATGTCTCCTCCGATGTCACCGGACGTCTGGCGGAAACCGCGGAGAATCTGACGACCCGTCTCGACACCATCTCGGTCGAGGTCACCGGCAAGCTCTCCGAAACCTCGGAGACGCTGGCCGAGCGGCTCGAGCGCTCCACGCTGGAGCTCACCGGGCGCCTCCGCAACGCCAACGAGGCCATGGCGGAACGGCTCGAGGCCACCTCGGCCGATCTGGCCAAGCGTCTGGATTCCACGGCCAGCGACATCGCGGAGCAGCTGGACACCACCTCCAGCCAGCTCACCAGCCGCCTCGTGGAAACCTCCGATGCCGTCTCCCGGCGCCTGGAGAGCGCCACCACGGAGGTCTCCTCCCGCCTGGAGCAGACCACCACGAGCCTGCATGCCGAGCTGGAAACGATCTCCGGCCAGATGTTCGCCCGCCTGGAGCAGACCTCGGGCGAACTCGTCGGCAAGCTGGACCTCACGGCCAACGCCCTGCGCGAACATCTGGACGAAACCACTTCGACCATGTTCGAGCGCATCGAGGCCTCGGCCCGCGAGCTGGGCGGCCGCTTCGACGCCGCCAACGCCCTCCTCACGGAGATCTCCACGGACCTCACCGAACAGCTCAACCACACCGGCAAGGCCTTCGTGGAGACGCTCGACGGCGCCACGGGCCGCATCCTCGAGGATCTCGGAAAGGCGACGGAGGCCTTCGACGAAGGGCTCAAGACCACCGCCCGCGGCATCCTGGGCAATCTCAAGGACACCTCGCAGTCCTTCGCCCGCGATCTCGCGGAGAGCACGCAGGGCATCGCCGCCCAGTTCGAGGAGACCGCGGGCCGGATCGTCACCCGCATCGACGAGGCCACGCGCGAACTCGAACAGAAGACCGCGGTCACCGCGCGGCGCCTCGACGAGAGCTCCCAGCGCTTCTCCGGCCACATGCAGCAGGCTTCCGAGGCCCTCGCCCAGCAGCTGGAGGAAACCTTCGGCACCATGGACGAGAAGCTGGAGGGCACCTCGCTCAGGCTCACCGGCCGGCTGGAGAACGTCTCCGAACGCATCTCCGAACGGCTGCAGGAGGTTTCCGGCATCGTCGAACGCGCCACGGACCGCTTCGACGAGCGGATAACCGAGGTGCTCACCCGCCGCGAGGATCTCTTCGGCGATCTGATCGAGCAGCTTTCCGGCCGCGTGTCCGAGGTGGACACCCTGATGAAGGCCTACATGACCCGCATCACCTCCTCGCTCGACGGCGCGCAGGAGAAGGCCGAGGAGATCGGCCGCCTGATCGCCGCCCAGACCGGCGCCGCCGCGGAGACCCTTGCGCAGGAGATTTCGCGGCTCGAGAAGATCTCCGACACGCAGATCGCCCGCGCCGCCCGCACCATCCGCGAGCAGCACGAGCGGCTGGTGTCCTCCATTCACGAGATGCTCGGCGCCTCCACCGAGGAGTTCACCGAGACCGCGGAACATCTGCGTCGTACCGCCCAGCAGGTGATCCGCGAGATCGAGGCCGTCCGCGCCGAACTGCGCGAGGCCATCGTCGAGCTGCCGGAGGAGACCCGTGTGAATGCCGACAACATGCGTCGCGTGGTGGCCGACCAGATCGCCGCGCTGAACGCCCTGGCGGACGTGGTGAAGCGGCAGGCCGCCTCGCTGGAGCTGACCGGCCCCGGCATCAGGACGGAGCAGAGGGAGCCTTCCCCGGCCGTGACGTTCACCTCCGGAATGCGCGACAAGGCGGAGCACGTGGAACGTCCGGCCTCCGACAAGGTGCATGGACGCTCCATCAGCTCCCTGCTCCGCCGGAAGACGGAACCGGAAGGTGAAACCTCCGGTCTCGCGGGCTCCCTGCGCAAGGTGGCCGCCACCGTGACCGGCAACGGCCGGGCGGGCAAGCCTTCCGCGGTCCGCAAGACGGAGGAGCTGGTCAAGGCGCTGAACTCCGCCAGCCGCGATCTCGTGATGGCGCTCGAGAACACCCTGCCCCAGGACCTCGAGAACCGCTGGAAGAAGGGCGAGATGTCCGTCTACACGCATCACCTCTACCTGAAGCGGAGCAAGCGCCTCGACAAGGAGATCGCCACCCGCTACCACGAGGAGCAGGCCATCCGCGAACGCGTGGACACCTTCATCCGGCTCTTCGAGAAGCTGCTGGACACGGTGTCCGAATCCCCGCGCGGGGAGGAGCTGGTCGACTCCTGCCTGGCCTCCGAATCCGGCAAGCTCTACCTGCTTCTGGCCCAGGCGACGGGCAGGATCGGAAACGCCTGATCCGGTGCCGAAGCGGACTTCATGCGAAATTCGGGGGACGGGTTCGACCCGTCCCCTTTTCATTTTCCTCCCGGTACGGACCGGTCCGTGCCTCTCCCCAAAAAAATTCGCCGGACTGGCCTTTTGCATCTTGAATTGTCCGGCCCGAAGCGTTAGCGAGAGCATCCCTCTCGTCCTTTTCAAGGGCGGCCCGAGCGGAAGGTCCCTTGCCGGGACCTTCTTCGTGTTGGCGACAGCTTTGAAAGGAACCTGCCGATGAACCTGCAGTTTTCCCCCGGACTTTCCCCCACCGCCATCGAGGCCCTCGCGAACAGGGCCCTCTATGCGCCACAGGCCTATTTCCTCGTTTCCGGAACGGGAGATGCGGAACGACGCCTCGTGGCTTTCGACCTGGCCCTGATGCGCGCCGGCATCGCGGACGTGAACCTCGTCCGACTGTCCTCCATCGTCGGGCCGAAGGCCCAGCGCATCGAGCCCGTCAAGCTCGCCCCCGGCGTGCTCGTTCCCACCGCCTATGCGCAGATCTGTTCCGACCGGGCGGGCGAGCGGCTGGCGGCGGCCGTGGCCGTGGCCCATCCCGACGATCCGGAGCGCGCCGGCGTCATCATGGAATATTCCGCCCACTGCTCCGCCGACGAGGCCGAACGAATCGTCCGCGGCATGGCGGAGGAGGCGATCGCCAACCGCGGTCTGAAGGTGGAGCGCATCGAAAGCATCGCCGCCGAGCACGTGGTGGAGCGGAACGGCTGCGCCTTCGCCGGCGTGGTACAGATCTGATCCGACGGAAGAAATCCGTCCGTGCCTGTCGCAGGGAAGCCCGCGGACCGGATGCGGCCGCGGGCTTCCGGCATCTCCGGAACGGCTTGCCTTTCCCCGCCGCCCCGGCATACGATGGCCGCGCCCGCCCCCGGCCGAAAAGAGAGGCACATGCTGAAGATCACCGTCGAGGAACGCGCCTGGCCGCTTTCGCGTCCGTTCACCATCTCGCGCGGCACGCGGAACGTGGCCCGCACCGTCATCGTCTCGCTGACGGACGCGGAGGGCCGGAAGGGGATCGGCGAGGCCGTGCCCTACCCCCGCTACGGAGAAACCGTCGAGGAAACCGTCGCGGAACTTGAACGGGCCGCGCCCACTCTGGCCCGCGGCATCACCCACGACGACATTCCGCGCATCCTCGCCGGCAAGGCCGCCCGCAATGCGCTCGACTGCGCCCTGTGGCACCTGGAGGCGGCCCGGAGCGGCAGACCCGTCTGGAAACTCGCCGGCCTGCCCCGTCCCGGACCGCTGGTCACCGCCTACACGATCGGTCTCGGCAGTCCCGAGGACATGGCGGACCAGGCCCGGCAGAACGCCGGACGCCCTCTTCTGAAGCTCAAGCTGGGTTCCGACGCCGCCGGCGACATCATGCGCCTGCGCGCCGTGCGCCTGGCCGCGCCCGCCGCACGCCTCATCGTGGACGCCAACGAGGGCTGGCGGCCGGACGATCTGCCCGCCCTGCTCGCCGTCTGCGTCGATTGCGGCGTGGAACTGGTCGAACAGCCGCTTCCCGCCGACGCGGACGAGGCCCTCGCGCGCATCATACGCCCCGTGCCCGTCTGCGCGGACGAGTCCGCACACGGCATCGAAGATCTCCCCGCCCTCAGATCGCGGTACGACGCCATCAACATCAAGCTCGACAAGACCGGAGGCCTGACCGGCGCGATCCGTCTCGCCGCGGCGGCACGGGACCAGGGATTCGAGATCATGGTCGGATGCATGCTGGCCTCGTCCCTCGCCATGGCCCCGGCCTTCCTGGTGGCGCAACTCGCCCGCTGGACCGACCTGGACGGTCCCATGCTGCTGGCCGAGGACTTCGATCCGCCCATGCGGCACGAGAACTCCATCATCCAGCCGCCCGAGCCCGCCCTCTGGGGCTGATGATGCGGTTCAGAAGCAGAACAAGAAGCAGCGCGACCGCCGACATGCCCGCCATGACGAGCCATGCCCCGGCTCCGTGCGCCCTGTAGAGCGGCCCCGACGCCCAGGTCGCCACGGTCATGAAGATCCCGCCGGCGACGGCGCCATAGATCGCCTGGGCCGTCGCCGACCTGTCCTGGGGCGTGTATCTGCGTATGAATTCTATGGCTCCCAGATGCGCCGCCCCGAAGCTGAAGCCGTGCAGCATCTGGAGCAGGAAAAGAACGACGAGCGGCGGATCGTAGGAGAGACCCGTCCAGCGCACGCATCCCGCGACGCCCGCCAGTCCGAGCAGACGCACCGCCCCGAGCCCGGTCATCAGCCTTCCGGAAAACCAGAACAGGACGATCTCCGCGACCACGCCCACGCCCCACAGCAGACCGACCACCGTTCCCGAATATCCCTGCGCTTTCCAGTGCAGCGCCGAAAAACCGTAGACCAGGGCATGGGAGCTCTGCAGCAGGGCCGCGCAAAGCAGGAAAACGACGAACCCCGCGGTGAGGAAACCCGGCCGGCCCTCCCCCTCCGGCTCCTGCCGGGGCGCTTCCTCGCTCCGGCTCTCCTGCCGCGGCGGCAGCGACAGCAGGGCGAGAAACAGCGCCCCCTGGGCGATGACGAGCAGCCACACCAGCCGTCCGGTGGAGAGAATGTCCAGCATCGCGCCCGCGAAGAGATTGCCGGCGATGAACAGGATGGACCCCCACAGGCGCATGCGCCCGTAATCCAGTCCGTGCCTCCGCCCGGCCGTGACGGCGTAGGCCTCCGTCAGGGGCATCAGCGGGGCGAACGCCGTGAAGGTGATGGCCACCACGATCATGATGGCCCGGAAGCCGTCCACCATCTCCAGCCACAGGAACCCGGCCAGTGCGCCGGCCGCGCAGGCCAGCATGACCGGACGCAGCCGGCCCAGCCTGTCGGCGAGATGGGAAACCAGGGGCGACGCCACCATCCGCGTTCCGCTCTGCACGGCGAGCACCCAGGCCACCTGCACGTCGTCCAGTCCCTGCGACTTCAGCCATACGGGAAAGAACGGCATGAACATGCCGATGCTGAAGAACAGGGCGCCGTAGACCGTGGCGATCCGCGCGAACAGGGACATGTCATGGGCTTTCGCCACCGATGCAACCTTTCGCTAACCATTCGGGAAGATACTGAAGAGGCCCGGACATGGAGCATTTACCGTTTACGTCAGTTTGTGTCGAGTAGGAAGGTCATGAACAAGACTCCCTCCCCCAGCGTCAACGAAGATTACGAAGCCATCGAGGCCGCGGTGCTGGAAACCGCGCGCGGCCGCTGGTTCCTGGCGGAATATCTGCGGCGCCATCAGGCGGCGGAGACACGCGCCCTGCTGGATGCCATCCGGAAGCTGGAAAACGCTCTGGGAGCGGATGGCCAGCGTTCCCGGGACATCCTCGCGACAATGGAACGGACGGCCCGTCGGCTGGCCGAGATCGGACACGAGCCGTTCGCCGCCGCCCTGCCGGAAGCCGTGATGCACATGGCCGAGGAGGCAGCCGCCATCGCCACCCGCATGGAGAAGCTCGACGGGGAGGACAAGGGCTCCGATGGAAACCTTCCCGCCCTGCTGTCCGCCCAGCAGCACCTCATGGCCCGCAAGCTGGAGGCCGTCGCCGGGTGCCTGAGGGAGATCTCCACCCTGTGCGGCGACGAAATCCCGCAGCAGACGGAGGAACCCCGGATCGGTCCGGAGCAGACCCGCTGGTTCTCCTCCGACGCCGAACTCTTCGAGGACGGGACCTCCCCCACCGCCGAACACGCGGTCCCGGAAGAGAAGGACGGCACCGCGCAATCCGCTCCGGCCACCGCATCCGCGGCCGCGGCCATCCCCTTCGCGCCCGATACCCTCGCCCTTCCGGAGGACGACGGACGGACGGACGCGGACTCCGACGGCGGGGAACGCACGGGACACCTCTCGATCATCATCGAACCGGGACGACCCGAAAAGGTGCACAGGGAGACCACCGTCGCCGGCTCCGGGGAAGCGGAGCGGCCGCGCATCATCATCACCCGCAAGCGCTCCTCCGAAGAGGTCGACATTCCCATGGCCCGCGAGGGGGAGGAAGACGGGACGACGGACGCCGCCCCGGAGCGGAAGCCGGAGGAAAGCGAAGCCTGAGGCCCGCCCGGACTTCCATATTTCCGGGTTTTAATGATTGCAGCAACGCACTGGCATATAAGAAAAAAACCGCTACGGGCGCATGCCGCGCCCGGTCCCGGCACTTGACCCGGGGGAAATCGGGCCCCACATTCCGGGAGTATCGTCAACGACCGGAGGGCAAGATCTCATGCATACGGTTTCCGCTGGTACCGGACGTGGCGGCCGCTGGACGCCTCTTGGCGTCGCGGCGCTGGTTCTGGGATTCATGGTCTGGTGGCCGCTCGGCATGGCCGTGCTGGCCTACATTCTCTGGGGCGGGTCGATCGACGAGCTGGCGGCCCGCACGGCCGAAAGGGTCCGGGATGTTGTCCGGCCCGGCGGCGGCCTGCGCCCGACCGGCAATGCCGCCTTCGACGCCTACCGCGAAGAGACGCTCCGCCGTCTGGAGCGGGAGCAGCGCGAGTTCGAGGAGTTCGTCACGAAGCTGCGGCAGGCGCGGGACCGCGAGGAATTCGAACGCTTCATGGCGGAACGCAACGCGGCAACGCCGGCCGCCACGAAGCGCGAAGGGGCATAATTCCCCTCTCCTCCTTTCCGAACAGGTATCTGTGGGCCCGCCCGGATGGGCGGGCCTCTTTCATGCCGCCCGCACGCGGGAAGAGGCGGGCTTCATCCGGAAAGCTCAGGACGACACGCCCTGCCGCTGCCGTTGCGCCAGGAGCCAGGCGATGAAGAGCGCGGCGGTCACGTTCATCACCAGGGCGTAGGTGATGGACGGCGTCATCATGGCCGGGTTGTTGAGGAGATTCGCCGCGACGAAGATGCCCAGCGCCCCGTTCTGAAGGCCGCCCTCGATGGCGATGGCCACGCCCTGCGCCTTCGGCAGCAGCAGCACCGACGCCAGTCCGAAACCGATGGTCATGATGAGAACGTTCAGCGCGATCACGACCGGACCGATCTCCGCCATGTTCTCCATCATCACGCGCCACTGGCTGGCGAAGGCCCAGATCACGATCAGGGCGAAGATGATCAGCGACAGGGGCCGCGCGATCCGCTCGACGGCCTCGGCGACGCGGGGCGCGAAATGATGGATCAGCATGCCGATGAGCACCGGCAGCGTGGAAACCAGGAACACTTTGAGCGCCATCTGCGCCACCGGCAGCGATCCGGACACCGTCTGCCCCATGAACTGCCCCGTCGCGAACGCCACGATGAGCGGAACCGTGACCATGCCGGCCAGGGAAGTGATCGCGGTCAGCGTGATGGAAAGCGCCGTGTCGCCCCGTGCGATGTGCGTGATCATGTTGGAGGTGATCCCGCCCGGGCAGGCCGCGAGAATCATCACGCCGACGGCGAATTCCGGCCGGATGGGAAAGATCGTCAGCAGGGCGAAGGCCAGCAGGGGCAGAAGGATCATCTGCACGAAGAGTCCCAGCCCCACGGCCAGCGGATGCCGGATCAGCTTGGCGAAATCCGAGAAACGGAGCGTCAGCCCCATGGCGAACATGATGAACGCAAGCCCCAGAGGCAGCAGCTTGGCGATGGTCATGGCGTTTCCCCTCGTTTTTCAGGCCCTACTGGACGAGCGACAGACACATCAGCGCCGAGATGGCGAACTGCAGCTTCGCCGTGTTGACCAGAAGCAGATTGAAGTACCCCACCGGCTTTTTCCGGAACTGCATCACGAGCCAGACGGCATAGGGCAGCGTGATGAAGACCGGCCACAGCAGGCGTCCCGACAGGCTGTGGTATCCGGGCCACGGAAGAGCCAGCAGAAGGTAGGGCGTGAGCAGCAGCAGGGCATAGACGACCGCGGCCCGGGCCTTGCCGATGCGGATGGCCAGGGTCAGGCGCCCCGCGGCCATGTCCTGGACGACGTCGCGGGTGTTGTTCACCAGCAGCACGGCCCCGGCCGGCAGCCCGACGACGAGGCCGGCCACCAGCGCCCGCGCGGACACGGAGCCCGTCTGCAGGTAGTAGGTGCCCGCCACGGCGGCCAGCCCGAAGAACGCCACCACGAACAGCTCTCCGAACGGCGTGTGCGAGATCGGCCTTGGGCCGGACGAATAGGCCGCGCCGGCCAGTATGGAGGTCGTGCCTATGACGAGGATCGGCCAGCCGCCCTTCCACACCAGCCACAGGCCGAGCAGTGCCGCCAGACCGAAGGAGATCCACGCCGCCCGTCGCACATCCTCCGCCGAAAGCAGTCCCAGCGCGCTGACCCGGGGCGGCCCCAGCCGATCCCCGGCGTCCGCCTCCGCGTCCGCCGCGTCGTTATGGAGATTCGTGCCGGCCTGTATGAGCACCGCGGCCAGCATGATGACGATGAAGAGCCGCACATCCACCCGGCCCGCCTCCGTCCAGGCCAGGGTCGTCCCCACCAGCACCGGCGCGAGGGCGATGGTCAGCGTCCGGGGGCGCACGGCCATGAGCCACAGCCGCAGCCCCTCCCCCATCCGCATCATGCCCGCGACAATCTGGTTCATGCCGTGCCCTCCTCCGTCGGCCGCGGCGCCGGAGCCCCCGCCCTGCGCGCCGAATGGATGGCCGCGATACCGAAGGAGAGATTGCGCCAGCGGACATCGGAGAAGCCGGCGTGGCGCATCTTCGCGGTCAGCGCCTTCTGCCCCGGAAACCGGCGGATGGATTCGATCAGGTAGCGGTACGCCGAAGGCTCCCCCGCCACCCATGCCCCCAGACGGGGAATGACGAAGAAGGAATAGAGGTCGTAGAACGGCTTCAGCCACCATTGCGGCCGCGAGAACTCCAGACAGTAGAACCGGCCGCCCGGTTTCAGCACGCGCAGCGCCTCCTCGAGCGCGGCGTCCGGATCGGACATGTTCCGCAGACCGAAGGCCACCGTCAGCACGTCCACGGACCCGTCGGGAAGCGGCAGCCGCTCCCCTTCCGCAGCCACCCACTTCAGGGAAGAGGAAAGGCGCGGATGGTCGCGGCGGCCCGCCAGCATCATCTCCACGGAGGGATCCAGAACGATCACCTCCCTGGCCGGATCGTCGCGCGCGAGCAGCCGCGCGACATCGCCCGTCCCGCCAGCGAGATCCACGAAGAGACGCGCACCGGGCACCTCGCGGGCGATCATGCGCACCAGCGTGCGCTTCCACAGCCGATGGATGCCGAAGCTCATGAGATCGTTCATGAGATCGTAGCGGGGAGCGACGGCGTCGAACAACCTGCGGATGCGCCGCCGGCGCTCCTCCACGTCCACCCGCTCGAACCCGAACGTATGCTTCAGATCGGCATTCATATGCAATCAATAGCCTCCCGGAGAGCTCCGGCAAAACGGTTTCAAGGGTTTAGACGCCCCGTGGACGGCCGATATTGACAACGGTCAAGCCTCCACGGCCATTCCGCCCGGAAGATGAATGCCTTGTTGCCGAAAAGTCACAGCACGGACGAAATATGGCCGGATGGTGACGAATTATACGGCCTCACCCTTGCATGCCACGAATCGAATCTGGATGAATACCTGCGTTCGGAGCATCCCGCCTATGCGTCATACGCATACCGATCAACGCATTCACGGGTTCTGAGTTCAGGAGGAGTTCGCGCATGGCCGGCATGAGCAGGAAGGTCTGCCTGGGTATACTGCTTGCAACCACCACCGCCCTCGCCACGACGACGGCGGCCCATGCCGGAGGCTTCGCGATCCGCGAACAGTCCGCGGAATTCCAGGGCATGTCCTTCGCCGGTACGGCGGCCGGAGGCAGCGGCCTCTCCTCCATGTTCTGGAACCCCGCCACCATCACGCAGCACGAAGGCATGAAGGGCGACTACAACGGAGCTCTGGTCATGCCCTACGGCCGCGCCAGGGACGAAGCCGGGGGGCTCGGTGGCACCAGCGATTCCGGAGACATCGGCAAGGACGCCTTCGTGCCGGCCACGTACAGTTCATACCAGGTCAACGACATGTTCTGGCTGGGAATCGGGATGAACGCGCCGTTCGGCATGAAGACGGAGAACGATCCGTTTTCCCGGGGTGCCCTGTACGGTTACAAGTCGAAGATCGTAACCATGAACATCAATCCGGTGGTCGGCGCGAAGCTGAATGACTTCATCTCCATCGGCGCCGGGCTCCAGATCAACTACATGAAGGGCGATCTGAACAACGCTCTGGGTGGTGCGGAAGTCGCCCAGGTCAAGGGGGACGACTGGGGAATCGGTTTCACGGCGGGAATCACGTTCACCCCCACCGACATGACGACCATCGGCATCGGCTACCGCTCCCGCATCAAGCACACGCTGAAGGGCACCTACTACAACAACCTCTCCGGCGTTCCCTACGGAGCGGCATCCGTCAAGCATACGCTGCCGGACATGCTCACCGTCTCCGTACGCCAGGAGATCACGGACCGTCTGGCGCTCACAGGCTCGGTCGAATGGACGAACTGGAGTCTCTTCAAGGACTTCAGCATCGAGCATGCCACGGGAACGGACACAGTGGCCTACGACTGGAAGGATTCCTGGCTCTTCGCCATCGGAGCCGAATACCGGTACAATGACGCGCTCACTCTGCGCGCCGGCTACGCCTACGAGGACAGCCCGGTTCCGGACGCCACCCGCGGCGTGCGCGTTCCCGACAACGATCGCCACTGGATTTCGGTGGGAGCATCCTGGACTGCGAGCGACTGGCTGACTCTCCACGCCGGATACAGTCATCTGTTCGTCAAGGATGGTGACGTCGACATCACCACGCCCGTACCTTTCACTGCCACCTACAAGAACCACGTGAACATCGTCGCGGTTTCGGCGACGGTCGATACCGGCAGGCTTTTCTTCGGCCGTTGATGCGGCCTGCGGAATGAGGGGAAGCTGGGGGGCTTCCTGACAGGGGGTCCGATCTGCGGGGGG
>CAYSHK010000084.1:0-6737 GCA_964430935.1 uncultured Rhizobiaceae bacterium
GATGCCACCGCCCAGGGAACCGCCAATGCCAGCGCCATGCATGCCGAAAACTTCATGTTCGCGGTGAACGAAGCGCACGGTGATGGCCTGGTCGTCGATGACGCGACGGACCCGCAAACCTCTGCCATACCGGGCGACAACGGTGTGCCGACCGATGGTGCTTCGGAGGCCCAGCCGGACGCCCAGGCGTCGACGGACACCGGCTACGATCTGTGGTTCTGATCCTGCCAACCGCGACGGATCTCCGGGGGGCGTCCCGGAGATCCCGTTTGTTCGTGCCGCATGGCGGGCATGTTCAGGATCGGAAGAGATGGCGCGTGGCGCGCCCTGCCGCATGCCACATCACGCTTTCCACCACGCCCTCCAGCAGCAGCAGCCATTTGCGCAGCGGTCCATGCGGTACCGCTTCCTGCATCCGCAGCCTCGCCA
The DNA here is from genome assembly GCA_964430935.1 of uncultured Rhizobiaceae bacterium. Lineage (GTDB taxonomy): Bacteria > Pseudomonadota > Alphaproteobacteria > Rhizobiales > Aestuariivirgaceae > Thermopetrobacter. Next base: position 430 of record CAYSHK010000084.1, read on the forward strand.
GCCGCTCTACGGCCTCCTGTGCGTCGAGCACCACGCCCGTGCAGGGATCGCGATAGCGCGGATAGAGGATGAGCGCACCGGCCACCAGCATGTCGAGTGTCAGGCGTCTGCCCCGCCGGGGCACGGGCTCCATGTCCTCCGTCAACCCCCATCCGGCATAGAAGGGCGCTCCGTAGGTCACGACCCGCCTGCCCCTCAGCAGGGCGTCGAAACCGCTCAGGGAGGTCATCGTGTGCACTTCGTCGCTGGCCCGGATGCATGCGGAGATCCCATGCACCGTTTCCACATGGTCCGCCAGTTCCATGGCCTCCGCATCCCCTGCCGCGGAGCGGTTTCCCGCGAGGATGTCCGGATGCGGCTTCCAGACGAGAAAGGCGTCCGGCCGGGCCGCGCGAACGCGCTGCAGCAGCTGGGCATTGGTGCGCACGGAAGTGCAGCCATGGCGGATCGCGGCGTCCGTTTCCACCTGTCCGGGCACCAGGACGACCCTCCTTGCTCCGGCGGCCTTGCGGAAATCGACCGTCGCACCCCTCTTTTCCAGATTGTATTTCGTGAGGTCCATCTCGACGATGCGCCGGCGCAAGCGGGCCGCCGCCTCCAGCAGCTCCCTAGGAAAATCCGCACCCGCCAGCAGTCGCTCCAGACGGCTTGCGGCGCGGGCATCGAAGTAGATTCCCGCATCGTCGAAAACCAGCGACCAGGGGGGAACGAAATCGGTGCCCAGCCCCACGGACCGCAGGAAGCCGTCTTCCACGCGCACCATCCTCATGCCGAGAGACCCGGCCGTCTCCACCAGCCCCGGGACGTCCCGCATGCCCCACACGGCCATCCGATCCCGGGAGGAGAGCCCGGCCCGGCGCGCCTGCCGCAGGGAGCGCACGAAGCGAACCTCCGTCTCCTCCCCGAAAAAGGGGGCCGTCTGCGCATGCTTCCATAGCCGGAAACCGAAGACGAAGACGCGCCCCGACCATTCCTCCTCCCCCGCACGGGCCCAGAACGCACGTTCGCGGCGCAAAAGGGCGAGATGTCGCAGAACGGTGAAAATATCGCCCCTCCCGCCCGTGCGCGGGTCGATATAGCGGGCATGGCGCAGACAGGCCGCGGCGAAGAGTTCCTCCAGAGTGCGCGGGACGCCACGCCGGGGACAACTGCGCGCATCCTCCGTCAATCCCCATCCCGCATAGAAGGGCAGACCGAAGCAACGCACCGGCACGCCTGCGATCAGGGCTTCCAGACCGAGCAGGGAAGTGGCCGTGTAGACCCTGTCGAAATGGCCCAGGACGTCGGCGGGATGCCAGTTCCCCGGCATCATGCGGATCCTGTCGTCGGCGATGCGCGGCAGCATGCCCTTTCTGCGGCCGGTTTCCACGTCCGGATGGCTGCGGATCCAGACGGTGGCGTCCGGGTTCTCGTCCAGCGCCGCCTCCAGCATGTCCCGGAAGGTCCGTTGGTCCGCCAGGCCATGACGCAGCGAGAGATCCCCCGCCGTCTGATCGACCACGAGCACCCGTCTTCCTTCGTCCGGCGGGAAGGAGCCGGCGGGCGGCGGCAGTCCGATGTTGTACTTGGAAATGCCCTCGCGGCGGATGAACGCCATGGCGCGCCGGGCCGTCTCCAGCTCGTCCGGTGTGAAACGGCCGGCCCGCAGGGTGTTCTCCAGATCCGACGGGCGGGTGGCGTCGTAATGGACTCCGGTGCCGTCGACGACGATGGAAAGGGGAGGAGCGCCGGTCACCCCCAGCCCGAAGGAACGCAGAAATCCATCCTCCAGGAGAAGGACGCCCGTCCCGTCCCGTTCCGCGAGGCGACGGGCGCGCAGGCCGCTGGCCTTCAGGCCCCATCCGATCCACGGAGTGTCCGGGGACGCCCGGCGCCCCGGTCCATGGATGCGCACGGGCGCTCCGAGCAGCGTCTCCAGCAGCCTCCGCCTCGCCAGCAGGCCGGTCGCCCGCCAGTGCAGGGCATATCCCCGCGGCGACGCACCCATCAGCGTCCCTCGAGAAGCCTGCCGCGGATCAGCCGCTCCATGCCAAGACCGAACACGGAACCGGCCAGCCCCCATCCGAGCAGGTATTCCCGGTCCAGGATCTGCGTGAAATATTCCGGATAGACGCAGTACCGCACCCACTCGATGGCATGCACCAGCGGGTTCCACACGAGGATCTCCCGGATCTGCGGCGGAAGGAATTCCACCTGGTAGAAAATGCCCGAGGCGAAGAAGAGCACCCGCGTGATCATGCCGTCCACAGTCTCCCAGACCTTCCACAGGCTGCGCAGAATCATGCCCGTGACGCCCATGGCGAACCCCAGCAGGATGGTGGCGAACACGGCCAGCAGCAGCTCCACCGGCCGGGCCGGGAAACCGGTCAGGTCGAACCAGATGAAGGCGCCGTAGAAGATCAGGAAGGCCGTAACCTGGAAGGCGCTCTCCAGCCCCGCGCGCGCCAGCATGGTGTCCAGCGGCCGGATGGCGGGATAGCTGAACAGCGCCCGGTTGGCCTCAACGGCGGCGGCGACGCGGGCATGCACGTTGCGGTACAGGGTGAACGGAAACATCCCGGTGAAGATGTAGAAGATGGCACTCTTGCCATAGGGCGGCGCGTGCTCCAGCAGATACTGGATGATCCCCAGCAGCGTGGTGCCCCAGATCATCTCCGTGAGGACGAGCAGGTGACCGAACCGGTGCGGCCCCAGACGCAGGGAGGCCTCGCGCAGCAGCAGGGCGCGCAGCACGCGCCCCTGCATGGCGAACGCCGCCCGGTAGTTCAGGCTCCCCTCCCTGTCCACCTCCGGAATCTGCATCCCATGCCTCCGACTACATGCGGTCGCGCACCGACTGAAGCATCAGCATGCCCAGCCCCCACAGAAGGGAGAGAGCCAGAAAGACGAAGGCGGTATTGCGCACGCTCTTCGGATAGAGCGCCTCGTCCGGCAGATAGGGATGGACGAAGGTCGCCAGATATCTCTGCTGCCGGTTGGCCAGCAGACGGGCCTGCTCCAGTCCGCTGAGCGTGGAGAGATAGAACTTTTCCGCGAACTCCCTTTCCACCAGCAGCGCCTCGTATTCCGAAAGCGTGGTGCTGAGAGTCGTCTGGTCCATCCGGCGAAGGTCCACCTTGCGGTTGCGGTTCCGGTCGCCCAGCTTGAGACGCTCCTCGCGGATCTGCTTGCGCACGGCGTTGATGCGGTTCTTCAGGTAGATGATGGTGGGGGCGTTCTCGGACAGATAGCTCCTGGCCTCGGACAGACGGGCCTGAAGCTCCGCGAGCTGTTCCTCCAGCTTGCCGATCAGCGCCAGCTGCACCTGCGCCTGCTTGGCCGGATCGATCTGCTGGGTGGTGCTGCGGAACCGCAGAAAGCGCTTGCGGATCTTGCGCAGCCGCTCCTCCGCGTTGCGCACCTCGTTTTCCGCATAGGCGACCGCGTCCGCACGGGCCCGGGCGCTGATCTCGTTGACCATGCGCTCGCTCTCCCGCAGGATCGCACCGGCGATCTCGCGGGCATCCTGCGGCGTGAAGGCGAACGCCTGGACCGTGATGATCTGGGAGGTCCTGTCCAGCTCCACCCGCACCATGGACCGCCAGTAGTCCACGAAGTCCTCGAACGTGGCATCCTCCGGCAGCACCGCGTAGAAATCCCGGTCCGGGAGTCTGAAACGCCGCTTCAGCCCGATCTCGTCGTCGATCCGCTTCAGGATCTCCCGACTGTGGATGTACTCCAGAACGATATAGGTGTCGCTGGCCGAGGCGCCTCCCATTCCCAGGCCCAGGGTGCTGAGCAGCCCGCTGCCGGGGCTCGGGTTCGTGCTGCGCACCGCGAACCGCGTTTCGACCATGTACTGGTCCGCGGCGATCAGGGCGTAGTAGAGCCCGACGAGCACCGTCGGCAGCAGGACGAGCAACACGAAGGAGACCTTCCAGCGCCTGCGGCGGCGGACGGGAGCCGGCTTCGGGGCATCGGCCGAATCCCCCCCGGTGGAACGGGAGGCGTCCTCCTGCTCCGGCTTCCCGGGCGGCTGGCGCTTGGCGAAGGGCGCAGGCACCACCTTGTTCCTCTGTTCTTTGGTCATGATCTGATGCTAGGTTGCCTTTCCGAAAACATGCAACCGGGGAAAATCGCGGTCCGTGCCATGCACCCGAACCATCCACAATCTAACGTTAGTCTGGCGAATGTAACCAAACATTACAGGTTGCGCAACAGCGTCCGGGTCGTTCTCGACCATGTCAGCTTCGACTTCCCCCGTGGCCGCAACATTGCGGTGCTAGGGCTCAACGGAGCGGGCAAATCGACCCTCATCCGGCTGATCGCGGGATCGGAGGAACCCACCTCCGGCCGCATCATCCGCCATGTCCGGGTCTCCTGGCCGCTGGGCTTCAGCGGCGGTTTCGCGGGCAGCATGACGGGCAAGGAGAACGTCCGGTTCGTGGCCCGGATCTACGGACGGGAGGTCGCGCAGGTGGAGGACTTCGTGCGCGCCTTCGCCGACATCGGCGAGCACTACTTCATGCCGGTGCGCACCTATTCCTCCGGCATGCGGGCGCGACTCGCCTTCGGGCTGAGCATGGCCATCGACTTCGACTGCTACCTTGTGGACGAGATTCTGGCAGTCGGCGACGCCGTCTTCCGCAAGCGCTGCGAGGAGATGTTCGCCAGCAAGCTGCAGAAGGCCGACATTCTCATGGTGGCCCACAGCCCCGCCCTTCTGCGTCAGTACTGCGACGCCGCCGCCATCCTGATGGACGGACGGCTGCAGTACTATCCGGACCTGGAGGAGGGCATCGCGGTCTATGGTCGCCTGATCCGTGAACGGCAGGAGGCCGCCGGCACGCCTTCCTGAAAAGGCGGCCGGCCCCGTACCACCTTCGGGTGCGCACACCGCCCTTGCACCGCGGGCGATGGCACCCCCTTCCTCCGTCATCAGTCCGCCACGGTGGCCGCGGTATAGGTTCCGCGAACGGCGGCGGTACCCGAGTTGAGGAGGGTGAGGAACTTCTGCAGCTCCGTGCTCACGGAATTCGCGACATAGATCACGTCGTTGTCCCGCATGACCATGCCCTGGGCCACGAAGAACGCCTTCGGCTGGCTCATGTCCAGTACGTAGACGGTGGGCGTGCGCCCGGAGGGGGAGAGCCGCTCCGGATCCACGCCCGCGGCCCGCAGCACCCTGTTGCTTTCCAGCCGGAAGAGGAAGACGCCCTTCGCGTCCGCCCTGCTGTCGAGAAGGCCGCCCGCCCGCGCCACGGCCTCGAGAATGTTCACACGGTCGCTGTCGAAGGGATATTCCCCCGTCTTGGCCACGGCGCCGAAGGCGGTGAAGGTCTGCGGGTTGTGCGAAAGATAGATCTGGTCCCCGGGACGGATGTAGATGTTCTCCCTGGGATCCTTGATGATGCGCTTCAGGTTCTGGACACCCTTGCGGCCTTTGCGGATCAGCGTCACCATGGTCTCACGGGCCGGCGCGGCGGCGCCCCCGGCGGCGGCCACGATGTCGAGAAGGCGGTCGCCCTTGAGCGACATCTGGTAGCGGCCCGGCTTGCGCACGTCGCCGTTCACCACCACCGAGTTGGCCACGTTCTTCACAACGTTGACCATGACCTGCGGGGATATGGCCTTGCCCTCCAGCGCCCGTTCGATGCGCTTCTGGAGTTGCAACGGGGAATATCCGGCCGCCCGTATCGAACCGACGAAGGGGATGGTGATGCGCCCGCTGCGGTCGATCTGCACCGGCGGCAGCTCCGTGCGCTTGTTCTCCTGGGTGGAGAAGAGACCGTTCTCCGCGGCTTCCCAGATGTTGATCTGCAGAACATCCCCCACGCCGAGACGGTTGTGGAACGTGCGTGGGGACCCCGCGCCGAAGACGCTCCGCATGCCATGGGGCTCGAACCCCATGAGCGCCCGGACCACCTCTCCGTCCAGGCGGACGATGGCGTAATCGCCCACCGTCTCGCCGCCGGTTCCACCCTCGTCCAGAATCCGCGCCGTGCTCGGCCCTTCCCCGGGCAGCATGGCTCCGCCGCAGCCGGTGAGCAGCAGCGCCGTCAGCAAAATACCGAGAACACCGGATGCCGCGCTCCCCGCTCGCCGTGTTCCTGATCTCACCTGTCCTGCCCCCGCTGTACTGACATCGTCGTGTCTCTGTCGCGTGCCTCCCCATCATTTGCCGGAACCGCAGCATGCAATCCCGGATTATGAATGCACCCGACGACAATCTATGGATGCGTCATTCCGCGCGCCATAGCAAGTGCAGATGACACGCCGATGCAACTTATGCATGCCACTGTCACCTTTTTGCATCGCTTTTCCGGCGT
>CAYSHK010000085.1:0-41121 GCA_964430935.1 uncultured Rhizobiaceae bacterium
TGCGTCAGCCGGCCGGATGGCCGCCGGCCACGGGCCCTCGCGGCACCGTCGGCCGGAGGAAAGTCCGGGCTCCACGGAAACAGGGCGCCGGGTAACGCCCGGCGGGGGACCCTTCGGGGGAACCCCAGGGAAAGCGCCACAGAAAGCAGACCGCCAACGCGCCGCGAGGCGCACGGCAAGGGTGAAAGGGTGCGGCAAGAGCGCACCGCGCCCCTGGCAACAGGGGCGGCACGGCAAGCCCCGCCCGGAGCAAGGCCTAATAGGGACGGCGCGCCCCTCCGGGGGCGCAGGGTGCGTTTCCGGCCCAGACCGTCCGGGTTGGCCGCAGGAGGCGCATGGCGACATGCGTCCCAGATGAATGGTCATCCCCCGGCAGCGCCGGGGACAGAACCCGGCTTACAGGCCGGCTGACGCCCGTTTCCCTTCCGGCGCGGCCGGCCGCGGGGCGCATCTGTCCCGCCACGAATCATCTGCACAAGGAATTCTTGGGATTTCGCGTGCTGCGGCAACCATTTGTTAACAACCGGCGGGCCAGAGTCGCAAGGGGACGTTAACCATAAGTTACGGGTGGGGAACCGTGTCCTCCCGGCATCGCGGGGGAGGGCGCGCGCTTTCCGCACCGGCCTGCCGGACCACTGCCGATGATGACTGCCGAAAGCGAGGGAACCCGGATGCGCCACGTGCCGGTGCTGCGCGACGAGGCCACGGGCCTTCTCGCGCCCCGGGAGGGTGGCGTATACGTGGACGGCACCTTCGGGGCCGGCGGCTACGCGCGGGCCATCCTTTCGGTTCCGGGTACGCGGGTCGTTGGCATCGACCGGGATCCGGACGCCATCGCGGCGGGCAGGGAGATGGAGAAGGCGTTCTCCGGCCGGCTGGTGCTTCTGCACGGCCGCTTCTCCCGCATGGAGGAGCTGCTCGCGGAGGCCGGCATCGACACCGTGGACGGGGTGGTGCTCGACCTCGGGGTGTCCTCCATGCAGCTCGACGATCCGCGGCGCGGCTTCTCATTCCTGCGCGACGGTCCGCTGGACATGCGCATGGAGCGGCAGGGGCCGTCCGCGGCGGACGTGGTGAATTCGGCATCGGAGAGGGAGCTTGCGGACATCCTGTGGCTGTATGGCGAGGAGCGGCGTTCGCGGGCCATCGCGCGGGCCATCGCGCGGAGACGGAAGGAGGCGCCGATCCGCACCACGGCGGAGCTCGCCGCCATCGTGGAGGGGGTGCTGGGGCCGAGGAAGAGGCCCGGGCAGGCCCATCCGGCAACGCGGACGTTCCAGGCGCTGCGGATCCATGTCAACGGCGAACTGCGGGAGGTGGCGCTGGGGCTGGCCGCCGCCGAACGCATTCTCGGGCCCGGCGGACGGCTTTCGGTCGTCAGCTTCCATTCCCTCGAGGACCGCATCGTCAAGCGCTTTCTGGCGGTACGGACGGGCAGGGCGGGACGGCCCTCCCGCCACATGCCGGAGATGCCTGGACCGGAGCCCTCCTTCGTCGATCTGGCGCCCGGCGGCATCGCGCCCTCCGAGGCGGAGGTGGCCGCTAATCCACGGGCGCGCTCGGCCCGGCTGAGAGGAGGAGAACGCACGCATGCCCCGGCGATTCCGCTGGACTTCCGGGCGCTGGGCATGCCGCAACCGCACGGGGGCGGAAGATGAAATCTCTTACGACGGTCAATGTCCTGCTCGTGATCGGCCTTGTGGCCTTCGCCATGTTCCTCTACGGCCGCGAGCAGCAGACGCGCATGGCGGAGCGCGAGATCCGCCGCATCCGCGCGGAAATCGCCCGCGAGGAGGAAAGCATGCGTCTGCTGCGCATCGAATGGGCGATGCTGAACAGCCCGATGCGGCTGGAGCGTCTCGCGGCGCGGCATCTGGAGCTGCGGCCGGTGGATCCGGAGCGCATCCGTTCCGTCGACGGCGTGCTCGCCGACGTGCCGCGCAGGGATCCGGACGATCCGGCGACCGGGGTCCGATCGCTCGACGAGCTGATCGCGCGGATCCAGAAGGAGGAGGCCGCGCGATGAGCGTCATGGGAACCCGCAGAACCCTGCGAGACGGACGCATGACCTTCGTCGTCGCCGCCTTCGCGCTCCTGTTCGCCGTGGTCACCCTGAAGGCGGCGTGGCTGACGCTGGGCGACGGCGACGGAAAGCGCAAGGCGTCCGTCGTGCGCAAGGACCGCATACCGCGGCCGGACATCGTGGACCGCAACGGTGTGCTGCTGGCGGCGGACATGCCGTTCGCCTCCATTTTCGCCGAACCCTACCGGATGATCGATCCGGAGGAGGCGGTGGAGCAGCTGAAGACCGTCTTCCCGGACCTCAACGAGGCCCGTCTGCTGCGCCAGTTCTCCAACAAGCGCCTGAAATTCGTCTGGGTGAAACGGCAGGTGCGTCCGGAAGTGGAGGCCCGCGTCCTGGCGCTGGGCATTCCCGGCATCCGGGTGATGAAGGACAAGCGGCGGGTCTATCCCATGGGGCCGCTGGTTTCGCACGTGGTGGGCTATTCCAACATCGATTCCAGGGGGCTGACGGGCATCGAGCGCTATCTGGACACGTCCGGGGCGCTGTTCACCGCCTCGCTGGCGAAGCCGGACGGCCGCTCCGCGCAGCCCGCGGTCCTGTCCATCGACGTGCGGGTGCAGCATGCGCTCCGCGACGAGCTGGACAGGGCGATGCGGAAGTTCCATGCCATCGGTGCCGGCGGTCTGGTCATGGACGTGCATACCGGCGAGATCCTGGCGCTGGTCTCGCTGCCGGATTTCAATCCCAATGCGCCGGTGAAGACCGGAGCGCAGAAGAAGGACCGGCTGAACCGCATGACGGCGGGCGTCTACGAGCTCGGCTCCGTCATCAAGGCGGTGACCTTCGCCATGGCGCTGGATCTGGGCACCGCGACGCTGGACAAGAAGTACGACGCCCGCTTCCCCCTCCGGATCGGGCGCGCGAAGATCCACGACTACCATGCCCAGAGGCGCTGGCTGAGCGTGCCGGAGATCTTCACCCACTCCTCGAACATCGGTACCGCGCGCATGGCGCTGGAGGTCGGCCTGGAGCGCCACAAGGCCTTTCTGGACAAGGTCGGCCTGCGGCAGAGGCTGAGAACGGAGCTGCCCGAATCCGCCAGACCGCTGCTGCCGCGCAGGTGGACCACCATCACTTCCGTCACCGCCTCGTTCGGCCACGGATTCGCCGTGCAGCCGCTTCAGGGCGCGGCGGTGATCGCCGCCCTCGTCAACGGAGGCGTCATGGTGCCTCCCACCTTCCTGAAGCGGGACGCGGAGACGGCCCGGGCCATGGGGCGCCGCATAATCAGCGAGGAAACCTCCCGCAAGATGCGCCATCTGTTCCGGCTCAACGCCATCAAGGGCACGGCCCGGCGGGCCGCGGCTCCGGGATGGCGTGTCGGAGGCAAGACGGGCACGGCGGAGAAGGTCATCGACGGAAGGTACAGCAAGGACCACAGGCTGACCTCGTTCATGGGGGCCTTTCCCATGGACGATCCGAAGTACGTCGTGCTCGTGATGCTGGACGATCCGCAGCCGATACCGGAGACGCGCGGCTTCGCGACTTCGGGGTGGAACGCGGTGCCCGTGGCGGGTAACGTGATCGCGCGCATCGCGCCTCTGCTGGGCGTGCCTCCCAGACTTGACGACGAGATCGCGAAGGAGGAGCTGGCGCGCTGGCGCAAGCTGCACGGGGGCGCGAAACGCCGGGCCGGCCGGAAGGCGCCGTGGAAACAGGGATGAACAGGGCGGAACATGCCGCAGGAACTGAAAAATCTCGCCAAATGCTGCCGCATCGAGGGTGACGGCGGCCTGCACGTGCTCGGAGTGACGGCGGATTCGCGGAAGGTCCGGGAGGGCTGGCTGTTCGCGGCGCTGCCCGGAACCCGCACGGACGGAGCCAGGTACATCCCCGACGCGCTGGAGCGGGGCGCCGCCGCCATTCTGGTCGGAAAGGACGTGGTTCTGCCGGACATTCCGCCGGGCGTGGCCGTCGTGCGGGCCGAGAATCCGGCGCGGGCCCTGGCCCTGGTCGCCGCCCGCTTCTACCGCCATCAGCCGGTGACGATCGTCGCCGTGACCGGGACCAACGGCAAGAGCTCCGTCGTGGAGTTCACCCGCCAGATATGGACGTTCATGGGCTTCCGCGCGGCGTCGATGGGGACGCTGGGCATCTTCGGCCCGGACCTGGAGGATCTGGACGTCCGGCACACGACGCCGGATCCGGTGCATCTCCACGAGACGCTGGCGCGCATGCGCAAGCGCGCGATCTCCCATCTGGCCATGGAGGCCTCCTCGCACGGGCTGGCGCAGTACCGGCTGGACGGCGTGCGTCTCACCGCCGGCGGCTACACGAATCTCTCCCGCGACCATCTCGACTACCATGAATCCATGGATGCCTATTTCGAGGCCAAGATGCGGCTGTTCACGGAGCTGCTGCATCCGCCCGCGGGCGCCGTGGTGAACATGGACGACGATCGCGGGCCGGAGGTCGCCCGGCGCGCGCGCGACCACGGTCTCATGGTCTGGGACGTCGGCGAGAGCGGCGGACGCCTGCGCCTCGTGTCGCGGCGCGTGGAGGGGCTGGGGCAGCAGCTGGTCGTCCAGGGCACGAAGCGCGAGTACCGGGTCTATCTGCCGCTCGTGGGGCGGTTCCAGGCGGAGAACGCGCTTGTCGCGGCGGGGCTGGTTATCGCCGCCGGCGGCCCGGAGGAGGAGGCCGTCATGGCCCTGGAGCGGCTCAGGGGCGCGCGCGGCCGTCTCGATCTGGTGGGACGCACCCGCAACGGGGCGTCCGTATTCGTGGACTACGCCCATACGCCGGACGCGCTGTCGGTGGCCCTGAGGGCCCTGCGTCCCTATGCCGGCGGACGTCTGATCGTGGTGTTCGGCGCCGGAGGGGACAGGGACGTCGGCAAGCGCGCCCGCATGGGCGAGGTGGCGGCGCGCGAGGCGGACGTGGTGGTCGTCACGGACGACAATCCGCGCTCCGAGGATCCGGCCTCCATCCGTGCCATGGTCATGGAGGGCTGTCCGGACGCCCGGGAGATCGGCGACCGCGCCGAGGCCATCCGCACCGCGCTGGGAATGCTGGAGAGGGGGGATATTCTGCTCGTGGCCGGGAAGGGTCATGAAACCGGCCAGATCGTGGGTGATCAGACGATTCCCTTCTCCGATCACGAGGAAATCGAACGCTGGCTCGAGGAGTCGGACAGGTGAGCACGCCGCTGTGGACATGGGACGAGGTGCGCCGGGCCATCGGCGGCGAGGCGTCCGGGCAGCCCCCGGAGGCCTTTTCCGGCGTGACGTTCGATTCCCGGGAGGTGCGGGGCGGCGAAATCTTCTTCGCCATCCGTGGCGTGCGGATGGACGGCCATGCCTTCGCGGCCGCGGCGCTGGGGTCCGGCGCGGCGCTGGCCGTCGTGTCGCGGCCCGACGATGGGATGCGCGCGGCGGGGCCGCTGCTGGTGGTGGAGGACACCCTCGAGGCGCTGCGCCGTCTGGGCGCGGCGGCGAGGGAGCGGGTCGCGGGCCGGGTCGTCGGCGTGACCGGCTCGGTGGGCAAGACGACGACGAAGGACATGCTGGCGCTCGCACTGTCCGCCACGGGGCGGACGCATGCCGCCAGGGCCTCGTTCAACAACCACTGGGGCGTGCCCCTGACGCTGGCGCGCATGCCCCGCGAAACGGACTACGGCATCGTCGAGATGGGGATGAACGCTCCCGGCGAGATCGCCGATCTGACGGCGCTGGTGCGGCCGGACGTGGCCGTGGTGACGCATGTCGCGGAGAGCCACATCGGGGCATTCGGGGATCTTGCCGGCATCGCCCGCGCCAAGGCGGAGATCTTCTCCGGCCTCTCCGCGGGCGGCGCCGCGGTGATCAACCGCGATGCGCCGCACTACGGGATCCTGGAGGCGGCCGCCCGCGACGCCGGGGCGGGGGAGGTGCTGAGCTACGGCACGCATCCGGATGCCGCCATCCGCATGCTCGACGCGGCGAGCAAGGACGACTGCGTGTGCGTCGAGGCGGAGGCCCGCGGGCAGCGGCTCGTGTGGCGGGTGGGCATGCCCGGCGCCCACATCGCCCTCAATTCCCTGGCCGTCGTGGGGGTGGCGCTGGCCACCGGGGCGGATCTGACCGCCGTACTGCACCGGCTGGCGGACATGCGCGCGCCGGAGGGCCGGGGGACGCGGCACCGTCTGCGGGTGCAGGGGGGCGAGGTCCTCCTCATCGACGAAAGCTACAATGCCAATCCGGCCTCCATGCGGGCGGCGCTGACGGCCCTTTCCGAGGCCAGCCCCGGCCCCGGAGGGCGGCGCATCGCCGTTCTCGGCGACATGCTGGAGCTGGGCGAGCGCTCCGCGGAGCTGCACGCCGGTCTCGCCGAGGCCGTGGAGGGCGCCGGAGTGGATGCCCTTTACGTAAGCGGAAGCATGATGCAACACCTTTGGGACGCCACTCCGCCCCATCTCCGGGCGGCGCGGGTCGAGGATCCGCGGGAGCTGCCGGACATGCTGAAAAGCGATCTGCGGGCGGGGGACGTGGTCATGATAAAGGGGTCGCTGGGGTCCCGGATGATGCCGGTCGCCCGGGCCCTCAGGGAGATGTTCGAACCGTCGCGGAAAGAGGTGTGAATGCTCTATCACCTTTCACAGGCCCTGGCCGATCAGTTCACCGTGCTCAACGTGCTGCGCTACATCACGTTCCGCACCGGCGGAGCGATCATGACGGCGCTGTTCCTCGTCTTCATGTTCGGTCCGAGCCTGATATCCCTTCTGCGTCTCAAGCAGGGCAAGGGCCAGCCGATCCGCGACGACGGGCCGGAAACCCATTTCGCCAAGGCCGGAACGCCCACCATGGGCGGCCTGATGATCCTCGGCTCCATCCTGATCACCGTGCTGCTCTGGGCCGACCTGACCAATCTCTACGTGCTGGCCGTGATGTTCGTCATGCTCGGTTTCGGCGCCATCGGATTCTACGACGACTACCTGAAGGTCACGACCGGCAGCACCGAGGGTTTCTCCAGCAGGATGCGGCTGCTGCTGGAGGCCGTGGTCGCCGCGATCACCGTCACGATCATCGTCACGGCCACCGATCCGAAGATCTCCACCGCGCTGGCCTTCCCGTTCTTCAAGGACCTTCTCTGGCAGATGGGCGGATGGTTCGTGCTGTTCGGGATGCTGGTCATCATAGGCGCGGGCAACTCGGTCAATCTCACCGACGGACTGGACGGTCTGGCCATCGTCCCGGTGATGATCGCCGCGGCCAGTTTCGGACTGATCAGCTATCTGGTGGGCCATGCCGTCTTCTCCAACTATCTGCAGCTGCACTACGTGCGCGGCGCCGGCGAGCTGGCCATCATCACCGGCGCCATCGTCGGGGCCGGACTGGGTTTCCTGTGGTACAACGCGCCGCCGGCGCAGATCTTCATGGGCGACACCGGATCGCTGTCCCTGGGCGGGGCGCTGGGAGCCATCGCGGTGGCGACCAAGCACGAGCTGGTGCTGGCCATCATCGGCGGCCTGTTCGTGCTGGAGACGGTCTCGGTGATCGTCCAGGTGGTATCCTTCAAGCTCACCGGCAGACGGGTGTTCCGCATGGCCCCGCTGCACCACCACTTCGAGAAGAAGGGATGGAAGGAGGAGACGGTGGTGATCCGCTTCTGGATCATCTCCGTGGTGCTGGCGCTCATCGGTCTGGCCACGCTGAAGCTGAGGTAGACGCATGACCTTCGCCGCCGACATATTCGCCGGAAGGAAGGTGGCCGTCTTCGGACTGGCCCGTTCCGGCATCGCCTGCGCGCGGGCCCTGGCGGCCGGCGGGGCCGAGGTGCTGTGCTGGGACGACGGCGAGGCGGGCCGGGAGAGGGCGCGGGACGCCGGTCTGCCACTGACCGATCTGCGCGAGGCGGACTTCTCCGACCTTGCCGCCCTGGTGCTCGCGCCGGGGGTGCCGCTGACCCATCCGGAACCGCACTGGACGGTGCGCCGCGCGCGGGCGGCGGGCATCGAGATCATCGGCGACACGGAGGTGTTCCACAGGCAGGTGCGCAAGGTGCCCGGCGCGAAGATCGTCGCCGTGACGGGCACCAACGGAAAGTCCACGACCACGGCGCTGATCGGACACGTGCTGCGCCGCACCTCGCTGGACGCGCACGTCGGAGGCAACATCGGCACGGCGGTGTTCAACCTGCCCGAGCCGGTCTGGGGGCGCATCTACGTCATCGAGATGAGCTCCTACCAGATCGACCTGTCCCCCGGTTTCAGGCCGGATGTCGGCGTGCTCCTGAACGTCACGCCGGACCATCTGGACCGGCACGGCAGCCTCGAGCACTACGCGGAGGTCAAGGCCCGGCTGTTCGCCAACATGGGGGAAGGGGACACGGCCGTGATCTCCATGGACGACGATTTCTGCCGGGCGGCGCTGGAGGGCGTGCCCGCCGCGGCGGCGCGGATTCCCTTTTCGGTACGCCGGGTGCCCGACGACGGCGTTTCCGCCGTCGGGGGCGTCCTGCAGGAGCGCGCGGGAGGCCGGACGGTGAAGGGCATGGACCTCACGCCCGTGAAGACGCTGCGCGGCGAACACAACTGGCAGAACGCCGCCGCGGCCTGGGCGGCCTGCCGGGCGCTGACGCTCGACGGGACGCTGATCGCGCGGGCCTTCATGAGCTTCCCGGGCCTCGAACACCGGATGCAGCCGGTGGGGAGAAAGGGCAGGGTGCTCTTCGTCAACGATTCCAAGGCCACCAACGCCGACGCCGCCGCCCGGTCCCTCGCCGCGTACGGGGACATCTTCTGGATCGCCGGCGGTCTGGCCAAGGAGGGCGGCATCTCCGACCTCATGGAATATGCGCCGAGGATCCGCCGCGCCTACCTGATCGGCGACGCCGCGGAGGACTTCGCCGCGACGCTGGAGGAGGCGGGCGTGGCGCACGAGATCTGCGGCACGCTGGACGCGGCGGTGCGCCGCGCCGCCCGCGACGCGGAAGCGTCCGACGCGCGGGCGCCGGTGGTGCTGCTGGCGCCGGCCTGCGCATCGTTCGACCAGTATCCGTCGTTCGAGGCGCGCGGCCGGCATTTCACGGAACTGGTCGAGGAACTCGCGGGGGCCGCCGGAATGGTGGAGGAGAAGGACCGATGCTGATTTCACGCAAGGATCAGGGACTGCTGGCGCGCTGGTGGTTCTCCACGGACTGGGCGCTCATGGGGGCGGTGTTCCTGCTCATGGCGCTGGGCGTCATCTTTTCGCTCGCCGCCTCGCCGCCGGTGGCCGAACGCATCGGTCTGGACGGTTTCCATTTCTTCAGGCGGCACGTCCTGTTCCTGTTTCCCGCGGCGTTCCTGTTCGTCGCCGCGACGTTCATGTCCGGCCGGGCCGTGCGGCGGGTGGCGCTGGCGCTGTTCCTGGCGGGCATCGCGCTGATGGTTCTCGCGCTGTTCGTGGGGCCGCAGATCAAGGGCGCGCACCGGTGGATCAACATCGGCTCCTTTTCCCTCCAGCCGTCGGAGTTCGTGAAGCCGGCCTTCGTGGTGCTGGCCGCCTGGCTGCTGTCGGAGAGCCTGAAGCGGCCGGACATGCCCGGCGTGTGGCTGGCCTGGGGCACCTACGTCGTATTCGTGGGGCTGCTGCTGAAGCAGCCGGACATCGGTCAGACCATGCTCGTCACGGGGGCGTGGGGCGCGCTGCTGTTCATCTACGGACTGCGCTGGCGGTACATCGCCGGACTGGCCGGCGCGCTGGCGGCGCTGGGCGTGATGGCCTATGCCGTCTTCCCGCACGTGCGGGCGCGCATCGACCGCTATCTCAATCCGCCGCAGCTGCCGGACGGCGCCCGCGACCAGATGGACTTCGCCATGGAGGCCTTCCGCAACGGCGGCCTGCTGGGCATGGGGCCGGGCGGCGGCATCGCCAACAAGCACCTGCCGGATGCGCACACGGATTTCCTCTTCGCGGCGGTGGGCGAGGAATTCGGTCTCGTCGCCTGTCTGGCGCTGGTGGCCCTGTATGCGTTCATCGTGCTGCGCATCCTGTTCCTGGCGCAGGAGCTGCGCGATCCCTTCCGGCGCATGGCGGCGTCCGGGCTGGCCGTGGTATTCGGGCTTCAGGCCTTCATCAACATGGGCGTGAACGTGCAGCTGCTTCCGGCCAAGGGCATGACGCTGCCGCTCGTGTCCTATGGCGGCTCGTCGCTGATCTCCGCGGCCTTCGGGCTCGGCATGGCCCTGGCCCTGCTGCGCAGGGACGCGCGGGAGACCGTCTCCGCCGGAGAGGCCGGGGCGCCGGAGGCCTCCCGGTCCATGGCCGCGCAGGGAGCATGAAGATGGATTTCGAACTGCATGGACAGCACAGGGGGCTGATCGCGCTGGCCGCCGGCGGCACCGGCGGGCATCTCTTCCCGGCGCAGGCGCTGGCCGAGGAGCTGGTGCGGCGCGGCTTCATCGTGATGCTCTTCACCGACGCGCGGGGACGCAAGTACGGTGACCGCTTTCCCGCCGTGGACATCGTGCAGGTGTCGTCCTCCACGCTGACCTTCCGCAAACCCTGGAAACTGCCGTTCCAGGCGATGCGGCTTCTCAAGGGCTATTCCGAGGCGCGGCTCAGGCTGGGCCGGAACCGTCCGGCGGCGATCATCGGTTTCGGCGGATATCCGTCGTTTCCGCCTCTGCTGGCCGCGTCGCGCATGGGCATCCCCTCCGCGGTGCACGAGCAGAACGCCGTCATGGGCCGGGCCAACAGGGCGGTGGCGAAGAACGTGGACGTGATCGCCTCGTCCTTCCCGGAGATCGTCAATCTGTCCCCGGCCCTGAAGCGCAAGGTGGTCTTCACGGGAAATCCGGTGCGCAAGGCGGTTCTGGAAATGGCTTCCGCGCCCTACGAGCCGCCCGGCGAGACGGGCACCTTCGAGCTTCTGGTGTTCGGCGGTTCGCAGGGGGCGCATTTCTTCTCCGAGCTGATGCCCAAAGTGCTGCGGGGCCTTCCCGAGACCCTGCGGGGGAACCTGCACGTGACGCAGCAGTGCCGTCCCGAGGACATCGAGGAGGTGCGGCGGGCCTACGCCTCGCTGGGCGTGAACGCGACGCTGGAGACCTTCTTCTCCGACATGCCGGAGCGCATGGCGCGCGCGCACCTGGTGATCTCGCGGGCGGGCGCGTCCACCGTCGCCGAACTGGCGGTCGTCGGGCGGCCCGCGATACTGGTGCCCCTGCCGCACGCGCTGGACGACGATCAGCTGATGAACGCGCGGGCCTTCTCGCGGGCCGGGGCGGGCTGGGTGTTCAAGCAGGACGCCATCCGGCCCGACCAGCTTGCCATGTTCATCACCAAACTGCGATACGAACCGGAGACGCTGCGGGCCGCACACGGGGCGGCGAGACACTTCGCGCGTCCGGACGCCGCGCAGCGGCTGGCGGACGTGATGGAGCGGCTGGTGGCACAAGGGACCGCAAGGGGGCGCAAGAGCACATGAGCATGAACATGAAGAAACCGCCCGAGGACATCGGGCTCATCCATTTCATCGGCATCGGCGGCATCGGCATGAGCGGCATCGCCGAGGTGCTGAAGACCATGGGCTACGACGTCCAGGGGTCGGACATATCCGAGAACGCCAACGTGCAGAGGCTGCGGGACATGGGCATCCCCGTCTTCAGGGGGCATGCGGCCGAGAATCTCGGGGACGCGCGCATCGTGGTCATCTCGTCGGCCATCAAGTCCGACAATCCGGAGCTGAAGGAGGCGCGCGCGCGCTACCTGCCCGTGGTGCGCCGCGCCGAGATGCTGGCCGAGCTGATGCGCTTCCGCAACGCCATCGCGGTGGGCGGAACCCACGGCAAGACCACCACGACCTCGCTGGTCGGCGCGCTGCTCGAGGCCGGGGGGCTGGATCCCACGGTGGTCAACGGCGGCATCATCAACGCGCTCGGCACGAACGTGCGCATCGGCGCCGGGGAGTGGATGGTGGCGGAGGCGGACGAATCCGACGGCACCTTCATCAAGCTTCCGGCGGACGTGGTGATCGTCACCAACATCGACCCGGAGCATCTGGACCACTACGGCACCTTCGACAGGGCGCGGGAGGCCTTTCTGCAGTTCGTGCAGAACATTCCCTTCTACGGCTTCGCGGTGATGTGCATCGACCATCCGGAGGTGCAGGCGCTGACGGGGCGGGTGACGGACCGCCGCGTCATCACGTACGGAACCAGCCCGCAGGCGGACGTGCGGGTGCACGACATCGTGTTCGAGGGTGCGCGCAGCCGTTTCGACGTGACCGTCACCGACCGCCGGTCCGGAGGCGGCGTGGAGCTGAAGGGGCTGGAGATGCCCATGCCCGGCGAGCACAACGTCCTCAACGCCACGGCCGCCATCGCCGTGGCCCACGAGCTTGGCGTCCCCCCGGATGCGATCCGCGAAGGGCTGGCGCGTTTCGGCGGCGTGAAACGGCGTTTCACACCCGCCGGCGAGTGGAACGGCGTGCACATCTTCGACGACTACGGCCATCATCCGGTGGAGATCGCCGCCGTGCTGCGGGCGGCGCGCAAGGTGGCGGGCGAGGGGCGGCTGATCGCCGTCCACCAGCCGCACCGCTTCACCAGACTGCGCGATCTGTTCGACGATTTCACCACGTGTTTCAACGATGCCGACACGGTGGTTCTCGCTCCGGTCTATCCGGCGGGCGAGCAGCCCATCGAGGGCGTGGACCACAAGGCGCTGGCGGAGGCCATGCACGACCGGGGCCACCGCGACGTGCGGACCATCGACGACGATCGGGAGCTGGCGCCGCTGATCCACGAGGTGGCCCGTCCCGGCGACGTGGTGATCTGTCTGGGGGCCGGCAGCATCACCCTCTGGGCCCATGCCCTGGCGGAGCGCCTGGAGAGGCTGGACGCGCGGGGGGAGCGGGCATGACGGCCATCGACGGACGGGCCCTGCTGGAGCGGCTGCCCGAGGTGCGCGGGCGCTACGAGCCGGAACGGCCGATGAGCGAGCTGACCTGGTTCCGTGTCGGCGGCCCGGCGGAGGTGCTCTACACGCCGGCGGACGAGGCGGATCTGGCGCATTTCTTCCGCGAACTCGATCCGGAGATTCCGGTGACGGTCGTGGGCGTGGGGTCCAATCTGCTGGTGAGGGACGGCGGCATCCCCGGCGTCGTGATCCGTCTCGGACGCGGCTTCGGCGCCCTGGAGATGCTGGACGAGGTGACGCTGCGCGCCGGGGCCATGGTGCCGGATCTGAAGGTGGCCCGTTTCGCCCTGGAGCACGGTATCGAAGGATTAACCTTTCTGAGAGGTATACCGGGCACAATCGGGGGCGCGCTGCGGATGAACGCCGGGGCGCATGGATCGGAACTGAAGGACGTGCTGGTGGAGGCCCGGGCCGTGGACAGGGCGGGAAACATTCACGTGGCGACGGCGGAGGAGATGGGCATGACCTACCGCCATACCGATGCGCCGGCGGACTGGGTCTTCACGTCCGCCGTGCTGCGCGGACGGCCGGGCGACAGGGACGAGATCGCCGCCCACATGGAGGAGATCCGCAGAACCCGCGAGGCGGTCCAGCCGGTGCGCTCCCGCACGGGGGGCTCGACCTTCAAGAATCCTCCCGGCATGCGGGCCTGGGAACTGATAGACGCCGCCGGGATGCGGGGCGTGCGGGTCGGTGGCGCGCGCGTCAGCACGCAGCACTGCAACTTCCTGATCAACGAGGACGACGCGACCGCCGCGGACATCGAGGCGCTGGGCGAGCTGGTGCGCGCGCGGGTGCGCGAGACGAGCGGCGTCGATCTGCAGTGGGAGATCCGCCGGATCGGCATCATGCGGCGGGACACGGAAGCGGGGGCCGCCCATGAGGGATGACGAATTCCGGAAGATGCCCGTCCGCGATCCGAAGCTGACCCATGTGGCGGTGCTCATGGGCGGGCTCTCGGCGGAACGGGAGGTGTCCCTGGCTTCCGGCGAGGCGGTCTGCGACGCCCTGCGCAAGGTCGGCTACAGGGTCACGCCCATGGACGTCGATCACGATATCGCCACGCGGCTCGCCGACCTGCGGCCCGACGTCGCCTTCAACGCTCTGCACGGACGCTGGGGGGAGGACGGGCGCATCCAGGGCGTTCTGGAGTATCTGCGCATTCCCTACACCCATTCCGGCGTTCTTGCCTCCGCGCTGGCCATGGACAAGCAGCGCTGCAAGCCGCTGTTCGCGGAGGCGGGAATCCCCGTGGCGGAGAGCCGCGTGGTGCCTCTGGAGGAGGCGGCGGAACGCCATCCCATGGCGCCGCCGTACGTGCTGAAGCCCGCCACGGAAGGCTCATCCGTGGGCATTCATATCGTGGCGGACGAGCATGTCGCGCCGGTGGCGGAGCTGCTGGAAGAGCGCGACGTCCACGGCGATTTCGTGATGGTGGAGCGCTACGTTCCCGGGCGCGAGCTGACCTGCGCGGTGATGGGCTCCGTCGCCCTGGGGGTGCTGGAGATCGTGCCGAAGAACGCCTTCTACGACTTCGAGTCCAAATACGCGGAGGGCGGATCGGAACACATCTGCCCGGCCGACATTCCGCAGGCGCTGATGCGCCGCATCCAGCGACTCTCCCTGGCGGCGCACCGTGCACTGGGCTGTCGCGGCGTGACGCGGGCGGACTTCCGCTTCGACGACACGGTCGGGGAGGAGGGCGAGCTCGTGCTCCTGGAGGTGAACACCCAGCCGGGCATGACGCGTACCTCGCTTCTGCCGGACATCGCGCGCCAGGCGGGGCACAGCTTCGAGGATCTGGTCATCTGGATGGTGGACGATGCCTCTACGGACCGCTAGACAGACGCGCCGCCGCGAGGACGGCCCTCCCGCCTATCTGCGGCGCAGGACGTTCGCGGACCGTCCGGGCGTGCGTTTCCTCGCCCGGGCCGGGGCGGTGGCATTTCTCACGGTGGCCATCTTCCACGGACTCGAGGAGGGCGGCTTCCTGAAGGATCCGCGCAGCCCCCTGTACAATCTGGAGGGACGCATCGCCGGAGCCTTCGGGCAGGCGGCGGAACGGATCTCCATCTCCGGTCTGAAATACCACTCGCCCCGCGCCGTCCTGACCGCGATCGGCGTGGAGAGCGGCGGCTCCCTGCTGGGGTTCAGTCCGGAGGAGGCACGCCGTCTTCTGGAGAATCTCGACTGGGTGAAGCGGGCCCGCCTGACCAAGGTCTATCCCAACGGGCTGTCCATCGAGATCGAGGAGCGCGTTCCCATAGCCCTGTGGCAGACGGACGGGGAGTTCTATCCCGTGGACGGGGAGGGCGTGGCGATCTCCTCGCTGGATCCGCGGAGGTTCGCGAACCTGCTCCTGATCACGGGCGAGGGGGCGAACGGGCGCGCGAAGGCTCTCGTTAACCAACTCGCAGCACATCCCCGGATAAGATCGCGACTGCGTGCGGCGGCTTTCGTCGGACGGCGCCGGTGGAACTTCTACTTCGCCTCGGGGCTCAAGGTCCTGATGCCGGAGAAGGATCTCTCCGCCGCGCTGGAACGGCTGAACCGGCTGGACGCGGCGACCGGGGTGCTGGACAGGGCGGTCGAGACGCTCGATCTGAGGCAGGGCGACCGCTACGTCCTGCGGCTCGCCGCCGCGGACGGAGAGAAGAAACCGCGCTAGACGGTCCGGGATGCGCCGCCGGGCAGTGCGCCGCATGCGGTTTTTCTTCGGGTGGTGAGTATTCGGGGTGTTGTTTTCATGAAGGTGGTTCCCCTCTATCCGCATTCCTCTTCCGACAAGGGCAAGTCCTCCGGCGTGCGCATCGTCACGGCGCTGGACGTCGGCAGCTCCAAGATCAGCTGCATGATCGCCGAGGTGCGCGGCGTGCGCCGTTCCTCCGGCGCGTCCGTTCCCGCGGTCCGCATCACGGGTTTCGGGGTGCAGGCGGCCCGCGGCATCCGTTCGGGCGTGGTGGTGGACGTCGGGGAGGCGGAGAAGGCCGTGCGGCTGGCCATGGACGCCGCCGAGCGCATGGCCGGCGTCACCGTCGAGGACGTGCACATGAACATCTCCGGCGGCCGCCCCCGCTGCACGACGCTGCATGCGGAGATCCGCGTGGACGGCGGCGGCCCCGTGGCGGCGCATCATGTCTCCCGGGTCGTCGAGCGGGCCACGGCGTCCTTCTCGGAACCCGCGCGCGAGGTGGTCCACGTCGCGCCGTCGTCCTTCCATCTCGACGGTGGTCCGGCCGTCTTCATGGCCGAGGGCATGTACGCGGACCGGCTGGGCGTCCGGGTGAACGCGGTTTCCGTGGATCGCGGTCCCCTGCGCAATCTGGAGACGATGATCGAGCGGTGCATGCTGCGTCCGGCGGGATTCGTCATCGCGCCCTACGCGGCGGCGCGGGCGGTGCTGACCGACGACGAGCGCGAGCTCGGGGTCGTCGTCGTGGAGGTCGGCGCGGCGAGCACCTCCGTGGCCATCTTCGCCGAGGGGCGGCTGGAGCACGCCTCCATGCTGCCCGTGGGATCCGAGCACATCACGCGGGACATCGCGGCCGGCCTCGGAACGCCTCTGGCGGAGGCGGAGCGGCTGAAGACGCTGCACGGCTCCGTGCTGCCCGGCGTGCACGACGATCTGGAGGGGCTGTCGGTGCCGCTGCTGGGCGAGGAGGGGCCGGGCGCGACGCAGCATCTGCCGCGTTCCATGCTGGGCGGCATCATCCGTCCGCGCGTGGAGGAGATCCTCGAACTGGTGCGCGACGAGCTGGACGGCTGCGCCGCGGCCGGGGCGATTCGCCGCGTCGTGCTCACCGGCGGCGGCAGCCAGCTGGTCGGGATGCGGGAAATGACCGAGCACGTCCTGGAGCGCACGGCGCGCATCGGCTCGCCGCGCGTCATCGCCGGCATGCCGAAGGCGATGCAGACGCCGGCCTTCGCCGTGGTCGCCGGCCTGCTGCGCGACGCCATCGAACCGGACGGCCAGAGCTTCCGTCTGCCTTCCGGCGAACCGGCGAGGCCGCGTCTGACGGCTTCCGGCGGCGGCTATCTCTCCCGCGTCAGGGAGTGGCTGGAACAGAGTTTCTGAAGCGCGGAACACCGTGGGAACGGGCAGGGGCGCCGGCGATGCCGCCGACGCCCTTTCGCATGCTTTCCGGGGCGTGAAGGGGGTGTGCCCGCCTGATTCACAAAAGTTCAGACTTTTAATCGCCTGTTAACCTTTCATTTCCATTTTGGAAACAATCGACAACGCCGGATGAAAAACCACGGAAGTCCAGTATCATGTCCAATCTCAACATCAGCGTTCCGAACCTGGCCGAGCTGAAGCCGCGCATCACGGTCTTCGGCGTGGGGGGTGGCGGCTGCAACGCCGTCAACAACATGATAGAATCCAACCTGCAGGGCGTGGAGTTCGTCGTTGCCAACACGGATGCGCAGGCGCTGGCCAAGAGCCCGTGCGAGCGCAAGATCCAGATGGGCAACGCGCTGACGCAGGGGCTGGGCGCGGGATCGCAGCCGGAGATCGGCGCAGGCGCGGCCGAAGAGGCACTGGCGGAAATCGTGGACCATCTGGCCGGTTCGCACATGACCTTCATCACCGCCGGCATGGGCGGCGGCACCGGCACCGGCGCGGCGCCGGTGATCGCGCGCGCGGCGAAGGAACAGGGCATCTTGACGGTGGGTGTCGTCACCAAGCCCTTCCACTTCGAGGGCAAGCGCCGCATGGCCATCGCCGAGCGCGGCATCGACAATCTTTCGCAGTTCGTGGATACGCTGATCGTCATCCCGAACCAGAACCTGTTCCGCGTCGCCAACGAGAAGACTTCCTTCACCGCGGCCTTCGCCATGGCCGACCAGGTGCTCTATTCCGGCGTGGCCTCGATCACGGAACTGATGACCGAGGAGGGCCTCATCAACCTCGACTTCGCCGACGTGCGCGCCGTCATGGCGGACATGGGCAAGGCGATGATGGGCACCGGAGAGGCCTCCGGCGAGGAGCGGGCCGTCGAGGCCGCCGAGGCCGCCATCTCCAACCCGCTTCTGGACGACGTGTCGCTGACCGGCGCCCGCGGCGTCCTGGTCTCCATCGCCGGCGGTCCCGACCTCACCCTCTTCGAGGTGGACGAGGCGGCCAACACCATCCGCAAGGAGGTGGACGAGGAGGCGAACATCATCGTCGGCGCCACCATCAAGGAGGAGCTGGAAGGCACCATGCGCGTCTCCGTGGTGGCCACGGGCCTGCGCGAGGAGGCCCTGGAGGCCGCACGCGAGGCCGCCGGGCGCAACCCCAACAACATGGACATCTACGCCGGTTTCGGCAGCGTCGGACTGGCCACCGCGTACGGCGCTCCGGCGGGCCGCGTGGCGCAGTCCGGACAGGCGGAGACGCAGGAGGAGCCCCGTTCGGAGCCCGTGCGCCACGAGGCCGCGGCAGTCGAGAACCGCGAGCAGGCACCCGCCGCGGCGGAGGAGGAGCCCGTTCTGCCGCTCGAGGAGGGCGGACACGACGAGGCCGCCGCGCCCGTCACCGGGGCGGCGGAGATCCATACGCCGGCACCCTCCGCTCCGCGCATTCCGGATCTGGAGGAGTTTCCCGAGCCCATCCGGACCAATGCCGAACGCAAGGCCGAGCAGATCAGCAACATCGCCCGCCCGGCCTCCCGCCGCTCCCTTCTCGACCGTCTGAAGAAGCTGGGGCGGAGCACCGCGAAGAAGGAGGAGGCGCCGCGCCACGACGCCGCTTCCGAACCCCACATCGCGCAGTCGGCCGCCACGCAGCAGCCGACGGAGAACGTGCACAGGCTGGACGGCCATCAGCAGGAGGCCGCGGGAGATCCGGCGCAGGACGATCCGTATGCCATTCCGGCCTTCCTGCGGCGCCAGCAGAATTGACGGGCGGCCCGTCCGGCGCGGGCGTCATATGGAAACGGAACATCGGCCCGGCGGAACATAATTCCGCCGGGTTTCGCATCTTTAACCGGCAGGGTCTGGTCACGGGGGCCTCGGGCAGGTATCAATCGACAGGAACCAACAGAAAGAGCAGGAGCCGACATGCGGCTTTCCCTTTCACATCTCCGCGCGGGTTCGGTCCCGCGCCTCGCCGGCCTTTCCCTCGCCGCGCTTCTACTCGCGGGCTGCTCCGGCGGACTGCCGGACCTCGGGGACTATCTCACCGGTTCCTCGTCCTCCGATGCCGTCTCCCCTGGCATGGACAAGGTGGACGACACGAAGCCCATCGCGGAGCTCTACAACGCCGGTCTGGAGGCTCTGAAGAAGCGCGAATACCGCTCGGCGGTGAAGAAGTTCGCCGAGGTCGAACGCCAGCATCCCTATTCCAAATGGGCCACCAAGGCGATTCTCATGCAGGCCTACGCGCAGTACCAGCGCAACAAGTACGACGAGGCCATCGCCGCGGCGAAACGCTTCATCACCCTGCATCCCGGGCACAAGGACACTCCCTACGCCTACTATCTCATCGCCCTGTCCGACTACGAGCGCATCAACGACGTGAAGCGCGATCCCACCGCGGCACGCAAGGCGCTCGAGGCGCTGGAGGAGGTGGCGCGGCGCTATCCCGACACCCCCTACGCGAAGGACGCGAAGGCCAAGGCCGTTCTGGCGCGCGACCATCTGGCCGGCAAGGAGATGGAGGTCGGGCGCTACTATCTGGAGCGGGGCAACTATCTGGCCGCCATCAACCGTTTCAAGACGGTGATCACCGACTACCAGACCTCCACCCAGACGCCGGAGGCGCTCTACCGCCTCGTCGAGGCCTATCTGGCGCTCGGCGTGCGCTCCGAGGCGCAGACGGCGGCCGCCGTCCTGGGGCACAACTTCCCGAATTCCGTCTGGTACAAGGACGCCTACGCTCTGCTCACCGGACAGGGGCTCAAGCCGCAGGAGAACCGGGGATCGTGGATCTCCCGCGCCTTCCGCTCCATTCTGCCGGGCTGAGCGGTCGCCTGGCGGTCGCGCCGGCGGCGCGGAGACGAAAATGCCCGGGCGGCGGCCCGGGCATCCTGTCGTGAACGCGGAGTCGCGTTCCGCTTCATTCCGGTATCACTTCACCTTCACCCAGGTTTCGGCGTCGCACATCGACTGGCCGATGGCGCAGCCCTGCACCTTGATCTTGCCGCCGCCCATCGGGGTGATGGTGCCGTTGAAGGTCATGAAGGAAGGCATGTCGGGATGCTTCATGTCGCCCTTCCAGACCTTTCCGGCCTTCTTGATGCCGTTGAACATGACGGTTCCCTTGCCCTTGCCCTGAACGACCTTGCCGCACAGGCCGCCGCCGCACATCCAGACCTTGGCGATGGAGCCGTTGGGGCGCTTGTAGTTGCCGGCGATGCCGGCATGCGCCGTGGTGGCGACAAAGGCGGTCGCGGCCGCAGCGGCCAGGGCAATGGTGAGCTTTCTCATGAATTCCCTCTCCTCGATCGTTGTGTTTCCCGCGGCATGGCCGGATCCCATCCGTAAGCGAACGGAACTCCCGCTCCGGGTGTCCGGCCCGGTTCTCCGTCGTGGAATTGCCGCTTCCTTCCTCCGGACATTCAGGATTTTGCATGTATCGGCGCAAGAGTCAAAAACGGAGAGGCGCAAGGGGACGTCGCCCGGCCGGATCCGTTCCGCGCAGCGTCCGCCCCGGCATCACGGTCCGGCTATCGAATCTTCCGGTCATTGATGTATAAGCTCGGGGCATGCTGACGGCCATCTCCATACGCGACATCGTGCTCATCGAGCGGCTCGATCTGGAGCTCGCCCCCGGGCTCGGCGTCTTCACCGGCGAGACCGGCGCGGGCAAGTCCATTCTGCTGGATGCGCTGGGGCTGGCGCTGGGGGCGCGCGGCGACGCGGCGCTGGTGCGGGCCGGTGCCGACAGGGGGCGGGTGACGGCCGTCTTCGAGCTGCCGCCGGACCATTCCGTCTTCGCCCTGCTGGAGGAGGAGGGCGTGGACGTCGAGGAGCCCGGCGAGCTCATCCTGCAGCGGGTGCAGCGCCGCGAGGGTGCCGCGAAGGCCCGCATCAACGGACAGCCCGTGCCCGTTTCCCTGCTGCGCGCGGTCGGATCGCGGCTGGTGGAGATCCATGGTCAGCACGACGCCCGGGCGCTGATCGATCCGGCACGGCACGGCGAGCTTCTGGACGCTTTCGGGGGGCTTGAGGCGCGGCGGGCGGAGGTGACGCGGCTCTGGGAGGCCTGGCGCGATGCGGCGCGGGCGCTCGAACGGGCCCGTTCGGAGCTGGAGGAGGCCGAACGGGAGCGCGACTGGCTGGAGCATGTCTGCGCCGAGCTGGAGGATCTGGCTCCGGAACCTGGCGAGGAGGAGCGGCTGGCCGAGCGGCGGGCGGTGATGATGCATGCGGAGCGGTTCGCGGAGGCGCTTGCGGAGATGCGAAAGGCCCTCTCCGCGGATGGATCCGTGGCGGGCCGGATCAATGGCGCCCTGCGCCGGCTGGAGCGTCAGCGGGAGGATGCGGGCGGGCTGCTCGACGATGTATGCGAGGCCTTCGATCGGGTGCTCGTGGAGCTGGCGGAGGCGGAGAGCCTGCTCGACGAGGCGGAAGGCCGCTTCGAATTCGATCCGCGGGAGCTGGAGGAGGCGGAGAGTCGTCTCTTCGCCCTTCGTGCGGCGGCTCGCAAGCACAAGGTGCAGGTGGACGATCTGCCGGCCCTGGCCGCATCGTTCCGGGAGCGGCTGGATGCCCTGGAGGGCGGGGGGCTGCACCTGAAGAAGCTCGCCGCCGCGGAGGCCGCGGCCCGCGAGGCCTGGGCGGAGGCGGCGCGGAAGCTCTCGGAGGCCCGGCGGGCGGCTGCGCGGGAGCTGGACCGCCGCGTGGCGGCGGAGCTCGGGCCCCTTCGGCTGGAGAAGGCCCGTTTCGTGACGCGGATCGACACCGGCGAGGAGCATGCCGGCCCCTCCGGCATGGACCGCGTGGAATTCATGGTCGCCACCAATCCGGGCAGCCCGGAGGGACCGCTGGGACGCATCGCCTCCGGCGGCGAGCTGTCCCGCTTCATGCTGGCGCTGAAGGTGGCGCTGGCGGAGCGCGGCTCGGCCCCGGTGCTGATCTTCGACGAGATCGACACCGGTGTCGGGGGTGCCGTGGCCGCGGCCATGGGCGAGCGTCTGGCGCGGCTCGCGGCCGACGGGCTGCAGGTGCTGGCGGTGACCCATTCCCCGCAGGTTGCGGCGCGGGCGGCGCATCACCATGTCATATCCAAGAGCACGGACGTTTCCGGGGGCGTCGAAGTCACGCGCACGCGGGTGCGGACGCTGGACGCGGAGGAGCGGCGCGAGGAGATCGCGCGCATGCTCTCCGCACACGAAGTGACCGACGAGGCGCGGGCACAGGCCGACAGGCTGCTGCAACGGAAGGAATGAACCATGGTTCCATCGCCGGATTCCGCGCCGTGCACCGTCTTCTCCCGCATCTCCGCCGTCATTCCCTCCGCTGCGCGGCAACGGCGGTGCGGCATGGGGAGCGGGTGCGCGGAAACGGTGGAGAGGACCGGGTAGGGGAACGGACGGAAACGGATGTCCGGCATCCGCCGGGGCGGCGTGGCGGACGGATCGAAGGGAGTGTACGGGATGGGCGTTCTGGACTACGACGAGCTCCGCCGCAAGCCGGTCGAGGAGCTGACGCGCGAGGAGGCCGCGAAGGAGCTGGAGCGCCTGGCGAAGGAGATCGCCGAGCACGACTACCATTACTATGTCGAGGACGCTCCGGTCATATCCGATGCCGAATACGACGCCCTGCGCCGGCGCAACGAGGAGATAGAGGCGCGTTTCCCGGATCTGATCCGCCCCGATTCCCCCTCGCGGCGGGTGGGCGCGGAACCTTCCCCGAAGTTCCGGAAGGTGAGGCATTCGGTGCCGATGCTGTCGCTGTCGAACGCCTTCAGCGACGCGGACGTCTACGATTTCGAGCGGCGCGTGCGGCGCTTTCTCGGTCTGGCGGAGGACGATCCGCTCGATTTCACCGCGGAGCCGAAATTCGACGGCCTGTCCGTGTCGCTGCGCTACGAGAGGGGCAGGCTGGTCGTGGCGGCCACGCGCGGCGACGGCTACGAGGGCGAGGACGTCACCGCCAACGCACGCACCATCGGCGACATTCCGCAGGAGGTCCGGGCCGCGGATTTTCCGGAGGTCATGGAAGTGCGCGGCGAGGTCTACATGCCCATATCCGCCTTCGTGAAGCTGAACGAGGAGCAGCAGCGGATGGGGCGGAAGGTGTTCGCCAATCCGCGCAACGCGGCCGCGGGATCCCTCCGCCAGCTCGACCCGTCGGTGACGGCCGCGCGTCCCCTGCGGTTCTACGTCTGGGGCTGGGGCGAACACACGGAGCTGCCGGAGGACACGGAGTGGGGCATGATGGCGAAGTTCCGCGAGTGGGGCTTTCCCGTCAGCGACCACAACGAGATCCACCACCATGCCGGAGAGCTGCTGGAATACCATGCGCGGATGCTGGAGCTGCGGCCGGACCTGGATTTCGACATCGACGGTGTGGTCTACAAGGTCAACCGGCTGGACTACCGCCGCCGGCTGGGCTTCGTGGCGCGAGCGCCGCGCTGGGCGATCGCGCACAAGTTCCCGGCCCACAAGGGCATCACGGTGCTGCAGGACATCCAGATCCATGTGGGCCGTACCGGCGCGCTGACGCCTGTGGGGATCCTGGAGCCGGTGACCATCGGCGGCGTGGTGGTCTCACGCGTCTCGCTGCACAACGAGGACTATATCAAGGGTATTGGTGGCGATGGCGAGCCGATCCGCGACGGCAAGGACATCCGCGTCGGCGACACGGTCGTGGTGGAACGTGCCGGCGACGTCATCCCGCAGGTGGTGGACGTCATTCTGGAGAAGCGGCCGCCGGACGCGGAGCCCTACCAGTTCCCGGATCACTGTCCCGTCTGCGGCTCGAAGGCGGTGCGGGAATTCAATCCGCGCACCGGCAAGCTCGATTCCGTGCGCCGGTGCACCGGCGGTCTCTACTGCCCGGCGCAGGCGGTGGAGCGGCTGAAGCATTTCGTCTCCCGGCGGGCCTTCGACATCGACGGGCTGGGCGAGAAGGCCATCGCGCAGTTCTTCGACCACAAATTCATCCGCACGCCGGCCGACATCTTCACCCTCGAGGAGCGCGAGAAGACCGGCAAGATCTGCATCCACTGCCTGGAGGGCTGGGGCGAGAGGAAGATCGCCAACCTTTTCGCCGCGATCCGTGCACGCGAGCACGTGCCGCTCGACCGCTTCATCTATGCGCTGGGCATCCGCCACGTGGGCGAGACCACGGCGCGGTTGCTGGCGCGGCACTATGGCGACTGGGATTCCTTCTACGCGGCGGCGAAGGGAATCGCCGCGGACATGGACGGCGAGGCGGCCCATGACATCGAGAACATCGACGGTCTGGGGCCGGTGGTCGTGGAGTCCCTGCACAATTTCTTCGCGGAGCCGCACAACGTGGAGGTCATCGACGAGCTGCTCGAACATGTGACGGTGGAACCTGTGGAGCAGGTGGCGTCGGAGAGTCCCATCGCCGGGAAGACCATCGTCTTCACCGGCCATCTCGACTCCATGACCCGCGACGAGGCCAAGGAGCTGGCGGAGCGGCTTGGGGCGAAGGTGACCAACTCGGTTTCGAAGAAGACCGACCTCGTGGTCGCCGGTCCCGGCGCCGGATCCAAGCTTGCGAAGGCGGAGCGGCTGGGCGTGGAGGTCATCGACGAAGCCGCGTGGCTGAAGCTGATCGGTCGGGAATGAGAGAATTGGCGTCCGCCGCCGCCACTGTGCTACCATCTCCGCGGACATGGACGGGAGCATGATGGATGATACGGTTCCGCTTCAATCCCGGGAAGGCGCTCGATGCCGTGGAATGGATGCTCGGTCGGAGGGCTCCGCTGGATTTCCACAGCATTCTCAAAACCTTCTATTTCGCCGACAAGCAGGCCATCAACGAGGTGGGACGGCCCGTTTTCGGGGCGACGTACAAGGCGATGAATTACGGTCCCGTTCCGCTGGAGGTCTACGAGATGCTCAAGTGCGAGCCGTATTGGCTCAGCGAGCTGGGAAGGGATGCCTATCCGTGGAAGCGCGAGGGATACCATCTCCGGCTGCGGGAACCCGTCCGCAATGAACCGGCCATCCATCTGTCCGAGGAGGACATGCGGAGGCTGGAGGAAGCCTTCGATCTCTCGCTGGGCATGACGTTCGACGAAAGAACGCGGGAGACTCATGGTTTCGACTGGTTGCGCGGCATGGAGAATGCCTCCGGTCTCATGGATTACGCGGACATGATCGATCCCGACCGTCCCGGGCGGGACGAACTGATCGACGAGCTGAGGAAACTGGGCCCCCACCTTGTCCTCTGATCACATGGCACCATTGAGCGTATGGGACGTGCTGTTTCCGCATGATTCCCTGATCCATCCGCCGAAGTTCAAGCTGTGGGTTTGCGTTTCGCGGGAACGGCTGTGGTTTCTGCGCATCAACAGCGAACCGATCAACCTGCCGGCCGTGCTGCTGCCGGCTTCCCTCCATCCGTTTCTGGAACATGATAGCTGGTTTTCCTGCGGGGGAGATCTCATCACCATTATGCAAGTGGAACTGGAACGGGCGCTCGAAAGACAGGCCTTCCCGGAGAGAAGGGGAATTGTGGGGACGATCCATCCAAGCTTGAAGGACGGGATCATGGACTGCCTGAAGGCATCGGCGCGGCTTTCCCCTTTCCAGAAGGGAGTGATTCTGCGGGAGCTTTCGGAAGCGGGGAATTCCACGGGGCCGTGATCGCGGGTTTCCCCACGTTTCCCCTTTCATCTGCCGCTGGTGAAGTTCGTCTTCACGCGGGGGCGGGGTTCGGCCGGTGGAGGCGGGGTGATGCGAACCGGCCTGCCCGTCGTGGCGGCCGCGGGAGGTGTTCTGCGGGGACGCGGGGTCGGACGGGGTCGCGGAGGCGTGCCGCCGGACGCGGCCTTTCCTTCCGTCGCGGCGTCTCCTGAAATCGTGGCCAGAAGACGGTCCAGCTCGTCCATGTCGTCCGTGGCGGTCCCTCCTGCGTCTTCCGTCCGAGCGGCCGGTTTTTCCGGAGCCGGTTTCCGCCCAGCGGTCTTCTTCGCCAGTTCCCGCATGCGGCGCAGGCGTTCGGCCCTGCGGCGCTGTTCCGTCTCGGCCTTGCGGCGCGCCAGTTCTCGCCGACGGGCCTCTTCTGCGGCCCTGCGACGGGCCTCCTCGGCGCGACGGGCGGCCTCCTCCGCCTTTCTGCGGGCTTCCTCGGCCCTGCGACGGGCCTCCTCGCGACGGCGGCGTTCCTCTTCCCGTCTGCGCAGCTCCGCCTGCTGACGCGCCCATGCGCGCATCATGCGTTCGCGCTTCAGCAGAAGCCTGTCGATCCTGCGGCGGCGGGCGGCTTCCTCCTCGGCCTTCCTGCGGGCCCAGTCGCGCCATCTGTCATACATCACCTGCCAGCGCTCGAAGGCCGATTCCTCTTCGAGAATCCGCCGGCGTTCCCTTTCCATGCGCTCCAGGTTCTCCATGGAGCGGCGCAGGGAGGTGACGGTCACCCAGTTCTTCAGTTCGGCCAGGTCGTGGACGAACCCCAGCCGGCCGGGACGTCCCACGACGGCGACACCGAAAGGCGGGATTCGGGTGTTCTTCAGGTCGCGGAAACGCAGGGAGACGTCGAGCTTCCCGGTGGCGGGCTCGGCGAGCGGCACGATCCGGATCCGGAAACCTTCCGCCTCGTATTCCAGCGGATCCAGGGAGAGCACGCCGGCCTTGACGGAGAAGGATCCCGCTCCCCCGGGGAAGGGCAGCCCGCCTCCATGCAGCCGCGTACCGGCGAGCTTCTCCACCTGCGCCGCGTTCTCCGCCTTCAGCACGGCCTCCACGAAGGCCCGGGGGGCGAGACCGTTCAGGCGTCCGGCGTCCAGACGGTATTTTCCGGAACCCTCGAGGGCGGTCGCGATCCCGGAAAGGGAGCGGGACAGGGCCCGCCATTCCCCTTGCGCCCCGAGGGTCGTCTCCACGAAGGGGCGGCCGTCCTCCAGCCGGAGAAGTTCGCCCATGTCGAGCGTCGCGTCCACCTTTCCGGCGAACTTCAGGCCCGCGCGTGCCGGGGCCGCGGTCACTTCCGCCACGATGCGTCCGCCGTCCCTCTTTCCGCCGCCTGCGGATATGCCGAGCCGCAGCCCCTTTCCGTCCTGCTTCCAGGAGAGCCGGGCTGCGGGCAGCCACAGGCCCGGAAGCAGGGCGATGCGGTCTCCCCGCAATTCGATGTCGATGCGGGGATCTCCGGTGAACAGCGTGCGGCGGAAGCGGTCCGCCGCGTCATCGCCCGCCGGTGCGGTCAGCCACGAGCGGGCCATGTCCGGCAGGGAGAGCCTGCGGAACAGGAGACGCCCGCTGACGGTGGGCGGCGCATCCTCCCAGGAGACGGCGAGTTCGCCACCGAAGGCGTTGCCGCCGAGAGCGCCCTTGATGCGGCGATAGCGGGCATGCCCGCGCGACCAGGCGATCCGCCCCTCCATATGGGCGGATATGTCGGGGCCGGAGGGAGACGAATAGCCGGCCAGACGGAGCAGGCGCCACGTGCGGACCGCCCGGAAGGCCAGCCTTCCCTGCGCGGCGAGGCCCTCCTCCGGCGAAGCGTTCCGGGCCTTTCCCATGAACCGGCTCTCCAGTCCCAGAACGGAGAGTTCCGCGGTCACGTCCACGCCCTCCTCGAAACGGCCTCCGGCCCGCAGGTCCAGGCTGGCGGGAGCGTCCCCGTCGCCCTCGGGGTCCAGACCGAACAGGGCGAGAAGGGCGAGGGAGCTGCGGCTCTCCATGTTCATGGAGGCCTCCACGGCCGCCTTGCGCCATTCACGGGGAAGGCCCGTGAAGGTGACGCGGCCGTCCAGGCGGGCCGGACCGGCCGTTCCCTTCGCGGTGGCGGTGATGCGCGCTCCGGCGTCCACGGTTTCGGCGTGGGCGCGTATGTCGAGATCCACGCGTCCGACATCCCGCAGCCATGCCGGATTCCCGCCCCCGCGTCCGTCGATGTCGGCCAGAAGACGCCACAGGGGACGGCCGTCGGGACTCGTGACGCGCATGCGCGCATCGCCCTTCAGCCCCTTGCCGGGGAAGCCAAGCTGGGCGGAGGCTCCGATCTCCGCGCCCTTGAGGGAGCCGATGTCGAACTTCCGGATCTCCAGCAGATCGGGCGTGGCCACGGCGTGGAAGGTGGCATTCTCCATCGGCAGTCCGAGAACGTGCAGCCTTTTCGCCGACAGCCGGATGGATGTCTCGCCAAGGCTCATCACGGTGGTGAGCAGGTCCGTGAGCGCCTCCGTGGCCGTGCCGTCCGCGCCGGACGCCAGTCCGGAGGGGACGTGGCGGTCGATGTCCAGATCGTCGGCGTCGAGCGAGAGGTCGAGACGGACCGCCCCCTCCCCGCCGTCGTCCCGCGTGAGGAAGGTCTCCAGGGTGCCCTTGTCGCCGTCGAGCGCGAAACGTCCCTTCGTCATGCGGAAGCTGTCGGGCGTCAGGTCCACGTCGGCTTCGAGCTTCAGATCGCCGCGGGCGCCGGTCCACACGCGGGAGATCGAGGGAGCCTGCGCGGGCAGGGCCCAGAGGAGGAAATCGCGCAACGACCGCGAGGCGAATTCGACCGAGCCGGAGAGCTGGGGCAGTTCCGGCGCGGGAAGCAGTTGTCCCCTGAAGGCGAGCGTGGCGCTTCCGGGCAGGCTCACGCGCATGTCTTCGACGGCCATCTGCTCGGAGGACAGAGCGGCCTTCAGCCGCAGGCTTTCCAGCGTCTGCCCCCCGGCGACGAGGTTGGTGGCCGCAAGGTCGAGGCGCAGCAGCACGTCCCGCGGCAGCCCGGCGACGAGATCCGCCACACGCGCCAGCCCGGAGGCTCCGAAGAGACTTGAGCGGACATCCTCGCCCAGAGCGAAGTCGAGATCGAATTGCGAGGTCTTCAGGGCGGCTTCCACCTCGAGCACGGAACCGAGGA
Organism: uncultured Rhizobiaceae bacterium; assembly: GCA_964430935.1. Classification (GTDB taxonomy): domain Bacteria; phylum Pseudomonadota; class Alphaproteobacteria; order Rhizobiales; family Aestuariivirgaceae; genus Thermopetrobacter. The sequence goes on from CAYSHK010000085.1 coordinate 28,945, forward strand.
CGATCCGGGCACTGCCCGTGACCGTGCTGGCGGTATGGGCGGCGGAGAGAGGCGCGGCTTCGATCTTCTTCAGCCGGATCTCGTCGAAATCGGCCAGAACCTCCGCGGAATAGGTGAAGAGATAGGGGCCGGAGGGCGTGTCCTGCTTGCCCTTCGCCGGAACCGGGCGCACGCGCAGACGGCCGGAGATCCTTCCGGGTTCCGGATCGTTCACCCTGCCGTCGAAGGAGTAGAGGAAGCCCGCCGTCTCCACCGGCGCGATCCGGGCCGAGAAGCTGACGGGGCGTCCCTTCCGGATGCGTCCCGTGCCGACATTCAGGGACACGCGCGTGCCTTCCAGCGAGCCGACGGCCGCGAGCTTCCAGGGACCGGACAGCCGCGGGGCGGAGATGCGGGCGTCGACGGCCTCCATGCGTGCGGTGCCGCCCCGCCTGCCGTCCGCCAGGAGCAGCGTGCCGTCCTCCATCGTCACGCCGGCGATGGCGATCCTGTCCGGGGAGAAGGGCAGGTGCACCCCGCTGCGCGGATGCAGCGCCCAGGTTCCCGTGCCGTCCTTCAACCGCTCCAGGGCGATGACGGGCCTCAGGAAATGCACCTGCTCGATCTCCAGCCGGCCCGAGAGCAGGGCGGCGAGGGAGAGGCGGGTGCGCAGCTCGTCCGTTTCCAGGAGGTGGGGTTGCCGGGCGCCCGGCGGATTGGCCACGGAGACGTCGTGCAGGCTCAGGGTCGGCCACGGGAACAGCGATACCCGGATGTCGCCGTGGATGCGTACCTCGCGGCCGGTCAGCCGCGTGCCCCAGGCCTCCACCTGCGGACGGAACCGGTTGAAGTCCACGACGAAAGGCGCGACCAGCGCCGCGGCCACCACGAGGATGATGGCGAAACCCAGATAGAGAAGTGGTGAGCGCCAGATGGCCATTTTTCCTGCGGCCTCGGTTCGTCTGCCGTGGTCTTATAGCAGACTTGCCGTGGCCTTGGTATGTCCCGGAGGGGGCGCGGCATGCATCTTTTGTCGCGGAAGGGAGGTGGCGGCGGCGTTGGCGGACGCGCCCCGGCGTCGCGTCATTCCGCCGGCGGGATCAGCTTGCCGGGATTCATGATGCCGAGGGGGTCGATGGCCCGCTTCACGGCCCGCATGACCTCCAGCGCCGGGCCGTGCTGTATCGGCATGTATTTCAGTTTGCCCATGCCGATCCCGTGTTCGCCGGTGCAGGTGCCCTCCATGGCGATGGCCCGCTCGGCGAGCCGTTCCGCGAAGGCCTGAATGGCCCGTTTGCGCTCCTCGTCCTCCGGGTCGGCGAAGAGGATCACATGGAAATTGCCGTCGCCGACGTGGCCGACGATGGGGCCCTCCAGACCGCTGCGGCGCATGTCCTCCTGGGTCTCGGTCACGCATTCGGCGAGACGGGAAATGGGGACGCAGACATCGGTGGTCATGGCGGCCATGCCGGGGAAGGCGGCCTTCGCGGCCCAGAAGGCGTCATGTCTGGCCTGCCAGAGGCGCTTCCTGTCCTCCTCCTTCTCCGCCCATTCGTTCACCTTGCCGCCGTGGCCTTCGACGATTTCCGCGAAGGCCGCCGTCTGTTCGCGGACATGGGAGGGCGAGCCATGGAACTCGATGAACAGGGTCGGGAGCTCGTCCATCTCCAGATGGGCGTATTCGTTGATGGTGGCCATGGTGAAGGCGTCGAGCAGCTCGATGCGGGCCACCGGAAGGGCGCACTGGATGGTCTCGATGACCGCGTTGCAGGCGGCTTCCACGCTCGGAAAGGTGCAGATGCCGGTCTTGATGGCTTCGGGAATGCCGGAAAGTTTCAGCACCAGCTCGGTCGTCACGCCGAGCGTACCCTCGGAGCCCACGAACAGCCGCGTGAGATCGTATCCGGCGGCGGACTTGCGGGCGCGCGTGCCGGTGCGGATGACCGTACCGCCGGGCAGGACGACCCGCATGCTCTTCACGTTGTCGGCCATGGTGCCGTAGCGCACGGCGTTCGTACCCGAGGCGCGGGTCGCGGCCATGCCGCCCAGGGAGGCGTCGGCCCCCGGGTCGATCGGAAAGAACAGACCGGTGTCGCGCAGATACGAGTTGAGCTGGCGGCGCGTCACGCCGGGCTGAACCCGGCAGTCGAGGTCCTCCGCGTTGACCTCCAGAATCTCGTTCATGAGGGAGGTGTCGATGCAGATTCCGCCCCGTGGAGCGGAGATGTGTCCCTCCAGCGAGGTTCCGGAGCCGTAGGGAATCACCGGAATCCGATGCTCCGTGCAGATCTTCACGATCTCCACGACTTCCGTTTCGCTTTTCGGAAAGGCCACGGCGTCGGCCGGCAGAACGGGATTCCAGGTCGGGTCGTCGGCGTGCAGGGTGCGTGACGCAAGGGAAGTGTCCAGTCGCTCGCCACCGAGAAGATTGCGAAGCTCCTCCAGCGCCTTGTTCAGGCTTTCCGTGCTCGCGCCCTTTGCCATGACCCTGTCCAGCTGATACTCGTGGGGGAAGAGGGACGTAAAAAATTTGTCCATTAAGGTCAAAAAAACTAACCTGTGTTTTCCGGGTTGGCAATGCCGAAAAGTTCATAACTTTGGCGGAAATACTCTGGAGAGATGACCATGGATTCACACACTCCCCGGTTCATGGGCACCCTGAAACGGGTGGAGGAAGGGTGGACGGACTACAACGGGCACTTCAACATGGCCTATTATGCCGTGCCTTTCGACCGGACCGTGGCGGAGATTTTCGACGAAATCGGGGTCGGGGAATCCTACAGACGGCGGACGGGAAATTCGTTCTTCACGCTCGCGGCGCAGCTCAACTATCTGCGCGAGCTGCATGCCGGAGACCCGCTCGGCATGACCTTCCGCATGCTCGACATGGACGAAAAAAAAGTCCATTTCATCATGGAGATGTATCACGCGGAGAAGATGTTCCGTGCCGCCACCATGGAATCCCTGGTGGTCCATATCGACATGCGGGTCCGGAGATCCTCGCCCATGCCGCCTGAGACGCGCGAAATATTCGCCGGGCTGATGGAGCGGCAGAAGGATCTTCCCGTGCCCCCGGAGGCGGGAGGGCGCATCGGAATCCGGCGGAAGGACGGACGCGCGTCTCCCTGACGCCGGCAGGGGAGGAGAGGGGGAATGCAGGAGGAAAATCCGCTACGCGCGCTGGCGCTGTGGATCGAGGAGCGCATCAAGCCGTCGCTTGCCGCGATGTGGAAATCGCGCATGCCGCTGGTCTGGCTGCTCGCGCTTCTCACCGGCCTGGCCGGGGCGTACGCGATTCTGCTGCTCCGGTTCTCCATCGGGGCCGTGCAATGGCTCTGGCTGGGCGCGGAGGCGGAGAACATCGTCGCCACGAAGGCCAGTTTAACGCATCCCCTGATCGTCTTCGCCGCTCCCGTGATCGGCGGTCTGGCCGTGGGGCTGCTGCTGGTGTGGACGGCGCCCCGCCGGCGCGCGGAAGGCGTGGCCGACGTCATCGAGGCCGTGCATCTGCACAGGGCCAGAATCGGTTGGCGCGAGGGGCTCTCGAGCGCCTTCATCACGATCGTGTCGCTCGGTTCCGGAGCCTCCGCCGGACGCGAGGGACCGGCGGTGCACATCGGCGCCAGCCTGGCCTCGCTGTTCGGGCGGCCGTTCCGCATGCCCATCGCCTCCCGCCGCATCCTGCTGGGCGCGGGAGCCGCCGCCGCCGTTTCGGCATCCTTCAACGCGCCCATCGCGGGCGTCATATTCGCCCACGAGGTGATCCTCGGCCACTATGCGCTGTCCGCCTTCGTGCCGACGGTGCTGGCCTCCGTGACGGCGACGGTGCTCACGCGGGTGCATCTGGGCAACTTTCCCGCCTTCATCATTCCGCAGTACCACATCGCCTCGAACTGGGAGTTTCCCGCCTTCGCCCTGCTCGGTCTGGTGTCCGGCCTGGTCGCGGTGGCCTTTCTGCTCTCCACCTCGACCTCGGACTGGCTGGCCCGGAAAATTCCCATGCCGCTATGGCTCAGGCCGGCGGCCGGCGGGGCCGTGCTCGGGCTGATGGCTGTGTTCGTGCCGCAGATCCTGGGGGTGGGCTACGAGGCGACGAATCTCGCCCTGAAGGGCCGCTACGGACTGGAGATGCTGCTTGTGCTGCTCGTGGCCAAGATGGTGGCCACCTCCGTCACGCTGGCGTCGCGCTTCGGCGGCGGGGTCTTCTCGCCGTCCCTCTATCTCGGGGCCATGACCGGCGGCGCGTTCGGTCTTCTGGCGGCCATGGCCTTTCCGGAGCTGGCCTCGGAGCAGGGAGTCTACGCGCTCGTGGGCATGGGGGCGGTGGCCGGCGCGGTGCTCGGCGCGCCGCTGTCCACCACGCTGATCGTCTTCGAGCTGACGGGAGACTACCACATCACCATCGCCCTGCTGCTGGCGACCTCCATTTCGTCGGTCGTCATGCAGACGCTGGTGGGACGCAGCTTCTTCCACTGGCAGCTGGCCACCCGGGGGCTGAACCTGGACGAGGGACCGCACCGCGCCATCATGCGGACGGTGCGGGTGCGCGACTTCATGATCCCCAGGGAGAAGGGGGAGAAGGCCGTCGTGCCGGAGGAGTACGCCGACCGTCCCGCATTGCACCGGGACGACACGCTGGAGAAGGCCCTGCGCGCCTTCGGCAGGGGGTCGTACACCCGGCTGCCGGTGGTGGACCGGGGCGGAAGGCTCGCCGGATGGGCCGATCACGCCCGGGCCATGGAGGTCTTCAACGAGAAGCTCATCGAGGTTTCCGTGGAGGAGCACAGATGAAGCGGGCCGGACGTCCTACATCACGCAGAGACTTCCGCCGTCCATGATCCGGCCGCCGTGCCTGCGGCAGTACTCGTGGGCCGCCCGCCAGTATCTGTCTCCGAGGACGCGGATTCCGTCCTCTCCGGATTCTCCGGGCGCGTCGGTTCCGTCGCCAGCGGATTTCCGCCGCACGGTCGCCGGCGCGCCGGCGGGGGGAGGCGCGGCCGGTCCGGATGCCGTGCCCCTGTCCGATCCCTTTTCGTAGGGCTGCCTGCCCTGGGGCGGAAAGTCCGTGACTTCCGCATGCGCATGGACGACTCCCGTGAGGAGAAGCAGGGCGGCCAGCGCCACGGAGGGCAGAAGTTCCTTCGGACACGGTGTTTTCATGTGCGGAGCTCCCGGTTGTTCGGCCTTCCATCCTGCCCGTGCCGGATTAACCCGAGGTAAAACGTCGCCGCCGCCGCCGGGAGAATCCTCTTGACCCGCGGATGGGGCGGGCGTAACAATGCCCGCCATGATGAAGAAGCACGAGCTTATCGTAGTACCGTCGCGCACTGCCGCGGCCGGAGATTGAACCGGCCGGCGGATGACCGGCGGTGCGCGGAAACCAGGTCCCGGCAGGGGCCTTTTTTGTTGCCTGGAGGGCAAAGCGAAGCTACCAAACTTGCGCGAGACGAAAGGCGCGAAGCGAAGAGGGTGAACGACCATGGCGGACGAGAGCCAGCAGGCGGAAGAGATGACCGGCGCCGAGATCGTCCTGCGTGCGCTGAAGGATCAGGGCGTGAAGGACATCTTCGGCTATCCGGGCGGTGCGGTGCTGCCCATCTACGACGAACTGTTCCAGCAGGACGAGCTGAACCACATCCTCGTGCGGCACGAGCAGGGCGCGGTGCACGCCGCCGAGGGGTACGCCCGTTCCACGGGCGGGGTGGGCGTGGTGCTCGTCACCTCCGGCCCCGGCGCCACCAATACCGTGACCGGCCTGATGGATGCGCTGGCCGATTCCATTCCCGTCGTGGTCATCACCGGACAGGTGCCCACCGGTCTCATCGGATCCGACGCCTTCCAGGAATGCGATACCGTGGGCATCACGCGTTCGTGCACCAAGCACAACTACCTGGTCCGCGACGTCGACGAGCTGGCGCGCACCATCCACGAGGCCTTCTACGTGGCCACCCACGGACGTCCCGGGCCGGTGGTCGTGGACATCCCCAAGGACGTGCAGTTCGCGACCGGCCGCTACACGCCGCCGCAGAACGTCCAGCACAAGACCTATCGTCCGCAGACGCAGGGAGATCCTTCCGCCATCGAGGCCGCGGTGCGCCTGCTGGCTTCGGCCAAGCGGCCGATCTTCTACACGGGAGGCGGCGTCATCAACTCCGGCCCGCGGGCCGTCGCGGCGCTGCGCGAGCTCGCGGAGACGACCGGCGTTCCCGTGACCTCCACGCTGATGGGGCTTGGCGCGTTTCCGGCCTCGTCCGACCAGTGGCTGGGCATGCTGGGCATGCACGGCACGTACGAGGCCAATCTGGCGATGCACGACTGCGATGTGATGGTCTGCATCGGAGCGCGTTTCGACGACCGCATCACCGGCCGTCTCGACGCCTTCTCGCCGGGCTCGCGCAAGATCCACATCGACATCGACCCTTCGTCCATCAACAAGAACGTGCGCGTGGACGTTCCGGTGCTGGGCGACTGCGGTCTGGTCCTGGAGGAGATGGTGCGCGTCTGGAAGGACGCGGGGCTGTCCATGGACAGGGAGGCCCTGTCCCACTGGTGGGAGCAGATCAACGTCTGGCGCGCGCGCGACTGCCTGGCCTACCGCAATTCCTCCGAGGTCATCATGCCGCAGTACGCCATCCAGCGGCTCTACGAGGCCACGAAGGACCGTGACACGTTCATCACCACCGAGGTGGGTCAGCACCAGATGTGGACGGCGCAGTTCTACCGCTTCGACCGGCCGAACCGCCTGATGACCTCTGGAGGTCTGGGCACCATGGGATACGGTCTGCCGGCGGCCCTGGGCGTGCAGGCGGCCAACCCCGGCGCGCTGGTCGTGGACATCGCCGGCGACGCCTCCATCCAGATGAACATCCAGGAGCTGGCCACCGCCATCCAGCACGGGCTGCCGGTGAAGGTGTTCCTGCTCAACAACAACTACATGGGCATGGTGCGCCAGTGGCAGGAGCTGCTGCATGGCAACCGGCTCTCGGAATCCTACGTCGAGGCGCAGCCCGACTTCCTGGAGCTGGCGAAGGCCTACGGCTGGCACGGAATCCGTTGCACGAATCCGGCGGACCTCGACGATGCCATCCGGGAGATGGTCGAGATCGACAAGCCGGTGTTCTTCGATTGCCGCGTGGCCAATCTGGCCAATTGCTTCCCGATGATCCCGGCCGGGCAGGCGCACAACGAGATGCTGCTCGGAGAGGACGAGAAGGATGCCGAGCAGGCGGGGGTATAGGAGGAGACTCTCATGACGGCCAAGGAAGACCAGCTTTCCATTCCGCCCGCTTCGACGTATTTCATGGTGGAGGAGAAGGAGACGGAGGAGCGTCACACGCTGTCCGTCGTCGTAGATAATGAACCCGGCGTGCTGGCCCGCGTCATCGGCCTGTTCACGGCACGCGGCTACAACATCGAGCAGCTCACGGTGTCCGAGGTGCATCACGACCGGGGAGTGTCGCGGATCACCATCGTGGCCAAGGGCACGCCCCACATTCTGGAGCAGATCCGTTCCCAGCTGCGGCGTCTGGTCCCGGTGCATTCCGTGGCCGACCTGACGCTGGAGGGCGATCCCATCGAGCGCGAGCTGGCTCTCGTCAAGGTCAAGGGCGAGGGCGAGAAGCGCGTGGAGGCCCTGCGGCTGGCGGATGCCTTCCGGGCGCGTGTCGTCGATGCGCACACCGGGTCGTTCGTGTTCGAGATCACGGGCAAGACCAGAAAGGTGGATCAGTTCATACAGTTGATGAAGCCGCTCGGTCTCATCGAGGTGGTCCGCACGGGCGTGGCGGCCATTTCGCGCGGTCCGGAGGCCATGAAGGTCTGAAGTCCGGCTGATACCGCCCCTCCGGCGTCATTGGCACTGGAATGCCGCGCCGCAGTCGGGCTATGACAGGGCAGTAACGAATCCCCCCTGCTGCGAGGCGACAGGACATGACCGTCAACCTCTCCGTCAACCTGAACGCGGTGGCCCTGCTGCGCAACCGGCGCGATCTGCCCTGGCCGTCCCTGCTGGATCTCGGACGGCTGGCCCTCGGGGCCGGCGCAGCCGGACTGACGGTGCATCCGCGGCCAGACGAGCGGCACATCCGCCGTTCCGACGTCTACGACCTGATCGGCATGATCCGCAAGGAATACGTGGACAAGGAGTTCAACATCGAGGGCTATCCCGATGAACGCTGGCTGGAGATCGTCCTCGACGTGAAGCCGGATCAGGCCACGCTGGTGCCGGACGATCCGGAACAGTCCACGTCCGACCACGGATGGGATTTCGGGGCGTCGGCGGATTTCCTCGCTCCGATCGTGGAGAAGCTGAAGGCGCGCGGCATCCGCGTCTCCCTGTTCGCGGACCCCTCTCCGGAGGGGCTGGACGTGGCGAAGGAGATCGGGGCCGACCGTGTGGAGCTCTACACCGGTCCCTACGGCGCCTGCCACGACGACAACCGGCGGCAGATGGCCGAGTTGCACAAGCTGGCGCTGGCGGCGCAGAAGGCGCAGGAGCTGCGCCTCGGGCTCAACGCGGGACACGATCTCACGGTGCAGAACCTGACTCCGCTGGTCATGGCCCTGCCCAATCTCGACGAGGTGTCCATTGGCCACGGCCTGATCGCGGACGCCCTGAAGTTCGGCATGGTGGAAACGGTGAAGAGGTTCCGCAGGGCGCTTGGCGATCCGGTGCGGTAAAGCGCCACTTTGGAAACAAGCATCATTGCCCTGTGTCCGGTGCGGGGCTAAACAGTCTGAAACGACAGGCAACCTGATTTACGAGGGGAAGTTCTCATGCGCGTTTACTACGACCGCGATGCGGATCTGGGGCTGATCAAGTCGAAGAAGGTGGCGATCATCGGATTCGGTTCGCAGGGGCACGCCCATGCGATGAATCTGAAGGATTCCGGCGTGGAGCAGATCGTCGTGGCGTTGCGGCCCGGCTCCGCTTCCGCCAGGAAGGCCGAGGCGGCCGGACTGGAGGTGAAGACGGTCGCGGAGGCGGCGAAGTGGGCCGACCTGATGATGATGGCCATTCCAGACGAGCTGCAGGCCGAGGTCTGGAAGAACGAGATCGCCCCCAACATCCGTGACGGTGCGACCCTGGCCTTCGCGCATGGACTGAACATCCACTTCAACCTCATCGAGCCGCCCTCCACCATCGACGTCATCATGGTGGCTCCCAAGGGGCCGGGCCATACGGTGCGCGGAGAGTTCCTGAAGGGCGGCGGCGTGCCCTGCCTGATCGCCGTGGCGCAGGATGCCACCGGAAACGCCCATGATCTGGCGCTGGCCTATGCCTCCGGTGTCGGCGGCGGGCGCTCCGGCATCATCGAAACCACCTTCCGCGAGGAGTGCGAGACGGATCTCTTCGGGGAGCAGGCCGTGCTGTGCGGCGGACTCGTCGAGCTCATCCGCGACGGCTTCGAGACGCTGGTCGAGGCCGGCTACGCTCCCGAGATGGCCTATTTCGAATGCCTGCACGAGGTCAAGCTGATCGTCGATCTGATCTACGAGGGCGGCATCGCCAACATGAACTACTCCATCTCCAACACCGCGGAGTATGGGGAATACGTCTCCGGTCCGCGCGTGCTGCCCAGGGAGGAGACGAAGAAGCGCATGAAGGAGGTGCTGCACGACATCCAGACGGGCCGTTTCGTCTCCGACTGGATGCGCGAATGCCAGGCCGGGCAGCCGGGCTTCAAGGCCATGCGCCGCCTGAACGACACCCATCCCATCGAGGAGGTCGGCCGGCGCCTGCGCGAAATGATGCCGTGGATCTCCGCCAGCAAGCTGGTGGACAAGGAGAAGAACTGAGCTTCGGCGCGTGAACGCCGACCGCATCGCCGGACACACGGGCCGCTCCCCTTCGGAGCGGCCCTTTTTCTGCGCTTCCACCGGAGGCGTATTGCGCTTTTCCGCCTTCCCGGGCAGGCTTGTCCCATGACCCGCATGAAAAGTCATTTCGTAGAGGGGCATGGCGGCATCCGGCTTCATGTCAGGGAGGCCGGCAGGTCCGACGGGCCGGCTCTGCTCTTTCTGCATGGATGGTCGCAGAGCTGGATGTCCTGGCTGGCGCAGATGGAGGATGCGGCGCTGGCATCCCGTTTCCGGCTGCTGGCCATGGATCTGCGTGGACACGGCATGTCGGATGCCCCTCCCGAGGAAGCGGGCTGCGTGGAGAACAGACCCTGGGCGGACGATGTCCGGGCGGTTCTCGATGCGCTCGAGGTCTCCGTGGCCGTGCCCGTGGGATGGTCCTATGGCGGTTCGGTGGTGCTGGACCATCTGACGTTCCACGGCACGGAACGGGTGGCCGGCATCGTACTCGTGGCTCCCGCGGTGCTGTTCTCGAAGGAGAACAACGACCGCTGGTACGGCCCCGGTCTTCTGGAGAACGCGCCGGGAGCACGCAGCCCGGATCTTGCTCAGAACATTGCCGCCATGCGCGGGTTTCTCCATGCCTGCCTCGCGCGCCCGGTGGATCCCGGATGGTTCGAGATCCAGCTCGCCGCTTCGATGGTCGTCCCGCCGCATGTGCGGGGGGCGATGACCCGCAAGAGGCTGGAGTACCGGGATCCGCTGCGGTGTTTCGACCGGCCCGTCCTGCTGATCCATGGCCTGGAGGACAGGGTGGTGCTGCCGGCCGTGTCGCGGAAGCTGGCGGAGTGGATGCCCGGGGCCCGTCTCGCGTTGCGCGAAGGCACCGGACATTGCCCCTTCGCGGAAGAGACGGAATGGTTCAATGCCGCGCTCTCCGAATTCGCGGCGGGCTGCACGCAAGGCTGAAGGGGACGGGGCGTCAGCCGGCCGCATTGTCCCGGCTCCTTCTTCCGTATATCAATCGTCCGTATCTCCATGGAAGCTTGCGGCATGCCCCTGAAGCGCCGCGGTTTTTCCGGGAGTCGCGGCTGCAGTGGATAGAAAATCTTTCCTTTCATTGACCTTTGTCAATGAAAGGGGGAAAACGCTGCCGCTAATGTCGCGTGGACGGTGGCGACAACAGAACAACGGCCACCGGAGAGTGCATGAGTAGTCGGACAGGGGAAGGGCAGGGGCCTGCCGGAGACGGAGCTTCGTGTTCCGGCGACGGTTCCTGAAGAGGCCGCATGAAGCTCTTTCGTGAGCGCTTCAGAGAGTGGGCGATGGGGTTGGCGCTGTTCGCGCTGATCTTCCAGGCGCTCATTCCGTTCGCGCAGGCCATTCCGGTGGACCGGGATGGTGACAGCGGTTTCGATTCCCTGATCATCTGCACCGCCTGGGGCATCAAGGTCCTGCAGTTGACCACCGGCGAGGAAGCCCCGGTCAAGCAGACCACGGAGCAGAATTGCCCCGTCTGTTCGGTGCACAGTTTCAAGCTGTCCCTGCCCGGCATGGACGTGCCGGCGCCGGAACCGACGTTCCGCGAACGCGGGGAACGCATCGTTCCGGTCGATTACGCAGTGCCGGAAGTCGCCGTTCTCGTCCGGGCGGCCATTCGCGCTCCACCTGTATCTGCCTGAAATTACGCCTCATTCCGTGATCTCCCCGATGGGGTTTCCGCCTGTGCCAGGAGCATGCGCGGCGGAAGGGAGATGCGCCACCGCCGGGATCCGGGTTTCCGAATCCGGAAGCGAGGGGGTGTCCGCGGAGAGGGCTCTTGAAAAGAACGATGGCCGGGGAAACCGGCCGACAGGGAGCATGTGCAGATACAGGACCACTACGGAGCGGACTCATGAAGAAGATTCTGCTTGCATCGGCAAGCATCGCGGCATGCATGCTGGGAGCGGGGCTTGGCGCAGAGGGGGCGCTGGCCGAAACGGAGCTTGAGGAAATCGTCGTCAAGACGAATTTCAAGAGCACCAATTTCGTCAATCCGGACATCCGCGTGATGGACGGGCAGGTGCTGCTCACGGCACCGGTCAACGTGACGGTCATCGACCGCGAGCGCTTCAATCTCGACACGGTGAACTACACCAACACCCGCTACGAGCTGATGAACCGCGTGCCGGGCATGACCAACGTGCGCAACCTGCGCATTCCCTGCGGCTGGTGCGACTACACCGTGAACCTGCAAAACGGCATGGCCACGCGGTCGCTGGGGCGCGGCAATTTCAACTTCGATTCCGCCAACAACTTCGACATCGAGCGCATCGAGATCATCAAGGGGCCGGCCTCGGCGCTCTATCCGTCTCATTCCTTCGGCGGCGTCATCAACATCATCACCAAGAAGCCGCC
>CAYSHK010000086.1:0-19960 GCA_964430935.1 uncultured Rhizobiaceae bacterium
TTCCCGCATACCCTTCTCCGCGATCCAGGGGACAACGGCAGAGGAGGGGAAAATGTCCAATTGCGTGCTCGATGCGCTGGAGTTCCGGCATGCCTGCAAGGCCTTCGATCCGGAGCGGAGGATTCCGGACGACACCGTGCGGGAGATCATGGAGGCGGCGCGGATGTCGCCGTCGTCGTTCGGGCTGGAGCCCTGGCGGTTCCTCGTCGTGGCCGATCCGGACCTGCGGGCGGAGCTGCGGCCCCACTGCTGGAACCAGCCGCAGATCACGGACTGCTCCCATCTGGTGGTGATCCTCGCCCGCTCCGGCACGCTGGAGGCCGATTCGCCCTACGTGCGCGCCTGCTACGACCGCAAGGGGCTGCCCGCGGAGAAGGTGGAGGCCTCCATCGCCCGCTACGGCAAATACCTCGCCGAGGAGGTGAAGCCCCTGATGAGCCTCTACGCCTGGGCGTCCAAGCAGTGCTACATCGCGCTGGCCGACATCATGACGGCCGCGGCGGCGGCCGGCGTCGATTCCTGCCCCATCGAGGGGTTCACGAAGACGGAAGTCGACCGCGTTCTCGCCGAACACCGCGGGCCGGATTTCGAGACCGCCGTCATCGTGGCGCTCGGCTACCGCGCCGGCGAGCAGTCCCCGCGCTTCCGCTGGCCTTTCGGGGAGGTCGTGAAATTCGTCTGATCCGTCCGCGCGACGCGCGGTGCGGCCGCGCCGCGCGCCGCGCGGCTCCACCCGCGGCGGGCGTCCGGCCCCGGCCCGGAGGGGAGGGCGCGGATGGGCGGCGACGGGTGCGGACCATCCGTTAACCATAGTTCCGGATATCGATTCACACCGGACTCCCGAGACTCCATTCTGGTTGCACGGAACGGCGGCCGCGCGGCCGCCGCAGGTGAGTCGCGTGCAAAACGGAGTGGGTTGGATGGGCGTCGAATCTCTGGGGGATCTCAAGCCCCTGCTGGACACGGTCCTCGTGGGCGACTGCATCACGGAACTGCGCAGACTGCCTTCGCGATCCGTCGATCTGGTCTTCGCCGATCCGCCGTACAATCTCCAGTTGTCCGGCGACCTGACGCGGCCCGACCAGTCCCGCGTCGACGGTGTGACGGACGAGTGGGACCGCTTCGATTCCTTCGCCGCCTACGACGAGTTCACCCGCGCCTGGCTCTCGGAATGCCGCCGCGTCCTGAAGGAGGACGGCACGCTCTGGGTCATCGGTTCCTACCATAACATCTTTCGCGTCGGCACGGCCCTGCAGGATCTCGGCTTCTGGATCCTCAACGACATCATCTGGCGCAAGACCAATCCGATGCCGAACTTCCGCGGCCGGCGGTTCACCAACGCGCACGAGACGCTCATCTGGGCCGCCCGTTCGGAGAAGTCGCGCTACCGCTTCAACTACGACGCGATGAAGACGCTGAACGACGATCTGCAGATGCGCTCCGACTGGCTGCTGCCCATCTGCACCGGCGCGGAGCGGATCAAGGACGCCCGCGGCTCCAAGCTGCATCCCACGCAGAAGCCCGAGGCCCTGCTTCACCGGGTGCTGCTCGCCTCCTCGCAGCCGGGCGACGTGGTGCTCGATCCCTTCTTCGGCACGGGCACCACCGGCGCGGTGGCCCGGCGTCTGGGCCGGCGCTTCATCGGCATCGAGCGCGACGCCGTCTACGCCCGCGCGGCCGAGGAGCGCATCGCCAAGGTGAAGCCGCTGCCCGGCGACGCCCTGCAGGTGACGAAGGGCAAGCGGGCCGAACCGCGCGTGCCCTTCGGCATGCTCATCGAGCGCGGCCTCATCCGCCCCGGCGAGAAGCTCTACGATCCCACCCGCACGGTGGCGGTGAAGGTGCGCGCCGACGGCTCCCTCGTCGGCCGCGAGGGCACCGGGTCCATCCACAAGGTCGGCGCCCTGGTGCAGGGCCAGCAGGCCTGCAACGGCTGGACCTTCTGGCAGGTCAGGCGCAACGGCCGCTATGTCTCCATCGACGTTCTGCGCGCCAGGGTGCGCGCGGAGATGAAGGAGACCGCCTGAACCGGCCGGCGCCGTCAGTCGCCGTCTCCGGAAAAGAGGTCCGCCTGCGCCGCTCCGTCGCCATCCTCCAGAAGGGCCCGGACGGGCGCGAAGTTGCGGCGGTGGGCCGGGCAGGGGCCGAGACGCCGCAGCGCCTCCCGGTGGGCCGGCACCGCGTAGCCCTTGTGGCTGGCGAAGCCGTAGCCCGGATGCAGCGCGTCGAGCCGGCGCATGATGCGGTCGCGCACCACCTTGGCGACGATCGACGCCGCGGCGATGGACAGGACCTCCCCGTCGCCGCCCACCACCGTGCGGCATTCGCAGGGGAGATCGGGCGCGTGGTTGCCGTCCACCAGCGCCAGCCTCGGCCGTTCGCCGGGCAGCGCGTCGAAGGCCCGCCGCATGGCCAGGAACGTGGCGTGGAAGACGTTCAGCCGTTCGATGTCGGCCACGTCGGCGATGCCCACGCCCACACGCGCCCGCAGCAGAAGGCGGAAGCAGAGCTCCTCGCGCCGCTCCCCGGTCAGCTTCTTGGAATCCGCGATGCCGTCCGGCACGTCGTCGGGGTCCAGAACCACGCAGGCGGCCACCACCGGACCCGCGAGCGGGCCGCGCCCGGCCTCGTCCAGACCGCACACCGGTGCCAGTCCGTTCCTCATGCCGTCCCTTTCCATGCGGAAATGGGGACGCGCGCCGTCTTTCGCCCTGCCTGCCGCCATGCCGGCACGATGCCCCATCGCAGGGCGGCGGGACAAGGCATGGGCGGCACGTTATGCACAGCCCGGCGGTCGCACGTCCTCATTCCGGTCCGTTCCCTTCCGCGCCGTTCCGCTCTTCCTCCCCGTCGAACAGCCCGGGAAGCACCGGCTGGTCCCCCGGCCGCGGCGGAACCCTGAAATGGCGGGTGGAGAGATTCAGCCGCCGTCCCGCCAGCCCGAGCCTGCGCGCGGCCAGCTCGAAGCGCCGCCCGATCGCCCACGCGTAGGGGCCGCCCCCCGTCATGCGGCGGCCGAAGCGCGGATCGTAGTCGCTGCCGCCGTGCATGGACCGCACGAGCGAGAGCACGTGGGCCGCGCGGTCCGGCATGAGATCCACGAGCCATTCGCGGAACAGCCCGGATATCTCCCGCGGCAGCCGGAGCATCACGTATCCCGCCTCCACGGCCCCGGCCGCCCGCGCCCGCGAGAGAATGGCCTCGATCTCGTGATCGGTCAGCGCGGGGATCACGGGCGCCACCAGCACCGCGACGGGAACGCCCGCGTCCGCCAGCATGCCGATCGTCTCCAGGCGCTTCGCCGGCGTCGCCGCGCGCGGCTCCATCATCCGCGCCAGCCCGGCGTCCAGCGTGGTGATCGAAACCGCCACCTTGACCAGGTTCCGCGCCGCCAGCCGCGAGAGGATGTCGATGTCGCGCGCCACCAGCGCCGATTTCGTCACCAGCCCCACGGGCTGGCCGAACTCCTCCGCCACCTCCAGCAGCCGGCGGGTGATGCGGTAGCGCCGCTCCACGGGCTGGTAGGCGTCGGTGTTGGGGCCGATCACCACCGGCGCCGGACGCCAGGCGGGATGCCGCAGCTCCCGCGCGAAAAGCTCCGGGGCGTTGACCTTCGCCGTCAGCCGGCTCTCGAAATCGAGCCCCGGCGACAGCCCCAGATGGGCGTGCGAGGGCCGCGCATAGCAGTAGATGCAGCCATGTTCGCACCCCCGGTAGGGATTGACGGAGCGCTCGAAGCAGATGTCCGGCGAATCGTTGCGGGCGATGATGGTGCGGGCCGTCTCGTTCCGCACCTCCGTCTTCAGGGGCTCCGCCACCAGCCGGGCGAGGGTCCCCCATCCGTCGTCGGCCAGTTCGTGGCCGAAGGGCTCGTGCCGCCCCGTTCTCGCCGAGCGCGCGCCGCGCCCCCGCAGGGCCTTCGAGTCCGCCGCGACGCCGCCGCGCGTCGCGGGAAGCCGTACCGCCCGCCCCGTCGGGGAGAGGCAGGCGGCCGCCATCGCCTCCCCCTCGTCCGGACATTCCCCGGCCTTTCCGTTCCGCCGGTTTCCGGGCTGGATGTTCCTGAAACGTTCCATGCCCCATGCATACCATCGTGGCATGAACATTTCAAGAACCCCAACCTCTTCCGCATCATCCGGCGTCGGTGTCGGACAGTCCCTCGCCGGGCGGTTCGTCGCCGGTGAAGAGCGAGACGCCAAGGACCTTCCTCCTTCCCCTGTCCACCGTCCAGGTGAAGGTCAGCGGCGCCTCGGTCTGGAGCAGGTGCAGCCAGTCGCGGAACTCCTCTGCGGGCAGGGCGATGGAGATGGACGAATCGCCCACGCCGCTCTCCCGGCCCTCGCCGCCCTTCACGAAGTGCAGGTAGGCGAAGCGCAGCGGCTCGCCGTTGGGCTTGAACTTCAGGGTGATGGTGTGGCGCGCGACGCCGCCCTCGAAATTGCGGAACGCCATGTGCACGGACCATGCCTTGACGACCGAAGTATGGGCTTCGATGCTCATCCGTATCCTCCGTTTCGGAATCCGCGTTTCTTCCTTCCGGATATGGGAGCCGCCACGGATCTTTTCGAGGGGCGGACGATTTTCCTTGACTTTCCCGGCCATCGGGCGCCTTGTGCGGGGCAAGCGACAACACCCGGCGCGCCGGGGGAGGGCCTGCCGCGCCCTTTCCGACCGGCCCGCATCTTCCGCTTTCCAGGACATCAGGGCGTTTCGTCAGGCGGCAATCGTGTCGCCGCAATGAACACCGACGCCCTTCGTCCGTTCCGGCCATGCCATCGCAGGCCGGACAGCCGCCGGGTGCAAACGAGCAGTACACACGCATGAAAGATTTTTCCGGCCTCGAACTGGCCTCCCCGATTCTCGAAGCCGTCCGCAATGCCGGCTATTCCGAACCCACGCCCGTGCAGGCCCGCACCATCCCCCCGATCCTCGAGGGGCGGGACGTCATGGGCATCGCCCAGACGGGCACCGGCAAGACGGCGGCCTTCGCGCTTCCGCTGCTGCACCGCCTCCACCGGGGGCGGGGCCGGGCGCGCCCCGGACATCCGCGCGCTCTCGTGCTGGCTCCGACGCGGGAGCTGGCCTGCCAGATCGGCGATTCCTTCCGCGTCTACGGACGCGGCCTGCGCCTGCGCGCCATGGAGATCTTCGGCGGCGCGCCGATCCGCGGCCAGATCCGCCGTCTGCGCGACGGCGTGGACATCGTGGTGGCGACGCCGGGCCGCCTCATCGACCTGATGGAGCAGGGACACCTGCATCTCGACGCGGTGGAGATCCTCGTCCTCGACGAGGCGGACCGCATGCTGGACATGGGCTTCATGCCCGACATCCGGCGCATCACGCAGCGCATTCCCGGCACCTCCCAGACGGTTCTCCTCTCCGCCACCATGGCGAAGGAGATCCGCCGGCTGGCCGACGGCCTGCTGGACGATCCGGTCCACGTGGAGGTGGCGCAGGAGTCCACCACCGTCGACCGCATCTCCCAGACCGTCCTCTTCGTCGACCGCCGCAGCAAGCAGACGCTGCTGCACCGGATACTGGACGACGGCGACGTCGAGCGGGTCATCATCTTCACCCGCACCAAGCATTGCGCCAACCGCGTCACGCAAAAGCTGGCGGCGGCCGGCATCGAGGCGGAGGCGATCCATGGCAACAAGAGCCAGAACGCCCGGCAGCGCGCCCTGAAGCGCTTCCGCGAAGGCCGTCTCCGGGCGCTGGTGGCGACCGACATCGCCGCCCGCGGCATCGACGTGCCGCACGTCTCCCACGTCATCAACTTCGAACTGCCGGACGAGCCGCAGTCCTACGTGCACCGCATCGGCCGCACGGCCCGTGCCGGACGCGGAGGCATCGCCATCTCCCTGTGCGACATGGAGGACAGGGCGGCCCTGCACGACATCGAGCGGATCATCCGCCACCCGCTGCCCGTGGACGACGGGCACGAGCATCATGACGAGGAGATCGCGAAGGCCCGCGGCGTGCGCCGCAAGCCCGGTGGCGGCGGTGGTCGTGGACGGAACAGGGGCTTCCGCAAGGGTGGCGGCAATGGCGCTTCCGGCCGCGGCGGTTCCCGTCCGGCCAGGCGCAGGGCCCGCGCCGGCGCCTGAAGTCGTTCCGCAATGCCCGGCAACCGGGCGACACCCATGAAATGCCGGCCGGAGCCTCCCGCTCCGGCCGTTTTCCGTTTGCGGCTCCGGCTCTCGGTGGCGGTGGCGCGGGGGCTACAGCGGTTCGCCTAGGGCGGTGGTGGCAGCCTTGCGCATCACGCCCGGAAGGCCGGCCTCCCGCAGGCGGTTGCGCGGATGCCAGAAGAAGGGAGGATCCATGGCGAAGTCCATGGGGACGGGGCTTTCCACGCGCCAGATGCGGAGCGTCAGGACGAAATGGGTGAAGATGTGCCGGACGTCCTCCCGGTGGCGGATGAAGGACAGGTCGAAGGGCGTCCGTCCCGGCCACGGGGGCGGCGCGCCGTCCCATCCCGCGGAGGGCAGTTCGGCCATGCCCCCGAGAAGCCCCCTGTCGGGTCGTCGGCGCAGAAGGATCGCGCCGTCCTCCCGCGGGATCAGATAGGCGTCCCCCTCCCGCTCCGGCTTTGCGCGGCGCGGCGCCCGGCGGGGGAGCCGCTCGGCGATTCCTTCCGCCAGCCCCGCGCAGTCTGTGCGCCACGGGCAGGCCGTGCAATCCGGACGGCGCGGAGTGCAGACCATGCTGCCGAGATCCATCAGGGCCTGGGCGAAGTCTCCGGGCCGCCGCCGCGGCACCAGCTCCTGCGCCGCGAGGCGGATCTCCCGTTTCGCGCCGGGGAGCGGCGTTTCGATGGCCCGGAAACGGGCGACGACCCGCTCCGCGTTGGCATCCACCGCGGCCACCGGTTCGTCGAAGGCGATGGCGGCGATGGCCCCCGCGGTGTAGGGGCCGATTCCCGGAAGCGCGCGGAGGGCGTCGGCGGTGGAGGGAAAGCGCCCGCCGAACTCCTCCGCCACCACCCGGGCGCATGCGTGCAGATTGCGCGCCCGGGCGTAGTAGCCGAGGCCGGCCCACGCGGCGAGCACCTCCTCGCGGGGCGCGGCGGCCAGCGCCTCAACCGTGGGCCAGCGCCGCATGAACTCGGTGAAATAGCGCCCCACGGCGGCGACGGTGGTCTGCTGGAGCATGATCTCGGAGAGCCAGACGGCATAGGGATCCGGCCTGCCTCCACGGACGCGCCAGGGCAGATCGCGTCCGTTGGCGTCGTACCATTCCAGCAGTGCGCGGGCCGGCGCGTCGGAGGCGGGGGATGGGGCCATGGAAGGATCCTTCCTCGGAAGTTCCGGCATGAAAAAATGGTAAGTCGTCTCTCGCAGGTGTTATTCGCATAATCGGGGAACCTGCAATATCGTGGAGCGGACGCTTTTTCGGAAAGTGGACCGGGAGACGATTGAAACCGCTGGAGACATATTTCGACCGTGTCGCGCGCACCGCTCTGGAGAAGCACGGAGTGGTGCTCGCCGAGCTGCTGCGCAACTGGCCGTCCATCGCCGGGCCGGTGGCCGGTTTCACGCGCCCGGAAGCCCTCCGGCGTTCCCGCGGGGCCGACGGCGGCGCGACGCTGAAGCTGCGCGTGCAGCCGGGCAGGGCGCTGGAGCTGCAGCACATGACCGACGCCCTGATCGCCCGCATCAACGGGTATTTCGGACACCTGGCGGTGGAGCGCATCACCTTCGTCCAGGCTCCGGTGACGCCGGTGGGCCGCGGAAGCGCGGAGACGCCGCCGCCCCCGCCGGACGAGGAGACGCGGCACAGGCTGGTGGACCGGACCGACCGGGTCCATGACGAGGGGCTGCGCGAATCACTCCGGCGGCTGGCCGAGGGAATGGCCCGCAAAAAGGCCATGATGAGCCGCGAAAGATCCTGAAAAACCCGTTCTCCACAGGAAAGACCACGAGATTCTTGGCCATTCACCGCAATATCCAGTAGGTAGGACACATGAAAAAGACTGGCAGACGGCAGATCCTCATCACCGGCGCGGCCCTCGCGGCCGTGGCGCCCTTCGCATCTCTTCCGGCGCTGGCGGAGGAGAAGCCGGAGTACGTGAACGTCGGCGTGCTCAACAAGGAGCCCGACATCGGCGACATGGTGGTGGGCAGCAAGGACGCCCCGGTGACCATCATCGAGTACGCCTCGGCCACATGCCCGCATTGCGCGGACTTCCACGAGAAGGAGTGGCCGCAGATCAAGAAGGAATACGTGGACACCGGGAAGGTGCGCTTCATCTTCCGCGAGTTCCCCCTCGACCAGCTGGCGCTGGCCGCCTCCATGCTGGCCCGCTGCGCGCCCAGGGAGAAGTACTTCCCCATGCTGGGCCTCATCATGAAGAACCAGCGGGTCTGGGTGAAGAATCCGCGCGAGGAGCTGCTGAAGATCGCCAAGCTGGCGGGCATGACGGAGAAGGATTTCGACGCCTGCCTGAAGAACCAGAAGCTGGCCAATTCGATCGTCGGGATCTCGAAGAACGCCAACCGCGACTTCAAGGTGGAATCGACGCCGACGTTCTTCATCAACGGCCGCAAGGTGGTCGGCGGACGTCCCATCGAGGAATTCCGCAAGATCATCGACGAGGAGCTGAAGAAGGCGCAGAAGGGCTAGGCTGCCGCCGGCATCCGGATGCCGGCCATGCATGCCGCCCCTCCTGCCGGACGGAAACGGTGACGGGTATGCGTGCATGAAGTTCCGGCGTCTGAGGCTGACCGGATTCAAGTCCTTCGTGGAGCCCTCCGAGCTTCTGATCGAGCCGGGGCTGACGGGTATCGTCGGCCCCAACGGCTGCGGCAAGTCGAACCTGCTCGAGGCCCTGCGCTGGGTCATGGGCGAGAATTCCTACAAGAGCATGCGCGCCTCCACCATGGAGGACGTCATCTTCGCGGGCTCGCGCACCCGGCCTCCGCGCAACATGGCCGAGGTCGTCCTCACGCTGGACAATTCCTCCCGCAAGGCGCCGCCGCCCTGGAACGAGGCGGACACGCTGGAGGTCTCCCGCCGCATCGAGCGCGACCGGGGATCCACCTACCGCATCAATGGCAAGGAGGTGCGCGCCCGCGACGTGCAGCTGCTGTTCGCCGATGCCTCCACGGGCGCCCGCTCGCCCGCCCTGGTGCGTCAGGGACGCATTTCCGAGATCATCAACGCCAAGCCGCAGGCCCGGCGCCGCATCCTCGAAGAGGCCGCCGGCATCACCGGCCTGTACACCCGCAGGCACGAGGCGGAGCTGAAGCTCAACGCGGCGGAGGCGAACCTCGAACGTCTCGACGACGTCACGGCGCAGCTGGAATCGCAGCTCGCGAGCCTGAAGCGGCAGGCCCGGCAGGCGACGCGCTACCGGGAGATCTCGCGCCGCATCCGCCAGCTCGAGGCCGCCGGGCTGTGGCGCATGTGGGAGGAGGCGCGCGAGGCGCTCGCCGGGGAGGAGGCCGCGCTGGCGGAGACCTCCCGTCTGCTGGCCCGCTTCACGCGGCTGGCCTCCGAACTCTCCCGCGGACGCGAGGAGCTGATGGAGAAGCTGCCCCCGCTGCGCGAGGCGGAGGCGACGCGAGGCGCCGTGCTGCAGCGGCTCAACGTCGAGCGCGAGGCGCTGCGCCGCGCGGAGGAGGAGACGGAGAAGCGCCGGAACGAGCTGACGGAGCGGCTGGAGCAGGCGAAACGCGATATGGCGCGCGAGCAGGACGTGCTCGAGGATGCCGAGGCGGCCCTGAAGCGGCTCGCCGAGGAGGAGGAACGGCTGGCCGCGGCGAGCGACGGCGAGGAGATCCGGGCGGAGGCCGCCAGGCGGCTTCAGGAGGCCGCGGACCTGCTGGCCCGCGTGCAGGAACGTCACGACGCGGCGCAGGCCCGGCATTCCGAGCAGGCGGCGCGGCGCGCCGCCCTGGAGCGACAGGTGCGGGACGCCGATGCGCGTCTGGCGCGTCTGAAGGAGGAGGCGGAGACCGTTGCCGCCCGGCATGCGGAGCTGGAGCGGCGCGCCGCCGACGATTCCGCTTTCGCCTCCGCGCGGCGGAAGGTGGAGGAGATGGCCGCCGCCCTGGAGGAGGCGGAGCGGGAGGCCGAGGCGGCCGAGGCGGCGCTTGCTTCCGCCCGGCAGGACGAGCAGGCGGCCCGTCAGACATGGAACGACGCGCACCGCGAGGCCGAGAAGCTGGCCACCGAGGTGCGCACCCTCGAGAAGCTGCTGGGCGGAGCCGGGAACGATCTGTTTCCGCCGCTGGTGGACGCCCTGAAAGTGGCGTCCGGATACGAGACGGCGCTCGCGGCGGCGCTCGGCGACGAGCTGGAGGCCCCGCTGGACGCCGCAGCGCCCGCCCACTGGGAGGAACTTCCGCCGCTTTCCGACGCGGCCGCTCTGCCGGAAGGCGCCAGGCCGCTGGCGGAGTTCGTCGAGGCACCGCGGGCGCTGGCCCGCCGGCTCTCGCATATCGGGCTGGTGGACGATGCGCGGACCGGACGGCGGCTTCAGCCGCATCTCCGTGCCGGCCAGCGGCTCGTGACCCGCGAGGGCGACCTGTGGCGCTGGGACGGCTTCGTCGCCGCCGCGGAGGCGCCCACGGCGGCGGCCCGCAGACTGGCCGAACGCAACCGGCTGGAGGATCTGCGGGGGCGTCTGGAGGAGGCGCGGGCGGCCGCGGAGGCGGCGCGGGAGCGACACGTGGAGGCGCGCCGGAAGGCGAAGGAGGCGGGCGCGCGTCACGAAGCGGCACGCCGGGCCCGCAGGGAGGCGGCGCAGGGGCTGGAGGAGGCCCGGCGCGCCCTGAGCCGTGCCGAACGGGGGCGCGAGGAACTGATGCGGGAGCTATCGGCGCGGCGGGAGGCGGCCAGCCGGCTTGCCGCGGCGCGCGCCGAGGCCGAGGAGGAACTGGAGCGCGCCCGCGCGGCACTGGCCGACCTGCCGGACGATTCCGCCCTGCGCGGGGAGGTGGAGAGGCTCAGGGAGGAACTGGAGCGCGCCCGCGCCGGGTGGTCGGAGGCGCGAGCCCGGCACGACAGCCTGCAGCGCGAGGCGGAGATGCGGGCCTCCCGCCTGCGGGACATCGCCCGCGAGAAGGAGCGCTGGCGGGAGCGCATCGCCGGTTCGCGCCGGCGCATGGAGGAGCTGGAGGCGCGGCGGGAGAAGCTGCGCGAGGAGCTCCGGGCCCTCTCGCAGGCGCCGGAGGAGCTGGAGCGGAAGCGCATCGCCCTGATGAACGCCATCGCCGAGGCCGAACGGGAGCGGAAGGAGGCGGCCGACAGGCTGGCGGAGGCGGAGAACGCCCTCGCCGGGATCGAGAAGGACTGGCGCGAGGCGGAAAGACAGGTCTCCTCCGCGCGCGAGGAGGCGGCGCGTCTCCAGGCCCGTCTCGAGGCGGCGGAAACCCGGCTCTCCGAGCTTTCCGCGACCATCCGCGAACGCATGGAATGCCTGCCGGAAAAGCTTCCCATGAAGATAGGCATCGCGGCGGACGAACTGCCCTCCCGCGAGGAGATCGAGCGCGAGCTGGTGAAGCTGAGGGAAACGCGCGAGCGGCTGGGGGCGGTGAACCTGCGTGCCGAGGACGAGATGCGCGAAGTGTCCGAGGAGCTGGAGAAGCTCGTCTCGGAGCGCGAGGACGTGGTCCGCGCCATCGAGAAGCTGCGCGGCGGCATCTCCAGCCTCAACCGCGAGGGACGCCGCCGGCTGCTGGAGGCCTTCGACCACGTCAACGAATACTTCGCCTCGCTGTTCAGCACCCTCTTCGGCGGAGGCAAGGCCCATCTCGAGCTGATCGAATCGGAGGACCCGCTGGAGGCGGGGCTGGAGATCTTCGCCCAGCCGCCGGGCAAGCGCCTCCAGGTTCTCTCGCTGCTCTCCGGCGGCGAGCAGACGCTGACCGCGCTCGCCCTGATCTTCGCCGTCTTCCTGACCAATCCCTCGCCCATCTGCGTGCTGGACGAGGTGGACGCGCCGCTGGACGAGCACAACGTGGAACGCTTCTGCAATCTGCTGGAGGACATGCTGAAGCGCTCGGGCACCGATTTCCTCATCATCACCCATCATCCCATCACCATGGCGCGCATGAACAGGCTGTTCGGCGTCACCATGATGGAACCGGGCGTCTCGCGCCTCGTGTCGGTGGACCTGGAGACCGCCGAGCGGATGCGCGAGGCATCCTGAGGAGCCGGAAAACATGGCCGCAGGCGGAGACGGATCCCCATCCCGCGAGGACCTGGACGCACTGGCCGGGAAACTGGCCGAGCACGAACGCCGCAGGGCCGGAGAGGAGCGCCGGCGCCGGCGGCGCGCGGCCTCGCCCTACGGCTTCGGCTTCCGGCTGGTGACCGAACTGGTGGCGGGCGTGGCCGCGGGTTTCCTGGGTGGATGGGCGCTGGACCGCTGGCTGGACACCTCGCCCTGGTTCGTGCTGCTCCTGACGCCCATGGGCATGGCCGCCGGCATCCTGAACGTGGTGCGCGCCGCCCGTTCCGCCGAGGGCGAGAGGCACCTCGACGCCATTGCCGCCGCGGAGGAGGAGACGCGGGAGGGGAACGGGAGGAAGGAATGAATTGCCGCATGTCGGCAAGCGGCATAAATTAGGCGTTGAGATTGCTCCGAAGCGGCGATAAAAGGGGCCAGCTTTCAACGCGGATCCGGGGCCGTGCCCCGGGAAATCAGGGGATCCGGAAGTTCGGGACATGAAGGGCGAAGCAGCACACGGAGCGGCCGAGGCCGCCGGAGGACTGGCACTGGACCCGATGCACCAGTTCCAGATCCACCGCATCATCCCGTTCAAGCTCGGCGGGCTGGACCTGTCGTTCACCAATTCCACATTGTGGATGTTCATCGTGGTGGGCGTCTGCGCCGCCTTCCTTCTGCTCGGCGGCTCGCGGCTGGTGCCGTCGCGCTGGCAGTCGGTCAAGGAGATGACTTACGAGTTCGTCGCCGGCATGATGCGCGACATCCTGGGCGATTCCGGGCGGGCCTTCTTCCCGTTCGTCTTCACGCTGTTCATGTTCATCCTGGCGGCCAACATGCTGGGCATGGTGCCGTATTCCTTCACGGTCACCAGCCACATCATCGTCACCTTCACGCTGGCGCTGGTGGTCTTCGTGCTGGCCACGGCGGTGGGCTTCGTGAAGCATGGCGCGGGCTATCTGAAGATGTTCGTGCCCTCGGGCGTGCCGGCCTACATGCTGCCGATCCTGATTCCCATCGAGGTGATCTCCTACTTCACCCGGCCCATCTCGCTCTCGGTGCGACTGTTCGCCAACATGATGGCCGGGCACACCATGCTGAAGGTCTTCGCCGGATTCGTGGTGGCGCTGGGCATCCTCGGCGGCTGGGCGCCGCTGGCCATGATGGTCGCGCTGACGGGGCTGGAGATCCTCGTGGCCTTCCTTCAGGCCTACGTGTTCGCCGTCCTCACGGTGATCTACCTCAACGATGCGATCAACATGCATCACTGACGCGGAACAACGGAACACTTCCCACAAGCTCAAGGAGAAAAGACATGGAAGCGGAAGCTGCGAAACTGATCGGTGCGGGTCTGGCCGCCATCGCCCTGGGCGGTGCCGGCATCGGCATCGGCCACATCTTCGGCAACTATCTCTCCGGCGCCCTGCGCAATCCGGCCGCCGCGCAGAGCCAGTTCCCGAACCTGCTGCTGGGCTTCGCGCTGGCCGAGGCCACCGGCCTGTTCGCCCTGGTGGTCGCGCTGATCATCCTGTTCGTGTTCTGATCCGGACCGGATCCGGAACACCATGCCAATGACGCCGGCGGGAGCGAGCGTCCCGCCGGCCCGTGTCGTCAAGACGGGACCGGTGCACCATGCCCCAGTTGGATTTCAGCACGTACGCCTCCCAGATCTTCTGGCTGTTCGTCACCTTCGGCCTGCTGTACTGGCTGGTGGTGAAGAAGGTTCTGCCCTCGGTCGGCGGCACCATCGAACACCGCAGGGCGCGGATCGCCGACGATCTGGACGAGGCGCGCCGTCTCCGCGACGCCTCGGAGAAGGCGCTCGCGGCCTACGAGAGCACCATGAAGGAGGCGCGGGAGAAGGCGCACGGCATCGTCTCCGAGCACAAGGCGAAGATCTCCGCGGAACTCGAGGCCGAACGCACCCGCATCGAGACCGAGCTTGCCGCGAAGATCGCCGAGGCCGAGGCGAAGACGCGCGAGGCCAAGGAGAAGGCCCTGAAGGAGCTGGACGGCGTGATCGGCGAGCTGGCCGGGGAGATCGTCTCCCGCGTCACCGGCGACAAGGTTTCCGAGGCGGACCTGAAGAAGGCCGTGGAGAAGGTTCTGGGATAGGGAGAGCGTCATGTTTCACGAGCCGGAGTTCTGGGTCGCCGTCAGCTTCTTTCTCTTCCTGGGGCTGCTGATCTATCTGAAGGTGCCGTCCCTGGTGACGAAGGCGCTGGACGCCCGCGCCGACGCCATCCGCAAGGAGATCGAGGAGGCCGCCCGCCTGCGCGAGGAGGCGCAGAAGCTGCTGGCCAAGTACGAGGGCATGCGCAAGCAGGCCGAACAGGAGGCGGAGGAGATCCTCGCCGTGGCGAAGCAGGAGGCCGAGGCCGTGGTCGCCGAAGCCCGCAGGGCCTTCGAGGAGCTGATCGAGCGCAAACGCGCCTCCGCCGACGAGAAGATCCGTCAGGCCTCCCTGCATGCGGTGAAGGAGATCCGCGCCCATGCGGCGGACCTCTCCGTGGCCGCCGCGGAGGAGCTGCTCTCCGGCCGCATCAAGGGGGCGAAAGCCACGAAGCTCATCGACGAGTCGGTCGCCGCCATCAGGGAAAAGCTGCACTGAGGCGGCATCCGTCCGCGGGACGGCGAAGAATGCGAACAGGGGCCATGCGGCATGCATGGCCCCTTCGCTTTCAGGAGACGCGCTCCAGCATCCGTTCCACTTCCTCCAGGGAAAGATCGCGCCAGGCGGTGTAGGCCTCCGCCACGGCGAACCAACGGCCGGATCGCAGATTCGCAACGTAGAGCGCATCGGCCGCGGCGGCCACCCTTTCCGCCGCCTGCCGCGAGGCCGTGGGCACCGCGACGACGACGGAGGCCGCGCCCCGCGCCCGCGCCTCCGCGATGGCCGCGAGCATGGTGAAGCCGGACGCGAGCCCGTCGTCGGTGACGATGGCGGTCCGGCCCGTCAGGTCGAGCGCGGGATACAGCCGGCGCAGCCTGCGGATGCGCGCCTCGAGCGCCGCCTTCTCCAGGGCGATCTGACGTTCGATGGTCCGGTCGTCCAGCAGGCGCGCAAGATGCTCGTTCAGCAGCACCTCTCCGTGTTCGCCGACCGCCCCGAAACCGGATTCCGGATTGTCCGGGAAGTGCAGTTTGCGGATGAACAGCAGGTCGAAGGGCAGCCCCAGCGCCCGCGCGATGGTCAGTCCGACGGGAACGCCCCCGGCGGGTATGGCCAGCACCACGGCCTCGTCCGCGCGTCCGCGCCATTCCGACAGCATGCGGGCGACGACGAGGCCTGCATGCGTCCTGTCCGTGAAGACGTAGCGCCGTTCCGCAAGATCGTGATCGATGTGGATCTCGCCCATCGCCTTTTCCTCCCTGTTCCTTCTCATATGGGGATTGCGGGAGCGGGTTTCAGGGGCGTGCGTCGCCGAGGAGATCCCGCAGGGCCAGGGCGTCGCGCGGAGCGCAGGCCGCGGCATCGTTGTTGAAGAAGGCGAAGACGGTCGCGCCCTTCGCGCACTGGCGCCGGATCTCCGCGGCGGGATCCGCAAGGCGCTCCATGCCGTAGCAGGTGCCCCGGGCCGGGCCGTGGAAGCGCCAGTAGGCCACCGGCGCGGTGATCCAGCGTGGCACGGACATGCCGTGATGGTCGTGGATGCAGAAGGCGCAGCGATGCGCTTCGAGAATGGAACGGATCGCTCCGGTGAACCAGCTATCGTGACGGAACTCCATCACATGCCGCAGATCGCCGGGCAAAAGGGAGAGGAAGTCCCGCAGCAGTCCGGCATCCGCCTTCAGGTTCGGCGGCAGCTGATAGAGCAGGGGGCCGAGGGCGGAGGACAGCCGCCGGACGGCATCCAGAAAGGCGGTCAGCTCTTCGCCGCAATCGCGCAGCCTGCGCAGATGCGTGATCCGCCGCGGGGCCTTCACCGCATAGAGAAATCCCTCGGGCGCCAGATTCCGCCAGCGTTCCAGAAGCTCCGGACGCGGCAGGCGGTAGAACGTCGCGTTGACCTCCACCGTGTCGAAGACGCGCACGTAATGGGCCAGCCAGTCGCCCTGACGCAGCCCTTCCGGATAGAAGGCCCCCCGCCACCAGCGATAGGCCCATCCGGATGTTCCGATGCGGTGGTTTCCATGGTCCCCCATGACGGTTTCTCCCCGGAGACGGACGATGGAGAGCATAGCATGGAACAGGTGTGTCCCGGAGCGTCGCCGGGGGGCTGGAACGGCGGCCGGAGAATTCCCATCTGGGAATGTTGGAAGGCAACGGTGCCGCTGGAAACCGGAAAGAAGGAGGAGGTACGAAGATGCGCATCTACTCCAGACAGTTCGCATATGCGGGACACATTCCGCAGAAGTACACCTGCGAAGGCGAGGACATCTCCCCGCCGCTGATCTGGGAGGCCATTCCCGCCGACGCCAGGACCCTGGCGCTGATCATGGAGGATCCCGACGCGCCGGATCCGGAGAATCCGGAGCGCACCTGGTCGCACTGGGTTGTGCACAACATTCCGGCGAAGGTCTGCTTCCTGCCCGACAAGGAGCCCGGTTGCGGGCTGCCCGAGGGCGCGAGCGGCAAGGACATGCCGGAAGGGGCCGTGGAGGGCTACAACGACTGGGAGCGCACGGGATACGGCGGGCCCTGTCCGCCGGTGGGGCTGCACCGCTACTATTTCCGCCTCTATGCCCTGGATACGGAGTTGCCCTCCGAACCCATGACGCGCGAGCAGCTGCTCGAGGCCATGGAGGGCCACATCATCGACAAGGCGGAGCTGATGGGCGTCTACAGGAAGACCGAGAAGAAGAAATTCGCCGCCTGAGGTCCACCGAAGGCGACGGAACCGGAAAAACCGGCCGGACATGCCGTTCCGGCCGGTTTTTCCGTTCCCGGTGCTGGAGAAGAGCTCACTCCCCGGCCGCGTAGCGCTCCTGCTGCTGCTTCGGCGTCAGGGCGCGCGGAATGGCATCCTCGCCGAGCCGGAAGGTCCGGTCGATGCCCTCCTTGATGGCGCGCCAGAAGGCCTGGGCGGACTTCACCGGATCGTCCGGGTCGATCTGCGGCCAGTTCGCCTGCTCCTCGGTGGAGGTCGGCGGCTTGGCCACGTAGGTGAGGTAGCCCTCCAGCATTTCGGCCATGCGCCGCGTCTGCCACGGCACGCCGCGGTCGCCCTGGTATTCGTGGATCTGCCGGGCCAGTTCGAAATGATGCGCCTTGAAGTCCACGTCCAGCCCGAAGCGGTCGTTCATGATGACCGGCAGCAGGCTCTCCGACCAGCCGCGGTGGAACCGGCACTGGCCGCAGTTGTCGTTGATCAGCTCGTGCACCATGCGCTCCACGTTCTTGCGCCCGAGATCCTGCGGCGGCATGAAGTCGGACCCGTAGTAGACGTAGTACTTGCCCATGATCGGCATCGGCGAGCCCATGCCCGGCACCCAGTACTGGTTGGGCACCATGCAGCCCTTTTCCCCGTTGGCCAGATAGACCGCCCGCTCGAAGCAGGCCCCGCCCAGCTGTTCGGCGGCCACGCGCAGCCCCTCGGAGAACAGGGCCGCCCGGTCGTCGTGGAGGATGGCGTCGATGACGGCCATGGCGTAGCGGGCGTTCCGCATGGAATCCCGCACGATGTCGAATTCCTCCGGGTCGTCCGTGAAATGGGCGAAGCGCAGTTCGTCCTTCGGCGGAAAACCGAACACCGTCGGGTCCATCAGGTCCGTGGCCACGCATTCCATGATCCAGGCCAGCATGCCGCCGATCTGGATGGCGTCGAAACCCATGGCGTCGGCGTAATCGTTCAGAAGTTCCGCCGCGCGCTGGTCGAACACGCCGCACTGCGGGCCCAGCGCATGGTAGGGTTCGTAGTCCTTCTTGTATTTCCCGTTGAGCTTCTTGCAGGCCACCGAGCAGGGTTCGCCGCAGTGGTCGAAGTTCTTCGGCCTTATGGTCTCCTCGTTGAACTGCTTCAGATAGTGCTCGACGATGAACAGTTTGTGCTGGCGCAGCCGCTCCGACTTGGTGCGCTTCGTGGAGCGGTAGTTGAAGGTCATGATCTTGTCCTTCAGGTTCGTGTAGTTCGAACCGAAGGTGCCGCCCGTGTTCAGTTTCGGGTCGAAGTGGTACTTTTTGGTCATGGCCATGTCGACCTTGACCATCTTGTCGCCGAAGTGCTCCTCGAAGTAGGGATTCAGCTCCTTGGTCTTCGGCGCGTGGGGATCCATCCAGTCGCCGCCGAACATCACGGCGACGATGTTGTGCTTCCGGAACAGCCGGGAGCCCAGTCCGCCGCGTCCGGCCCAGTCCACCACCGGCAGCATGGCGCCCTTCTTGACGGTGTTGGAGCCGATGACGCCCTCCACCGTATGCTCCGCCGCCGGCCCGACGCAGAAGATGCGGACCCGGCGCGGATCGTATTCGTCGCCATGGCGGTCTAGCAGCGCCTGCTGGATGGCATAGATGCCGATCAGCTTCTCGTCGTCCTTTTCGTAGCCTTCCCAGAGATCGGCGTAGTCGGGAAGCGGCTCGATGCGCACCGAGGGCGTCTCGCCGTCGTTGTTGAGAAGGAGGACCGAAGGCTCCGGGGCCGCGCCGGTCAGGGAGACGTAGTTGACGCCCACATGCTGGAAGGTGTGCGCCGCGCCGCCCATCGAGGAGATGTAGAAGCCCTCCCACTGGTCCGAATGGGCGCAGAAGACGAGGCGCCGCGAACCGGGGATGGCGGACGAGGCCAGCTTGCCCTCGCCGAAGGTGAAGACGTCGCCGTCATGCCGGCGGTATTCCCGCCAGCCGAAATCCACGGGGCCGATGATGCCGGAGTCGGGAGCGATCTCCTCGACGTGGTGCCCGCCCGTCGCCAGATCGACGTGCAGGGCCTTCTGATCGAACGGAACCGTCATGGCGTCTCCTTCGGAATTTCGGCGCGGACGGCAGCATGCCGTCCCTCTCGCGTTCCGGAAATCGACAGGGATTGGCGCATACTGCACCGGTGAGCGCAAGTGCTTTTGTCACATAGCGGTTTTCGTTCCGTAGGCCAACCTTTCAATGTCCGTCGGCGGCAGGTTTCCCCGCTCTTCCGGCCGATACGTATATGCCAGCGAGAATGAGCGCCAGCGCCGCAATCGCGCGGGGAGACAGCGCCTCGCCGAGCAGCGCGACCCCGAGAAGATAGCCGATCACCGGAATGAGGAAGTTGATCATGGAGAAGAAAGCCGCTCCGGCGCGGCGGACCACGAAGAACATGATGAGCGTCGCCGCCGCGGTGTGGACGACGCCCAGCACCACCGCCCAGACGATGGACGGAACGGGCGGATCCACCGGCCCGTCGCACCACAGCGCGACGGGGACGAGCACGAGGGCGGAAACGGTCATGATGGCGGCCGCCATGGCCACCGGCCGCACGCCGGAGAGGCGTTTCACGATCAGCGTGTTGACGGCGTAGGACACCGCGGCGAGGGCGACGGCGAGCTGCCGGAGCACGTATTCGTCCAGATGCAGCAGCGCGCGCGGCCCCACCAGGACGAGGATGCCGGAGAACCCCAGGGTCACGCCCGCGAGCTTGCGCCATGTGAAACGTTCGTCGCGCGTGAAATAATGGGCCAGAACGAGCGTGGCGATGGGCACGATGGCGATGTAGATCGCCGCGAGACCCGAATCGATCCGCTCCTCCCCCCAGGAAATCAGGGAAAAGGGCAGGACGTTGCCCGTGAGGCCCGCGGCCGTGATCCATGCCCAGGTCCGCCACCCTTGCGGCCACCTCTGCCCCAGGAGGCGCGCGGCGGCCGCCAGCACGA
>CAYSHK010000087.1:0-40326 GCA_964430935.1 uncultured Rhizobiaceae bacterium
ATGGAAGACTCCATACACGTGATAACGAATCGCAACAACTGTATATCCATTAATTCTTATATATGATTTCATGTATGCAATCGAGCGAAAAAATATTTTCTGACGGTCGATTCAGAAAATTTTATCACTATACGGAAAGTGGTAAGGAAATTTGATCACTTGTGAGACTCGCTCAACTCCCAAGCTTATATGGGTTCTGACGTTAAGGTAAGGTGACATCCTGTCGCCGTCTGTGCCATGATCCGGATGGGGAATACGGAAGAAAACGAATTCCGGGAGGAAGCGACGGGATGAATTTCGATATCGGTTTCGGCGGGGCGCTGATCGCTGGGGTGCTGTCCTTTCTGTCGCCTTGCGTTCTGCCGCTGGTGCCGCCGTCCCTGGCGTTCATAGCGGGCATGAGCTTCGACGAGGCCTTGGAGAGCGGCGGCGGGCGCAACTGGCGCGTCTTCCGTTCGGCGCTGGCCTTCGTGCTGGGCTTTTCGACGGTCTTCGTCATGCTGGGCGTCTCCGCCACCCTCGTGGGACAGATGCTGCAGCAGTACCGTGACGAGATCGCCTGGATCGCCGGGGCCATCATCATCGTGCTGGGACTGCACTTCATGGGTGTCTTCCGCATCGGGCTGCTGTACCGCGAGGCCCGTGTGGAAACGAAACGGAAGCCGATGGGCCTGTTCGGCGCCTATGTGGTCGGGCTGGCCTTCGCCTTCGGATGGACGCCCTGCGTCGGGCCGATCCTGACCACGATCCTGATGATCGCGGGCGCGGAGGAGACGGCCATGCGCGGCGGGCTGCTGCTGCTGTTCTACGCCATCGGCATCGGGCTTCCGTTTCTGCTGGCGGCATTGTTCCTGCAACGGTTCATGGGGTTCATCCAGCGTTTCAGGAGACATCTGGGACTGATGGAGAAGATCATCGGTGGTTTCCTGATCCTCACGGGAATTCTCATCATGACCGGCGGAATGAACACCATCGGCTTCTGGTTGCAGGAAACCTTCCCTTCGCTGGCCGGCATCGGCTGAGGCGGCTTCGCCTTTCGCCCAGTTTACGGTTGGGCGGGCAGGGCATAAGAATTTCCCGAACCGCAAACGACCAGCGAGGGACCGCCGATGTTCTCGAAAATACTCGTCGCGAACCGCGGGGAGATCACCTGCCGCGTCATTCGGACCGCCAGGCGCATGGGCATTTCCACCGTCGCGGTCCATTCCGATGCGGACGCGGATGCCCTGCATGTCGAAATGGCCGACGAGGCCGTCCGGCTGGGCCCGCCTCCGGCGGCGGAATCCTATCTGCGCATCGACCGCATCATCGAGGCGGCACGGCGGACGGGGGCGGAGGCCATCCATCCCGGATACGGTTTCCTTTCCGAGAATGCCGACTTCGTGCGCGCCTGCGAGGAGGCCGGCATCGTCTTTATCGGTCCCAACGCCCATGCCATCGCCATGATGGGAGACAAGCTGCGTTCCAAGCGGTGCGCCATGGAGGCGGGGGTCTCCACTGTTCCGGGGCACGCCGGTGAAATCGCCGATGCCGGAGAGGCGGTCAGGGTGGCGGAGGAGATCGGCTGTCCCGTGATGATCAAGGCGTCCGCCGGCGGTGGCGGCAAGGGCATGCGCATCGCGCGCACTCTGGACGAGGTGCGGGAGGGGTTCGAGTCGGCCCGGTCCGAGGCGCTCTCCTCCTTCGGAGATGGCCGGATCCTGATCGAGAAGTTCATAGAGAATCCGCGCCATGTCGAGATACAGGTCATGGGCGACAGGCACGGAAACGTGATCCATCTCGGCGAGCGCGAGTGCTCCATCCAGAGACGGAACCAGAAGGTCGTCGAGGAGGCCCCTTCGCCATTGCTGGACGACGAGACGCGCCGCGCCATGGGCGAGCAGGCCGTCGCGCTGGCGCGGGCCGTGGGGTACGATTCCGCCGGTACGGTGGAGTTCGTCTGCGGGCAGGACCGCAGTTTCTATTTCCTGGAGATGAACACCCGCCTGCAGGTGGAGCATCCGGTGACGGAAATGATCACCGGTCTCGATCTCGTGGAGCTGATGATCCGGGTCGCCGCCGGCGAACCGCTTCCGCTGACGCAGGACGAGGTCCGTCTGGACGGCTGGGCGGTGGAGACGCGCATCTACGCCGAGGATCCGTACCGCAACTTTCTGCCGTCCATCGGCCGTTTGAAGCGTTTCCTGCCGCCCTCCGTCGAGGAGGAGGGGCGCAGGGTGCG
Source organism: uncultured Rhizobiaceae bacterium (assembly GCA_964430935.1). Lineage (GTDB taxonomy): Bacteria > Pseudomonadota > Alphaproteobacteria > Rhizobiales > Aestuariivirgaceae > Thermopetrobacter. The sequence goes on from CAYSHK010000087.1 coordinate 2,222, forward strand.
CATGGATGCCGGTGTGGGGGAGGGAGGGGAGATCTCCATCCACTACGATCCCATGATCGCCAAGCTCGTCACCTGGGGGCCGGACAGGGAAGCCGCGATCGAGGCGCAGGCGGACGCCCTGGATGCCTTCCATATCGACGGCATAGGCCACAACATTCCGTTCCTCGCCGCCATAATGGACAACGACCGCTGGCGTTCGGGCAGGCTTTCCACGAACTTCATCGCCGAGGAATTCCCCGACGGCTTCGGGGGCGCGGAGGTGACGGAGGGGATACTTTCCAGGCTCGTCACCGTGGCCGCGGCCATGGATCACATGGAGAACATGCGCAGACGGCGCATCAGCGGCCAGGTAGAGGGGGAGGAGGTCACCTTCAGCCGGGACCGGGTCGTCTGGCGGGAGGACGTGAGGAAGGGGTATCCCGTTCATGTGGAGTGCGAGAGTCCGCGTCTGATCCGGGTTCATCCGCGCGACGGGGAGGAAAGGGTGGTGGAGCAGGACTGGCGGCCCGGCCATCCCGTGTGGCGTGGACGGATCAACGGCCGGCCGCTCGCCGTGCAGGTGCGGAGGGTGGCGAACGGCTATATGCTGACCCACCGGGGCGTCACGCTGGAACTGAAGGTCTATACGCCGCGCGAGGCGGAGTTCGCCGCCCTCATGCCGGAGAAGGAGGAGGTGGACTCTTCGCGGCAGCTGCTCTGTCCGATGCCGGGGAAGGTGCTTTCGCTTTCCGTATCCGAGGGCGACAGGGTCAAGGCGGGCACGCCGCTGTGCGTGATCGAAGCCATGAAGATGGAGAACATCCTGCGGGCGGAAAGGGACGCACGGGTCGTTTCCATACATGTCTCCGTGGGCGATTCCGTTTCGGTGGACCAGATTCTCATGGAATTCGAACCGGATGGGGATTGATGCGGAGATTCCGATTCAGGATGGGGCGGGGCATGTCCTACTGGAGGAAGCGTCATGACGGATGAGGACGGATGCGTGCGGGTACGGATCCGGGGGCGCGTCCAGGGGGTGTGGTATCGCGCCTGGACGGAGAAGACCGCCCGCCGGCTGGGGCTTTCCGGATGGGTCCGCAACCGTTCCGACGGCAGCGTGGAGGCCCTGATCTGCGGAGCGCCCGGGGATGTGGAGCGCATGCTGGATCTGCTGCGAGAGGGACCGCCCGCGGCGCGCGTCGATTCCATGGAGGCGGAGCCGGATGCCCCGGTGCCCGCGGAAGAAGGATTCCGTGTCCTGCCGACGCTCTGAGGTGGCTGTCGCGGGGGGATGCGGGAAAAAGGAAATCCCCGCGAGGGAGGGGGCCTCGCGGGGATCGTTCAGCGAGCCCGGGCGGGGAGGGGACACCCGCCCACGGGATCGGGTTGGGGGGATGTGTGGGCTCGCCTGAAGTTCCTTCGTTCTTCCGTTCGTCGGCTATCTGATGCGGACGCGGCGGCACTTGCGCTTCCACACCCGCTTTTTCACCCATCTGCGACCGTTCCAGACGCGGCGCCAGCGTTTCGTCTTCCAGCAGCGCACGCGGTAGCGCGGTCCGTAATAGTAGTAGCGGGGGGCGTAGTAGTACACGGGCGGCGCATAGTAGTAGCCCCAGTAGGGCGGAGGATAGTAGCCCCATCCCCAGTAGGGCGGCGCGACGCCGATGCCCAGATAGACATGGGTTTTCGCTTCCGCGGGCGCCGTTCCGAGGCCTGTTCCGGCAACCGCCAGCACGGCGGCTGTCGCGATCGCTGCGAATGTCCTGCGAAACATGGCCGGGCCCTCCTTGCGTTTCCGTGACAGCCCTCCAGCATTGCCGCCATCCTAACGCGGGCCGTCTGAACATCTCGTGAGAGGGCCGTTCATCTGGCGTTCAGGATTGGGGCGCAAATGTGCCGGCTATCGCGTGGGACGGGAATGGTCCCGCCTTCGGGGGGGTATTTCAGCCATCCTTCCGGAGGGGGCCGAAGATGCGCTCGAAATTCCTGACGAGGGCGGCGTCGAGGGAGGGATAGTCGCAGGGGGCTCCGAGATCCTCCAGCGAGGTCACGCCGTGTTCCGTGATTCCACAGGGTACGATTCCGGAAAAATGCTCCAGATCGGGGTGGGCGTTGATGGCGATGCCGTGCCGGGTGATCCAGCGGGAAACGCGCACTCCGACCGCGGCGATCTTGTCCTCCGCCGAGGGGCCCTTGTCCGGCCTGTCCACCCAGACGCCCACCCGGTCCTCGCGACGCCCCGCCCGTATGCCTAGATCGGCCAGCGTGTCCATGACGAGCTGTTCCAGCCCGGTGACGAAGGCGCGCACGTCCCGTCCCCGTCTGCGGAGATCGAGCATCACGTAGACGATGCGCTGGCCGGGGCCGTGATACGTGTACCGTCCGCCACGGCCGGTCCGGTGGACGGGAAAGCGCCCCGGCTCCAGGAGGTCCTCCGCGCGGGCGGATGTTCCCGCGGTGTAGAGGGGCGGGTGCTCCAGCAGCCAGACCGTCTCCGGCGATTCGCCGGAAAGAATCTCCGTGGAGATGCGACGCATGCGCTCCCTGGCCTCTCCGTAGTCCACCGGCCGGTCGGAAACCGTCAGACGCACGGGGTCGGAGGTGCGGAGTTTTTCGATGCAGGAGGCGAGGGTGTCGCGGGGCTGTCTGCTCATGGCGGAAAGATATAGCAGATTGCCTCTCAAACGGCTTGATAATCGTTCGGGGTCTTGATAAACACCACACGCCGATTACATCCATGAACGGCAAATTGTGCGGCCGTGGCGGAATTGGTAGACGCGCAGCGTTGAGGTCGCTGTGGGGTAAAACCCGTGGAAGTTCGAGTCTTCTCGGCCGCACCATTTCCTGCACCTTTTCACATGACGGGGCCTGCTTTGCGCAAGTCCCCTTTTTTGTTGTCTGAGATGCGGGAGCGGGCCATCCTGTTCCCCGGGATTCACACCAGCCGGGCAGAGGCGCCTCATGACTGACGCGGAGACAATCGGGGTTCCGCCGGTGCGGGATGATTCCGGAGAGATCTCTCCGGAGTTCCTGCGTGCCGTCGAGGCCGCCATCAATCGTGGCGAGATCGGGGAGCTGCGGCGTCTCGTGCGCGACCTGCACGAGGCGGACCTCGCCGACGTCATCGAGCTTCTCACGCATGACGAGCGGATCCGGCTCATCGAGATGCTGGACCGCTCGTTCAATGTCGAAGCGCTGTCCGAGCTGGACGAAAACGTCCGCGACGACCTGATGGACGCGCTGCCGACGCGGGTCATCGCCCGGGCGGTGCGCAATCTCGACACCGACGATGCCGCCTGGCTGCTCGAGGATCTCGACGAGAAGGAGAAGAAGGAGATCCTGAAGCGCGTTCCGAAGACGGAGCGCGTGGCCGTCGAACGGGCCCTCCACTACGAGGAGGACACGGCGGGCCGGCACATGCAGACGGATTTCGTCGCGGTGCCGGAGCACTGGACGGTCGGCGAGACCATCGACTTTCTGCGCACCGAGAAGGATCTGCCGGACGAGTTCTACGAGATCTACATCGTCGATCCCCGCTTCCACGTGCTGGGCAAGGTGAGCACCGCGCGCCTTCTGCGCACGCCGCGGGAGCGCAGGATCACCGACATCATGGAGAAGTTCGATGCCGTCTTCCACGACCGGGACGACATCGAGGACGTGGCCCGCCAGTTCGAGCGCTACAATCTCGTTTCCGCGCCGGTGGTCGATGATTCCGGACGGCTGATCGGCTCCCTCTACATCGACGATATCGTCGACATCCTGGAAGAGGAGGCCGAGGAGGACATGCTCGGTCTGGCCGGCGTGCACGACGAGGAGATCACCAGCTCCGTCTGGGAGACCACGCGCGCCCGCTTCGTCTGGCTTCTGGTCAACCTGGGCACGGCCGTGCTGGCCTCCTGGGTGATCTCGCTCTTCGACGCCACCATCCAGCAGATGGTCGCCCTGGCCGTCCTGATGCCGATCGTCGCCTCCATGGGCGGCAATGCCGGCACGCAGACCATGGCGGTGACCGTCCGCGCCCTGGCCACGCAGGAACTGGGGCGGGCGAACCTGTGGCGCGTGGTCTTCCGCGAGGTCGCGGTGGGCCTGCTGAACGGCCTGATGTTCGCCGTCATCATGGGGATCTTCACGTGGTGGTGGTTCGGCTCCGACCAGCTCGGGCTGGTCATCGGCATGGCCATGGTCGTGAATCTTCTGGCCGCGGCGCTTTCGGGCATTCTCATTCCGATCGCGCTGGAGAAGATGGGGGCCGATCCGGCCCTCGCCTCGACCATCTTCGTCACGACGGTGACGGACGTGGTGGGTTTCTTCGCCTTCCTCGGGCTGGCCGCATGGTGGCTGGGGCTCGGCTGACATTCCGCCGGGCGGCCGTTTTCGACAGGATTTCCACATTCCTTCCGTCGTCTTTCAGAGGGTTTTCCACACCTCTTCGAAAGGCATGCGTGTCTCCCATCCGGCTCTTTCGAGCTCGGGCACGGGCGATTCGTCCCTGGCCGGCCAGCCTATGCACAGCCATGCGATGAAGCGCCAGTCCTCCGGCGCGTCGCATGCCTTCGCGACCTCTTCCGGTTCCAGAATCGACACCCAGCCCATTCCCAGACCGTACGAACGGAGGGCGAGCCACAGGGTGTGGATGGCGCAGACGACCGAGTAGGCCCGCGTTTCGGGCATGGTCAGGGCGCCCAGACCGCGCCCCCTCCCGGTCTTCTCGTCGCAGAACACGGCGATCTGGACCGGCGCCTCCCGCAGTCCTTCCAGCTTCAGCCGGGCGTAGAGTCCCTTGTCCTCGTCCGCGGCGCAGGCGAGTGCCGCGGCGTTGGTGCGCTCGAAGGAGGCGATGACGCGCTTCAGACGTTCGGGGTCCCGGACCTGCACGAAGCGCCATGGCTGGGAATATCCGACGGAAGGGGCATGATGGGCCAGCTCGAGACACCGGCGCAGCACGTCCTCCGGCACGGGGTCGCTCTTGAAGGCCCTGACGTCCCGCCGCCAGTGGATGAGACGGGTCAGCGTGTCGCGGAAGGCGATGTCGAAGAAGGGCTTCATGGCAGTTTGGGCTCCGTGGCGGTTTCGAATATCCGGTGCAGGTCCACATGGCATTCCAGATGCCGGGCCAGGGCGTCAATCGTCTCTTCCGTCCGTTGCGCATGGGAAGGTCCGAAGGCCCGTACCCCCAGGGTGGAGAGGAAGGCTCTGCGGAATGTATCCGATTCGAAGGCGCCATGGAGATAGGTGCCCTGAATCCTGCCGTCTCCGCTGCGGGCGCCCTCCGGTCTTCCGCGTACCATGGCGAAGGGGCGTTCGCATGCCGGGCCGGTGGTATGGCCGAGGTGGATCTCGTAGGCCTTGAGCGGCGTGTTCGTGAGGCAGTGCGTGGCGATGGTCCTGCGGGTGGTCTTGTCGGCGCGCAGGGTGGTCTCCACATCCAGCAGGGCGAGCCCGTCCACGGATCCGGGCGGCCCTTCCAGCCCTTCCGGATCGTGGATGCGCCGGCCCAGCATCTGGTATCCGCCGCAGATGCCGAGCACCGCGCCGCCGCGGCGGACGTGGGCCTTCAGGTCGATGTCCCATCCCTGTTCCCGCAGGAAGGCGAGGTCGGCCGTCGTGGACTTGCTTCCCGGCAGGATGATCAGATCCGCGTCCGCCGGCAGCGGGTGTCCGGGCGGCACGATCCCGAGCGAGACCTCCGGTTCGGCGCGCAGGGGATCGAGGTCGTCGAAATTGGCGATCCGGGAAAGCCGCGGGACGGCGATGCGCAGGCCTCCGGACGCTCCGCCATCCATGGTGTCGTCCAGCGCCATGGCGTCTTCGGCGGGCAGGTGCGATGCTGCGGGGAAATGGGGAACCACTCCCAGACAGGGAAGCCCCGCGCGCCGTTCCAGGAATTTCCGTCCTTCCGAAAAGAGTTCGGGATCTCCGTGGAAGTTGTTGACGATGAATCCCTTCAGCCGTCCGGCGTCCTCCGGGTCCATGACCGAGAGCGTGCCCACGATGGAGGCGATGACGCCGCCGTGGTGGATGTTGCCGATCAGCAGGGCCGGGATGTCCACCGCGGCGGCGAATCCCATGTTGGCGATGTCTCCGTCCCGCAGGTTCACTTCCGCGGGCGAGCCCGCCCCTTCCACCACGACCAGATCGGCATCGCGGCACAGGCGGGAGAAGCTCTCGACGACGGCCGGCAGGAATTCGCGTCTCCGCCTGAAATATTCGCGGGCGGAAAGGGTTTCCCGGCGTCTGCCCTGGACGACCACCTGCGCCCCCCGTTCGCTCTCCGGCTTGAGCAGGACGGGATTCATGTCCGAGACGGGCGCACGCCGGGCGGCCATGGCCTGCAGGGCCTGGGCGCGGCCGATCTCGCCTCCGTCGGCGGTCACGGCCGCGTTGTTGGACATGTTCTGCGGCTTGAAGGGAGCCACGCTCAGGCCGGCATCGGCGAAGGCGCGGCAGAGTCCGGTGCAGATCAGGCTCTTTCCGGCGTTGGAGCCCGTGCCCTGTATCATGATGGCGCGGGCGGTCATGCCGGTGGCTCCGGTGCTGCGCGGGCGATGACGTGCGCGAACGATCCCATGACGCGCCCCTTGCGCATCCCCATGGGGGTGGGGCCGGAACCACGGGAATCACGGGCGCGGAACAGGGCGGGAAGCTCGCCGGCCGCCGTCGTGGTCGCGTAGTGGAATTCATGGCCGCGCAACCGGACGGGATAGGGCAGGGGAGAATCATGCTCCAGATCCCTGTAGCCCAGATGCAGCTTGCGGTGCGCGAAGGAGGTGGCGAGGGGCAGGAGGCCGCACATGGCGTGGACCGTTCCTCCGGCATCCTCCAGCGTCTCGCCGAGGACCATGTAGCCGCCGCACTCCCCGTAGATCAGCACGTCCCGTTCCGCCGCCCGTCTCATGCCCTCCAGGAAAGCCGTGCGGGCGGAAAGACGGCCGGCATGCAGCTCCGGATAGCCGCCGGGAAGGAACACCGCGTCCGCCCGGGCATCCGGCGGTTCGTCTGCCAGGGGCGAAAACGGCAGGATTTCCGCGCCCTGCGCACGCCAGTCTTCCAGCATGTGGGGATACGCGAACATGAAGGCCTCGTCGCGCGCCACGGCGATCCGCTGGCCGAGCGGCGGCAGGGGATCCGGTCCGTCGGGCACCCCCGGTGGAATGCGCAGCGGACGCGTGAGATTGGCGAGCCGGCAGAGCGAAATGTCCCGGGCCACGGTGTCGGCCGCCCGTTCCAGAAAGGCGTCCATGTCCGCATGCTCGGTGGCCTGCACGAGACCGAGATGGCGGGAGGGCAGTTCCATGTCGGCCCGGCGCATGACCTTGCCGACGACGGGCAGTCCCGTGGTCTCCTCGACGAAGGCGGCGAGGGTTTCGCCATGCCGTTCCGTGGCGACGCGGTTCAGGATCACGCCGGCCACGGGGACGTCCCCGCGGAAATCGCGGAAGCCCGCGGCCGTCGCCGCGACGGACTGGCCCTGGCGGGCGCAGTCCAGCACGAGGACCACCGGAAGGTCGAACCGCGCGGCGAGATCCGCCGTCGATCCCCCGCCGTCCGCCGTTCCGTCGAACAAGCCCATGACTCCCTCTATGACGAGCAGCTCGGCGTTCCGGGCCGCGGCCTCCAGATGTCGGGCGAGCTCTCCGGAGCCCATGGCCCATGGATCGAGATTGAAGCAGTCGCGGCCCGTCGCGGCCGCATGGAATGCGGGGTCGATGTAGTCCGGTCCGACCTTGGCGGAGGACACCAGAACGCCCCTCCGCCGCATCAGGGCGAGCAGGGAAAGCGTGATCAGCGTCTTGCCGGATCCCGAGGCGGGAGCGGCGATGATCAGGGTCTCAGCCAAGGGGGCTCTCCTTCATGACCTTCGAGAACCAGTCCAGATGGTCGCGCCACATGGCGGCCCGGCCGACGACGATCAGGGCGGGGCCCGGCACCCGGGAGAGATCGAAACGGCCGTCCGCGACTTTCGCCAGCGTGGTTTCCCGCACTTCCTGCGTGGGCAGGGTGGCGTTCGAGACGAAAGTCACCGTCTCGCAGGCGGAGCGTCCCCCCGCAAGCAGACGGGCGGCGACCTCGCGCGCCTTGCGCAGCGCCATGTAGAGGACGATCACCTCGCCGGCACGGGCGATGGCCCGCCAGTCGGCGTCCGTGGGCATGTCGCCGAAACGGTCGTGGCCGGTGATGAACAGCAGGGAGGAATTGACCTCCTTGTTCGTGGCGGGGATTCCCGCGTAGGCCAGCCCGCCGATGCCCGCCGGGATGCCGGGCACGACGCGGAACGGGACGCCGGCGCGGGCGAGGGCGTATGCCTCCTCGGCTCCGCGGCCGTAGAGGAATGGATCGCCTCCCTTCAGGCGCAGCACGCGCAGCCCTTTCCCGGCGAGGGAGATCAGCGTTTCCGTGATGTCGGACTGGCGCGTGGAATCCGGTCGTCCGCCCCGCTTTCCCGCGGAAATGCGTTCGACCTCCGGTGGAGCCCAGTCCAGGATGGCGGGATTGACGAGCGCGTCGGAGACGATCACGTCGCAGCTCCGCAGCGCATGGTAGGCCAGCAGGGTCAGCAGGCCCGGCGCTCCGGGGCCGGCGCCGGCGAGCCAGACCTCGCCGGGACGGAAGGGTGGGAAGGGTGCCCCGTCCAGGGCGGCGAAGCCGCCTGTGCGCCGTTCCGTCATGCGATTGGATCCTTTCCCCGCGAGTTGCCGTATGCGGCTTTTCTATATACAGATTCCGCCATGGAGCAACTCTCTCACAGGAAGCTTCGCACGGGGTGGACGACGGGCGCGTGCGCCACCGCCGCGGCCCGGGCGGCCTTCACGGCCCTGCTGACCGGCCGGTTTCCCGATCCGGTGTCCATTCTCCTGCCCGGTGGCGAGCGGCCGGAATTCCCTCTGGCCCTGAAGGAGCTGGAAGGAGGGGTGGCGCGGGCCGGCGTGGTCAAGGATGCCGGAGACGACCCGGACGTCACGCATGGGGCGCTGGTGGTCGTGCGGGTGCGCGCACTCCACGAAGGACGCGGGATCGTCTTCCGGGCGGGGGAGGGCGTCGGAACCGTCACTCTGCCCGGCCTGCCCGTGCCGGTCGGCGAGCCGGCCATCAACCCCGCTCCACGCCGCATGATTGCGGAGGTGCTGGAGGAGGTGGCGGAGAGCCATGGGGCTTCCTGCGACGTGGAGGTGGAGATCTCCATTCCGGGCGGCGAGCGGTTGGCGCTGCGCACCATGAATCCCCGTCTCGGCATCGTGGGAGGCCTCTCCGTCCTGGGTGTGAGCGGCATCGTGCGGCCCTACTCCTGTTCCGCATGGATCGCCGCCATCCGGGAGGGTGTGGACGTGGCGCGCGCCATGGGGCTGGAGCATCTGGCCGGCAGCACGGGACGGCTCTCGGAACGGGCGGTGCGCGCGCGCTACGGCCTGCCCGAGCAGGCGCTCATCGACATGGGGGATTTCGTAGGCGGTCTGCTGAAATACGTCCGTCGCCATCCCGTGCCGCGGCTGACCATCGCCGGGGGATTCGCCAAGCTGGCGAAACTGGCGCGGGGGGCGATGGATCTGCATTCGTCGCGCTCCCGTGTGGACTTCGGATGGCTCGCGGAGGTGGCGGGAGTGGAGGATGTGGCGTCCGCGAACACGGCCATGCAGGCGCTGGACATGGCGCGCGCCGCCGGTGGCGATCTGGCCGGGGAGGTGGCGCGGCGTGCGCTGGAAAGGATCCGGGAGGCCCTGGACGGCGCGCCCGTGCGGGCCGATGTCCTGGTCGTGGACCGCGAAGGCCTGGTGATCGCCGATGCGGCCTGAGCATGTACTCCTTCTTGGCGGAACCCGGGAGGCGCGGCGCGCGGCGCGGGCTCTCGCGGCGCGCGGCCTGCGCGTGACCTACTCGCTGGCCGGGGTCACGGAAAGGCCCCGCCTGCCCGTCGGCGCATCCCTTCGCACGGGGGGATTCGGCGGTGCGGAAGGACTGGCGGCATGGATCGCCGCCCACGACGTCTCCGCCGTGGTGGATGCGACGCATCCCTATGCCGCCACCATGGGACGCAACGCCCACGATGCCGCCGGAATGGCGGGGGTGCCCCTGGTGCGTCTGGAGCGGCCCGCCTGGAGGCCCCGCCCGGGGGACCGGTGGATCGTGGTTCCCACTCTGGAGGCGGCTGCCGATGTGCCGCCACCGCAGGCGCGGGTCGTGTCCTGGCTCGGTGGGCGGGGGCTGGCGGCCCTCTCCGGCCGAGGCGACCTGTGGCTTGTGGCCCGTCTCGTCGGCGGGCCGTCGTTCACCGTCCCGCCCCGCTGGAGGATACTGCGCGGGCGGCCCGGGCGCGGAGTGGCCGGCGAGCTCGCCCTGCTGCGCGCGGTGCGCGCCCGGCTGGCGGTATGCCGCAACTCCGGCGGAGAACCGGGACGGGCCAGAGTGGAGGCGGCGCGGCTTCTCGGGGTGCCCGTGGTGATGGTCGCCCGTCCGGAAAGGCCTCCGGCGCCGCGGGCGCGGAGCATTGAGGAACTGATTCACGTTCTGGGCGCAGAACTTTCTAGTTCCTTATGAATTCCGCGATGGCATCGGCCGCGTCCTCGGCCGCGAAATCGCGGAAGAAATGATCGGCGTCCTCCACGATCTCCAGCCGGATGCGCCTGCCGTCGGCCATGGGCCTGACCTGTTCGATCAGTCCCTCGACCACCTTGTCCTCCGTTCCGGCGATGACGAGTACGGGCACGGGAATCTTCTTCAGCCACCACGGCGTGTTCCGGCGTTCGTCGGGCGCATGGTAGCTGAGGAAGCTCTCGGGGGTGGCCCGTGCGTCCTTGCAGTAGAGGATGCCGGGCAGCTCCATGGGTTCCCCGCCGTGGCCGGCCCGCGCGAAATCCGCGGCCTGCCGCAGCATCGGCGCGAGAGGCGCGCCGAAGCGTTCATGGTACTTCTTCGCCGCCTTCGCCGCGTCCCAGGTCATGGGCGCCAGCAGAACCACCTTCTCCACCTCGGGCGGGGCCTTCGTGGCGGCGTACCAGGCGGTCTGGTTCCCTCCACGCGAATGGCCGAGCAGCCAGATCTTCTTCACTCCCTGCGTCTTCAGCCAGTCCACCCATGCGCCGATCTCCTCCACCGCGTCCTCGTGCCGGTGGCGCATGGGCTGGTTGCAGTCGTACATGTTGTGCCGGTTGCTGATCCCCAGGGACAGGTTGATGGCCAGCGTGCCGATGCCGCGCTCCTTCAGCAGCTTCTGGAGCGTGGAGATGGTCTCCATGCGGTTGTGCGCCAGCGTTCCGTGGGTGATGAGCAGCACGCCGTCGGTCATGTCCCGTCCGTCGGCGAGCTCCAGATTTCCGTTGAGCACGAGTTGTCCGTGCCGGATGGCGACCTCCTTCGCGGTGGCCGGCAGGCACGCGAACAGCAGGGCCGCAAGGCCCGTCAGAATCGTTCTGGTGAAAGACATCCGTTCCTCCCCTGGCATTGTCGCATGGCGAGCCTAGCACAGCCCTGCCGCCGCGGGGAGGGCGCTATTTCTCGACCGGCACCCAGTGTTCGTGGATCAGGCGCTCCTGCGGGAGGAATTTCTCCTTGTATCCCATCTTGCGGGAACCCGGCACCCAGTAGCCGAGATAGACGTATGGCAGCCCCATCCGGCGCGCCCGCTCCACGTGCTCGAGGATCATCCAGGTTCCGAGCGAGCGGTTCTTCATGCGCGGATTGTAGAAGGAATAGATCATCGACAGGCCGTCGTTGTGGACGTCCGTGAGGGCGCAGGCGACCAGCTCGCCGGAATGCGGGGCCGGATCGGCCAGGGAGACGCCGGCGCGCTTGCGGTAGGTGACCAGCCGGGTGTCGACGAACGTCTCCTCCACCATCGCGGTGAAGTCGAGCGCCGTCATGCCGGCCATGGAACCGTCCCAGTGGCGCGCCTCGATGTAGTCGCGGAACAGGGAGAAATGCTCGGAAGTCACCCGCGGCGGCTCGAAACGGCCCGTGAGATCTGAATTCCGCCGCCAGATCTTGCGCATGGTGCGGCCGGGCCGGAAGCGGTCGACCGGGATGCGCACCGGAATGCACATGCGGCAACCGTCGCAGGCCGGGCGGTAGGCGATGTTCTGGGAGCGGCGGAAGCCGGTCTTGGTCAGCAGGTCGTGAAGCTCGGAGGCCTCGAAGCTCACAAGATGGGTGAACATCTTGCGCTCCACGCGTCCGGGCAGATAGGGACAGGGCCCTTCCGGCGTGATGAAGAACTGCGGAAAACTCTGCCTTTCGACGCTCACGTTCCTCTGGTCCCGGTTCCTGTTCCATGGATGCCTCCGATTGCTGGCCCGGCGGTTGATTCGCCCATGGCCCTGTCTGAATCGGGGCGGAGTGATTATAAGCGGACACGGAGCAGTGACAATCCGCTTGCATGCAAGTTGCACAGGTTTTTGCGGGAGAGACTTTTTCGGGAGGTGATGCGCGATGGCCAGAGTGGCGTGGATCGGTCTTGGGGTGATGGGATATCCGATGGCGGGGCATCTGGCCCGTGCCGGACATGACGTGACGGTCTACAACCGCACCGCGGAAAAGGCCGAACGGTGGGTGGCGGAGCATGGCGGAACCGCCGCGCCGACCCCGCGCGAGGCGGCGCGCGACGCCGATTTCGTTCTGGCCTGCGTCGGCAACGACGATGACCTGCGGCAGGTCGCGGTCGGCGAGGATGGCGCCTTCCACGGCATGGGGGAGGGGACCGTCTTCGTGGACCATACGACGGCGTCGGCGGATGTCGCGCGCGAGCTGCACGCCATGGCGGCGACCATGGGGATCGGCTTTCTCGACGCGCCCGTTTCCGGTGGACAGGCCGGTGCGGAGAGCGGTCGGCTGACGGTCATGTGCGGCGGCGATCCGGAGGTCTACGAGAGGGCGGCCCCGATCATCGACGCCTATGCGCGCATGCGGAAGCTGATGGGACCCGCGGGCTCCGGGCAGCTCACCAAGATGGTCAACCAGATCTGCATCGGCGGGCTCGTGCAGGCTCTTGCCGAGGGGATCCATTTCTGCAAGAAGGCCGGGCTGGACGTGGAGGCGGTGATTTCCGTCATTTCCAAGGGCGCCGCGCAGAGCTGGCAGATGGAGAACCGCTATGCGACGATGGCCGCCGGCGAATTCGATTTCGGCTTCGCCGTGGACTGGATGCGCAAGGATTTCGCGATCTGCCTGGAGGAGGCGCGGCGCAACGGGGCGAGGCTGCCCGTGACCGCCCTGGTGGACCAGTTCTACGCGCAGGTGCAGGCCATGGGCGGCGGCCGCTGGGATACGTCCAGCCTGATCGCACTGCTTGAACGGGAGGAAGAACGGTCGTCATGAGTGCGCGCGACATGATGCTCATGGTCGCCCCCAACGGGGCGCGCAGGACGAAGGCGGACCATCCGGGCGTGCCTTTGACGCCGGACGAGCTTGCGGCGGAGGCCCGGGCCTGTTTCGATGCCGGCGCCGCGGCGATCCATCTGCATGTCCGGGACGGCCGGGGGCGGCATTCTCTCGAACCGGCGGACTATCTGCCGGCGATCGCCGCCGTGCGGGAGGCCGCGCCCGACATGGTGCTGCAGATCACCACCGAGGCGGTGGGGCGCTACGGCCCGGCCGAACAGATGGCCTGCGTTCGGGCGGTGGTGCCCGAGGCGGCCTCCCTCGCTCTGCGGGAACTCGCACCCGACGACGGAAGGGAGACGCTGGAGCGCCTGCGGGGTTTTCTCCGCTGGATGCAGGTGATGGATATCTCGCCGCAGTTCATTCTGTACGATCCCGCCGAGGTGGAGCGTTTTCTCCGGCTGCGCTCGGAGGGCGTCATCGCCTTCGAAAGGCCCTTCCTGCTCTTCGTTCTCGGCCGGCATTCGGCGGACGGGACGAGCGTGCCCGGCGAGCTGGATCCCTTCGTCGAAGCGCTCGGCGACGCTCCCGCCGAATGGGCCGTCTGCGCGTTCGGCCCCCGGGAGGCGGAGATCGCCCTGCATGCGGCCCGCCTGGGAGGGCATGCCCGCATCGGCTTCGAGAACAACGACCGCCTGCCGGACGGCTCGGTCGCGGAAAGCAACGCGGATCTCGTCCGGGCCGTTCGCGGGATTCTGGAAGGGGAGGGATTCGCCCTCATGTCTCCCGGAGACGCACGCGCTCTTTTCCGTCGCGCCGCGAAACGCGCTCCGGCGGGCTGAGCGGACCGGAGCCGGCGGCGGATCGGCCCGACGCCGATGCGACATGGCCGTTCGCAACCGCGCGATCCATCCGGAGTGGTTTTTGGGGGAGTCCGCGGATGCCGGTGAGGACGGCCGCGCGAAGCCGTCTTTACCGGCTCTTCACCAAGGCATTTGATTCAAATTCTACGTGCAGGCGGTTCGTGATAGCTTCCGGTCCGAAGGGGGGCGCTTGAAGCACCTTCTCGGAAGGGGTGGCGGATCAGGTGGGACGAAGGAGATCCGGCACCCGGAGGACAGGAGCCCCAACGGGGCTTTCAAGCGCTGCATGCGGCGCCGCTTCGGGGGAGGCGGCGCCGTTTCCATGTGGATCCCATGGCGTGGCCGCCGCGGAATCCGGAAGGGAGGCGGTCAGGCCGCGTCACGTCCCTTGTAGAGGGCTTCGGCGGGCCGGCACTCCTTTTCGTCCAGCTCCGGGTCGAACCGGTAGCGGGTCGAGCAGTAGGGGCAGGAAACCGTGTCCTCGGAGGCGATCTCCAGATACACGTGCGGGTGGTCCATCGGCGGCAGGGCGCCCATGCAGCCGAAATGCCGGACGCCGACGACGATCTCCTCGACACCCATCTCGTTGTGGAAAAGCGGCGTGTATTCCTTGCCCATGCCACGCTCCTGCACGGTTGACTTTTGCTGTACGCAAGCGGATAGCACATTCATGCAACCGGCGCAAAAGGGAAAGGTTCCCGACCAATGCCCCATTTCGAGTCCGACGGCCCGAGAATCCACTACGAGATCCACGGGGAGGGGGATCCCGTCCTGCTTCTCCATGGATTCGCCTCGAACGGCCGCGTGAACTGGGTTTCGACGAGCTGGACGAAGACGCTTTCCGATGCGGGATTCCAGGCCATCGTGATGGACCATCGCGGACACGGGGAGAGCGACAAGCCGCACGATCCGGCGGCCTATTCCGCGCCCCTCATGGCGGAGGACGCCCGCCGGCTTCTGGACCATCTCGGCATCGAAAGGGCGGACGTCATGGGATATTCCATGGGCGCGCGGGTCGCCGCCTTCCTCGCGATCGCCCATCCCCGGCGCGTCCGCTCGCTCATACTCTCCGGAATGGCGGCCAATCTTTTGAAGGGCGTGCGGGATTCCGACGAGATCGCCGACGCGCTGGAAGCGGAATCGGTGGATCGGGTGATGTCCCCGAAAGGGCGGGCGTTCCGGCAGTTCGCGGAGCGCGTGGGCGGGGATCTGAAGGCTCTTGCGGCCTGCATGCGGGCGGGCCGGGTGCCCGTCGATCCGGAAGCCCTCCGTGGCCTGCCCATGCCCGTCCTGATAACCGTCGGCGAGCGCGACGAGATCGCCGGCCCGCCGGAACCGCTGCTGCGGCACATGCCGCGGGCCGGAGTGTTCGTCATTCCCGGACGGGACCACATGAACGCCGTCGGCGACAGGAGCCACAAGGCGGCCGTGGTGGAGTTTCTCAGATCCAGACCATGAGCAGCGAGGCGGCCATCAGGGCGGCCATGATCCGGTTGAACCAGACCAGTCGCGCAGGGGAGAGAAGGCGTCCCGCGCCCACGCCCACCATGGCCCAGGCGGTCGCCGTGATCACCGCGACGCCCACGAACATCACCGACATCAGAACGACGTCCGTGGTGTAGTCGCTGTTGTGGCCCGCATAGACGCTCATCATGGCCATGACCATCGTCCAGGCCTTCGGATTCACCCACTGGAACGCCGCCGCCTGCCAGAAGGTCAGCGGTTTGCCGCGGGCCTGCGCCTTCGCTTCCTCCGGGGATGTGCCGGCCGCGGTCGCGATCTTCCAGGACAGAAAGAGGAGATAGGCGCTGCCGACCCACTTCAGGATCTCCTGCACCGCCGGGAACAGCCGGAAGACCTCGCCCAGTCCCAGTCCGACGGCGGCGATCATGGCGGGAAATCCGAGGGCGATGCCGGCGATGTGCGGAATCGTGCGCCGCAGCCCGAAGGTCGCGCCCGACGCGGCCAGCATCATGTTGTTCGGCCCCGGCGTGCCCGCCGATGCGAAGCCGAAAGCGAGAAAGGCTGCGACCCAGTCGGCGTTCATGCGTGGTGTCTCCCAGAATATGTCAGTCATGCTGACCTGTCCGGGAGTGTCCGTCAAGGGGGCCGAAGGGAGGGGGCATCCTTCGTTGCGCCGGCCGGGGAAGGGTGCATGGTCCGTCAGTCCATCCGCTGCGGGGTGGTGATGCGTCCGCAGCGTTGGGGATGTGCGGGATGGGCGTGCTGGCCGCCGTGCCCGTCGTTCCGTTCACCTTCCCCGGAAGCGGGGCGGGCGGCGTTCCCTGAAGGCGCGGATGCCTTCGGCGTAGTCCTCGCTGTCGAAACAGGCACGGGCGAGGGTCCGCAACCTTTCAGCGTCGCGTTCCAGTGGACCGTGGCTCATGGCGTCGATGGCCGCGCGCGCGAATCCGATGCTGAGAGGGGCGTTCGCGGCGATTTCCCGGGCCATGGCCAGCGTTTCCGTTTCCAGCTGTTCCGGCGGGCGGACATCGTTCACCAGGCCGTTGCGTAGCGCCCAGGCCGCGTCGACCCGTCTGCCGGTGAGCAACAGCTCCCGTGCCGCCGCCGGCGATACGGCCTGAAGCAGGCGCATGATGCCGTGCAGCGGATAGGCGAGTCCGAGTTTCGCGGGGGGAAGGGCGAACACGGCATTCTCCGATGCCATGCGCATGTCGCAGCACAGGGCCAGCGCCAGACCTCCGCCGAGGCAGAATCCCTCGATCATCGCGATGGTCGGGAGGGGCGATTCCGCGAGAGCCCGGAAGGCTTCCAGATTGGCCCGCTCGTAGTCCGCCGCGGCCGGGCCGCTGAACAGGTCCGCGAATTCGGAGATGTCCGCCCCGGAGCTGAAATGCCCGCCCGCGCCCCGGACGATCACGACGCGCAGTTCCGGCTGTCCGGCCAGCGTGGCCAGGGCCTGCGGCACCGCCTTCCACATGGCGAGGGTCAGGGCGTTGCGCCTCTCCCGCCTGTCGAGGACGAGCCGGCCCACGGGCCCCTCCCTGAAAAGGCGGAGGGATTCGTGGGGGGAGGGGAGGCGTGTTCCGTCTGCGCTGCGCTCTTCCATGGTCAGGAAAATGGATTGCGAGAGCGGGAACGGCAATACCTTCTGTTCATCTTTGCAGGCATACTTTGGAATCGCATGGCGCATCTGCCATAATCCGGCGGACGCACGGGTTTGCGAGTCCGACACGCCCGACGAGAGGGCAGGAAGGCTGGACGGTCATGAACACACCGGAGACGAAGAGCGTTCACAGGCTGGATCCCGTCTGGAGCAGGATCCGCCAGGAGGCGCAGGAGATCATCGACAACGACCGCTCTCTCGGCGGCTTCATCTACGCCGCCGTCCTCAACCACGAGCGGTTCGGCCAGGCTATCGGCCACCGGCTGGCCATGCTTCTGGCCAACCAGGACATCAATGCGGAGCTGATCATCCAGGCCTATTCCGCGGCGCTCGAGGCGGATCCGGAGATCGGGCGGGCGGCGCGGGCCGACATCCTCGCCGTCTACGAACGCGATCCGGCCTGCGAGCGCTACATCGAACCGTTCCTCTACTTCAAGGGCTTCCAGGCGCTTCAGGCCCACCGTCTGGCCCATGCCCTGTGGAACATGGGGCGGCGGGACTTCGCCCTGTTCCTTCAGAGCCGTTCGTCCTCGGTCTTCTCCGTGGACATCCATCCGGCGGCGCGGATCGGCAAGGGAATCATGATCGACCACGGGCATGCCATCGTCATCGGGGAGACGGCTGTCGTGGAGGACAACGTCTCCATACTTCAGGATGTGACGCTCGGCGGCACGGGCAAGGAGGAGGGCGACCGCCATCCGAAGATCCGCGAGGGCGTTCTGCTCGGAGCGGGATGCAAGGTCCTCGGGAACATCGAGGTCGGGCGCTGCGCCAAGGTGGCGGCGGGGTCCGTCGTCCTGCACGACGTGCCGCCCCGCAGGACGGTGGCCGGGGTTCCGGCGCGCGTCGTCGGCTATGCGGGCTGCGACGAGGAGCCGGCACGGGCCATGGATCACAATATCGAGGAGAACGGGAGAGAAGAGACTTGAAGCGGACGCCCCGTCGCGCTACAGGCTTCAACTCCCGAGACGAACACAGGAAGGGCTTCAGCCGTGACCCCCGAAGAGATCGCCAAGCTCAACAAATATCTGCGCAAGCTTTTCAGGAACGACTCCATCGAGGTGCGCAGGCGTCCGCGGAAGGATGATTCGGCGGAAGTCTACATCGGGGACGAATTCATCGGCGTCCTGTTCAAGGACGACGAGGACCCCAACGATCTTTCCTACAATTTCCAGATGGCGATTCTGGATTACGATCTGGAGGACTGAACGTGGAAAGCGGCCCCGGCGTGGGGCCGCTCCGTCTTTGAAGCCGGTTCTCCACGAAGGAGCCTCACTTGGGCGTGTCCAGGAATTTCACGCCGAGCTGTCCGAGGCCGCGCCAGGCGACCCGGCACGGGCGCTCGCGGCCGTCGGTGGGGAAGTAGATGATGAATTCCTCCGGCACCATGGCGGTGTTGGCCACCTTCAGGCGGCAGCCGTCCGAGGAAATGTCCCGGATTCGGCAGGTCAGCGTGGAACGGCGATTGTTGAAGATGATGTAGGCCTGCTTGAGCACGCGGATTCTCTGCGTGCGTCTTCTTTCCGCCGTAGGATTCACCTGCCCGTTGTATGCAAACATCTTGTCGATCCCGTTGTGCGTGCCAGTCCAGTACCCCATGTGTGCCCGCGGGTGGGAATATAGGCATGCGACATTTAAGGTGCCGTTAAACGGGTATCGCCATTTATTGCGACCTTTCGGTGCGTTCATCCGGATGCGCACCCTTGGGCTGTTCTCGGGTGGGGCGGTCAGGTGCCGGCCATGGAGAAGTTTCCGGCCGGATCGCGGATGACGGTTCCGGACAGCTCCAGATCCATCAGGGCGGCAAGCACGTCGGCCGCAGGATGGCCGCTTTCCCGGATGAGGTCGTCCACCGCGGCGGGAACGGGGCCGAGGAGGGAGAGCAGCCGGCCGTAGAGGTCCTCCGGCACGTCCCTGCTCGGCGTCGCGTCGGCGAGAATTTCGTCCAGTCCCCCGCCGGTGTCCCGCAGCGGGGCGGCTTCCGGCAACGGAGCGGAGGCCATGGGAGCCAGAACCTCGAGGATGTGGGAGGCTTCGGTCACCATGGTGGCACCGTTGCGGATCAGCCGGTTGGTTCCCGCCGATCTGGGGTCCATCGGCGATCCTGGGGTGGCGAAGACCTCACGTCCCTGTTCTCCGGCGAGGCGTGCGGTGATCAGCGAGCCGGAACGGAAGGCGGCCTCCACGACGAGCACGCCGAAGGACATGCCGGAGACGATCCGGTTCCGGCGGGGAAAGAACTCCGCACGGGGCGCGGTTCCCGGTGTCATTTCGGTGACCAGCAGCCCCTTTTCCGCGATCTCCTCCATGAGGCGGGCGTTCTCCCGCGGATAGACGTGATCTATTCCGCCCGCGAGCACGGCGATGGTTCCCGTCTCCAGGGCCGCCTCGTGCGCCGCGGTGTCTATGCCGCGGGCCAGTCCGGAGACGATCGCGTATCCCGCCCTGCCGACGTCCGTCGCGATCCGCCGGGCGAACTTCAGACCGGGAACGGAGGCGTTGCGGGATCCCACGATGGCCAGTGGCGGCATCGAGGAGACCTCCGTCCGTCCCCGGATGCACAGCAGCGGGGGAGGTCCCGCGACATGCCTCAGCAGGGGCGGATATCCCTCCTCGCCACGGGCCACGAAGCGGGCTCCCAACCGCGCCGCGCGCTCCAGATCCGCCTTCGCGCGGTCACGCGGATAGATGCGGACGGGCTCGCGGCGTCCGGCGCGGCGCGAGAGTTCCGGCAGGGCTTCGAGTGCGGCCGCGGCGCTGCCGAAACGGTTCACGAGCTGGAAGAAGAGGACGGGACCGACATTCTCGGAGCGGGAGAGCTGCAGCCAGTCAAGCCGCTGTTCGTCGTTCAGCAGACGGCCCGGAGCGCTCATTTGTCACCGTTTCCAAGGTTGATGCGCGGTTCGGTGCCGTTGATCAGGCGGACGAGGTTCTCCCTGTGGGTGAAGAAGATCGCCACGCCGAAGACGAACAGCCAGTTCACCAGGTCGGGCCTGCCGGACAGGGCCGAGACGAAGGGCATGAGAGCCGACGCCGTCAGGGCCGACAGGGAGGAGATGCGCATTGTGAGGGCGGTGAACAGCCACAGGGCGATGAAGGCCAGCCCCAGCACCCACCAGATGCCGAACAGGACGCCGATGTAGGTGGCCACGCCCTTGCCGCCCCGGAAACGCAGCCAGACGGGGAACACGTGCCCGGCGAAGGCGCCGGCGCCGGCGACGAGGGCGATCTGTTCGCCGCCCAGCCAGCGGGCCAGCAGCACGGGCAGCAGACCCTTCAGCATGTCGAGGAGCAGCGTGGCGGCGGCGAGCTTCTTCGATCCGGTGCGCAGGACGTTCGTCGCGCCGATGTTGCCGGAGCCGATCCTGCGCACGTCCCCGAGCCCGGCGGCTTTCGCGAGAAGCAGGCCGAACGGGATGGAGCCGGAAAGATATCCGACGGCAGCCCAGACGATCTCGTTGGTACCGATGGCCAGCATGACCCCGCCTTTCTCCGTCCCCGATCCCGTATCAATCGTATGTGAAGACCGTGCGGCCCGCAACCACCGTGTGGACGACGCGTCCTTCGAAGACCCGGTCCTCGAAGCAGGTGTTCTTGGACAGCGAATGCAGCCTTTCCGGGGTCACCGTCCACGACAGGTGCGGGTCCGCGATCGCGAAGTCGGCCGGCTGTCCGGGCGCGAGGGATCCGCCCTCCAGCCCCAGCAGGCGGGCGGGGGTCGTGGACAGGGCGGCGATCAGACGTTCCAGCGGAACTTCGCCGGAATGGTACAGCGACAGGGCCGCGGAGAACAGCGTCTCCAGACCGATCGCGCCGGCCTCGGCCTCCGCGAATGGCAGGCGTTTCGTGTCGGCGCTCTGCGGATCGTGGCTGGAGACGATCACGTCGATGAGCCCCTCGGCCAGTCCCGCGGCGAGCGCGGCCCGGTCCTCCTCGCGGCGCAGCGGGGGCGACAGCTTGAAGAACGTGCGGTAGGCTCCGATGTCGTTCTCGTTCAGCGTCAGGTGGTTGATGGAGACGCCGCAGGTCACGGGCAGTCCGGCCTCCCTGGCCCGGCGGACGACCTCCAGGGATTCGGCGCAGGAGATCTGCGCCGCGTGGTAGCGGGCGCCCGTCAGTTCCACGAGGCGTATGTCGCGCTCCAGCATGATGACCTCCGCCTGGCGGGGTATGCCGGGCAGTCCCAGGCGCGCGGACAGTTCTCCCTCGTTCATCACGCCGCCGCATGCCAGGTCGGCGTCCTCCACATGCTGCGCGACGAGCATGTCGAAATCGCGCGCGTAGGCCATGGCCCGGCGCAGGACGCGGGAGGATGCCACGGACTTCCGCCCGTCCGTGAGGGCCACCGCGCCGGCCTCCTGCAGAAGGCCGATCTCGCTCATGTGCTCGCCTTTCAGACCGCGCGTGATCGCCGCCATGGGCGCGACCCGTACCACGGCCGTGTCGCGTGCGCGGCGCAGGAGGAAATCGACGAGGGCGGGTTCGTCCACCACCGGGTCGGTGTCCGGCATGACGATCATGGTCGTGACGCCGCCCGCCGCGGCGGCGCGGGAGGCGCTCTTGAGCGTCTCGCGGTATTCGTTGCCCGGCTCGCCGGTGAAGACCCGCATGTCCACGATGCCGGGGAAGAGCAGACGTCCCGCGCAGTCGATCACCTCGTCGGCGCCGCGCGTGTCGGCTTCGGTGACGCCGGGGCCGGAGGCGACGATCCGTCCGGATTCGATGAGCACGCCGCCGGGGCCGTCCATTCCCGTCGCCGGATCGACGAGACGGGCGTTGACGAAGGCGCGGCGGCGGGGATCTCCGGCAAGTCCGGTCACCGGGCTCATGATCCGTCTCCTTCCGTCCCGAGGTTGCGGGCCAGCGCGTCCAGAACGGCCATGCGCACGGCGACCCCCATCTCCACCTGTTCGCGGATCACCGATTGCGGACCGTCGGCGATGGACGAGGCGATCTCCACGCCCCGGTTCATGGGGCCCGGATGCATGACCAGAGCGTCGGGCTTCGCGAGCCGGAGCTTCTCCTCGTCAAGTCCGTAGAACCGGTAGTATTCGCGCGTGGAGGGGATGAACGCGCCGTTCATGCGCTCCATCTGGAGGCGCAGCATCATGACCACGTCCGCGTCCCGCAGCCCCTCCTGCATGTCGGTGAAGACCTCGGGCACCAGCCGGGCCGCGTCCGGTGGCATCAGGGAGGAGGGTGCGACGAGGCGCACGTGCGCTCCCATCTTCTGCAGCAGCGTGATGTTGGAGCGGGCGACGCGGGAGTGCAGGACGTCGCCGCAGATGGCGACGACCAGATTTTCCAGCCGCCCCTTGCGCCGCCGGATGGTGAGGGCGTCCAGCAGGGCCTGGGTCGGGTGCTCGTGGCGGCCGTCGCCGGCGTTGATGACCGCGCAGGAGACCTTCTGGGCCAGCAGTTCGGCGGCGCCGGAATGCTGGTGCCGGATGACCAGCAGGTCCGGATGCATGGCGTTGAGCGTCATGGCCGTGTCCAGCAGCGTCTCGCCCTTGGAGACCGAGGAGCCCTTGACGCTCATGTTCATCACGTCGGCGCCCAGACGCTTGCCCGCGAGCTCGAAGGAGCTCTGCGTGCGCGTGGAGGGCTCGAAGAACAGGTTGATCTGGGTGCGGCCGCGCAGGGTGGAGAGCTTCTTGTCGGTGCGCCGGTTCAGGCCGACGTAGTCCTCCGCCAGATCCAGAAGGGCGGCGATCTCCGGAACGGAAAGGCCCGCGACGCCAAGAAGATGGCGTTCCGAGAGGATCCGGCCGTTTTTCTCCGTTTCGGTCATCAGGGCGTTTCATAGCCGCCCCCGGCGGCCGGGGCAAGCGGGGATCGGGGTTTTCAACGCCGGTTCAGCCGGCGATGCGCATGGCCAGCCATATGGCGACGGGCAGCGAAACGAAGGAGATCATGACCTGCGCCGTGACGGCGGCGGCGTAGTATTCGGCGTCGCCTCCCATCGCCCGTGCGAGGACGTAGCCGTTCACCGCCGTGGGCACGGCCGCCGCCGTCACCATGACGACGAAGGGGATGCCCGTGACCCCGAACAGGAGGCCGCACATGATCGCGACCGCCGGCATTCCGGCCAGCCTCAGGCCGATGGACAGGCCGATCTCCGGTCCCGCGGCCTTCACCGCCCGCCATTGCAGACCGGCGCCGAGCGCCAGCAGCGTCATCCCCAGCGCGCCCCGCCCGAGCAGCTCCAGCGTGGTTTCGAGGGGCGATGGCAGGGGCATGCGCAGGAGGTTGAGGGCCAGCCCGGTCAGCACGGCGAGAATGAGCGGATTCTTCACCATCGCCATCAGGATCATGCGCGGGGTGGGGCGCGTCCTGCCGGCGCAGGTGGCCAGCACGAGGATGTTCACCACGTTCAGATAGGGGATCATCACGGCGAAGGCGATGGCGAGGATGGTGACGCCGGTCTCGCCGTAGAGCTTGTCGATGACGGCCATGGCGATGAACCCGTTCCATCTCGTCACCGTCTGGAAGAGCGAGCTGTATGTCGGCCCCCGCATGTCGAGCCAATGGCGCAGCGGCACGCGCAGAAGCCACATGAGCAGGCTCATGGCGACGATCATGGCGAAGAGGCCGTAGACGTAGCCCTTCAGGGCGCCGAAGGAGAGTTCCGCGCGCACGAGGGAGAGGATCAGCAGCGCCGGAAAGAGCAGCCAGTAGCAGATCTGTTCCACGCCGCGCCACTGTTCGGCCGGCACGAATCCGCCCTTGCGCAGCGTGAAGCCGAGGAGAATGAGCAGGAAGATGGGGATCAGGGACAGAAAGGCTGCAAGCATGATCGGTCGGTCCGTTCCGTGGGGCGGGGAGGCCGCCGGCGCGTGGCGGGCCGTCCGTGGCGCGGCGGCCGTCTCCCGCGCGGGGTCTTCATGGATCCGGGCGTCCATGGAACGGTCGCGTCCGCCATGATGCACGCCGGAATGCCGTCGGCAAGGGTCAGCCGATGGCGGAAAGCCGGTCCAGCAGCCCCTGGAGGATCCATGCGGCGGCCAGCTTGTCCACGACCCGGGCCCTCTTCGCGCGCGACATGTCCGCCTCCAGCAGGGTGCGTTCCACCGCGGCCGTGGAAAGGCGCTCGTCCCAAAGCACGACGGGAATGTCCGTCATGCGTGCCAGATTCCGGGCGAACGCCTTCGTGGACTGCACGCGCGGCCCCATGGAGCCGTCCATGTTCACCGGCAGTCCGATCACGAAGGCCGCCACGTTCTCGCGCTCCGCCATGTCGATGATATGCCTTGCGTCCGGCGTGAACTTCCGGCGACGCAGGGTTTCGACGGGCGTCGCGGTCATGCGCAGGCCGTCGGAGAGGGCGATGCCGATGGTCTTCTCGCCGAGATCCAGGCCCATGAGGCGCTGGCCGGGCAGAAGGCGCGCGGCCAGTTCTTCGGGTGTCAGTATGGTGTTTCCGCCGTTCATGCATGCAGCTTTAGACATTGAAAGGCCGCAATGGAAGTCGGATATACTCGCGGTGGACAATCGCGTTCAGGAGGGAGCAACGATGAAACTCACGTGGTTCGGACATTCGGCCTTCCGCATGGAGACGGGCAATTCCGTCGTTCTCGTGGATCCCTATCTTTCGGAGAACCCGTCCTGGGAGGGATCCGTCGGCGAGGCGGCGGAGGGCGCCACGCACGTGATCGTCACGCACGGCCATGCGGATCACGTGGGCGACGCCAAGAAGATCTGCGAGGATACCGGCGCGACGCTGATCTCCTCCTTCGAGGTCTGCATGCATCTCGGGGTGGAGAAGATGGAACCGATGAACACCGGCGGCCGGATCTCGCTGGAGGACTTCGACGTGGCGCTCACGCCGGCGCTTCATTCCTCGTCCCTCGACGGCTACGACATGGGACCGGCGAACGGCGTCGTGGTGATTCCGAAGGACGGCGGGCGCACGGTCTACCATGCGGGAGACACGGGGCTGTTCTCCGACATGAAGCTCATCGAGGAGCTCTACACCCCGCGGGTGGGGCTGATACCCATCGGCGACCGCTTCACCATGGGACCGCACACCGCCGCGCTGGCCTGCCGGAAGTTCTTCGACTTCGACCTCGTGGTGCCCATGCACTGGGGCAGCTTCCCCATCATCGAGCAGACGCCGGACGGGTTCCTGAAGGAGATGGGCCGGAAGGCCGATCAGGTCCGGGTCATGAAGCCGGGCGAGACGATCGAGGTCTGAGACGGCGCGGACCCGCCGTGGAAACCGCGCGGGCCGCGCGCCTGCGCGGTTGCCTTATGCGGACGGCGCGTGTATCACCGCAGGCAGCACGTCTCCCGTATCATCAGGGTGAGGAAAGACATGTCCGTAGACCGTGACACCGTGCGGCGCATAGCGCAGCTGGCGCGCATCCGGGTCGAGGAGGAGGAGCTCGACCCGCTTGCGAAGGAGCTGTCCGCGATCCTCGACTGGATCGAGCAGCTCGACGAGGTGGACACCGAGGGCGTGCCGCCCATGACGTCGGTGGAGGCCATGGAGATGAAGAAGCGCGAGGACGAGGTGACGGACGGCTACTGCGTCGAGGACATCCTCGCCAACGCCCCGAAGCGCGAGGGCAATTTCTTCGTCGTTCCGAAAGTGGTCGAATGATCGGCCACAAGTGCCTGGAAACGGATTCCTTTCATCAATTCCCACGGGTCCGAGAGAATGACAGACCTCACGAAACTGACACTGGCCGAAGCGCGTGACGGACTGCGCCGCGGGGACTTTTCGGCGCGGGAGCTGACGGAGGCCTACCTGGACGCCATGGCGGCCGGCAGGAAGCTGAACGCCTATGTGGCGGAGACGCCCGACATCGCCCTGAAGATGGCGGAGGAGAGCGACCGCAGGCTGGCCGCCGGCGAGGCGCGCCCTCTGGAGGGCGTGCCGGTGGGCGTCAAGGACCTCTACGCCACGAAGGGTGTCCATACGCAGGCGTGCAGCCACATTCTCGACGGTTTCAAGCCGACGTACGAATCCACGGTGACCGCCAACCTCTGGGAGGACGGCGCGGTCATGCTCGGCAAGCTGAACATGGACGAGTTCGCGATGGGTTCGTCGAACGAGACGTCCTGGTACGGCCCGGCGGTCAACCCCTGGAAGGCACGGGACTCCGATGCGGATCTCACGCCGGGCGGATCCTCGGGCGGCTCCGCGGCGGCGGTGGCGGCCCGGCTGTGCGCCGCCGCGACGGCTTCGGACACCGGCGGCTCGATCCGCCAGCCGGCGGCCTTCACCGGGACGGTGGGGCTGAAGCCGACGTACGGGCGCTGCTCGCGGTGGGGCATGGTGGCCTTCGCCTCCTCGCTGGATCAGGCGGGGCCGATCACGCGCACGGTCCGCGACGCGGCCATCATGCTGACCTCGATGGCCGGGCACGACGAGAAGGACACCACCTCCGTCAATGCCCCGGTGCCGGACTACGAGGCGGCGCTGGAGGGCGACCTCTCCGGCGTGCGCGTCGGCATTCCCCGGGAATACCGCGTGGACGGCATGCCGGACGAGATCGAGGCGCTGTGGGGGCGCAGCGCGGAATGGCTGAAGGAGCGGGGGGCGGAGATCGTGGAGGTCTCCCTGCCGCACACCAGGTACGCCCTGCCCGCCTACTACATCGTGGCGCCCGCCGAGGCCTCCTCGAATCTGGCCCGCTACGACGGCGTGCGCTACGGCCTGCGCGTCGAGGGCGATTCCATCACGGACATGTACGAGAGGACGCGGGCGGCCGGCTTCGGGCCCGAGGTGCGCCGGCGCGTCATGATCGGCACCTACGTGCTGTCGGCCGGCTACTACGACGCCTACTACCTGAAGGCCCAGAAGGTGCGGGCGCTCATCAAGCGCGATTTCGACGAGGCCTTCGGGAAGGTGGACATGCTGCTGACGCCCGCCACCCCTTCGGCGGCTTTCGAGCTGGGGGCCATGACGGACGACCCGCTGCAGATGTACCTGAACGACATCTTCACGGTGACGGTGAACATGGCGGGGCTTCCGGGTATTTCCGTGCCCGCCGGGCTCGCCGCCAACGGTCTGCCCCTGGGCATGCAGCTCATCGGGCGGCCCTTCGACGAGGCCGGGATCCTCAGGGCGGCCCGTCACATGGAGGAGGCGGCCGGTCTCGATCTCGATCCCGGCGACTGGTGGAGGAGTTGACGATGGCGGAGGGGAAACCCGGCAGAACGATGTTCGACGCGCTTTCCTGGATTCTCAGGGGTTTCTCGCTGCTCGTATGGATCACCATGGCCGTGATGCTGTACGTCACGGGCTTTTCGGGGCATGAGACGGCTCCCAGTTTCATCTGGCAGGAGAAGCTGGCCATCGGAACGGTCTTCCTCATGTCGCTGGCCATCTGGTGGTTCGCCGGCTTCGTGGCCCGCAAGGGACGGGAGAAGGTGGCGTCCGGGATGATGGTCGACGAGGACGACTGAGGTCGCGCGATGCCCCTCCATCTGCTCAAGCTCTGCGTCGGATGCCGGGACATCCCCCATCTGGCCGCCTTCCAGAAGGCGCGGTTGGAGGCGACGGGCCGCAATGCGCACGTGACGCGGATGGTGCCGCGACGGGCCGCGGAAATTCTCGACGGCGGATCCCTGTACTGGGTCATCGGAGGGATGGTCACGGTGCGGCAGCGGATCCTGGACATAGAGCCCTTCGTCGATGCGGACGGCGTCAGGCGGTGCCGGCTCGAACTCGATCCGGAGCTCGTTCCCGTCCGGCCCGTGCCGCGCAGGGCGTTCCAGGGGTGGCGCTACCTGGAGGACGCGGATGCGCCTCCCGACATGGAAGGGGTGGAGGGAGAGGACGGACCGCCGGAGGAGATGCGCCGGGATCTCGGGAATCTGGGGCTGCTCTGAGCGCCCCGTGCCGGTCGGATGGATCGTATCCGCCAGCGCATGGCGCATGGCGCCAATCTTTGGGCGGCACTCCGGTAAATGTGGCGGACATGAATCCTAGGCATGGCGGAGTCCGAGTCGCCTGTGGAAAACACTCCCGGCAGGGGGGGTGTTTGCGAATCATTTTTGACCAGAAATTGCTGGTTTTCCCGTTCCGGCTGCTCCCGCAATTGCTGCGTGCAATGTGTCACGTGCCCATGCGTCAATTTGTGAACGTAAATGCCGTTTGCATGCGGATTTTAAAATGTTTGTTGAATTCCAGTTGGTTAGTGATTTCTACAAAAAATTCGTTTGCTGATTGTGTTGCGTTGGTTTCCACAATCATGGTTAATAGGGCTATACAAAAATCAAATCTTGTCGCACTTTGACGATTGTTGAGGGCGGGTGATTCCCGCCGGGGGCACAATATTCAGTCGAGGTTCTGAATCCATGTCGATGGATGACGCTCAAAAGGGTGGGGACACTGGATACAAGATAGTCACCGAACCACCGGCGGATGCCGAGATCGTGGTCTACCGGATTTCCGGTTTCGTGAAGTGGTTCGATGTCGGACGGGGTTACGGTTTCATCATCCCGGACAATGGCATGCCGGATGTGCTGCTGCATCTGAGCTGCCTGAAGCGCGACGGTTTCGAGGCGCCGCTCGAGGGGACCCGGGTCGTGTGCGACGCGGTCAGGAGGCAGAAGGGCTATCAGGTCCTGAAGGTGATAGACATGGATGCCTCCACCGCGGTCCATCCGGTCGAGAGGCCGGCGCGGACCCATGTTGAGGTCAAGCCGGAGACCGGCTGGCTGAAGGCCACCGTCAAATGGTTCAACCGTGAACGCGGTTTCGGTTTTCTCAACGAGGGGGATGGCAGCGAGGACATCTTCGTCCATATGGAGACGCTGAGGAAGACCGCCATTCCGGATCTCCAGCCGGGTCAGGAGGTCTACGTCCGCTATGGGCATGGTCCGAAGGGGCGTATGGCGGCGGAAGTCCGGCTGACGCTGGATGGAACCAAGCCCATGACCAGCTGACGGAAGGCCGGATGCGGGATGGGGCCGCCCGATCGGGACGGACCACCGCCATTCCGGCCGTGTTCACCAGAATGGACCGGGGGCGGAATCAGGCGGAAATCTTCCGCCTTTCCTTTTGCGCCGCCACCGGCCGTTTCATGGTTTCTTTCCGCCGACCGGAGGATGACGCGTGCGGTGCCGCGAGCGTGGCGGGCCGTCTCTTTCCGGACTTGCCAGTGGGCCGGAAAGGACACAATCTCTTGCAATGAAAGAGGGCAACTGCGAGATTCGGGCACGTTGTCTTCTTTCACGCGGAGGATGCGGCATGCAGCGTAGGGAAGTGTTGGCCGGGTTGACCGCTCTCTTGGTCGTGCGTCCCGCTTTCGGCGAGGAGGTGGAGATTCCCCGCTTCATCCCTCTCATGATCGAGAGTTCCGGGCGGATCGTCACCATCAGGGCCGAGGTCGCCGATACGAAGCAGTTGCGCCGGCGGGGCCTGATGCACCGGCAGCGCCTCCCGAAGGGGCAGGGCATGCTCCTGCTCTGGGACAGACCCGATTTCGCGGCGCTGTGGATGAAGAATACGCTCATTCCCCTGGACATGATCTTCATGGATGGGGACGGCGTCATCATCCACATCCATGAAAACGCCCGCCCCGGGGATCTGAAGCCGATTTCCGCAGGCCGTCCCACGCTCGCCGTTCTGGAGATCGCGGCCGGCGAGGCCAGGCGGCTCGGTCTGAAGATTGGAGACCGTGCCGCGCTGCCGCGGCCGCGCGTGGCGGAAAATGGGGGCTGAGCGCCGGGAGCCATTGTTTCTCCGGAGTGATCGGGGGTGTCCCGTATCGCCCACCGTTCGCGGGTCATGGGGCATCATGCCGGAGCGTGTGAAGGGAATCCCTTCAGCCTTCTCCCCGGGTTTCGCCCATCTCGCTTTCCTGTTGCGCAGTCTGAATGGCCTTGGCGATGCTTATGGGATCCTCGGCTCCGAGAATCGCGTACTTGCGGGCAATGATGTAGGCGGGAACCATCTTCAGACCGAGTTCGCGCGCCTCGTGAACTTCCTGCCACATCTCTTCGAGATCCATGTCGGATTCGAGCATCTTGCGGGCCTTGAACTTGTCCATCAGCCCCACTTCCGCGGCGGCGTCGGCCAGCACGTCGGTGTCGCCGATGTCCCGCCCCTCCACGAAGAATAGACGGTAGATCCGCTCCGCCAGCTCGTTCTCCTTTCCGCTGCCGCGCGCCCAGCGCATGAGCCGGTGGGCGTCGATGGTGCTGGGCATGACCTTGATGGCGTCGAAATCGAACTCGATGCCATCCTGGAGGCCGGCCACCTTGACGGGCTCGAGCGCCTTAGCGATCTGCTCCGGCGTGCCGTAGGTCCTGGCGAGCCAGTCCTTGCGGGGAATTCCGCCGGGAGGAATGTCCGGGGCCTGGAGGTAGGGATACCAGGTCACGGTCACCGGCGTGCCCAGCATGTCCAGCGTGGCTTCCAGCCGCTTCTTGCCGATGTAGCTCCACGGGCAGGTGAAGTCGGCGATGATGTCGATTTCGATCGGTGTCTGTTCGGTCACGGATGTTTTCTCCAGGGGAAAGGATGATCGCGGGGCACTGTGGGCGCCCGTTTTCCGCCCCACAATGGCCCAGGCGCGGCTTTTCCGCAATGTGCTACCGGGCGTTCCACGTGGTTTCCCGCACGAAACCGTAGAGCGACACGGCATCGGGTTTCGCGAGCCGCTTCCAGCGTCCGAGCCACTGGCCGGGCGCGTGATAGAGCGGCAGGACGTAGAAGCCGCTGATCAGGAGTCTGTCGAGCGCCCGTACGGCCGCGACGAAATGCGGGCGTTCACGGGCGGCCAGCATCTCGTCGATCATGGCGTCTATGGATGGATCCGCCACGCCCATGTAGTTGCGGGTGCCTTCGCGCCGGCGTCCTATGGAGCCCCAGTAGAAACGCTGTTCGTTTCCCGGCGAGAGGGAATTGTACCAGGTGTAGGGCACCATGTCGAAATCGTAGGAGATGAGGCGGCGGGTGAACTGTGCGGAATCGACGAGGCGGATGCGCATCTCTATGCCGATGAGCCGCAGGGTGCGCTGCCAGTGCAGGGCCAGTTTCTCCTGATCCCTGGACTGGACGAGCAGTTCGAAGGAGAAGGGGCGTCCGGACGCATCGACGAGCCTGCCGCCGCGGATCGACCATCCGGCCCTGCGCAGCAGATCCACGGCGGTGCGCAGGCGTTTCCTGTCCCGCCCCGTTCCGTCCGAGACCGGAGCTCTCCATGCGCCTTCCAGAAACCGGCGCTCCAGACGGGCTCCGGCCTTCGCCAGCAGTTCGCGTTCCAGCGGCGACGCCGGCCGGCCGACGGAGGACAGTTCGGAGCCGTCGAAGTATCCCGTGGTGCGGCGGTAGAGGCCATGATAGAGGTTGGCGTTGGCCCATTCGAAATCGAAGGTGTACTGAAGGGCCTCGCGCACGGTGCGGTCGGCGAACAGCGGCCTGCGGGTATTGAAGACGAAGGCCGAAAGGGGCTTGGGCAGCCCGTTGGGTACGACCTCCTTCAGGAAGCGGCCCTCCCGGACGGCCTCGAAATCGTAGGCGGTGGCCCAGCGGGTGGCGTCCGTCTCGATGCGGAAGTCCACGAGCCCCTTCTTGAGCGCCTCGAAGGCGGTCTGCGTGTCGCGGTAGTAGTCGGCGACGACGCGGTCGTGGTTGAACATTCCGCGCCGCGACGGCAGATCCTTCGCCCACCAGTCCGGATTGCGGGTGAAGACCACCCGCTGGCCGGGGCGCACCTCGGAGATCACGTAGGGTCCCGAGCCCACCAGGGGTTTCAGAGTTGTGCGGTCGAACGGATGCTCCTTGAAGAAATGCTCCGGCAGCACGGGCATCAGGCCCAGGATGAGCGGCAGCTCGCGGTCCTTTCCGTCGAATTCGAAGCGGATGGCGTTTTCGCCCGTCACTTCGGCCTTTTTCACCTTGGAATAGTAGGTGCGGTGGTTGAGCCGGCCATGATCCCGCAGGGTCTTCCAGGAGAACAGCACGTCGGAGGGCCGTACGGGCGTTCCATCCGAGAAACGGGCCCTGGGGTCGATGTGGAAGACGATCCAGGAGCGGTCCTCCGGCATCTCGACGGATTCGGCGACGAGGGGATAGAGGGAGAACGGCTCGGCCAGGGAGCGCGCCATGAGCGTCTCGAACACGAGGCTCCGCACCATCCACACGAACTGTCCCTTGATGATGAAGGGATTGAGGGAATCGAAGGAGCCCGTGACGGCCACATGCAGCGTACCGCCTTTCGGGGCGTCGGGATTCACGTAGGGAAAATGGTCGAACGTGGGAGGAAGCGCGGGGCGGCCGTGCATGGCGATGCCGTGCAGGCGCTCCGCGGCGGAGGAGGGCTTCTCGATGCCGGCCGCCACCGCAAGCAGTGCGAGCAGGAACGGCAGCAATCTTGCGAATCGGGAGGCGAACATGCGCCAGATATAACAGTTTTTCCATCCGACGGCAGGGCCGCCTTCTTGAAAAGCGTCTTCGGATGTCCGACCTTCCGGGTGAAGCACAGGAGTCCTCCGCCATGAACATCCAGACCGCCGCGCGTCTCGCCGGGCTTCCCGTGAAAACGGTGCGCTACTACGACGAGATCGGTCTCGTCCGTCCCGCCCGGCGCCCCAATGGCTATCGCGACTATTCCGAGCGGGATGCGCACAAGCTGCGCTTCCTCGCGCGGGCCCGTTCGCTCGGCTTCTCCATCGACGAGTGCCGGCAGCTCCTGTCCCTCTACGAGGACGAGAGCCGGGCGAGCCGGGATGTGAAGAGGCTGGCGGAGGAGCGTATCGCCCAGATCGACCGGAAGATCGGGGAGCTGAAGGCGCTGCGGGCATCCCTGGCGCATCTCGTGGAGGCCTGCCACGGGGACGAAAGGCCGGATTGCCCGATTCTCGACGGACTGGCGGGAGAGGATCCCGGGCATTGAAGCAGGACGGACGGAAACGGAGAAGGGGAGCGGAAGGATGAGGATTGCCGTGACCAGCCAGAACTACCGGACCGTGACGGGGCATGCGGGGAAGACGCGCAAGTTTCTCGTATACGAGGTCGGAGAGAATGGGGAGCTCCGGGAGACGGAGCGGTTGGCGCTGCCCAAGGAGATGTCCATCCATGCGCATCCCGCGGATGAACCGCATCCCCTGGACGGCATGGATTTCGTCGTCACGGCGGGGTGCGGACAGGGCTTCGTCAACAAGATGGCGGCGC
This sequence comes from uncultured Rhizobiaceae bacterium, assembly GCA_964430935.1. Taxonomy (GTDB): domain Bacteria; phylum Pseudomonadota; class Alphaproteobacteria; order Rhizobiales; family Aestuariivirgaceae; genus Thermopetrobacter. Next base: position 35,628 of record CAYSHK010000087.1, read on the forward strand.
GGGGCGTGCGTGTCTTCCTGACGGAGCGGGAGGATCCGGAAGCGGCCGTCCGGGAGCTCATTTCTCTGCTCGATGAAAGAGCCGCCCACGGAGGGCATTGACAGGCGGCGTGTCGGGCGCGATCAACGGTGCGTCCCTCCGGCGGAGCGGTGCCCGCCGAGGTTTTCCGTTCCACGCAGGGAGAGGAGGCGGAGATGGCCGATGGGCCGAATCTGGATGAACGCTACGTGAAGGGCTTCCCCGTGTCATGGGAGCAGTTCCATCGCGATTCCCGGGCGCTCGCCTGGCGGCTGGCGGAGAAGGGGCCGTTCGGCACGGTGGTGGCGATCACCCGGGGCGGGCTGGTGCCCGCGGCCGTCGTCGCGCGCGAATTGGACATCCGCAATATCGAGACAGTCTGCATCGCCTCCTACGACTACGGCAGACAGGGAGAGATGAACGTCATCAAGCCGGTGTCCGAAAAGCTGCTGGAAGGCCGCGGCAGGGAGGTGCTCGTGGTCGATGATCTGGTGGACACCGGCCGCACGGCGAAGGTGGTGCGGGAAATGCTGCCCGAGGCCCATTTCGCCACCGTCTACGCCAAGCCCGCCGGCGTACCGCTCGTGGACACGTTCATCACCGAGGTGTCGCAGGACACCTGGATCTATCTCCCCTGGGACATGGCGCTTCAGTTCGCGCCTCCGTTGAGGGAAGGAGGCTCCTGAGCCGCCCGTTCCTCACGGAGCGATGGACTCGCCTTTCTTCAGGCGGTTTCCGAAACGGGCTTCCGCACGGGCCAGCTCGGCGGGCGTGAAGCGGAGCAGAAGACGGGAGCCCGCATCTGAATCGGAACGGTCGAGCACTTCCGCGTGCCGGTACAGCCAGGCCATTTCCGCACCCTCCGCCGGCTCCAGGTCCACCACCCGCAACTCGTCTTCCGCCGAAAGCAGATTCTCGAGTCTTTCCAGCAGGGTGTCCAGACCTTCTCCGGTGATGGCCGAAGTGACGACCACGTTCCGGCGGCGGGCGGCCAGCTTCTCCAGACGGTTTCGGGTTTCCGGCGCCCACAGGTCCGCCTTGTTCCACACCTCCAGCATCCTGCCGCGGCGTTCCTCGCCGATGCCCAGCTCCTCCAGGACCTGCTCCACGTCGCGGGCCTGTGCTTCCGCCTCCTCCTCGTCCGCCATGTCGCGCACGTGGAGGATGACGTCCGCTTCCACGACTTCCTCCAGGGTGGCACGGAAGGCGGCGACGAGGCTGGTGGGCAGGTCGGAGATGAATCCCACCGTGTCGGACAGCATCACCTTGCGGCCGTGGGGTAGGGAGACGAGCCGCATGGTGGGGTCCAGCGTGGCGAAGAGCTGGTCCTTCGCATGGACGCTGGCGCGTGTCAGGCGGTTGAACAGGGTGCTCTTTCCGGTGTTCGTGTATCCGGCCAGCGCGATGACGGGATAGGGCACCTTGCGGCGGGCTTTTCTGTGGAGCTCGCGGGTGCGCGCCACCTGCTCGAGCTGACGGGTCAGCCGGGCGATCCGCTCGGAGATCAGCCGCCGGTCGGCCTCGATCTGGGTCTCGCCCGGACCGCCCATGAAACCGAAGCCGCCGCGTTGGCGCTCCAGGTGCGTCCACGAACGGACGAGCCGGGTCTTCTGGTAGCTCAAATGGGCCAGTTCGACCTGCAGACGGCCTTCCTTCGTCCGCGCGCGGCGGCCGAAAATCTCCAGAATCAGGCCCGTGCGGTCCAGCACCTTGACATCCCAGGCCTTCTCCAGATTGCGCTGCTGGCCCGGTGAAAGGTGGGTGTTGACGATGACGAGTTCCGTCTCCGCGGAGTGGATTCGCTCCCCCAGCTCTTCGACCTTGCCCGCCCCGAGGAGGGTTGCCGGATGGATTTTGGACAGGTTGACGATCTCCCGTCCCGCGATCTCCAGGTCCAGGGCTTCGGCGAGGGCCACGGCCTCGTCGAGCTGGTGTCCGGGATCCCTGGGCGCGCGCGTGCGCCGGGCCGTTCCTTCCTCGGAACCGCCCCGCCTTTCGGCGATCGAGGGCGGCATGTTCGCATGCAGCACGTAGGCGCGCGTGGGGCGCTTTTCCTCGATCTGGAATGTGATCTCTCCACGGGCGGACTGTTTGCGCCTGCGGGATTTTCTGCTCATGCTGCCTGCCGGTTCGTATCGGGCTCGGTCGGATCCGGGCGTTCCGCCGGGATCGTCCACGGGTGACCCATGGTGCGAAACCTCCTCCCCGGGAGATTTCGATCTCCTAGGGAGGAGGTCCTTCCATGTAGCATATCGTGGTCCGGACGGAAAATCTCAACCGCCGGAACGCCGGAAGGCCCGTGGCCCGGACATGTATCCGCCGCCCCACGACGCCGGAAGGTCCGTGATGGCGACGCGGACGGCCCGCCCGGTCCGCGGCCGCCGGCGGTCAGCCGTTTCCGGCGGGGTCGTCCTCGAAAAGGGATATCGGCATTCCCGGCATGACTGTGGAGATGGCATGCTTGTAGACGAGCTGCGATACGCCGTCGCGGCGCAGCAGCACGCAGAAATTGTCGAACCAGGTGATGATTCCCTGAAGCTTCACACCGTTGACCAGGAACACGGTGACCGGGACCTTGTTCTTGCGAACGTGGTTGAGAAACGTGTCCTGAAGATTTTGTGGCTTGTCCTGGGCCATTATCTGCCTCTTTCAAGGGGCTTCTTGTTGTTGTCAGGGGCATTGACGCCGATGTCCCCCGTTCCATCGGCGCAACCCGCTGCTCAACAACAGATATAGCATACCGGCGGGATGGTTTCGAGAGGGGAGAGGGTGCGTTCTTCATGCAAGTTCTCGGCAAAAAGTCGCGTCAAGCGCCGAAAAATATTCCGCAACACGGATAATTTTTGCCTGCGACATGCATGGGAAAGAGGGGCGGAGCGGGGGGGCTCCGGGAAGGAAGGTGGTGCGGGCGGGGGGACTCGAACCCCCACGGCACGAGGCCAGCGGATTTTAAGTCCGCTGCGTCTACCGGTTCCGCCACGCCCGCATGACTGTCGCGCGATTCGGGATGCGGAAGTCCCGCGGAGCGGATTGCCGGGACGAAGTAAGCAGGAATACGGTGCGATTGCAACGATGGCCGGACAGTCGCGGGCGGGTGGAACCGTGCGGAGGCTTCCCCGGCCGAGCGGGCGGATCCGGGATGTCAATTTCCGTTTCCCGGGTCCTTCCCGCGTCCGCGGCTCCGGGTCATGGCCTGCAGGGCCAGAGCCGCGGCATTGGAGACGTTGAGGGAGCGGATCGGGCCCGGCAGGTCCAGACGCACCAGGTGGTCGCATTTCTGCCGCGTGAGCTGGCGCAATCCCTTGCCCTCGGCGCCCAGGACGATCGCGCAGGGATCCGGCGGAGTGATTTCGCAGTCGAGAATGCCGGGTGCCTCGCTGTCCAGACCGTATATCTCGAATCCGTATTCCTTCAGCTCGTCCATGGCGCGGGCGAGATTCGTCACCTTGACGAAGGGGATGTGCTCGACGGCGCCCGAGGCGGCCTTGATCATGACGGCCGACCCATGCGGCGAGTGCCGCGCGGTGGTGACGACGGCCGTCGCCGCGAAGGCGCAGGCGGTGCGCAGGATGGCGCCCACGTTGTGCGGATCGGTGACCTGGTCCAGCATGACGACGAGACCGGTGCGCGGGATCTGGTCCAGTCGGGGCTGGGGCAGGGGATCGGCCACGATCATGATTCCCTGATGCACGGCATCGCCGCCGAGCCGTCCGTCCAGCTCCCTCGGATGGACGATCTCCGGTTCCATGCCCGCTCCGGCCAGGGGCTCCGCCAGCCGGTTCGCCGCGTTGCGCGTGACGAGGATGGAACGGATCCTGCGGCGGGGATTGGCCAGGGCCTCCGCCGCGGCATGGATGCCGTATATGACCTCCTCCTCCGGCGCGGATGGAGGAGGCGGCTTCCGGGGCCTGCGCTTGTCTTTGCTCATGGGCGCACTATATCCCCGGGGACGGGCGCGCGCACGCATTTTCGGCCGGGAGGAAGCCCGCCGGAAAAAGCGGCCGGAAGGTGTCCGAAAACGGCTTGACAGTATGGGATGTTGTGCGCATAAAGCATCCCACCTGCCGCCCTTCGGGGCGGGCTGTCCTGCGCGCCGGCGGCGCGCACGGGAAATGAGAAGATGGTCACGGAGGGGTGCCCGAGTGGCTAAAGGGGACGGGCTGTAAACCCGTTGGCTATGCCTACGCTGGTTCGAATCCAGCCCCCTCCACCATTTCCCTTCCCGGGACGGCCGTGGCAGGACGGAATTCTTGCGGTCCGGCATGGAGACCCTTCGTGGCGGGCCAACGAGTGAGGGATCGATTTTTTCGTCCCGGCCGGGCGAGGCGGGTGTAGCTCAATGGTAGAGCAACAGCCTTCCAAGCTGAAGACGGGGGTTCGATTCCCCTCACCCGCTCCAGCCGGTCCGGCATCTCTGGGAAACCGGGACGGCACAAGACTGGCGAATGGCAAGGCGCAGCCCTCGGGCTACGTCTTTTCGTGGTTTGCGAGGACTTGAAGAACGGGTTTGTTCCCGCCATGTGGCGGCAAAACTGAGGAAACGAGACAATGGCGAAGGAAAAGTTCGAACGTACGAAGCCGCACGTGAACATCGGCACGATCGGTCACGTTGACCACGGCAAGACGACTCTGACGGCTGCGATCACGAAGGTGCTTGCCGACGAGGGCAAGGCGGAGGCGA
>CAYSHK010000088.1:0-32592 GCA_964430935.1 uncultured Rhizobiaceae bacterium
GGCCTGGCGGTCGCGAAATTGGTGATCTTGCGATGCGTGGCGAAGTTCGTCACCTTGACCGGCTTCCGTGGTACAACGTTCACGGGCACCTGCGACTTCGGAACCGCGGGGGGCGCAAAGGCGCGCACTTCCGGGCTCAGAGCGACGGGCGGGATGAGCGATTTCGGCCCGCCGGCATCCACCTTCCGCGCCGCCACCTTGCGAGGCGTCTTCCTTCCGGTGGCGGTGCCGGCAACCTTGCGCTCCCTGACGGCGGTGCGCTTCACGTCCTCCACCTTCCGGCGGGGCGCCGCGGTCCCGGTCTTCGGGCGGCTGCCCGCGGCGGCGGCACCCGCTTCAGTGTCCTTTCCCGCCTTCTTCTTCCTGACGAGCTTCGCCGCCGCGTCGTCGACGGCCTTCGCCCCCTCGGCGGCAGTAGTGCTGGCGACGGTCCGGGTGTCCACGGCGGATGCCGCCGTACCCGTCTCCGTCACCGCTGTATCGCTATGGGGCTGCGGCGGCTCCGCGGCTCCGGGCGCCTCGAGCGAAGCCACCTTCCGGGCATCCGCGGCATCTCCACCGACGGGCGCGACTTCCGCCGTCTCGGTGGCGCCACCGTTCCCGTCCATCTGCCCCTGCCCTCCATCGAGGGCCGGCGGCGGCGGAAGGGGCAGCGGCAGCGGATCCACCTCGGTACCGGTGCCGCCACCGGTTTCGGGAGCCGTCTCGGCCGGCGCGGCCGGCGGCGGCAGCGGCTTCTCCTCGCTGGGCACGATGCGGGCCGGCTGTTCCTCTCCGTCGCCGAGAATGCGGTCGTAGATCTGCTTGCGTCCCTTCGGGCGCGTGGTGGCGGGCGGCTCCTTGGGCTTCACCTTGACGGGCGCCTGCTCGGGCTTGATGACCGGAACGCCTCCCCCGCCCGCGGGAGCGGCTCCCCCGCCGAGCCTCTGGTAGAAGTAGACGACGCCGATGGCCACCGCCACCACGATCAGCAGCGCCATGACGAAAAGCAGCAGGCCGATCCCGCGCCGCCTGGGCGGCTCGGCGAATTCGTCTCCGAACTCGCTGTATGCCGAGGCATAGTCCTCCGGCGCGGCCCGCCGGGCCTCCGGAGCGAAATCCTCCTCGAAAACATCCTCCAGACCGCTTTCGGGCCTGTACGGCGGAACGTTTCCCTCCGCCACGGCCGGATCCGGATGACGGGCATGGGGAGCACCCGCCGGCGCGGCACCGGGCGCAGGGGCCGGAGCCTCCGTCGCCGCCGGCGCATTCGTGTCGGCGAAGGTGAAACGGGGACGTCCCGCAGCCGCCGGTTCGGCACCCGCATCCGGCGGGGTCGCGGGCTGCGGCCGCATACCCGCCGCCGCACCTCCGGGCACGCTTCCGGGCGCGGCGGGATTGCCTGCCGGAGGCTGCGGAGGGGTCGGCGGCACGGTGGCCCCGGCGGTTCCGGCGGGAGCCGCCCCCGGAAACGGTGGCCGTCCCGATGCGGCGGCACGTTGCGCGGCGAGGCGCTCCGCAGCCTCCCGCTGGGCGCGCAGACGGCGCGCGAAATCGTCGTCGGCGGTCGTGGCCTGTTTCGTCGCGCCCGGCGCAGGCGCGGACGGCCTCGGCGCATCCCGCTGTCCCATCGCGGATGGAGCACGCATGCCCGGCGGCGGAGGCGGCGGACGCAACCGCGCGCCATCGGCGGACGGCGCCTGCCCACCGGGCGCCCCGGGCGCTCCGAAAGGAGGAGGCGGAGGCACGGGCGGGCGTCCCGGCATGGCCGGCCGCCCCTGCCCTGCCGGTGCGGCCGGGCGTGTCTGCGGCTTGCCGCCGGCCGGCGGTGACGGAGGCGTGGACTTGCCTCCCGCGCCAGGACGGCGTGGAGCAAGCGGCGCGGGCCTGACCACGGGTTTCTTGGGAGCGCCTCCCGGAGAAGGGGCCTTCTGGGGAGGCGTCCGGACGGGCTCCCCCCCTCCGATTCCACCGGTCAGCCGCTCCCTGGAGGACGGAGAAACGGCACCGCCACCGCCCGGAGCGGGAGCATCGCCCTCCCGCTTCCGCCCGGAAGCGGAAATTCCCAGCTTCTCCCGCCAGTTGCCCCCTTTTCCTGAAGCAGTGGACTTGTTGTTCGTACCGTTTGTCATGAGTGCCCGTTTCTGCCTCGATCACATTTCCTCAACCGGCCGTACTCCGAGCAGATGCAGACCGTTGGCAAGACAATAGCGTATCGCGCGCAAAAAGGCGAGCCGGGTCAGGGAAAGATCCACTTGATCTTTTAAAATGAATCTCAAATGCGGTGATTCTTTGCCCTTGTTCCACAGGGCATGGAAGTCGGCGGCCAGATCCTGCAGGTAGAAGGCGATTCTGTGCGGTTCATGCGCCCTCGCGGCCGCCTCCAGCATGCGGGGATACTCACCGATTCGTTTGATTACGGACATTTCTGCCTCGTCCCTCAGGAGGCTCCAGTCCGGCTTTCCGGCGGCGGCGAGCACGTCCTCCCCCAGCTCCTCGCGGGCGTTGCGCAGCACGGAGCAGATGCGCGCGTGCGCATACTGGACGTAGAAGACCGGATTGTCGCGGGACTGCTCCGTCACCTTCTCGAAATCGAAGTCGAGCGGGGCGTCGTTCTTCCGGGTCAGCATCATGAAACGCACCACGTCCGGCCCCACTTCGTCCACCACGTCGCGGAGGGTGACGAAATCTCCGGCCCGTTTCGACATGCGCACCGGCTCTCCGCCGCGATAGAGCTTCACCAGCTGGCAGAGGCGGGCGATCAGCTCCGCCTCCCCGCCGGAGAGCGCCCGGTTGACGGCTTCGAGACGTTTCACGTATCCGCCATGGTCCGCACCCAGAACGTAGACGAGCTGACGGAAGCCGCGCGCCAGCTTGTCCCGGATGTAGGCCACGTCCGCGGCGAAATAGGTGTAGGAGCCGTCCGATTTCACCAGCGGCCGGTCGATGTCGTCCCCGAACTCCGTGGCGCGGAAGAGGAGCTGCTCGCGGTCCTCCCAGTCCTCCGGCGGCTTGCCCTTGGGCGGAGGCAGGCGTCCCTCGTAGACGAGGCCGCGTTCGCGCAGCTCGCGGATGGTTTCGTCGATGAGGCCGCTCTCGTGCAGGGTGCGCTCGGAGAAGAAGACCTCGTGGGTGATGCCCAGCGCCGCCAGGTCGTCGCGGATCATCTCCATCATGGCGTCTATGGCGAAATCGCGCACCAGGGGCAGCCACTCCTCCTCGGGCATGCCGCGCAGGGAGTCGCCGTACTTCTCCGCCAGGGCCCGCCCCACCGGGATCAGATAGGCGCCGGGATAGAGCCCCGCTGGGATCTCCCCGACATCCTCGCCCAGCGCCTCGCGGTAGCGCAGGAAGGCGGAACGGGCCAGCACGTCCACCTGCGCGCCGGCATCGTTGATGTAGTACTCGCGGGTGACATCGTGGCCGGTCTCCTCCAGCAGGTTCGCCAGGGCGTCGCCGAACACGGCCCCGCGGCAGTGGCCGACGTGCAGCGGACCCGTGGGGTTGGCGGACACGTACTCGACGTTGACCTTCAGTCCCCGCCCCAGATCGGAGCGGCCATAGGCCTCGCCCAGTTCGAGAACGGCATCCATCAGCCGCGGCCAGAAGGTCTCCGACAGCCGCATGTTGATGAAGCCCGGCCCGGCGATCTCCACGCTTTCGATATCGGGATCCCCGGCCAGCAGGTCGGCGATCTCACCGGCGAGATCGCGCGGCTTCCTGCCCGCGGCCCTGGCCAGAACCATGGCCGCGTTGGTTGTCACGTCCCCGTGGGCGGGGTCGCGCGGCGCCTCGACGGCGATGCGCGAGAAATCCGTTTCCTCCGGCAGGACGCCCCTGCCGGCGAGCGTGTTCAGGGCCTTTTCGACCTTTTCGCGGATGTCGTGGAAAATGTTCATGGAGATTTCAGTCCCGGTTTGGCGCCTTGCAAAGACAGGCGCTGGCGGATTAGCGGAAAAGGGGATCGAGGTCAAACAGCCTCCTGTGCTGGTCCAGGGCGTAGCGGTCGGTCATCCCGGCGATGAAGTCGCAGACCTGCCGCGGAAAGCCCGAGGCTCCATGGGTCAGGGAGGATTCCCGCCAGCCCTCGGGCAGCAGTCCCGGATCGGCCATGTAGGCTCCGAACAGGTCCCGCAGGATGCGTTCCGCCCGCCCCATGGCGTCCATCACCTTGGGGTGGCGGTACATGTGACGCTTCAGGAAGATCTGGACGACGCGCAGATCCTCCGCCATCTGCGGCGAGAACTCCACGAGCGGCCGCCCGAGGGCGCGTACGTCGGCGGCCGTCTCCGGCCGCAGCCTCCCCGCGTTGCGCCGCGTGCGGGCGATCACGTCGGAGATCATCCGCGAGATGATCCGGCGCACCGTCTCGTGGATCAGTCTCGACCGTTCGAGATCCCGTTTCAGCGACAGCGCCTCGGCCAGCGCGGGGCCGACCAGCGGCAGGTCGGCCAGGTCGATGATGTCGAACAGGCGGGCCCGGAGGCCGTCGTCGATGTCGTGCGCGTTGTAGGCGATGTCGTCGGCCAGCGCGGCCACCTGCGCCTCCGCGGAGGGCCAGGTGTGCAGCTCGAGGTCGTTGATGCCGTCATGCGTGCGGATGGCGAGCGGCAGGCCGCGTTCGGCGTACTTTCCCGTCGGCCGCCCCTCCCCGTCCAGCAGGGGGCCGTTGTGCTTCACCAGACCCTCCAGCGTCTCCCAGGTGAGATTGAGGCCGTCGAACGCGGCGTAGCGCCGTTCCAGACGGGTGACGATGCGCAGCGTCTGGGCATTGTGCTCGAAGCCGCCATGATCCTTCATGCAGGCGTCCAGCGCCCGTTCGCCCGCATGGCCGAAGGGGGTGTGCCCCAGGTCGTGCGCCAGGGCCAGGGCCTCGGTGAGGTCCTCGTCCAGCCCCAGGGCGCGAGCGATGGAGCGGGCCACCTGCGCCACCTCCAGGGAATGGGTGAGGCGCGTCCGGTAGTGGTCCCCCTCGTTGGCGACGAAGACCTGCGTCTTGTGCTTCAGGCGCCGGAAGGCCGTGGAATGGATCACCCGGTCGCGGTCGCGCTGGAACGGACTGCGGGCGGGATCCTCCCGTTCGTCGTGGAACCGCCCCCGCGAACGTGCGGGATCGCATGCGTAGGGGGCCCGTGCCGCAGGCAGGCTCATGCGTCGCTCCTTCCGCCAGCCGGGAGCGCGCCGCGCGCCCCTTGACTCGCCCGGAGCCCGGACCGACATTCGGAACGGTTCGGAAATGTCACGGGAATCGGTTTCATGAGCGCCAATATTACCCTGACCGAAGCGGCGGCGAAACGCATCCTCGAGATCCTGCGGGACGAACCCGGCAAGGGTGCCCTGCGTCTGGCGGTGCAGGGCGGAGGCTGCTCCGGTTTCCAGTACGAGTTCGAGATCGTGGAGGGACCCGAGGACGGCGACGAGGTGATCGAACGGGACGGCGCGGTGCTCGTGGTGGACACCGCCTCCCTGCCCTTCCTCTTCGGGGCCACGGTGGATTTCGAGGATACGCTCGCGGGGAGCCGCTTCGTCGTGGAAAATCCGAACGCCTCCAGCTCCTGCGGATGCGGGGTGAGCTTCTCGATATAGGGAAGGCGGCGGCGTCAATCCGTCATGAGCTGTCCCCTGCGCCGGTCCGGCAGCGGCGCGCTTCCCTGGACCTTCGCGATCACGTCGCCCGCGTGCACCAGCCTGTGCAGGCAGCGCGTGAACAACCGGCCCTCGGCACGCGTCCGCACCGGCACGCGCGCATTCGCCACCGGATCCGCGATCTCGGCGATGACCTCTCCCGCCTCCACATGCGCGCCGCGGTCCTTCAGGAAGACGCAGATGCCGCCCGCCGGCGCGCGCACGGGCTCCGTCGCCTCGAACGGTGCCGCGATGCCGGAGAATGCGGGCGCTGATGCTTCACCCCCGATGATGCCGCGCAGAACCAGAAAGTCGTACAGGGCGCGGGCGTCCCCTGCGGCCAGGGAATCGTCGACATCCAGCCGTCCGCGCAACTCCACCGTGACGGTGACGGGAAGATCGCAGGGAATCCCCTCCTCCCGCAGGGCCACGAAAGGCGCGGCGACGGTCTCCTCGAAGGCGTTGCCGCCGGAGCCCCGCGCGAACATGACCACCTTCGCATCCAGTAGCCCCGCGAGATCCCCGAGGCCGGGCCAGTGGTCGGGATCCACGTAGAGGTGCATGTCCGCATCGTCGTCGGTATGCAGATCGAGCACGATGTCGGCATCGTGCGCCAGCCGCATCAGCGTCAGCTTCAGGCGCTCGTCCGCCGCGTTCCCCCGCAGGGTGTCGAGGTGTTCGCGCACGATGGCGCGGACGCGGACGGCGTTTCCGGCCGGATCGTCGCCGAACGTTCCGCGGGCGGCGAGCACGGCGCGGGTGGCATCGGGCCAGAAGCGGTTGAAGTTGCGGCCCGACGGCAGATGATGGCGCCCCATGTGGTGGCCGAGCAGCGCCTGCGCGAATCCCGGCGGATTCGCAGCCGGCACGAGAACGACCTCGCCACGGATGCGCCCTTCCCGCTCCGCTTTTTCCAGCAGCCCGCGCAGATGCATGGCGGCCAGCGCCGCGGGCACTTCGTCCGCGTGCGTCGAGGCCTGGATGTAGGCCTTGTCTCCGGCTCCCGGCGTGCCGAAGCGGCAGACCGTCAGCATGTGGCGCTGACCGGGGCTGGCGGCCGGAAGCTCGAAGGTTTCACAGGCCATGGATCGAAGTCATCAGTTGAACTTGTCCGCGTTGAGGACGAGATGCACCCAAATGGACGCGAAATATCCCAGCGCCACGGCCCATGCCCATTTCAGATGCTTGAAGAAGGTGTAGTGCTGACGGGCCACGCCCATCAGCGCGACGCCCGCCGCGGATCCTATGGACAGAAGCGAGCCGCCGACGCCGGCGGTGAGGGTGATCAGCAGCCACTGCCCGTCGGACATCTGGGGATCCATGGTCAGGACGGCGAACATGAGCGGAATGTTGTCCACGATCGCCGACATGATGCCGATGATCGTGTTGGCCGCCGTCGGTCCCAGTCCCTCGTAGAGAACCTGGCTCATCAGGGCGAGATAGCCGATCACGCCCAGCCCTCCGACGGCGAAGATGATGCCGAAGAAGAACAGCAGCGTGTCCCATTCCACCCGCTCCATGACCTTGAAGGCGTCCAGCAGGATGTCCGGTCTATCGTCAACGTGGTGATTGCGGCGTATCCAGACCTTGAAGAAATAGCTGTACATGGACAGATAGCCGAGTCCCGTCATCATGCCGAGGGCCGGCGGAAGATCCAGAAAGTTGCGGAAGCTCACCGCGGTGACGATGGTCGCGGCGAACAGGAAGATGACCGTCCAGGCGCCGGGCTTCATGCGGACCTCGGTCTCCACGGCCTCCGGGGTCATCTTCGGGACCGCCAGGGTCATGATCGCGGCGGGGATCACGAAGTTGACGAGCGACGGAATGAAGATGGCGAAGAATTCCTCGAAGGCCAGCTTGTTCTTCTGCCATACCATCAGAGTGGTGATGTCGCCGAAGGGCGAATAGGCTCCGCCCGCGTTGGCCGCGACCACGACGTTGATGCAGGCCAGCGCGATGAAGGCCGGATTCTTGAGGCCCACCGCCATGACGACGGCTCCGAGGACAAGGGAGGTGGTCAGGTTGTCGAGAAGCGGTGAAAGGAAGAAGGCGATGAATCCGGTGAGCCAGAACAGTTTGCGATAGCTCAGCCCCAGCGACACGAGCTTCTCGCGCAGGGCGATGAAGACGCCCCTCTCCTCCAGCGTGTTGACGTACGTTATGGCCACGAAGAGGAAGAGGAACAGCTCGCCGTATTCCAGCATCGTGTGTTTCGCGACGCCGTTGACCAGCTCCTGCTTGCCGGAGCCGAGGTAGGCCATGCCGATCAGGAACCAGATGAGGCCGGCAGCCAGCAGGACCGGCTTCGACTTGCGCATGTGCAGCATCTCCTCGAAGATCACGAGGAGATAGGCGACGACGAACACCACGAGAGCCGCGTACCCCCAGGGGCTGGTCGTCAGATCGATCATGCCTCCGGCGGCCTTTTCGCCGCCGGCGGCCATTTCGGCCATGGCCGGCGGAATCCATCCGGAGGCGAGGAATGCCAGCCCAAGCATCAGAGAGACGAGAATGCGCATCAGAAAACCGTTCCCGAAAACCGAAATCCCCTGGTCGTGACCCCCGCGTCACGGCCTTCCAGTTCAGACAGGCCCTCTTGTGCCCCTCCTTCCCTCTCCGCGCAAGGGGGGGCGGCGATTTTTCAGCCGCCTGCGGATGGCCCGCAAATGCGGCCTTCCGGGTGATCCGCGGTCACTATGGAGTTTCATACGCCGGTATCGTCCAGGGCTCCGCAAGCGCCTCCCGTTCCCATTCCCGCCAGGCGTCGAGAGCCATGATGGCGTCCATGTAGGCCTGCGCCGCGGCACTTCTGGGCAGGTCGTAGGCATGGAACCGGTTGACGACCGGGGCGAACATCGCATCCGCATTGCAGAACCGTTCGCCGAAGAGGAAGGGGCCGCCATAGGCGTCGAGGGAATCGGACCAGATCCGGTCGATCCGTGCCGCATCCGCGAGCGCCGCCGCGGAGACATCCTTCCTTTCCGGAGGGCGGCCCATGTTCATGCCGCATTCGCGGCGAAGGGCCGCGAAACCCGAGTGCATCTCGGCGGACACGGCCCGCGCCCGGGCCCTGCGTTCGAGGTCTTCCGGCCATAGCCCCCGGTCGGGAAAAAGTTCCGCCACATACTCCAGTATGGCGAGGCTGTCGTGAACGACGAGACCGCCATGATGAAGAACGGGCACCTTTCCGGTCGGCGACACCTCGCGGATGCGCGGCGTCCCCCGGTATTCCGGAGTGCCCATCCCTTCACCGAACGGGATGACGCGGCAGGTAAAGGGAACATCCGCCACTCTCATGGCGATCCACGGGCGCATCGACCAGGAAGAATACTTCCGGTTGCCGATCCAGAGTTCGAGTTTCCGATCTTCCTCCACGGGCGGTTCCTCCGTCGTTTCCGGAGCATCCTGCCCGTGCGGGGCGTGCGATGCAAGACGCGGCGGAGGTCCCTTCCGCATCTTCCGGCGGCGCACCATGCACCAGCCCTCCCGGTCCAGCATACCGGAGGGCGTCAAACCGGCGGGCGAAACGGCCGCTCAGGCATCCCTGGCGCGACGGGCTGCCAGTTCCGCGCATTTCGGCCCCTTCCCCCTGTCCAGGGCGTGTTCCGTCAGCCAGTTCCAGGCCTCGTCGCATTCCTCCAGCGTGAAGCCCTTCGCCTCGCCGACGAAGAATTTCTGCAGCGCGGCGAGGATCTCCGCCAGCCACTTCCGTTCCGCCACCACCGCGATGCGGGAGAAATCCCCGATGTGACTGAAGGCGAACCGGGTGTCCTCCCAGAGGACGGCCGGCTCCACGGGGCCGAGGTCGAGCACGACCTCCAGCAGACGGGCCCGTCCCCTTCTGCCGATGAAGGCCTCGGCGCGATCCCGCACCGCCTCGTATTCCCTGCGTGAAACGGCGCCATCGACGATGAGTTCGATGACGTCCTGTCCGTCGTGTTCATGCATCTCCAGCATGGTGCGCGTCTCCCTGTTGCCAAGCCCCTCATCCCCTCATATGGGCAAAGGGAGGCGACCATGAAAGAGACGGTCCCCTCAGTCGTCCGAAACCAGTGCGCAGGGACTGCCCGAGGAATCCTCCTCGGCCTTCATGCGTTCCTCGCGCACCGCCAGCACGGCCATGGACAGCAGATAGCTCACGAACTCGTATCCGCTTCTCGCGGCCATGTTCGCCAGTTCGCTGCACATGCGTTCGATATAGACGAGTTCCTCCACGTCCTGCTGCATGTCATTACCGCTCTTACGCACCCAACCCTCATGCATTGAGCCACTCCAGTTGTCCGATCCGAGACGGCTCCCCCGCTCGCCGCACCGGCCGCATCCGTCCGGATCCGCCCCCCATTGCCGCGCCGTCAGGCTTTCGCCAATTCTTCAGGATCGCCAGCAAAACGCGATATGGCCATTCCGTCAAGACTTGCCGAAAGTTGACCACAGCCTTTCCAAAGTCTTATTGTCATAAAGGCTGCGTGACGTTGCGTTAACTCCAAAGAGTGCGACATTTTAACTCTGCCCGGAAATCCCATGATTTGTCGACCAAATACACGGAAATACCAGCAGACATCGCCTCCACTTCGCCAGAGAACTACAAGATAGGATACATAAACTTACCACTTTGGATTTCGCGCAGGTACACCCCATTCCTTTCAGGCAATTGAAAAATTTGCCAAACCCCTTCCCATGCACTAAACACGGGCCGATTGGTGGATGGATGTCGAATCTCCCCGATTCCCGTTTCACGCATTATTGCGGAAAGTGAGCCATGACTCCAGCGATGATCTCGGCCGTCGCCGCCGGAGGTGCGATCGGCGCCACCGCGCGCTACGCGGTCTCGGTCCTGACGACGCGCGCATTCGGCATCGAATTTCCCTGGGGTACGGTGATCGTGAACGTGCTGGGCTCCTTCGCCATGGGGGCGCTCATCACCTACATGGCCCTGAAGTGGTCGGCCTCGCAGGAGATGCGCGCCTTTCTCACCGTGGGCGTGCTCGGCGGGTTCACGACCCTGTCCTCCTTCTCCCTCGATTTCGCGACCCTGTACGAACGCAAGCATCCGATCGTGGCGGTCGTCTACGCCTGCGGGACCGTGGGGCTTTCTCTCATCGCGATCTTCGCGGGCATGGCGCTGATGCGCGCCCTGTTCGCGCCATGAGCGGCGTCCGGCACATGACGGTGGAGGCGGACGAGGCGGGGATGCGCCTCGACCGCTGGTTCCGCGTGCACTTTCCCGCCCTGCCCTTCGGCCGGATGCAGAAACTGCTGCGCAAGGGCGCGATCCGCGTCAACGGAAAGCGCGTCAAGGCCGCGCACCGGCTGGAGGAAGGCGATACCGTACGCGTGCCTCCCCTGCCCGGAGACATGGCGGAGGCGGATGGAACCGCCCGGGCCACGCGCCGCCCCCGCCCCCTGTCGGAAAGGGAGCGCGCCTTCTTCCGCTCGCTGATCCTGCATGAGGACAGGGACCTTCTCGTCATCAACAAGCCCTCCGGCATCGCCGTCCAGGGGGGATCGAAGACCGCCGACCACCTGGACCGCTACCTCGCGGCCCTCGAAGAGGAATACGGCGAACGCCCCCGTCTGGTGCACCGGCTGGACCGGGACACCTCGGGCGTTCTCGTGATCGCCAGGCGGCGTTCCGTGGCCGCCCGGCTGGGACGCCTGTTCGCCAGCCGCAGCGTGCGCAAGATCTACTGGGCCGTCGTCCACGGCGTACCCAAGCCCCTGCAGGGGCGCATCGACATGGCGCTGGTGAAGGCCATGACGCGCGAAGGCGAACGCGTGCGCCCCGCGCACCGGGGCGAGGAGGGCGCGCAGAAGGCCGTCACCTACTATTCCGTCGTGGACCGTGCCGCCCCCGTTCTCTCCTGGCTGTCCCTGAAACCGGTCACGGGACGTCAGCACCAGCTCCGCGCGCACATGGCGTTCATCGGCCATCCGATACTGGGCGACGGCAAATACGGCGGCGGGGAGAACCTGCCGGATGGCGTGGAGCCGCGCCTGCACCTGCATGCCCGGCGCATCTCCTTTCCCCATCCGCGGGGCGGCGAGCTGGACATCACGGCCCCCCTTCCC
This sequence comes from uncultured Rhizobiaceae bacterium, assembly GCA_964430935.1. Lineage (GTDB taxonomy): Bacteria > Pseudomonadota > Alphaproteobacteria > Rhizobiales > Aestuariivirgaceae > Thermopetrobacter. The sequence continues at coordinate 11,674 of CAYSHK010000088.1, forward strand.
GACCACATGGCGCATACCTTCCGGCTGTTCGGCTTCGATCCCTACGGAGAGGGCGACGGCATGGACGACGGAGAAAGCTGCCGCATTGACAATCGCGGCGCATGCGGTCATTGAGGCCGGCACCCGGGACAAATCCATAGAGGCGGCATGAAACTCGTTCTCTTCGACTGCGACGGCACCCTCGTGGACAGCCACCACAACATCGCGACGGCCATGCGTCAGGCCTTCGAGGCCGTCGGCGTGCCCTATCCGGGAGACGAGGCGACACGGAAGGTCATCGGCCTCTCGCTGCCGGAGGCCGTGCGGCCGCTGGCGCCGGACGCGGGGCCCGACACCTGGGAGCGGCTCTCGGAGGCCTACCGGGAGGCCTTCTTCGCACTCCGGCAACGTCCGGACTTCCACGAACCCCTCTTTCCCGGAGCCCGGGAGGCCATCGAGGCGCTCGCGGAGCGGGACGACATCATCCTGGGGATCGCCACCGGCAAGGCGCGGCGCGGACTCGAGGCGCTTCTGGAGCGTTTCGACCTCCGCGACTTCTTCGTGACGACGCAGACCGCGGACGACGCGCCTTCCAAGCCGCATCCCGGCATGATCCTGAGGGCGCTGGAGGAAACCGGGGCCGATCCGGAGCGCACGGTCCTCGTCGGTGACACCACGCACGACATGCTCATGGCCGCGAACGCGGGGACCCGTGGTCTCGGGGTGGAATGGGGATATCATCCGCCTGCGGAACTGCGGCGTGCCGGTGCGCGGGAAATCGCCGGCCACTTCAACGACGTGCCGCCGCTTGTGGAGAAAGTGATTCAGCCATGACCGACGAAAGGCGCAAGCTCGACCTGGCGGCGGAGGAACTGGAACGGCTGATGAAGGACCGTTTCGAACGTCCGATGCCGAAACGGTTCTATGGGGAAGTGAGCGTGGAGGGTTCGCGGCCGCCGTGGTCGATCCGTCTCGACCGCGGGCTGCTCAAGACGCCCATGCGGGCCACGCTGGAGCTTCCGACACGGGCGCTGGCCGACGCCGTGGCCGGGGAATGGCGGAGGCAGAAGGACGTCATCGACCCCTTCGACATGCCTCTCACACGCCTTTCCAACGCCGCCATAGACCGCGTGCGCGGCCGCCGGCGCGAGGTGATCGGCGCCATCTGCGCCTATGGCGCCCACGATCTGCTCTGCTACAGGGCGGATTCGCCGCTGGCGTTCGTGCATCTCCAGCGGACCACATGGGACCCCCTGCTGGAATGGGCGGAGAAGGAGATCGGTGGCCGGTTCATCGTCTCGGAGGGCGTCATGCCGGCCGAACAGCCGGCGGAGACGCTCCGGGCGCTTGCGGAACGCTATGCCGTTTTCGGGGACTTCCAGCTCGCCGCCCTGAACAACATGGCCACGCTGTCGGCGTCCGCGATCCTGCCCCTCGCCGTGGCGGCCGGCCGCATCCCCGCGGAGGAGGCCTGGGAGGCGGCGAACCTGGAGGAGGCCTGGAACATCCGGCAGTGGGGCGAGGACCCCGAAGCCCTCGCCCGGACCGCGCGGCGGCGTCTGGAGTTCCTGTCGGCCGCCGAGATGCTGGAGCTGCTGAGAAGGCCCTGAGCCTCTCCCTCCTCAGCTGACGATGTACTGCTTCATCTGCTCCGCCTCGAAGGCCATTTCCTCCATGCGCTGGAGCACGACGTCGCCAATGGACACGATGCCGGCCAGCCTGCCCCCCTCGATCACCGGCAGATGGCGGAAGCGCCGTTCCGTCATCACGGCCATCAGCTTCTCGGTCGTGTCCGAAAGACGGCAGGTGCAAATGTCCCGGCTCATGAACCGGCCCGCCGGCATGTCCGCGGCCGGCCCGCCCTCGTCGGCCATGGCGCGTACGATGTCACGCTCGGAAAGAATGCCGGCGATCTCTCCCGCGTCGTTCAGAATGACGAGGGCGCCTATGCGCCGACGACGCAGTTCCCGTGCCGCCTCTCTCAGGGTGATGGTCTCCGGGGCGGTGGCGACGTCCCGCCCCTTGCGGTCCAGAATGCTTGCAACGTTCATGGGGTCTCCTGTTTCCTGACGTTTCCTCGCTTCGATGCACGGGGCGGTTCGTCCGCCCTCTAGCGAGTCATGATAACATCAGAGGGGAGCATTCTCCAAACGTCGCCTCCGCGGCCGGTCGAACAGGGAGAAGAGAAGCAGTCCGGTGAGGAAGCCGCCCAGATGCGCCTCCCAGGCGATGGCGTTCATGCGGCCGCCGCTTCCGACGCCGAAAACGCCGAACACCACGTTGATCCCCATCCAGACCAGGATGAACGTGCGCGGCCGTTTCATGAGGAGGGTCTGCGACACGGTCAGCGGCCGCACCATCGTCAGATCCCGGTGCAGCCCCTCGGACAGGCTGGCGCCCCCGGCGTAGATCAGCCTGATGGCGGCTCCCATCAGCCCGGACACGCCTCCGGACGCGCCGATGAGCAGTGCCGGCTCGCCCCGGTGCATGAGCAGATAGAGAAATGCGCCGCCGGCGGCCGAAACGAGCATCAGCAGAACGAAGCGCACCGCCCCCGTCCGTCTGGCCACCGGCGCCCCGAAAGCCGCCATCCAGAGCGAATTGGCAAGCAGGTGGAGCCATCCCGCATGCAGGAACATGTGGGTGAAGGGCCCGAGCACGGCCGCCGCGAGCCCGCCCGGCAGCGAGGAGACGGGAACATCGGGCGGAAGCGAATAGCGCAGCGGCAGAAAGGCGTACCGCAGGAGAAAATGGTAGTTCTCGGCGGGAGTCATGAAGAAGTCCCGCCAGGCCTGCACGCCGGCGAAGACGACGACCAGCAGGACGATGATCCCCGGCACGTCGAAGGCCTTCTGGTGCAGCCCTCCGCTCCGGAAATGACGCCCTGCGACATGCCCTCCGGCTCCGGGAATCTCGCGACGCCCCGGGTCCCCGCGACGGTCATCCGGAAAATTCTCCTGCTGCATGCACCTCTCCCCGCCGGAAACCGATCGAAGACGGAATTCCGGCCAGTCCCTGTGAATAACCCTCTCCGGCAACTTGCGCGTGAACCCGTGGCTGGCATGATCCCTGCACGGCAGGGTTCGGCAGTACTGGTTTGAGACACCCCTCAATACACAAGAATGGGCGGATGCGCCAATGACAAACGTAACCTCACTCCACACCGCGCAGGACCGTCAGCAGGAGCTGACGGATCCGCTGAACCTCATCGTTCTGCGCCACTGGGAGCAGCTCCGCGGCGAACGCCCCGCGCCGGACAGGACGGAACTGGATCTGCGGACGCTGGCACCGGTTCTTCACTGGTTCGGCATCCTGGAACGGCGCGACAGCGAACTGCGCTACGACTGGCGTCTCGCCGGCTCCGGGCTCTGCGAAATGTGGGGACGCGAACTGAGGGGCACCGAAGCGATGACGGACATGCCCCGTTTCGAGCGCGATACGATCCTGCGCCTGCTCGACAGGGTGCTCACGACGTGCCAGCCGGCGCTGATGCGTCTGTCCCTGAAGATCGGTTTCGGCGCCCGCCGCTGTCCGGCCGAGGCGCTGGCCCTTCCATTGACCGACGAACGGACGGGGCGGCTTCTGGTGGCCTTCGTGCTCGTGCCCCACTGTCCGCCGGGCATTCCCTGCCATCCGGTGATCGAGGAGGCCGAGCTGCACTTCCTGCGCCTGATCTGGACCGAACCGGTCCCGGGGCATGCGCAACCGCAGCTCCCGCCAGGCAACCCCCTGGTGCGCAGACGGGGCATCTTCACGGTGATCGAGGGCGGCCGCAGGTCGGACTGACGGATGGGGAAACGGACGAGCGCCGGCATACTTCTCTACCGCATGCGGAATGGTGCGCCGGAGGTTCTGCTCGTCCATCCCGGCGGTCCGTACTGGAAGAACCGCGACGCCGGCAGCTGGTCCATTCCCAAGGGCGAAATCGGCGAAGGCGAGGATCCCCTGCACACCGCGCTGCGGGAATTCCGCGAGGAAACCGGCCATGAACCGCCACGGGGCAAGGCCGTCCCCCTGCCCCCCGTGCGGCTGGGCGGCGGCAAGCTCGTCCTCTCCTGGGCTCTGGAGGGCGATCTCGATCCGGACACCGTACGCTCCAACACCTTCGAGATGGAATGGCCGCCCCGTTCCGGGCGGATGCGCAGCTTCCCCGAGATCGACCGGGCGCGATGGTTCACCCTCGAGGAGGCCGCGCGCCGGGCCAATCCCGCATACGCGCCCCTCTTCGAGGCGCTCAAGACCATGACGGGACTGGAATAGACGGCTCCAGGCACCTATCTCCCGGACATGCAGAAACTTCTCATCGTCATCGGACTGCTGCTGATCCTGATCGGCCTGGCGTGGCCCCTTCTGCGGCGCGTGTTCGGCAACATGCCGGGCGATGTCCACTGGGGCGGCGAGGGCTGGAGCGTGCACATCCTGCTGGGCACCTCCATCGTCCTGTCCATCGTTCTGACGGTGGTCCTCAACCTCGTGCTCTGGTGGATGAACCGCTGAACCGCGCAAGGGCCGGCGGCATGCGTGCGGCGTCAAGACGGAAAAAGGGCCCTCCCGCGACCGGAAGGGCCCTTTCCACGCGTATCCCGCGTGAAATCCGCGGTACGCCGGATCAGCGCTTGGAGAACTGGAAGGAACGGCGGGCCTTGCGGCGGCCATACTTCTTGCGCTCCACGACGCGGGCGTCGCGGGTCAGGAAGCCGCCCTTCTTGAGGACGGGCCGCAGGGCGGGCTCGTAGTTCACCAGCGCCCGGGCGATGCCGTGACGCACCGCGCCGGCCTGACCGGACAGACCGCCGCCGGACACCGTGCAGATCACGTCGTACTGGTCGAGCCGCTCGGCGGCCTCCAGCGGCTGGCGCAGGATCATCTGCAGGGTCGGGCGGGCGAAGTACTTCTCCAGGTCCTTGCCGTTGACCGTGATCTTGCCCGGTCCGGGCTTGATCCAGACACGGGCGACGGCGTTCTTGCGCTTGCCGGTGGCATAGGCGCGGCCATGCTCGTCGATCTTCGGCTCGGGCAGGGAAGCCTCCTCGGCGACGCCCATCGCCTCGCCCAGGTTCTCCAGGGTGGTGTTCTCCTCGGACATCAGCCGGCCCTCCTCGTGTTCTTCGGATTCATCGCCTTCACGTCGAGCACCTCCGGCTGCTGCGCCTCATGGGGATGCTCGGGACCGGCGTAGATGCGCAGGTTCTTCATCTGCCGCCGGGAGAGCGGCCCGCCGGGCAGCATGCGCTTCACGGCCAGCTCGAGGACGCGGGTGGGCCGCTTGCCGCCGATCATCTTCTCGGCGGTGCGCTCCTTGATGCCGCCCGGATAGCCGGTGTGCCAGTAGTACTTCTTGTTCTTCATCTTGCGGCCCGTGAGCACCACCTTGTCGGCGTTGATCACGATGACGTTGTCGCCGCAGTCGACGTGCGGGGTGTAGATCGGCTTGTGCTTGCCGCGCAGGCGCGTGGCGATGATGCTCGCCAGACGGCCCAGCACGACGCCCTCGGCGTCGATCAGCACCCACTTCTTCTCAACCTCGCCGGGTTTGGCGGAAAAGGTCTTCATGGGAGGTTCCTCGATCAGTGGCTGTTGCCGGTGGTTTGTTTCGACAAATGCAACCGCCCGCATCCCCCCGGGAAGCGGGCAGCGTGTCCGTGGCCGTCTTCTAGCCCCGCTCCGGACGGCAGTCAAGAGACAATTTTCGCCCCGCTCGTCAAAAACAGCTTTGTTTTCCGCATCTTACGTATAGGGTATCATGATACCTGTTGCAGCGATACCGCACATTTCCGGACATGGAGGCCGTGCGCCTTGTTCCGAACCCCGTCAAAGCCTAGAATCTCCGCCGGCAAGGCTTTCAGCGGGACGACGAGAGATGGCGGAACACAGTGCGGAAATCCTGTTTCGTCCGGGTTTCGGATGCGGACCGGACCGCCTTCGCGGGATGGCGGCGCCGCTCGTCCTTCTCCTCGTCCTTCTCCTCTCCGTCTGCCCGTCGCAGCCCCTGCGTGCCGCCCCTCTTCCCGACAAGGACCAGTCGCGCATAGGCGGCGACAGCAGGATCGTACCGGGCGACAAGGAAACGGACGGGCTGCTGAAGGACGCGCCGGGCTTTCTCGAACAGGGGGCGCCGGGAAAATCGGACATGGGCGCCGGCGGCTCCGGGGAAACCGGAGAGGATGAGAACATTCCGCTGGAGGATCTCATCGCCCAGGACATTCCGAACATCCGGGCCGTGGAGCTGACGGCGGAGAAGGCGCGCAAGGCGCTGGACGCCTTCGAGAAGATCAACGGCAAGTACGACGACAAGGGACTGGAGGACTATCCCACGCTCCAGGAATTCGCCGACCGGACGGAAGCCGGAAAGCGCATGCAGGAGGAAATCCGGGCTTTCGGCTTCAAGGATGTCGGAGAATGGAATCTGATCATCATGAACATCGGCTTCGCCTATTCCTCTCTTCTGGAAGGTTCCGACGAGGCCATAGAGGACCAGATCCGGGAGGTGGAAAGGGACGCCACCATACCGCCGGAAAGGAAGAAATCCCTGATCCGGAACCTGCGTGTCCTCATACCTTCGGAGAACAACCGCAAGATCGTGAAGGACTTGATGGACGATCCCGTGTATTCGAAGAAGCTGAAGCTGCTGGATCAGGAGGAATGACGACCCGCGGGAATCCGGCGGCCTTCCGCATGCGACAAGGAACACGGGGAGAACGCCATGACGGATGCCGGAGATGACAGGCTCGTCCTCGCCGAACGGGCCGGCGACCATGTTCTGCGCCTTACGCTCAACAGCCCGGAGACCTACAACGCCCTTGGCATGGCCATGATCGAGGCGCTGCACGGCGCCCTGCTCGCGGCCTTCGGGGACAGGCGGGTGCGCGCCATCGTCATCGCCGCCAACGGCCGGGGGTTCTGCGGCGGACACGACCTGAAGGAGATGCACGCCCACCGCGCCGACGGGGATGGCGGGCGAAACTTCTACATCGAGCTTTTCGACCGTTGCACCAGGATGATGACGGCCATGGTCGAGGGGCCGAAGGTGATCGTGGCGGAGGTCCAGGGCATCGCCACCGCCGCCGGCGCGCAGCTGGTGGCCAGCTGCGACATGGTGGTGGCCTCGCGCGAGGCGCGCTTCGGCGTCAACGGGGTGGACGCCGGCCTGTTCTGCTCCACCCCCATGGTGGCCCTTTCGCGCAGCATCGGACGCAAGAAGTGCATCGAACTGCTCACCACCGGCCGCCTCATGGATGCCGAGGAGGCCCGCGAGGCCGGTCTCGTCAACCATGTGGTCGCGCCCTGCGAGCTGCGGGCGAAGGCGCTGGAGCTCGCGGAGGCCGTCGCCGCGAAGTCCGCCGCCGTCGTGGAACTGGGCAAGCGCGCCTTCTACCGCCAGGTGGAGATGGGCATGGAGGACGCCTATGCCTACACCCGCGGCGTGATCGTCGAGAATCTCCTCATGCACGACGCCGAGGAGGGAATCTGCGCCTTCGTGGAGAAACGCACGCCGGAATGGGAGGACCGCTGATGGATCATGACGCCTATCCCGACGCATGGATCGCGGACATCCTGAAGTCCGTCCGCCGCATCGCGCTGGTCGGCGCCTCGCCCAGGCCCGAGCGTCCCTCCCACGAGGTCATGGCCTTCCTCCTCTCCCGCGGCTACGAGGTCGTGCCCGTCAATCCCGGACAGGCCGGGAAGGAGATCCTGGGGCGGCCCGTCCATGCCTCCCTGGCGGACATTCCGGAGCCCGTGGACATGGTGGACATCTTCCGCAATTCGGAGGCCGCGGGTGCGGTCGTGGACGAAGCCCTGAAGCTCGATCCGCCACCCCGGGTGATCTGGATGCAGATCGGCGTGCGCAACGACGAGGCCGCTCGCCGCGCCGAGCAGGCGGGGCTGAAGGTGGTCATGAACCGGTGTCCGAAGATCGAGATACCGCGCCTTCTCGGAAGCTGACCCAACCTCCATCTCCCCTCTCCGACCGGGACGGACCCCGGCCCCCTTCCCCATCCTCCGGGATCCATCGGACGTTTCCGCACGTTTCGCACGGAGTGTTTCTTTTAACGAACGGCTTGTCTTTTAATCAGCACCGGTGATACCCTTCGGGCGAAAACGACACAGCGGGAGGAAACGCCATGAACGACAGACAGCCCGGCTTCGACACGCTCGCCATCCACGCCGGCACGCAGCCGGATCCGGCCACCGGAGCGCGGATCACCCCCATCTACCAGACCACGGCCTACGTCTTCGACAGCTCCGAGCACGCGGCCAATCTCTTCGCCCTGAAGGAATTCGGCAACATCTACACCCGGATCATGAATCCCACGCAGGCGGCGCTGGAGAACAAGACGGCGGCGCTGGACGGGGGATCCGCGGCGCTCGCCACGGCATCGGGACACGCGGCGCAGCTGCTGACCTTCCACTGCCTCATGCAGCCGGGCGACGAGTTCGTCGCGGCGCGCCAGCTCTATGGCGGATCGATCAACCAGTTCAACCAGTCGTTCAAGGCCTTCGGCTGGCATGTCGTGTGGGCCGACGCGGACGATCCCGACAGCTTCCGCAGGGCGCTCTCGGAGAAGACCAAGGCCATCTACATCGAATCCATAGCCAATCCCTCGGGCCAGATCACCGACATCGAGGCCATCGCCGAAGTGGCGCGGGAAGCCGGCGTGCCGCTCATCGTCGACAACACCATGGCCACGCCCTACCTGATCCGTCCCATCGAGCACGGCGCGAACATCGTGCTCTATTCCATGACCAAGTTCATGGGGGGGCATGGCAACTCCATGGGCGGGATGATCGTCGACGGAGGCAATTTCGACTGGACGTCCGGGGACCGCTATCCGCAGCTCACCGAGCCCAATCCCTCGTACAACGGCCTGCGACTGTACGAGACCTTCGGTTCCATGACGCTGGCCATCGCGGCGCGGGTGCTCTCCCTGCGCGACCTGGGCCCGGCCATCGCGCCGATGAACGCCTTCCTCATCCTCACCGGAATGGAGACGCTGGGACTGCGGATGCAGCGGCACTGCGACAACGCCCTGAAGGTCGCCGAATGGCTGGAACAGGACGACCGCGTCGCCTGGGTCCGCTATTCCGGACTGAAGAGCAGCCCCTACCACGAGCTGCATAGGAAGTACTGCCCGAAGGGGGCGGGATCCGTGTTCACGTTCGGCCTGAAGGGCGGCTACGACGCCGGCGTGAAGCTGGTCAACGGCGTGAAGCTGTTCTCGCATCTTGCCAACATCGGCGACGTCCGCTCACTGATCATTCATCCGGCGAGCACCACCCACGGCCAGCTCACCGAGGAGCAGCTGAAGGCGGCCGGCGCCACCGGGGACGTCATCCGGCTCTCCATCGGCATCGAGGACGTGGACGACATCATCGCCGACCTGGATCAGGCGATGGTGTGAAGGATGTGACAAAACCGGCGCCATGTGTCATTCTCGCCGGCAAAGGATGACAGTTGCGGAGCTACCCATCATGGTCATGGTTGCCGGTGACACGACGGAACGTGACGAAGCCATACGGAAGGCCATAGAAGAAACTCTGAAGCCCACCGGAATCGGCAGGGTCATCGTCCACGAGGACGAAGGACATGGGGGCACCCCCATCTACCGGATCACCATCGTTCTCGCTTCGGACGACGAGCGGCTTCAGACCGGCCGGGTGATGCGGCTGTGGGATGCCGTCATGCGGGCGACCGGGAAATTCGATGATGTACCGCGCTTTCCCGTGTTCACGTTCATGACACCGACCGAGGCGGAAGCAGGAGATGCAGCCGCTTGACCTGATCGGCACCGCGAAAAGAATGTCGAAAGGAGATGCCCGGGGCCGTCCGCGATAGGCCGATCTCCGACGCGCCGTCTCCACGACCTATTATGCCGTCTTCCATGCTCTGTGCAGGCTGTGCGCGGATTCCCTGATCGGAAAGAACCGGAGTTCGCGGAGCCATCCGGCCTGGAGACATGTGTATCGCGCCGTCCAGCACGGGGCGTGCGCCAACCGCTGCCTCGATGGAGTGATCAAGAGGAAATTTCCCCGCGAGGTCCAGGATTTCTGCGGAATTTTCGTGCAGTTACAGGAAAAGAGACATCTGGCCGACTATGATCCCTTCGCACGTTTCGTCCTGTCGGATGTACGGCAGGACATAGCTTCCGCAGAAAGTGCGATACAGTCCATAAGAAAACTCTCCGCTCCGGACGCCAAGGCTTTCGCCATATGGCTTCTCCTGCAAAAACGGGATTGAATGTTTCTCCGGACGACATGGGAGCCACATTCTTTCCTTTCCGACACATCCGAATTCCCTTGACAGTTGCATGTATGGGAAGTATCACTCGCATGCGTTGTCGCATGGCGATCGATACTCGCCATGTGGCGGCGTTGGCGCCGGGGGTGCCGCATCCGTCTTTCCGAACCGGATCCCAACGATCCGGAAAGGGAGCGGATGCAGCTGAGAGGATCCTGCGATCCAACCCTTGGAACCTGATCCGGACAATACCGGCGAAGGAAGCGCGCCAGGAACGGTTCATGTCCCGGCCCGTCGCGTGCGGCCGCACAACTGCGACTTCCTCCTTGCCTTTGGCAGAGGCGGTACCGTGAATCCCGGACGGAGCCGGACATGGCCGCTCTTCGTGGTTTCCCGAGCGATACAACCGGATCCGGGGCTCCCCCTGCGCCATTCCATCAACGGAAACGCAGTAAAAGGCAGGAGCCCCGAATGACAGACAGAATCTTTCATGCCGTTCCCGAGACGGACGTCTCCCGCGCCATCGTCGGCCAGTTCGCCCGCGACATGGAAGCGGCCCTTTCCGCCGACGTCTTCATCATAGGCGGAGGCCCCGCCGGGCTGACGGCGGGTCGCAGACTGGCCCTGAACGGGCTGAACGTCTTCATCATCGAACGCAACAACTTTCTCGGAGGCGGCTTCTGGGTCGGCGGCTATTTCATGAATACCGTCACTTTCCGCTCGCCGGCCGAAAGGGTGCTCGACGATGTCGGCATTCCCCACGAGAAGGCGGCCGAGGGACTGCACGTGGCGCCCGGCCCGCTCGCCTGCGCCCGCCTGATCGCCGCAGCGGCCGAGGCCGGCGTGAAGTTTCTCCAGCTGACGCGTGTGGAGGATCTGATGGTCAAGGACGGCAGGGTGAAGGGCATCGTCATCAACTGGAGCCCCACCGCCCATCTGCCGAAAGGAATCTATGCCCTGGATCCGATCGCCCTGGAAAGCCGATTCGTCCTGGACGCCACGGGACACGACGCAACGGGCATCGCCCTGCTCGCCAGGCGTGGGCTCATGGAGCTGAAGGGCATGGGACCGCACGATATCGACTCCTCGGAGGATGCCGTCGTGAAATGCACGGGCGAAGTCTTTCCCGGACTGGTTGCGGCCGGGATGGCTGTTTCCGAGCTGCACGGACTCAGCCGCATGGGCCCCACTTTCGGCGCCATGCTGCTCTCCGGGGAGCGCGCGGCCGAGATCATTCTCGAACAGATCGCGGCCTCCGCCTGAAGCCGGCGGAGCCGTGCAAGGGGGAAAGGCCGGAAAAACGTTCCCGCACCGGCCTTTCCTCCCCCTTTCCGGCGACCTTCCCCGACACGCGGAACTCACGGAAAACATACGGGAGGCAGGAACATGGACGCGCATCCGCAGGCGGACATCCGCCACGACTGGAGCAGACGGGAGGTGGAGGAACTGATGGCCCTGCCCTTCACGGAGCTTCTCCACCGGGCCCAGACGGTGCACCGGCGCTTCTTCCGGCCGGATACCGTGGAAGCCTGCGTTCTTCTGAGCGTGAAGACCGGCGGCTGTCCGGAAGACTGTTCGTACTGCGCGCAGAGCGCACGGCACGACGGCCCGTCGGCGCGTGGCGCACCGATGCTTCCGACGGAGGAAGTCCGCCGTGCCGCGCGGAGGGCGAAGGCCCATGGCGCGAAACGCTTCTGCATGGGAGCCGCCTTCCGCACCCCCAAGCCCGCGCAGATGGAACGCATGACCGACATGATCGCGGCCGTGCGGGGAGAAGGACTGGAAACGTGCCTGACCGCCGGCATGCTGACCGCGGACCAGGCCCGGCAGCTCAAGGCGGCCGGTCTGGACTGGTACAACCACAACGTCGACACCTCTCCGGAACGCTATCCGGAGATCGTCACCACGCATACGCTGCAGGACCGGCTCGACACCCTGCGCAACGTGCGGGACGCCGGCCTGAAGATCTGCTGCGGAGGCATCATCGGCATGGGCGAATCCCGGAACGACCGGGTGGCCATGCTGCATCTGCTCGCCACGCTTCCCGAACATCCGCAATCGGTCCCGGTGAACATGCTCGTACCGATGCCGGGAACCCCGCTGGAGAACGTTCCGCCGGTCGATCCGTTCGAACTGGTGCGCACCATCGCCGCCGCCCGCATCCTCATGCCGCGCGCCCGCGTCCGGCTGGCCGCGGGGCGACACCGGATGAGCGATACGCTCCAGGCCCTGTGCTTCCTCGCCGGCGCGAATTCGCTGTTTCTGGGTGAACGCCTCCTGACCTGCGACAATGCCGATCCCGGCGACGACATGCGTCTTCTGGAGCGCCTCGGCATGCGGCTGGAGGGATCCGTTCCTTGAAATCCCCGCCACGGCGGGTAAAAGGGGGCCATGTCCATGCGGAACGACATGACGGAACGCATCGCGGAGGCTCTCGGCAGCCCCGTCAGGCACGTCTCCTCCCTTTCCGGAAGCTACGGGCTCTCCCTCGATCTGGTCGAACTCGAGGACGGGCGCCGGCTCGTCTCCAAGTACGGCCGGGGGCCTCGCCCCGGCCATCTCGAGACGGAAGGGTGGATGCTCCGCCGGCTGGAGGGGGAGATACCGGTTCCCCGCGTGCATCTGTGCGAGGACGACCTGCTGGTGATGGACTACATCGCCGGATCCGGCGGCACGGGGGCATCCGTGGAGCGGCACATGGCGGAGCTTCTGGCGGCCATGCACGGCAGGCGCCAGCCATTCTTCGGCCTGGAGCGCGATACCACCATAGGCCCCCTGCCCCAGCCCAACCCCCACACGGAGAACTGGACGGACTTCTTCCGCGAGCACCGGCTGATGTTCATGGCCCGGCTCGCGCACGAACGCGCCGGGCTTCCCTCCTCCCTGCTGCGCCGCCTGGAGCGGTTCTGCGGGCATCTGGAGGAATACATCGTGGAGCCCGCGCACCCCTCGCTGCTCCACGGGGACATCTGGGGCGGCAACGTGATCGCCTCCGGAGGGCGCGTCGCCGCCTTCATCGACCCCGCCATCTACTATGGCCATCCGGAATACGAGCTCGCCTTCATGACCATGTTCGGTACCGCCGGAAGGCCCTTCTTCGAGGCCTACGCCGCCCTGAGACCGGATTTCGACGCGGAGGGTTTCTTCGACGTGCGGAAGGACATCTACCTGATCTACCCGCACCTCACCCACGTACTCATCTGCGGCCTGTCCTACGCCTCGGGCATCGACAGCCGCCTGCACAGGCTGGGATTCTGAATGAGACAGCGCACCCGCAAGTTCATCGGCATCATTCTCACCTTCACCTTTCTGGCGTTCTACGCGCTGATCATGATGGCGGTGGGAGCCCGCATCTTCGGCTCGGAACCGAGCGGTCTCGCGCAACTGGCCTTCTACGCGGTTGCGGGTGCGGGCTGGCTGCCGGTCGCGATGCTGATCATCAAGTGGATGGCGCGTCCGGATCCGGACTGACCGGCATGCCCGTCAGATGACCTGGATGTCCACGGGCGCGATCTTGGAAACCACGCGCACCCCGCGCGTTCCGTCGCGGAATACCTTGGGCAGCACCACCCGCTGGTACGGAACCCAGGAAACCTTGCCGTCGTTCTCCTGCATGGCGGCGTAGACGTGATCGTAATGCGCCTCGCCCGTCTGGAGGACCTTCGGATAGATGCTGGAGACGAGCTGGTCGTAATCGTTTCCCGGCATGCAGGGGAAGCAGACGGGTGTCATGCCCCAGCGCTCGGCGATGGGCGTACGCTCCCCTATGCGGATGACGCGGAAATTGCGCGTCTCCGGATCCTCCACGCAGTCCACGCCGTATTCCGCGGGAGCATCCCGCTTCATCAGCACGTCCTGCAGCAGACCCGGCACCTGGGTGTCGTTCATGTCCACGGGCTTGATGAAGACACGCGAACGCAGGAACACGTCCGACTTGTCCATGAGCTGGCGGATGCGCGGAACGGCCTGGGAAACGTCGGGGAAGTCCTCGTAGAACCAGCCCGCGGCGAAGTACTCCAGCCGGCAGATTCCCGTCTGCGCGGGCAGCCATTCGAGAACGTAGTAGAGGGAGGACCAGTTCGGAGCGAACAGGTGCCAGCGGATGGTCAGGGTGGTCTGGGTCAGAACGATCTGGACGGCGCCATCGCCGAGCAGCCGGTCCGCCTTCTCGGACCAGGCGTTCTCGGCGCCGGAGATGCTCTCCAGCCGGCCGTGCGATATCCACATCACCTGTGCGTCCATTTCCCCAACCCGCATGTTGCCTCGTGTGTTCCAAAGGTGCCGGACCGGCGTCCGGACGACCCTCGGGCAGCTCCTGCCACATTAGCGCCCGTTTCTGAACAAGATCCTAACAACCCCATGAAGGTTCACGGAAATTCGCCGCGCATTAACCATAAAACACCAATTGCGCGCCACGGATTCGAGGGTTGGTTAAGATATCGTTGCAATGTTTCCTAAAACTGACGAAACGCCCTTCCGGAAGCGGGAACGGACGGGCGTTGCGGAGGAATGACCACAGGAGGTGCCACAAGATGACGGTGCTCAATGCCCCCATGCCCGTTGTTGAAGCGTTCAGTCCGTTGCTTCCCGCACAGAAGGATTCGGTCGAACGTCCCTTTCCGGCATGGCACTACGCCATGCTCAACGACCACGAGCGCAATTCGGCCATCGAGAAGGCCATCGGTTCCCTGGATCTGAAGGGCAAGACGGTGGTCGAGATCGGTGCCGGTTCCGGCGTCATCGCCATCCTGCTGGCCCGCGCCGGCGCACGGCGGGTGATCGCCTGCGAGATGAATCCGGCCATGGCCCAGGTGGCCATCGAGACCATCTACCGGGCCGGATACCACGAGCGCATCGCCCTGCTCCCCATGTCCTCCACCATGGCCATCGACCAGGGCGTCATGCCGAAGAACCCGGACGTGATCTTCACCGAAACGGTGGACTGCGGCGTCATCGGCGAGGGGTTCCATTCCATCGCCGAGGACATCCGGCGCATCAAGGGGCCGGATACGGTCATCCTGCCCGGCGAGATCCGCCAGTACGGCGTCATCGTCTCCTCCGAGGCGATCTACGGCCTCAACCACGTGGAACGGGTCTTCGGCGTGGACATGTCCCCCCTCAACGCCTTCTCCACCCGCACCTACTTCCCGGTGCGGGCCGAATATCACGGCGTGGAACTGATGACCCGTCCCGCCCTCGTCCGGAACTACGACTACGCCCGGGAGCTTCCCGCCCGCGAGGTGTCCATGCCGGTCACCCGCGACGGCAAGGCCCACGGGCTTCTCACCTGGTTCGAACTCCAGATGGGCGACCACATCATCACCAACGCCCTCGGCGGCCAGAGCCACTGGCACCAGGCCTTCCACCCCTTCCCCGCCCCGGTGGAGCTCGGGGAAGGCGAGGTGCCGGGCATTCTCGTGGACGACAAGGGCACGGCGCATCTTCTCCGCTGAGCCGGGAAACATTGCGTTCCCCACGGTATGCGGCGGGGTGGCCGGACGGAGGTTCCGGCCACCCCGTTCCTCTTCTCCGATCCGCACTTCTCCGCCGGGGACGTCAGAAGTCCTCCGCCTCCGGTATGCGGCCGAAGGCGATCTTCGCGCCGGCATACTTCAGGTCCAGATGCTTCAGACTGGCGGGCTCCACGGTCCGGGAGCCGAAGCGACGGGCGAGACGGTCGATCTCCGCCCAGAGCCGCTCACGTTCGCGCATCTTCAGGTCGGTCCGGGCGAACAGATCCAGCTGCCGGGCATTCTCCGGCTCCAGTGCATGGAGATGGACGTGGATGTTGCGCATCCGAGGATCCGGCCTCCGATGCGCCGCACGTTCGCACCGGCTCCACAACCCCTCCAGATGGCGCAGAAAGACGAAACTGTCCGATGTCGAGGGAAAACGCACCTCCCAGGCGGCATCGCTTCCACCGTGCCCATGCCGGCGGTGTCCCCCCATGCCGCCGCCATCCCGCAGCCAGCGCACGGAGAGCGTCAGGGCGCCCGCCACCATCTCCCGACGCCGCAGCCGTGCCGCCGCCTTCAGCAGCAGCATGCAGGCGACGGGCCATGCCGTCTCCGGCAGGCGGCGGGCCGGATCGAGAACCCGCCCGTGTCCGAAGCTCTTCGGCGGGCCGGGCGGTGGCGGGTCCACGTCCTCGCCATGCAGGGCACGGATGAAGCGCTCGCCCGCCACCGAGCCCCAGATGGCCCGCGCCTGCCTGGGGGCCAGCCCCCACAATCCGGGCACGTCCCGGATGCCGGCCCGCGCCAGCCGGCGGGAGATGCCCCGCGAAATGCCCGGAATCTCCTCCAGCGGGAGATGCGCGATGGCCTCCGGCAGATCCTCGGGCAGCAGAGTGCGCAGACCGTCCGGCTTGTCCATCTCCGCCGCCAGCTTCGCCAGGAGGCGCGAGGGTGCCAGTCCCACGGAACAGGTCAGGCATTCGCCGACCCCGCGCAGGATCCCGTTCTTGATTCCGCGGGCGAGATTTTCCGCCTCCAGCGGCCTTCCCTGCGAACGCCCCAGACGGATCGACAGCTCGTCGATGGAATGGACCAGATCGATGGGCGCATGACGCTCGATCTCCTCCACCAGACGATGGTGCCACGCCACGTAGACGTCGTGCCGCGCCGAAGCCACATGGACGCCGGGACAGATGGTCCGTATCTCCCGCAGCCGCATGCCCCGACGGATGCCCAGGGCCTTCGCCTCCCCGGACACCGCAATGGCGCCGGTGCAGGCGGCTGCGGTGTCCTCCAGCGGCACCACCACCACCGGCCTGCCGCGCCACCGCGGATGCTCCTGCTGCTCGACCGAGGCGAAATAGCTGTCGAAGTCCAGGAACAACCACCGCAATGGTCCGTCCGACCGCATGCCTTTCCCTCCCGATGCCCATATGAGAACATTATAAGAACATTCAGAAGGGAAACGGTCAAGCCGCATGCGGAAATTCCCGGGGAGGCGGCTCTGCCCGGTTCGCGGCCGCCGGCGGAAGCGGAGTCAGCCCCCTTCCGCCTCCTCCAGCTCCGCGGAGATGGCGAGCCACTCCTCCTCGAGGCGTTCCAGCTCCTCCGCGAGAGCGGCGCGGGCGGCGGCGAAACGGGCGGCCTTGCGGGCGTCCTCGGCGTAGAGGGCGCCGCCCTCCAGCGCCGCGTCGAAAACGGAGATCTTCTCCTCGATCTCCGCCATGTCCTTCTCCAGCACTTCCAGCCTGCGGCGCAGAGCGCCCGCGTTGGGCCGTTTTCCCCGCGCCCTGCGCCGGCCGTCCCCTTCCGCCTTTCCCCGCTCCCGCCTTTCGCGGCGGGCCCGGGCCTTCTCGCGGCGGATGTTCCGGGCCCGTTCGAGGATCATCTCCTCGTAGTCCCCGAGATCGCCCTCGAAGGGCGTCACCGTGCCATCGGCCACCAGCCAGAGACGTTCGGCCGTGGCTTCCAGCAGATGGCGGTCGTGGGAAATGAGGATGACCGCGCCTCCGTAGTCGTTGAGCGCCTCCACGAGGGCGTCGCGGGCTTCCATGTCGAGATGGTTCGTCGGCTCGTCCAGCACCAGCATGTGCGGCTTGTGGAAGGCGGCCAGGGCGAAGAGCAGCCGCGCCTTCTCGCCGCCGGAGAGGGTCTCCACCCGGTTGTCGGCCAGTTCCGCACCGAAGCCGTACTGTCCCAGCCGGGCCCTCCGCTGCGCCTCGGTGGCGTCGGGCATGAGCTCCAGGAAGTGTTCGTAGGGCGTCCGTCCGGGGGCCAGCTCGTCCATCTGGTGCTGGGCGAAGTAGCCCACGCGCATCTTCTTGTGATGCCGCATGGCCCCGGCCATGGGCCGGAGTCTTCCGCACAGGAGTTTCGCGAAGGTGCTCTTGCCCTGTCCGTTGGCGCCGAGAATGGCGATCCTGTCCTCGGTGTCGATGCGCAGATCGACATCGCGGAGGACGGGCCGGTCGCCGTAGCCCACGGCCACGCCCTCCAGCCGCACCAGTGGCGGATTGAGGGGCCTGTCCGGCGAGGGGAACCAGAAAGGGGCCACCCTCTCCTCGACGGGCGGCGCTATCTCGGCCATCCGTTCCAGCATCTTCAGCCGGCTCTGGGCCTGGCGGGCCTTGGAGGCCTTGGCCCGGAACCGTTCCACGAACGCCTCCATGCGCCGCCGCCGTTCCTCCTGCTTCTTGCGCAGTTTCATCTGCAGCGCGGCGCGCTCCGCCCGGGCCCTGCGGAAATCGTCGAAGTTACCGGCGTAGAAATCCAGCTTGCCCCCGTTCAGATGGACGATGGCGTTGACCGAGGCGTTGAGAATGTCCCGATCGTGGGAGACGAGCAGCACCGTGCGGCGATACGTACGCAGATGGTTCTTCAGCCAGAGCACGCCCTCCAGATCGAGATAGTTCGAGGGCTCGTCGAGCAGCAGCAGGTCCGGTTCGGAGAACAGGGTCGCGGCGAGCGCCACCCGCATGCGCCAGCCCCCGGAGAGAGCCGAGCACGGCCCCTCCATCTCCTCCGGGGAGAACCCGAGACCGGCCAGAATGCTGGCCGCCCGCGCCGGCGCGGAATGGGCCTCGATATCGGCGAGGCGGGTGTGGATCTCCCCTATGCGGTGCGGATCGGTGGCCGTTTCCGCCTCTTCCAGCAGCCGGGCGCGTTCGGTGTCCGCGGCCAGCACGACCTCCAGCAGGCTTTCCGGCCCGGACGGCGCCTCCTGCGCCACGGTGCCGATGCGTGCGCCCTTGCGCACCGACACCGATCCGCTTTCCGGGGAGATCTCGCCCAGGATCAGCCGCAGCAGAGTGGACTTCCCCGCGCCGTTGCGCCCCACCAGCCCCGCCTTGATGCCCGCCGGCAGCGCGACGGTGGCGTTGTCGAAGAGGGTCCGGCCGCCGATGCGATATGTCAGGCCGTTGATGTGCAGCATGGCGAGCTCAATAGCGCAAGCCGCCCGCGATCAGAAGGGAAATTTCTCCGGAATGGGCGACCGCCCGGCCATGTGCATGGACCGGCGCTCCGTGACGACGGGCACATGCGGGGGCAAGACGCGGAGACGCGGAAATGCGGCGACACGCGGCACCTCCGCATGAATGCCCGGGGCATCTTCAGCGGCCCAGACCATTGCGGAGGTAGGTCACGAGCTGCCAGCGCCGCTTCTCGTCCAGAACGTCCTTGAAGGCCGGCATGTCGGTCTTCAGCATCCCGCCACCCTCGGAGACCGTCCAGAAGAAGAAGTCGTCCCTGTCCAGCGGTCTGCCCAGTACGTGGGTGATGTCGGCGGGCGGCGGATCCAGCTCCTTGCCGGCCTCGCCGTCACCCCGGCCGCCCTTGCCGTGGCAGGAGACGCAGTTTTCCTCGAAGAGCCTGCGTCCGGCCGCGAGGTTCTCCGGCGTCGCGGACAGCGGGTTGGTCATTCCGGCGTAGGGCGCGGGAATGCCGTTCGCCATCACGTACCGGTGCCGGACGACGTTGCCGCCCATCATGCCGCGTCCCCGCATCGGACCGGGCCCCATTCCGCGGCGGCGCATCATGCCCATGCCCGGCCCCATGGCGAGCCTTCCGCTCCAGCGGGCGGGCTCGCAATCCCCGGCGCTTCCGCCGGCGGCCACGGCGGGGGTGTGCGGCAATCCGGCGACGACACCGGGAAGGACGACTGCCATGGCGGCGGCAAATGCGAATCCCGTCAACAGCTTGCACGTCATTTTCGAGACCTCCTCTCAAGTTCGCCCCCGGACAGGAAAGCGGCGCCATCAGTCGCGGAACATTTCGTCCACGGGCGGATCGTAGGCGTTCACGAGCCGGTTGGTCATGTTGGCCAGCGCGGTCACGGCGATCATTTCGTTGAGCATCTCGTCCGTCGCTCCCTTCGCGCGGGCCTGCGCCATGTGGGAAACGCGGCAGTACTCGCAGTTGTTGGTGATGGCCACGGCCACGAAGATCAGCTCCTTGACCACGGGATCCAGAGCACCCTGCCCCATGATCTCCTTCAGACTCTCCCAGACGTGCTTCAGCATGCGGGGTTCGTTCGCAAGATACTTCCAGAAATTGTTGACGTCCTCCACGCCGCGCGTGCGCATGATATCCTCGTATACGGCGCGGACCTCCTCCGGAGCCGCTGCGTATTCCACCGGTTTCATCTTCCGTTCATCTCCATTTTGAGAAAACATGCCTCATCCGATGCCCGTCGCATCATGCATCATGACCGGCCAACGGCTTCGAGACAAGGAGAGCCCGCGCATGCGTAGATCCGTTCTGTTCCTGGCCATGGCCCTGCCCCTGGCCACTCTCGCCTCCCCGATGCCGCAGCCCGCGCATGCGGGCCTGAAGCTCGACATCGTGGTCGATGGCGTCAGCGTCCGCGAGGTGCGCGGCTGGCGCGCCGACGATCCGCTGCCGAGGCGCGACCTGCGATGGCGTCTCGACCGTCTGCGCAAGATGGCCGCCTTTCCCCTGCTCAAGAAGAAGGATCGCAGGCACGTCGAGACCCTGATCGCCGCATACGAACGCCGTCTCGCCGCATCGCGCCCCACGCCGGCCGAAGAGCAGGCGCGCATGCTGCTGCGGCACTGGCACGGGCGGAACCTGCGGAACGCTCCGCAAAGGCGGCTGGAGCACGTCGCCGGCAGAATCGACGCGCTTCTGTCCCGGCAGGATCTGCGCCCGCGGCTCAGGCGGGAACTGGAGCGGCTGGGCGGCCGGATCCGGGCGGAGCTCGAGGCCCGGACCTCCAGCCTCGACATG
>CAYSHK010000089.1:0-6571 GCA_964430935.1 uncultured Rhizobiaceae bacterium
TTCACCGGAGGCGTCGGCGCGATATTCATGCTGCATCACGTGCGGCCGCCGCGCGGTGACGGAGGGTTCGCCCCGAACGCCGGGCTGGATGTGACGCCGGAATTTCTCGATGCCGTCATCGGATTCGTGAAGGCCCGCGGCTGGCGGCTTCTGTCCCTGGAGGAGGCCGCGAGGGAGCTGCGCGACGGGACCCGCGGCGCGACGCCCTTCGCCGTGTTCACGCTGGATGACGGATTCCGCGACAATCTGGAGCATGCCCTGCCGGCGTTCCGACGGCACGACTGTCCCTTCACCGTCTTCGCGGCTCCCGCCTATGTGGACGGGAAGGGGGAGCTGTGGTGGGACGCGCTGGAGGAGGCCATCGCCGGTTCGGAGGTCGTGCGGCCCGGACTGGAAGGGGTGCCCGGAGAGCTGCCCGCCCGCACCGACGAGGAACGCCGCGCGGCGTGGGATGCCATCTACTGGACCGTGCGCGGCATGGAGCAGCATGCGCAACGGGAATGGGTGCGGCGGTTCGCGGAGGCGCACGGTGTCGATCTGGAGGCCCTTTGCCGGCGCGAGATCATGGGCTGGGACGAACTGCGGACGCTGGCCGCCGATCCGCTGTGCACCATCGGCGCGCATACCGTGCATCACTATGCCGTGGCGTTGCTGGACGCGGACGAGGCGCTTGCGGAAATGACGGAATCCAGAATCCGTCTGGAGGAGGAACTGGGCATTCCGGTGCGGACCTTCGCCTATCCCTATGGCGATGCGGGATCCGCGGGACCGCGCGATTTCGCGCTGGCGGAGCGGGCCGGTTTCGATGTCGCCGTGACCACCCGCAAGGGACTGGTCTATCCAGAGCATGCGGATCATCCCATGGCGCTGCCCAGGGTTTCGCTCAACGGTTTCTACCAGAAGATCCGCTACGTGGACGTGCTGCTGTCCGGTGCGCCTTTCGTGCTCTTCAACAGGCTGAAGAGGCTGGACGTGGCCTGAGTGCCGTTCCGGGGCATGTCTCCTCGCCGTTCTCCTCCGAACCCGCCGCGACCCGTCTCCGCAACTTCGTCCGTGCGAAGGTTGCGGAAATCCCCGTAAGACACATCCGTTTACCTGTCGTTCACGTCTTCTTAGCGTGCGCTTAACCCTGATGCTTCATGAATATGAACATTATGAAGCTCAGGTCAGTCTTGTATGCGTCTGTTTGTTCCGTGTTGCTCGCCGCAAGTGCGGCTGCGCCGGCCATGGCAGGCGCAAGTGAAACGGAAGCCGATCCCAACGCACTGGCCGTGAAGGCCATGGACACGCTCTCCAGGGGCGACGCCCGGGGCGCCGTCCCGCTGTTCGACAGGGCCATCAACAGCCGCCGGCTGGATCCCGAGACGCTGGCCAGCGCCCTCGTCAACCGGGCGCTGGCGCGGCAGAAGCTCGGGCAGCACGAGAAGGCCATCGGCGACTACGACGCGGCCCTGCGCATAGATGCGCTCTCCGCGCGCCAGCGGGCGATCGCGCTCTACAACCGCGGCATTTCCTGGCGCGCTCTGGGCAAGTCCGCCCAGGCCATAGAGGACTTCACCTCGGCGCTGTTCTACGATCCCTATTTCGCGCAGGCCTACTATTCCCGCGCCAACGTGCTGCACCGGTCCGGGCAGTATCTCTTCGCGCTGGCCGACTACGACAAGGCACTGAAATACGGCTATCCTAAGCCCCACAGGGCGCACTATGCCAAGGCGCTGATCTACGGTACTCTCGGACGCCGCAACGATGCCCGCGACGCGCTCTACGCGGCGCTTAAGGCGCGCCCGGACTACAAGCCGGCGCGCACCCGGCTCGCGGAGCTTCTGAACGGTAGGAAGGACGGCGGCGTGAGCTTCGCCGAGCTGGCCTCTCCGGCAGGCCGTCCGTCCGCTCCGGCCACTTCCCCGGGAAGCGCGAACCGCACGGTCGTCGCCTCGCTGACGAGGACGGGCGACGCGGACCTGAACATCCGCAAGAAGCCGGTGGCCGCACCGGTGGCTCCCCCGGAAGGGCTGGCGGGGAAGACCGCCGCGCCGGATGGGGGCGACGGCCGCGATGCCGGGAAGCCGGCCGTGCGCCCGCCGCGGGTGGCCTCCCATGCGGGTGAAGCGGAGAAGGGGAACGTCACGGCCTCCGTCACGCCGGCGAAGAAGGGCGCGGAGGAGGTGACCGTCGTTCCGGCGCGCGCTCCGGCTCCGGAAAAGATCATCCATTCCGGTCTCGAAAACGCCGCGCGGCCTTCCGCGGAGAATGCGGAGAAGAAGGAGGAGAAGCCCACCACCGTGGCCGGCGAGACCCCCAAGGTGGAATGGACCGGCTGGGCCATCCAGATTTCCTCCCAGCGTTCCGAGGACGCGGCCTGGAACCACTGGAAGAAGCTGAAGCGCAGGGTCCGGCGGGTCGTGCGCGCCCCGAAGCCCGTCGTCATGCGGGCCGAGATCGAGGGCAGGGGGACGTACTACCGCCTCCGGCTGGTCGGTTTCGGCGAGAACCGCAGGCTGGCGAAACGGCTGTGCGCCAGGCTGAAGCGGCGGGGCACGAGCTGTCTCGTGACGCGCGCCGGATCCTGAACCGTCTTCCGCCGACCGTCCCGGGTTTCGACGGGGGCTCCTTCCCACGGGAAGGGGCCCTTTTCCATTCGTATCCGGAAGGTCACACCTTTCCGAAAAGCCCGCGCGGGGCGGAAGGATGCTTGCCTGTTCCGTCCCGCTTGCCGTATTGATGGCCGTGAGGACCGCCCGGCGGGCGGAAAATGCGTGGAACCGGGGATTTTCAGGTGTTCGGCAAGCTGAGGGGCTATTTTCTCGCGGGGCTGGTGGTGGTCGCACCGATCGCCATCACCATCTGGCTTGCCTGGTGGTTCGTGTCCCTGTTCGACCGGTGGGTGAAACCGCTCATTCCGGACATCTACAATCCGGACAACTATCTGCCGTTCACCGTACCGGGCGTCGGGCTGGTGTTCACCGTCGTGGTCATCACCATGATCGGCGCCTTCGCCGCCAATCTGGTCGGCCGCTCCGTGATCGGCTGGTGGGAGCGCATCCTCGGGCGCATGCCGGTCCTGCGCTCGATCTACCGCGGCACCAAGCAGATCTTCCACACCGCCCTGTCCCAGGGGTCGAAGAATTTCAAGAGCGTCGGCCTGCTCGAGTATCCGCGCAAGGGCGTGCACGTCGTGGCCTTCATCGCGCGCGAGCTGGATTCGGGCGACCTCGGCCTGCAGCCGGGCAATCCCATGCTGGCCTGCTTCATGCCGACCACGCCGAACCCGACCTCCGGCTTTCTCTTCTTCGTCCATCGCGACGAGGTGCGGATACTCGACATATCCGTGGAGGAGGCGGCGAAACTGGTCATTTCCGCCGGTCTCGTCCTGCCCGGTGAAATCGAGAAGGGCATGATCCCCATCATCGAGGACGGCAAGGTGGTCGGCCACGCCCATCCCGACGACGCCGGCGATGGCGAAAGGGGATGAGTGCGCGCGGCGGGCGGCGGTTCCGGTGCGTGCTTGCCGATGGAACGGCCCGGGAACTCCGCCCGGCGGCCGAATCCTCGTGGAAAGTCATGGAAAGGGCCCGGATGCGGAGACATCCGGGCCCTTGTGTTGTTCCGCGGCGGGAAACGCCCGCCTGAAACCACCTCAGCCGACGCTGCGCGGCGTGTGCTGGATGCCCTTTTCTGCCAGCAGTTTCACCAGCTCGCCGTTCTGGAACATCTCGGTGACGATGTCGCAGCCGCCGACGAACTCGCCCTTGACGTAGAGCTGCGGGATGGTGGGCCAGTTGGTGTAGTCCTTGATGCCCTGCCGCAGCTCGTCGGAGGCCAGCACGTTCACGTCGGTGTAGGGCACTTCCAGATAGCCCAGAATCTGCGCCACGCGGCCGGAGAAGCCGCACATGGGCTGTTCCTTAGTGCCCTTCATGAAGAGCACCACGTCGTTGCTCTTCACGACGGAATCGATCCAGTCCTTCACATCGGTCATGATTGCCAACTCCTGCTCAAACTGCCTTTGCCATCCTTATAGGCCACGCATTCCCGCACCACCAGTCCTTTCCCGTCTGAGGGAATGGGAGGGGCCCGAATGCGAATTCATGGTCTTCCCGCTTCATTCCTTCCGGCGGGGAAGTTCGCGCGCGAACACATGCGCCCCGCCGCCTCTGCCGCTCTTCTGTACCGTATGGACAACGCATCCGGAGATGTCACGTGCGATGTCTTATCCGGCTCTTCGGTCGCAACCGGCATGATCTCTTTCTCCCGAATCCGCTTTCACGCCGCCCACCAATGCAATTCCCATCCCGCATCCGACAAGTCGCCATCCATTGGCCGGGCCAGGCAACCCATCGGCTTTCCCGAGGCATGCCCGGCCAGCGTTTCCGGGAAAGCTGTGCAAGTCATTCTCGTGCCACCTGTCGCCTTGATAGAATGGACGGAAAGGCATCATGACCTTGCAGGGAACGATCTCATGCCGCTCAGGTATCATCCCAGGCCGGGCACCTTTCTGATTTGCGACTACAGCGGTCACGTTGTGCCGGAAATGGTGAAGAAACGGCCCGTGGTGGTGATTTCACCAAGGTTTCGCAGAAGAGAGGGGCTATGCACCGTTGTGCCGCTGAGTTGCACGCCACCCGATCCCGTGATGCCCTATCATGTGCCCCTTGATCTTGAGCGCCCATTGGGCGGACGCTGGTGCGAAACCCGGCTATGGGCCAAGTGCGACATGGTGACGGTGGCTTCTTTCAACAGACTGGATTTGATACGGATCGGCAAAACCCCGGAAGGCAGACGAATCTATAATCGGGATGCACTTGGCGATGAGCAATTGCGGAAAGTGCGTGAAGCGGTGGCAAGGAGCATAGGTCTGTTGACATGAGGTCCCTGTGGCATACAATGGATCCCGATCCCGCTCTGCCCGAAGAGGGTATCGGGCTTTAAGACCGCATCCGCGGCAGGCCGCGCTTTGGAGGCGATAACAAGCCCACGCGCGGCCTTTGTTTTTGGCTGTTGAAGACAACGGCATCCCGGTCGCCGTTGGAGCACGGCCCGCCGGGTCATGTCTCGTCGTTCCTCGTTGTTCGGTGATCAGTCGGGTGCCCGTGTCGTCAGCGACAGGGCGTGCAGTTCGTCTCCCATGCGCCCCTTCAGCGCGGCATAGACCATCTGGTGCTGCTGCACCATCGACTTGCCGCGGAAGGCCTCGGAGACGATCTCCGCCGCGTAGTGGTTCTGGTCGCCGGCCGTGTCCACCAGCCGGATCTCGGCGTCGGGCAGGGCCTCCCTGATGAGCCGGACGATTTCATCCGCGGGCATGGGCATGGCTGTTCATGGTCTCCCTGTTGTGCCGGACATGGCGGGGAAAGTCCGCGTGTCCGCCGTTTCCGCGCCGGATACTAGGAACGCCGGCCCGCCTGCGCAACCCTCTTTCCGCCCTGCGCGCCCGGCCGTTCCCGCGTCCATCCGCCACGTCCGCCATTTCCCGCCGCGACCTCCCGAATCCCATGTCGGAAAATGGCGGGCAGGGCGGAGGGAAGACGTGGCGGGCACGGCGTCATGGATGCCCGGAACAAGTCCGGGCATGAGGGCACAGTGCGTGGCCGGCCGTGGTGCCGAAGGACAGGTGCCGGGGATGTGGAGCATTCACGGTGGACCGTGTCCATCCCGCCCATTACGTCATTGCCGGGGGCTTGGCAATCCATTTGCAATGAGCTCGCGGCGGACGACTGAACCAGATCGTCGTAAAACCGCCTGCCATATCTCCCGACTGCAACTTGCCACCGCTCTCCAATCCGGACCGAAACATTCATGCCCATGCATGGTGCATTCAGGTGATCGCGGTATTGGCGGGAAGCCCGGTGAAATGGCATGACCACTCGGGTCGCGGTCAGAGACCACGACCCGCGGAGTGGCAAATATGATAACATATTATTTTTTAAAAATTAAATATATATTTATATCCAGCGCAAATAAAGCCACCTATAAAAAGCGCATATGATGCGAAGCCTAATATCGTAGCCCATCTGAGATATTTATTAATTTTTTCATTATAATAAGATATTTTTGATTTCATAGAAATTATCTGATCCTCCCTTTCTTTGTTAAATATATCATTTTCTTTTTCAAAATACATTATCTTTTCATTTGCCCTCACATATTCAGCTGCAGCTTCTCGTTCAGCATAATGTTGTAAATTGATATAAGATGCATAAAGTGATAAAGCAGAAGATATTATCCCTAAGGAAAATAATAAAGATGGGAATATAATGTATATATTTGAGAGAAGTTCCTTGTAGGCCG
The DNA here is from genome assembly GCA_964430935.1 of uncultured Rhizobiaceae bacterium. Lineage (GTDB taxonomy): Bacteria > Pseudomonadota > Alphaproteobacteria > Rhizobiales > Aestuariivirgaceae > Thermopetrobacter. Next base: position 6,289 of record CAYSHK010000089.1, read on the forward strand.
GTAAAGCAATCAATGATCCAGCATTAATAAACAGCGCACTCTTTATCGCTGTTAATGCAAACTGATAGGAATGGCCTTCTGTTGTTACTCTTTTTGAATCTCCTTTTTGTAAAATATCTTCAATCAAAACTAAGAATTCTAAATAGTCAGAATTTTTCATATCTACACCTCCCCCTCCATATATCCTGGCAGCCAGCTCTCGTGCACCTGCCGCAGCTTGTCAACGGCTACCACTTCCCCGAGCTTCAGGGTGTCGCCTTCCTTGATGCCGGTTTGCATTGCC